>SIAN01000013.1 GCA_009691715.1 Planctomycetota bacterium
GGACACGCGCGCGGGTCACGTCTCCGATCGCGAGGCGGAGTTGCTGTTGGCGGCGTTGCGTGCGCCCGATGTGCTGCCGCCCGGATGGAAGCTGATCGCGGGTGCGGGCTATCGCCATCTGCTGGTGATCCCGGGCGGGGCGTCGCTCGACATCCAGACCGTGCCGCCGCATGCGGTGCTAGGGCAACCGTTGGCGGCGCACCTGCCGAGCGGGCGCGATTCGATGCCATTGCGCAGCTTCGTCGAGGCGGCGTTCGCGCGATTGCGCGCGCACGAGGTGAATCGCGTGCGGCTCGACCTCGGCGAGAACCCGGCCGACGCGGTCTGGGCGTGGGGAGAGGGCGCGACGCAATCGCTGCCGCCGCTCGCCGAGCGATTTGGCGGCGGGATGGCGGTCGTGGCCGCCGCGCCGCTGGTGCGGGGACTCGCGCTGCAGGCGGGATTGCAGGCACCCAAGATCGCCGGAACGACCGCCGACGAGCGCTCGGACCTCGGTGCCAAGGTGCAGGCGACGGTCGAACTCTCGGCGACGCACGCGTGGACCGTGGTCCATGTCGCGGCGGTGAACGAAGCGTCACGGTCCGGCGACGCGCGGCGCAAGGTCGCGCAGATCGAGCGCGTCGACGCCGAGTTGCTCGCGCCGTTGCTGCGTTGGCAACAGGGGGCAGCGAACGACCGCCGGCTGCTGGTCGTCTCCGACCACACCACTTCAGTCGAGACTCGCGGAACCGACGACATCCCCGTGCCATTTGCGCTGTTCGGCGCCGGCATCGAAGGCGTCCGCGAGCGCCGCTTCACCGAAGAGACCGCGCGCGCCGCCGACCTGCAGCTCGCGAGCGCCGACGCCCTGCTCGGCTGGTTCGTCCGCCCGAGTTCCCGCGCCGCCGGCGCCTGACCGGTGACCAAACCGACATTCTGATCCAGACACAGAACGTCGGTTTCGTCACCATCCTGATCGTGCCGCTTTGTCCGCTCAACCGGACGGCGGTAGCTTCCCGCGCTTTCGTCGCTGCGGGAACTTGCCATGGCCTTCGACATCCCGAACCGCTTCACGCCCGAGGAGGCGGAGCAGGCGCTCTTCGCCGGTTGGGAGAGTTCCGGCGCGTTCCGTCCGGACCCGTTGGCGAAGGCTGGTCGGTTCGTCGTGATGATCCCGCCGCCGAACGTGACCGGCAGCCTGCACATGGGCCACGCGCTCAACAACACGGTGCAGGACGCGATCGTCCGTTTCCATCGCAAGAGCGGGAAGGAGACGCTCTGGGTCCCCGGGACCGACCACGCCGGCATCGCGACGCAGGCCGTGGTCGAGAAGCGTCTGTTCAAGGAGAAGAACGTCACGCGCGAGCAGCTCGGCCGGGAGAAGTTCCTGGCCGAGGTGTGGGCGTGGAAGGAGCAGTACGGCAGCCGCATCGTCCTGCAGTTGCGCCGGATGGGCTGCTCGGCCGACTACTCGCGCCTCAAGTTCACGATGGACGAGGACCTCTCCGCCGCCGTGCGCGAGAGTTTCGTGCGCCTGTTCGAGCAGGGCCTCATCTATCGCGGCCCGCGCCTCGTCAACTGGGACTGCGTGCTGCAGACCGCCGTCGGCGACGACGAGATCAACCACGAGACGCGCAAGGGCAAGCTCTGGCATCTGCGCTACCCGGTCGAGGGCGTGCCGGGCGAGTTCATCGTGGTCGCGACCACGCGTCCCGAGACGATGCTCGGCGACACCGCGGTCGTGGTCCATCCCGACGAGCCGCGCTGGAAGCACCTCGTCGGCAAGCGCGTGGTCCTGCCGCTGCTCGATCGCCCGATCCCGGTGCTGGCCGACGACACGGTCGAGCTCGGCTTCGGGACCGGTGCGGTGAAGGTCACGCCCGGCCACGACCCGAACGACTACGAGCGTGGCAAGCGCTTCGGCCTGCCGGTGATCTCGCTGTTCACCGACACCGGTCGCATCAACGAGAACGGCGGTCGCTACCAGGGTCTCTCCCGCGAGGAGGCGCGCAAGCGGATCCTCGCCGACCTCGAAGCCGCCGGCCTGCTCGAGAAGACGCAGGATCACGAGCTGTCGGTCGCGCTGTCGGACCGCTCGGGATCGGTGATCGAGCCGCGCATCAGCGAGCAATGGTTCGTGAACATGGCGCCGCTTGCCAAGCCCGCCATCGCGGCGGTGAAGAACGGCGCGCTGCGTTTCGTGCCCGAACGCTGGAGCAAGGTCTATCTCGACTGGCTCGAGAACGTCCGCGACTGGTGCATCAGCCGCCAGCTCTGGTGGGGCCATCGCATCCCGGTCTGGTACGACGCCGACGGGCTCGCGGTCGCGTCGCGCACCGAACTCAAGCCCGGCGACCCGCACCCCAAGAGCGGCAAGCCGATCGTGCGCCAGGATCCCGACGTGCTCGATACGTGGGCCTCCTCTTGGCTCTGGCCGCTCGCCACGCTCGGCTGGCCGAAGCAGAAGGACGGCAAGCCGGCTGACGATCTGGCGCGCTACTACCCGACGCAGTTCCTGTCGACCGCGCGCGAGATCATCTACCTCTGGGTCGCGCGCATGGTGATGGCGGGCTACGCGTTCGCCGACCATCTGCCGTTCGATCAACGCTGTCCGTTCGATGTCTGCTACATCAACGCCACCGTCCTCGACGGACAGGGCCGGCGCATGAGCAAGTCGCTCGGCAACGGCATCGACCCGATCGACATGATCGACAAGTACGGCGCCGACGCGATGCGCGTGTCGCTGATGCTCCTGACTGTCGAGGGCCAGGACATCCGCTTCAGCGAGCAGCGCGTCGAAGAGGCCCGCAACTTCGTCAACAAGTTCTGGAACGCGACCCGCTTCGTGCTGCAGAAGATCGCGATCGAGGATGTCCGCGGAGCCGAACTCGCGAAGGCGACCAAGCTCGAAGACCGCTGGATCCTCGCGCGCCTGCGCGAAACCGTCGAGACGGTCACGGCCGCGCTCCCTGCCTGCCGTTTTCACGAGGCGAGCCACGCGCTGCGCCGGTTCACCTGGAACGACTTCTGCGACTGGTACGTCGAGATCGTCAAGGTGCGCCTTGATCCCGCCGAGGAGCCCGGCTCGCGCCGGATCGCCAGCGCGATCGCCGTGAAGGTGATCGAGACGCTGTGCCACCTGCTGCATCCGATGGCGCCGTTCGTGACCGAGGCGCTCTGGAGCCACTTGAAGCAGGCGGGATTCGTCGCCGCCGCCGCCCCTGCGCTGATCACGGCGCCGTGGCCAAAGGCCGACGACCTGCCCCTGATCTCGGCGACTGCCGCCATGTCGTTCATCCAGTCGGCGACCTCGACGCTGCGCAACATGCGAGCTCGCAACGGCATCGGCGAATCGACCGTCGTGCCGTCCGCGATCAAAGTGCCGACGCCGGAACTGGAGCGCGCATTCGTCGAGGCCAAGCCGTGGTTCGAACGCCTCGCGAAGACGGAACTGCGTGGCTGCGCCGTCGCAGAGGCGCGACCGCCGAATTCCGATTCCGAGGTCGTGTCGGAGAGCGTGGCCGGTGTCGGTGAGGTCTACCTGCCGTTGGCCGGCCTGATCGACAAGGCCGCGCGCACGAAGGAGCTCTCGAAGCAGCGCGAAGACAAGGACAAGCAGATCGCGCAGATCGATGCGAAGCTTTGCAACGAAAGCTTCGTCGCGCGCGCGCCCGCGGACGTCGTGAAGCGCGAGCGCGAGCGGCGCTCCCAGCTCGTCGAGGAGCGGTCGAAGGTCGAACAGGCTCTCGCCGCGCTCCGAGACTGATCTACCGGGATCGCCTCGGCGTGCCGGTCGCTACTCGGTCACCGCGAACGCGCCGTCTCGGAATCGCAGGTCGAACTCGAGCCGCAGTTCGCGCATCGAGCTGCCGGTGGCGAGGCTGGTGGCGAATCGCGCGGTTTGCCCGCGATCGCATGCTGCGACCTCGATGAGGGACGCGATGGCCGGCTCGTCGGCGGCGGCAACCGCCGTGCAGCCAACGGCGATGCCGCGGGCATCGATGAACAGCAGCACGTCGCGATCCGTGGGCGGGACGACGCTCGGATCCGTGGTCTCGGTGGCGACGCGTCCTTGGCGATCGACTCGGTCACGTGCCATCAGCCGCGGCTGCTTCGGCTCTCCGCGCGCCTTGAAGCGAACCGCGTAGTCGCCCGCTGCCAACGCCGGTGCGATCGCTGGCTCCGAGAGCGACACCAGACCGATGAGTCGCGGCGAATCGACCGAATCGCGCCGTAGTTTCGCCGAGCCGATCGTGCCGCAGTTGCGGACGCGCGCGAACGCGATGTGGCGCGCGCGCAGAGGCCGCCGCTGCGAGTCGACCGGGTGGATCGTCTCGGCGGCGATCGCCCGGTCGGAGAGGTCGAACTCAGACGTTTGGCGGCCGAGCGACGGAGTGAGCGTCTGGACGGCCGCGCGCAGGACATCGAGTCCGGCCACCGCCGACAGGGCGCAACGGAACCCGACCGCCTCGAATCGCGCTTCACGCGGGGCGCCGAAGCGGAAGACCAGCGAGTTGGTGGCCTGATTGCCCCAAAAGCTGCCGCCGCGGATGGTCGCGGCCTGCGAGTCGAAGTTCAGATCGAGGGGGCGCTTCTCGCCGAGCGCTTCGGCAGCGGCGGAACGATCGAAGCCGGGAAACGACGAGAACGCCGACGACGTCCACTCGGCGACGTTGCCGGAGAGGTCGTAGATCCCGTCGAAAGCGCAGTCGGCCGGGAACGTCCGGGCGAGCAGCGGCGCCGGCGCCGAGCGCCCTTTCATCGAGCTTTGCGCGCACGCGCAGCGATCCGCCGACCACGCCGACCAGCCGACACCCCACGGATAGAAGCCCTCGGCCGGGCGTCCCCGACGTGCGGCGTACTCCCACTCGATCTCGGTGGGGAGGCGCTTGCCGAACCAGCGCGCGCAGGCCGCAGCCTCGTCCCCGCTGATCCCGGTCGCGGGCAGCCGCTCCGCCGCCGGCAGGAGCCCATCAACGCGCTTGCCGCGCTCCCGATGGTTCCAAGTCAGATCGAGCAGTTCACGTGGCGGTGCGAGCTGCCGGTCGTTGAGGTAGCGACGGAAGAGTTCGTTGCTGGCCTCATCGGCGTCAAGGAGCAGCGAGCTCACCGCAGCCTCATGTTCGGGCGTCATGGCGAGCAGCCGGTCGATCGCGACCTCGGGAGCCGCCTTCGCCAAATCGGCGACGCAGCGCAGGGTTGTGCCCATCCGGAAGCTGCCGTCAGGAACCAACACCATTCCGGTTGGGAGCGGGCCCGTCGTCCGGCCATCGCGATGGATGCGGACCGCTGGAGCGACCTCGCGCCGACCCCCGGATCCGGCTGCTGACGGCAACGGAATCGGCAGCGCCAGAGGCGTGGCGATCAGCCCGATCAACGCGATCCGAAATCCCGTCGCGAGCGGAACCATCGCGGGCTCCCTGACCTGCCGACGCTCTAGCCGGTTTCGCCGAGCGAGTAACCAGCCGGCGACGGTTACTGCACTGAGCGAGGTCCCTAACTCGCAGGCGCCGCCGGCCCCTGAACGGTGCGAGTCGGCTTGCGTTCCTTTGATCGGTCGTCAGGGGGCCGCGAACCTTGCCAACTCTCCGGAGCGACGATCTAATGCCCCGAATTGTTTCCGCGAGCCATCCATCGCGGTGGAGTAGGGTCGCCCCTCTGACTTCGCCGTGCCAAATGTTGGCCCGCCGCGGCGAGGATCGCTTTCAGCTCGTTCGGGCGGAGTGAGCTCATGGCGGATGCTGGTGTTGGGACGCCGTCGGATGCCGCTTCAAGCCCCGCTGACGCAGGTGCGGCGAGTCCGCATGGAAAGGGGCTGAAGCGCTTCATCCGGTCGATGATCCAGAACTCGCCGGGCATGGTCATCGCGATTGCGATCCATGCTGCGATCGGCGCCATCTTCCTGGTCTGGAAGATGGGGACCAGCGGCGGTCCCGCTGAAGACACCTCGATCACGGCGACCAAGATCGGCGCCAAGTCGATCACGGACGAGCAGCCGCCGGAACCTGAAATCCCGGAACTGCCGCCCGATCGTTCCGCGATCCCGGACAACGTCGCGGCGGAGTTGGTGCCCACCGAGTTGGCCGAACTCATCCCGACCGAGGAGGTCGAGCGCGATCTGACCCAGGACATCGGCGACCCGAACTCGGTCTCCGAGATGCCCGACAGTGATCCGACCGGCGGCACTTCGATCGGCGTCGGCGAAGGGGGCGGCCACCGCGGCACCGGGACGCCGTCGCCATTCGCCAGTCGCAAGCTCGGCAGTGGCCTGAAGAAGGGGGTGCGCCCGAGCGGCGCGACCCAGGGCACCGAAGAAGCGATCCGCCTCGGCCTGCTCTGGCTGGCGCGGCACCAGAACGAGAACGGCTCGTGGAGCGCGCTCACCTGCAAGGACCATTGCCCGGGCGACCATCCTTGCCAGCCTGAGACCGGCGCGGATGAGGGCGGCTACACCGACCGGGTCGACGTCGGACTCACCGGCCTTTCGCTGCTCTGCTATCTCGGCGCCGGCTTCGGCCACAACGCGCGCCAGCACGTCGTCGACACCTACCGTGCCAAGAAGATCGAACTCGGTAAGGACGTCATCCTGCCCGGACTCAAGTGGCTGGTGTCCCAGCAGCAGCAGGATGGGTCGTTCACCGATCCGAGCTTGCGCTTCCTCTACAACGACGCCATTGCGACGCTCGCGCTCTGTGAGGCCTATGGCCTCAGCCAAAACAAGCAATGGAAAGAACCTGCGCAGCGGGCGATCAACTTCCTTTGCGCGGCGCAGAAGGACAATCCCAACGGCAAGGGCAAGTGGGGTTGGCGCTACGTCGGCAAGGGTGACGTCGAAGCGGGTCGTTCGACGCCCGAAAAGTATCAATCTGAGAAGGCGTACACCGACGACCTCTACGACGCTGACACGTCGGTGGCGGGCTGGTGCGTGATGGCGCTCAAGTCGGCGATGCTCTCTGGCCTCGATGTGCCGCAAGAGTCGGTCGATGGCGCGCTGACGTACGTCAAGTGGAACTCCGCCACGAACGGGCTGGTGGGGTACATGAGTCCGGACGCCGCTGGCGTGGAGATCGCCGGCGAGCACGACGTGGATTTCAAGTACCACATTCCGGCGATGGCTGCCGTCGGCATGTGCATCCGCGTCTTCATCGAAGCAAACATCGAGGATCCGTACCTGAAGTTGAGCGCCGATCAGATCGTGAAGGCGTTGCCAAGCGCGACTGAAGCCGCGGACACCAAGAACAAGGGCAAGTCGCTCGTCGACTACTACTACTGGTACTACGGTGCGCTGGCGCTGAACCAGCTCGACGGCCCCGACGCGCCGAAGCGCTCGAACAAGTACTGGGGCCCGTGGAACAAGGCGATGCAGGACTCGATCCTCGAGCTGCAGTCGCGCGAAGAGAAACGCTGCTCGACCGGCGGCTTCATGAAGCCAGATCGCTGGAGCTACGGCATCGGGCCGATCTACACCACTGCGATCAACATCCTGACGCTCGAAGTTTACTACCGCTACGAGAACGCCTTCGGCGCTGCCCAGAGCAAGAAGTCGAAGAAGCCCGCCAAGGCGAAGGATGATGTGTTGGCCAATCCCGATGCTACTGCCCCTGAACAGAAGAACCCGTAACCGCTCATGTTGCTAGCGCTCCTGCTGTCCCTGCTGCCTCCCCAGGCGCCGCCGAAGGCTGCGTCGAAAGCGGCGGTGCCAAACGCTCCGGCGCCCGCCGAGCGCGTGGCATTCGATCTCACGCGGACGTTCGGGCGCGACAACGCCGCGTTCGCCCGCGGCCTGTTCCGACAGGGCTACGAGGGCATGGCCGCCGATTTCTGCGCCGCCTTCGAGAAATGGGATCGCGCCAGCGCCGATGAGCGTGCCGGAGTTCGCTCGGTGTTCCTCGACATCCAGCTCGAGCTCGCGTTCGCTGAGCCCGATTTGGTGAAGCGAAAGGACTTGCTCTCCAAGCTGCTGAAGGAGAAGGAGCAGTTCATCGCCGACTACCCCGGCACGACCGAAGCCAAGGAGGCTGAAGTCGCGATGCCGGAGTCGTACCGACTCCTCGGTGAGACGCTCGTCGGCGCGCTCCTCAAAGTCACCGATCCCGACGAAGCGAAAGCGCTGCGCGAAGAAGGATCGGCAGCCTTCGCGCACGTGCAGGACGTGCTCCGCAAGCAGAAGCGCGAGGTCGAGGCAAAACTCGATGACGCGACGCTTTCCGACGAGGCCACCGATGAATTGCGCGAGCAGCGCGCCCGGGCCTGGTTCAACCTCTGCAAATCGGACTACTTCCGTTCGCAGTTGTTCGGCGCGGATGATCCGGAGCGTGAGCGGCGACTCAAGCAGTCGCTTTCAGCGCTCCAGGACTTCAGCATGGAGTTCGATGACAACGTCCTTGCGTACCAGGGCAACGTCTTCCAGGGCTTCTGCGAGAAGTCGCTCGGCAACGTCGACGCCGCGCTCGAGCATTTCGACGCGACGATCGCGCTGATCGAGCAGTACGACGTCGGCGAAGACGGTCGCGTCGACATGCCCGATCTGGTCGACGACGTGGTTTCCTGGGCGGTGCTGCAGAAGGCGCTCGCGCTCGCTGAGTTGAAGCGGCACGAGGATGTGATCGCGGCCTGCAAGGACTTCTACACGCGGACGAAGTCTCCCGAAGTCGCGCAGTACGGGCTTGCCGTGCTGGCGTCTCAGAGCGAGTCGGAGATCGCCACCGGCGACACCAAGGCCGCCGGAATCTCAGCGCAGACGCTGCAGGACCTGAACCCCACCGGCCAGTGGGGTGCGAAGGGCCGCGATGTCATGGCCAAGCTGCTCGGCGGCGGATCCGGCGCCGGCGGCGCCAACGTGAGCAAGCTTGGAAGTGCGCAGTTGCTGAAGATCGCGGACGCGATGTTCGCGAAGGGCGAGATCGAGCAGGCGCTCACCACCTGTGCCCGCGCGCTCGATGCGTCGCTGGGAAACGGCGACGCGATGGTCGAAGCGCTCATGAAGATGGGCGCGTACTACGCCAAGCAGTTGGACTATCGAAGCGCTGCGGTCGCGTTCGACTCGGCCTGGATGCGATTCCCGAAGTCCGCTCGCGCCGCTGACGCCGTCTATGCGTCGATGACATGCTTCCAGACCATCAACGGCGCGGAAAAGCGCCCGGTCTTCGCCAGGCTGATCGAGGAGCGTCGGCTCAAGCTCGCCAACGACTACGCCAGCAGCGCGTACGCCGCGAAGATCCAGCTCTTCCAGGGGCAGCAGCTCGACTCCGACCAGAAGTTCTCCGAAGCCGCCGACTTCTTCCTGAAGGTGCAGCCGGGTTCCGCCAACTACGAGGACGCTCAGTACGCGGCGTCCCGGTCCTTGGTGAAGGACGCCCAGCGCGTCGTCAAGCTGAAGCAATCCGATCAAGTCGCCGTGGTGGTGAAGCGCGCCGATGAGCAGTTGACCAAGTGCGTGAAGCTGCTCGAGGATTCCGCCGCGAAGACCCTCGACCTCAATCGGAAGCAGGTCTGGGAATCGCAGTCCTTCGAGTGCCGGACCCTTCACGCAAACCTGTGCATGATGGATGGCGTCGGTAGAGCCGCCGACGTTCCGCGCATCCTCGAAGGGGTCGAGGATCGCTTCCCCGCCGATCTCGACAAGATCGGCGTCGCGTGGAGCCTGCGGATCCAGTCGTTCAACTCGCTCGGTCGCTTCGATGACGCCGAAAAGCTGCTCGAGGCGTTGCTGGCGAAGGGTGGCGAGGCCCGAAGCGCGGCGGCTGCGGCGGGCGTCTTCGCCCGCAGCTGTGACGGACGCGCGGTCGAACTGATTGGGAAGGATCCCAAGTCGGCCGAGGGGGCAAAGGTCTGGGAAAAAGCTTTTCGGTACTACGTCATCAGCCTGAAGGCGAAGCTGCACGACATCGCGGCGGCGCGCAGTGGTGAACTCGAGCAGGTCGCCGCTCGCTACTTCATCATGGGGAAGCATTTCAATGGCATCCCCGACCGGGTGAACTCGACCCTTTCCGCGGGGGACATCAAGGTCACCGTGCCCCACTTCTTCGAAGAAGCGGCCGACACCTATGCCGCGACGCTCGAGCTGGTGCCGTCGTATCGCACCCGGATGAACTTGGCGCGAACCCTCGGCTTCCTCGGCCGTTCTGAGCAGGCTGGCGAGCAGTACGCCCAGTTGTTCGACAGTGAACGGATCATCGACGCCGAGTCCGGCGACATCGACAATGAGGTCGCCCGCAAACGTCCTGATCTGGTCACGGCCTACCTGGAATGGGGTCTCTGTGACTTCAAGGCGGGGTTGGTCGGAAACCGCGACGTTGACCGACTCGCTCGCGCCAATGGAGTGTTCGGCGCGGTCGTGAAGTTCGCGAAGCCCACCGGGCGTGAGCGCAGCGAGACTTGGTGGCATGGCCGCTACTGGCAGATGCGAGCGTGGGTGGATCAGGGCGATTACGCGAAGGCGGACCTAGCGCTGCGCGACCTCGAACGCAACACCGAGGACTTCGACCAAGGCAAGTACGGCTTGCGCGAGCTGTTCCGAAAGATGAAGTCCGAGTTGGCGAACAAGGTGATCAAGTGAGTCCGTCGCGTTTCTCCCAGACGAGGACGATTCATCCGATGGTCGGTGCGAAGCGAGGACTGAACGGACTGAACGGACTGACGGAGCGCCGCATGCTCGGGCTGCTCGGCCAGCTGGGCCGCGCTCTCTTGCTTGGGGCGGCGCTCCTCGGGTCAGGGGCGGCGGCGCGGGCTCAGCAAGACACCGTCGAGACGCAGGACGGATTGAGCACGACCGGAAAGATCCTGAGCGAGGGCTACGACGGCCTCGACTTCCAGCACAAGCCCGGATCGAAGAAGACGATCGCCTGGAAGGATGTGACCAACATCCAGTACGGTGGCGCGGCGGAGTTCAGCGAGCTGGTGTCGAAGTTCAGCTCGACCTCCGCCGAGGACGCCCTCGGCACGCTGCAAAAACTGAAGAGCGACGCGAAGTTGCGTCCGGTGATCAAGCAGCAGGTGCTGTTCCGGCTCGCAGTGCTCTTCGCGAAGTCAGGCGACCACGACGCCGCGAGCGCCGCATGGCAAGAGCTGGTGAAGGCGTTCCCGAGCGGGCGTTATCTCGACCAGGCGGCTCAAGGCGTCGTCGACGCCCACCTCGCGAAGGGCGCTCCGGCGGAAGCGTCGAAGGCACTCGAGGCACTCGGTGCGGATGCCAAAGCGGGCAATCCTGGGCCGCGGTTCGACTCGATGGTCGCGATCCTGAAGGCCCGCCTCTTGGAGGCGCAGGGCAACGCGACCGGAGCCAAGGCTGCGTACGAGGCCGCCGAGGCCTCGGGGACGCTCTCCTCCGAGCAGGCGGCGTACGCCGGGCTGGGGGTCGGTCGTTGCCTGCGTCAGTTGGGCGACCTATCAGGATCCGAAAGCCGCTTCCGGAAGCTCGTCGAGTCGGCGGAGAGCCCTCGGCTGGTGATGGCGGGAGCCTGGAACGGACTGGCGGATCTTCTGCTCGAACAGGGGCGCAAGAAACGTGATGCCGAGCTGCTGACGCTCGCGTTCTACGCCTACCTGCGCGGCGATGTCGTCTACCTGCCGCTCGACGGTGAGTCGACGGCGGAGAACCAGGCAGCGCTGACTGGGGCAGCGATCTGCTGCGAGTCGATCGCCCAGATCGACGCGAATCCGGCCGTCAAGCAGTCCTATTCGCAGCAGGCGACGGAGCTGCGCGGACGGTTGAAGAAGCTCTACCCGAATGCGAAGTGATGCCCGCTCCGGCACCCGCGGAACGGCGACGGATGCGGAACCAACGACCACGAATCTCGGAGCGCGACCTTTCGGCCGTGACGCTCCGGAGAGCCAACAGAAAGGACGATCGGACATGCAGCGGAAGCGAAAATTGGCCACCTCGATCCTCGGAACGGCCGTCATGTTTGTCGTCGCCTCGGCGACGGCATTTGCATCGGAAGGTGGCGGCCACAAGACGATGATGCAGTTGTTCGAGGCGACCGGCGCCGTCGGCTACATGATGGTCGCGGTGTCGGTCATGGGCACCGCACTCTGCATCCAATACGGCGTTCAGTTGACGCGCGACAAGCTCGCGCCGCCGAGCCTGAGCGATGAGCTCGAAGGGCTGATGGAAGCCGGTGACTACGACGAGGCGATCGAGGTTTGCGACGCGAATGGCGGCTACCTCGCGACGATCATGGGCGACGCCCTGCGTCTGCGGCACGCCGGCTACGACTACATGATCGGCGCGCTCGAGCAGGTCGCGGCCGAGGAGACCTTCAAGGTCAACGCGCGAATCTCCTACCTCTCGCTGCTCGGCAACGTCGCCCCGCTGCTCGGCCTCCTCGGAACCGTGACGGGCATGATCTCGTCGTTCCAGGTCATCGAGACCCTGAAGGCGCCGACTCCTGGCGATCTCGCCAAGGGCGTCTACGAGTCGCTGGTGAACACGACCATGGGTCTGTTCATCGCCATCGTCTTCCTCGTCGCCTTCTTCGTCTACAAGAACAAGGTGACCAAGATGACGCTGTCGATCAACCTGCAAGGCGTCGACATGCTGAAGCACCTTGCTCCGGTCGGTGGTGGCGAAGGCAAGAAGGGTCACTGACAGAATTGGTGGCGGATGCGCTTCGGCGCATCCGGTGCGGAGCTAGTTCCGGATGCGCTTGAGCGCATCCGGCGGTCCGGCGCGGAGCGTCGCAGGGCGCTCCGCGCCGGATCGAGGCGGCCCGAAGCAATTTCAGCGTCCTCGCGATCCGTCGTGATCGACGCTGGCGAACGGAGAGAACTCCATGTCCGAGCGTTTCAAGCCGCCCGATACCGAAGAGAGCGTCGCCTGCAACTTGATCCCGATGATCGACATCATGTTCCTGCTCCTGCTGTTCTTCATGCTGGGCGCGGACATGTCGGCAAAAGAGCTCGAGGACGTCGAGCTGCCGAAGGCTGACATGGTGAAGGAAGACGAAGACACCACGGTCGAAGGCGGCCCCAAGCGCACGAACGTGAACGTCTTCCACGTTCACAACGCGAAGGGCTACACCTGCGAGGTCAAGGAAGGCGGCGGCGTCTGTCGCGACATGACGCACTGGGCGATCGCCATTCGGGCGAACCACTTCACGATCGAGACGCTCGGTCCGGAACTGGCGGAGCTCGCGTCGCTTGATCCCGAGGAGTCGACCGGCGGGCCGAAGGGCGGCAAGCCGTTGTCGAGGCGCGAGATCATGATCCGAGGCGACCGCAACGCGCCGTACGGCTACATCCAGGGCGTGATCGAGCAGTGTGCTGCGGCGGGTCTCTACAAGATCGCTGTGAGCGCTGCCCGCCCCGAAGGATCGTGATCATCGGAATCCGCCGAGTCAGTTCGCGCCTGGCCGCTGGCAGGGTGCGGACTGGCTTATCGCGTAGGAGCAGCCGCGCGCGACGGTTCGGGCGGTCCTGATCGGTCGAGGTTCCCTGATCGGTCGAGGCTCATGGAGGCGAAGCGATGGCCGGTTCACAGAACCAGGAAGAGAATCCAGTAGCGATCAACGTCGTCCCCATGGTCGACGTCATCTTCTGCCTCTGCGTCTTCTTCATGTGCTCGTTCAAGTTCAAGCAGATCGAAGGAAAGTTCGACTCGTGGCTGCCGCGCGACAAGGGACTCGGCGATCCAAATTCGCTGCCGAACACGCTCGAAGAACTGCGCGTCGCGCTCTTCTGGGATGAGAAGACCAGCACGGTCAATCGCGTCCTCGGTAGTCGCCGGGTCAAAGACGACGAGGAACTGCAGAAGTACATCCGCGAGGGCAAGGCCGATTGGGAGCGGGCCGGCAAGCCGGACACTCCCGTGACCATCGACGGCCACAAGCACGTTCCATGGCACGAGATCGTCACGGTGATGAACCTCTGCAAGCGCGAGAACATCGACACCATCGAGTTCGCGTTTGGCGGCGGGCAGTGAGCCTCCGGACCGTGATTCTTCGGACAATCATCGTCAACGCTCGCCGGCAACCGATGCGACGATTGAACCCACGCCTGCGACCATGAGTGATCCGAGCGACGCACGGGCCAACGCATCGAACTCCGACCCGAACGCGCCCGCTACTCCAGCGGGTGCCGTAGCGGGTGGCGGATCCGGTGAGGCGCCGACCGGCGCCAAGCGTCCGAGTTTTCCGCGGCAGCCCGACCCCGTCACGCTGCGCAACGCGCCTGAGTTGAAGAAGCTGATCTACTTCGGCGGTGGCTTCCTCATCCTCGCCGCAGTGGCGCTCTTCTATCGACCGACGCGTGAGGAACCGTCCGCCGCTCCGACTGCCGCACCCGCTGTCGAATCGCCTGACGAGCACGCGAAGCGCGTTGCGACGGCGTTCGGCGGCGCTCTGCCGAAGATGGTCGATGGCGTCGACTTCGAGCAAAGCCACGCTTACCTGCAGGTCGTGTCGGAGCTCTCGAAATTCAGCGTGGTGAACGTGCACGAACGCACGAAGGACTGGCTGGACTGGTCGGTCGCAGTTTCGACGCCAGGTGCGTTGCGCGGCAACTTCGTCCGCGTGCGCGGCGTCATCGGGCGGATCGACACCATCAAGCTGTTTCAGCCGGCCGGCGATGTCGAAGACATCTATCGCTTCTTCGTCGGCGAACCCGATGGGACGGAAGCTGTCGTCGTCGACATGGTTCGGCGACCTGCCGAGACGCCGGCGATCTTGCGCGAGGCAGTCGACTTCGAGGGCGTGTTCATTCGGACCGTCGGCTTCGACTCGGCGAAGACTGGCAAGCTGCAGGAGGTGCCGTACGTCGTCGGCGTCAACATGACGATTCGACGAACGGCTCCCGTGGTCGCGGGCGTGTCGAAGGTTGTCTGGATCGCGCTGGTAGCGATCGGAGCGCTCCTCGTCACGCGTCGGATGATGCGCACCAAGCCGCGGAGTGCCGGTCGCCACCCGACCTCGCCCATCGTGCGTCCCGGCACGAGCTTGAGAGAGTTGCACGAAATCCACGAGTGGCAGGCGACGATCGCACGCGCGCGCCAGGAATCACAAGCGAGGAAGTCGCCGCAGGATCCAGCGTCACGCCCAGAACCAAAGTCTTGAGGCAGAGCCCACAGGAGGAGCGTCGAGTGACCGTCTGCGAATCGTGTGGTGCGAACTTCGACGTCGCATCCCTGCCGACCGAGATCAACAGCACCCGTGTGCTCTGCACCCGCTGCTACTGGAAGCATCAGGCGGAGAAGGCCGCGAAGAAGGGTGGCGTCGCGGCGAGCGGCGCGCCGACCGCTCCGACGGTCGTGGCAAGAGCCGCGGTGAAACCTGCGGTGAAGCCCGAGGTGAAACCTGCGGTGAAGCCCGAGGTGAAACCTGCGGTGAAGCCGTCGCGCCCGAGCGCAGACGACTCGAAGCGAGGCGCCCGTGGCGACCGCAAGGTAGCGAAAGAAGCGCCCGCTCGCGCACTGCCGGTGAACCCTGACGACGCGCCTCTGCTCGACGCAACGACCAAACGGCTGGCGATCGTGGCCGTGGTGTTCGTGGTGCTGGCCGGCGGCATCTACTGGAAGGTGAAGGGGCAACAGCAGGACGAAGCGGCTGTGGAGTCGACGCTCGCCACCAAGAAGCGTGACCTGCTTGCTGCGCTCAAGTCGTTCGATGCCGTGACGGTCGACGGCGCCAACCGCATCGTCGGCATGGTCGACTCGACGCGTGACACGTGGGTTGCGTCGAACATCGCGACCGAGGTGACGGCGCTGAAGAACAAGGCCGCAGCCTTCATCGGCTCCGAGCAGACCAAGCGCGACTACTTCGACCGGCTCTCCGCGATCGAAGGCGCCGGGAACGACCTTGGCAGCAAAACGGCGCAGGAAGCGCGTGAGCTCAAGCGGCGCGTAGAAGGCATCGCGCGCGAGGCTCTCGACTTCGGCTCCGATGCGCAATCGCGGGCGACAACGCTCAAGTCGCGGATCGAGCAGGCGATCTCTGGCAAGGTGAAGGAGGAGGCGGTCGCGTACTGCGATCAACAGGGAGCGACGGATCCGAGCGGTGCGCTCAACAAGCTGGCAATCGCGGAGGATGAGATTCGCGCGCTCTGGGACAAGGCGTTCGCCGACAAGAACGCCGCGATGAAGACTCTCCTTTCGGCCTATCTCCAAGAACTGATCGCGAAGGCCGACGCACTGGCGACGACGCACTTCACGGACGCGGAGAAGGAGAAGACGCCATGGCGCGAGCTCCTCGTCGGTGACGCGGTGTCGGAATGGAAGGCGGGCGCGACCAAAGGCTTCGAGCACAAGATCGAGGCGGGCGTGTTGCGCGTGAAGGGGCCGGCTGAGGATGCGCGCGGGCTCTCGGTGTTGTCGATCGGTGATCAGCAACGTTGGCGCGACTTCGTCATCGAGGGCGAGTTCACGATCGAGAAGGGCGCGTTCTCACTCTGTTTCCGGCTGGGCTCAGCCCCGAACCAGAACACCGACGTCACGAAGATCGAGGCCGAGGAGGGTGGGCCGATCGCACCCGGCGGCACCTATTCGTTCACCTACGAGGTCGTGGGCAGCAGCGTCAAGATGCACTGGAAGGACGACGTGGCACCGGCGGAAGACCGGGTCCTGATGTGGAACTACAACCGTTCCGGCGCCTTCGGCCTGGTCATCGAGAGGGAGGCGGCGCTCAAGTTTTCGCGCCTGCGGATCCGCGAGCTGCGCTGACGCTGACCTAGGAATAGCGCTGTTCGGCGGGACGGGTGGGGGGGCGGCGAAAACCAGCTAGCGAACCGTCTCGCCCCCGCTCCGTTTCGTGTCCCGTTCCGAGTTGAGATCGGCCTTCGCTGGCGACCCGGTTGGGGTCGGGTGAAGGTGCCGCGAGTCGTCGCGCGTGCGGCGGCTCAGTCCTCCCCAGAGCTGATCGCCCTCGATACCATGTCCCGGCTTCGTTCACGCGCCGCAGCGTGACTCGATGACCCCGTGCGCACTAGACGGGCGCGGGCTGGTGTCATGGTGTCCAGGACGCCTCGACGCCTTTCCGTACCCAGGAGCTTCTCATGGCCGCAGCCGAAGACCAGACGGACCTCCCGCACGACGGGGCGCCGCTCGAGGAGATTCCGACCGAGAAGAAGTCGCTCGCCGAGCGGATCATCGGTTCGACGCCCTGGTACATGATCGCGATCATGCTGCACGTGATCATCCTGGCGGGCGCGAGCGTGATCTACCTCGCGAGTCACGGCCCGGCCGAAAACAACCTCGAGTCGGCGGTCAAGATCCGCACGCCGCCGCCGGTGCTGCCGCCCGCGATCGAGACCGCTCCTGAACTGATCGATCGCAATTCGGTGCCGGTCCTCCCTGATCAGGACGAAGGGATCGTCAATCCTGATCCCAACTTCATTCCGGACGCGGATGCGGGTCGCCAGGGCGAGATCACGGACGAGACCGACATCACCAAGGAAGCCGGCATCTTCAATCCGGATCCTGAGGCGCTCTCGAACCTCCCGTCTGGCGCGACCGGTGGCACGCCGATTGGCGTTGGCGCGGTCGGCCACCACGGCACCGGCGTCCCCTCCGCGTTCGCGAGCCGTCGAGCTGGCGGTGGCGGCAAAGGCGGCGGCGGTCTCGGCCAGGGTGGTGGCGGTGGACGCGGTGGCGGTTCGCCCAAGACCGACATCTCGGTCATGGCCGGTCTGCTCTGGTTGCGCAACCACCAGTCGCCCGACGGGCGGTGGGACGCTGACGGTTACGACGCGCAGTGCAACAAGGGCACCTGTGGCGGCAAAGGCAGTTCGCTGAACGACGTCGGCCTCACTGGACTCGCGCTGCTCTGCTTCCTCGGCGCCGGCGACACCCACGTCACCGGGCCGTTCCAGAAGACGGTGCGCGAAGGCCTGAAGTATCTGATGGCGATCCAGGACGCCGAGGACGGCTGCTTCGGCACCAAGAGCGGGCAGCACTTCCAGTACAACCACGCCTGCGCCGCGCTCGCGATGGCCGAGGCCTACGGCATGACGCAGGCGAAGGCGTTCCAGGAGCCGGCGCAAAAGGGTCTCGACTTCGTCATGAAGTCGCGCAATCCCTACAAGGCGTGGCGCTACGGGATTGCCGACGGCGACAACGACTCCTCGGTGACCGGCTGGATGGTGATGGCGCTTAAGTCGGGTGGGATGGCCGGGCTTGGCATCGAGGAAGGCGCGATGCGCGATGCGGCGTCCTACATCGACGAGTTGACCGATCCGGGGACCGGCCGCACCGGCTACCAGACGCGCGGCACGCCGCCGGCTCGGCAGACCGAGTTGATGGAGAAGTACCCGCCGGAGAACTCGGAGTCGCTGACGGCGGTCGGAATGCTCGTGCGCATCTTCTCGGGCCGCCAGGCGGCCGACGATCCGCTGATCGGCAAGGGTGCCGACTTGCTGGTGCAGACGCTGCCGAAGTGGGACGAAGGCGGCGGCAGCGCGGGCAGCAGCATCGATATGTACTACTGGTATTACGGAACGCTCGCGATGTTCCAGGTCGGCGGACCGCGCTGGGACAAATGGAACGAGGCGATCAAGTCCGCGATCATCGACCACCAGAACATGGACAAGCAGTTCTGCTCGTTCGGCTCGTGGAACCCGCTTGATCCGTGGTCGCTCGATGGTGGCCGTGTCTACTCGACCGCGGTCAACACGCTCTGCATGGAGGTTTACTACCGCTATCCGCGCGTGTTCGGCGCGGGCGGTCCCAAGAAGGACGCGAAGGCGGCGCAGCCGAAGTGAAGTCGTGATTGCCTGCGGGTGTCGCGGTGATTCGCGCGCCCGCCGGCCCGCCTAAAGCTCGTCGGTAAGCCGAAACTCGGTAAGCCGAAACTCGGTAAGCCGAAACTCGGTAAGTAGTCGCTCAGCATCCGGTAGCGGAGAAGATGTCGATGCTCGGCTCGTTCCTCCTGCCGTTCCTTGCGCTGTCGGCGTACGCATCGTCGGCGCACGCCAGTCTTTCAAACGGCGGTCTTTCGAACGCCGACGACAAGTACATCCTCGGCAACGACGACACCGACTTCGCCCGCGAGCTCGCGCGCGCCGGATACCCCGACCTCGCCGATGGCATCTGCAAGGCGATTGAGCTCTCTGCCGGCGATGACCCGATCAAGAAGTCTGCGGCGGAGCTCCTCCGGATCGACCTCCAGGTCGACGCGGTGCAACGTGAGCGGGATCCGAAGAAGCGGGTGAACACGCTGCTCGAGATCGTGAAGGCGAAGGAATCGTTCGGCGAGCGCAACAAGGGCACCGAGCTCGGCGACAAGGTTGTGCGCGACCTTCCGGAGCTTTACCGCATCGTCGGCGAGGGGGTCGCCGCCGCCATCCAGGGCGAAGAGGATCCCGCCAACGCCGCCAAGCTGCGCGCCGAAGGATCCGAGCTGTTCAAGCGCGCCGAAAGGGCGCTGAACCAGAAGCTGTCCGAGCTCGAGAATGTCGACAGCGGCAACGTCAAGGAAGAGATCGACTTCGACGACTTGCTGAACGGCATCGCCGATGTCGAGGCGACCGGTCCGGCCGCGCAGATGAAGATGCTGACGCTCTACGGCCTCATCCGCACCTACTACTTCCACGCGTTGCTGCTCGACCCGGCCGATCCAGAGCGGGAGATCCTGTTCAATCGCTCGATCCAGCAGTTCAAGGAGTTCCAGGTCGACTTCTCGAACGAACTCGCTTGCTACGAGGGCTACGTCTACGAGGGGCTTTCCTACGACGGCATGGGGAAGTCCGTCGAGGCGGTCTCGGCGTACGAGTCGGCGATCGGCGTGCGCGAGTTGTTCGACCGGGGGTCGAACGACGTCTGGCTGATGACGCCGGAGGCCTCCGACATCGTCTCCTGGGCAGTACTCCAGAAGATGCTGGCGCAGCGGAAGCTGAACGACCACAAGGCGGCGATCGCCACGGCGGACGACTACCTCGCGACGACTCCCGAACCGTACGCCGCCATGAAGGGTCTGGCCGTCCTCGTGACCAAGGCGGACGCCTGCAACGACGCGCAAGACGCGGTAGCGCTCGAAGCGACGGCAAAGAAGCTGATCGAAATCGATCCGCAGGGACTCGGCGGCAAGAAGGGCCGCGAGTATCTCGGCCTCGAGTCGGGTGGTGGCGGCAAGGGTTTCGGCTTCGGCGAATCGCTGCGGCTGGTGGAGTCGGCGGTCGGCCGATCGGAATTCGCCAACGCGGCTGCGATCGCGCAGCGCGTCTTGTCGGCGAGCCGCGGAACCGCGGAGGCGATCAGCGCCGGAGCCTCGGCAGCGCTGTGGCTCGGCGTCATCCATGTCCAGCAAGACCAGCTCTACGAAGCCGTTGCGGCTTGGGAGGGTGGTCTCGAGCGTTTCCCGACGTCGGATCTGGCTCCCGAACTGCTCTGGCGGGTTTCGAACGGCTGGATCGGGCTCTACGCCAAGGATGAGCGCAAGTACTTCAAGGACCACTGGCGGGCCTCCGTCGACACGCTGCTCGCGAAGTTCCCGAAGAGCTCGCAGGCGCAGCAAGCGGCTCTGTCCGAAGCCAAGGTGCTCGACGCCGAACAGAAGTTCGCCGAGGCATCAGCCGCCTACGACAAGATCAGCACGAGCTCGCCCGTCTATGGCGAGGCCCTCTATCGCGCCGGCAACGCGCTCGTGAACCACATCCGCTCGCTGATGCAGAAGAACAGCAAGGCGGACATCAAGCAGATCGTCCTCGACGCTGAAACGCGCCTGAAGAAGGCGCGCGCCACGCTCGAGCAGGCCGCGAAGGACACGCTCGACCTCAACGCACAGGCCCGCTTCGCTGGGTATGCGTTCTCTGCGCGCGTCAGCCTCGGCGGCCTCTATCTCATCGTGGGCGTGAATCGGTCGGAAGATGCTCTGAAGCTCTTCGAGCGCGTCGAGAGCGAGTATCCCGGCGACTCCGACAAGATCACCGCGGCCTGGGGATTGCGGATCAAGGCGTACCAGAACCTCGGCAAGATCGACGAGGCGATTGCGCAGCTCGAATCGCAGATCGTCAAGGACGCGACCGCTCGCAACATCAGCTCGGCGGCAGCCGCCATCGGTCGCGCGCTGGATCTTCGGGCCATCGAGAGCCTGAAGACGAAGGGTCCCTCGGCCGCGATCGATGCGCAGTTCCAGCGGGCCGTGAAGTACTACCTGCTCGGGATCGCGCCCCAGATCGACGGCCGCGAGGCGCTGCGGGTCGACGTGGTCGAGGCGGTCGCCGACCGTCTGTTCGCGCTCGGCTTCCAGTTGAACGGCGTCCCGGAGACGGTGAATTCTTTCGTCGACTGGACCGGGAAGCGCAAGGACACGCTGACGTGGACCGAGGCGGTACGTCTGTACAAAGCGATCGTCGATTTGACCCCGTCGTATCGGACGCTGATCCACCTTGCGCAGGCACAAGCGTTCCTCGGCCTCCACGCCGACGCGGCCGCGTCCTACGCGAACCTCTTCAACCGCGAGCGTTTCGTCGACACCGTCGCCAAGCGCTTGAACGAGGAGACGCTCGCCGCCAAGCCCGAACTGCTGTCCGCCTACATCGAGTACGGCGTCGCGCTGCGCGAGACTGGGATCGGCTCGCGCGATGAGCAGGTTCGCACCGGCAACCTCGAACGCGCCTCGGGCGTCTTCGAGGCGATCGTGACCAGCACGGCACGCGACTCGAAGATCTGGTGGCAATCGAAGTTCACGCAGGTGCAACTGCTCGTCGATCGCGGTGACTATGCGACTGCGGAAATCGCCATCCGGTCGCTGCAGCGAAGCTCGGACAACTATGACGGCGGCCGTTTCGGCGTCCAGCTGAAGTTCGAGGCGCTCGAAAAGCAGGTCGCCCAGAAGCTTCCGCCGAAGCCGGGGAAGTAGAGCCGGCGACGCATGAACGACCTGACCCAACGCACGCAACCGCTGGAGAGAGAGAGGATGTCGCTTCGCTCGAATTGGTCCGGTTCTGTCCGCAAGGTCGCGACCACGTTTGCGATGGCAGTCGCGATCGCAGTGGGGATCGTCGTCATGGGCGGCAGTGCGTCCGCACAGACCAAGGACGACGTCACGCTGAAGAACGGCAAGACCGAACAGGTGGCGATCAAGTCCGCGGACTACGACGGCATCTACTTCGTGCTGCAGAAGGGCGCGGAGAGCAAGTTCAAGTGGTCCGAGGTCTCCAGCGTGCGCTTCGGCGGAGCTCGTGAGCTCTATGTCGCCCTCGACGCTGCGGCCGCCGGCAAGCTCGGCGACGCCGACGCGAAGCTCGACAAACTGCTCGCCGATTCGGCGAAGTTGCGGGCACCGATCCGGCAGGAGGCGCTGTTCGCGGCCGGCACGGTGGCCCGCCGATCGGGCAACACCGCCAAGGCGATCGAGTCGTGGCGGACCCTGCTGAAGGACTTCCCAAAGTCGCGCTACCTGCTGTCGACCGGCGCAAACCTCCTTTCCGCGCTGCTCGCGGTTGGCGATGTCGCTGGCGCGTCGTCGACGCTCGACAACCTGACCGCGGCCGCGAAGCAGGCCGGTCTCGATGCGAATGCGCAGTCGGGGATGGGCGTCCTGCGCGGACGCATCTACTTCGAGCAGAAGAAATACGCCGAAGCGCAGACCGCCTACGCCGCCGTCGCTTCGAGCGCGAGCGACAACCCGGACGTCATCTTCGCCGCGAAGCTCGGACTCGCCCAGTGCGCCCAGCAACAGGGCAAGGGCGCCGATGCGGAACGCCTTTACCGCGAGCTCACGCTTGCCGAGGCGATGAACACCGTGCTCGCCGGTGCCTGGAACGGCCTCGGCGACCTCGCGATGGAGCAAGGAGCCGCCAAGCGCGACCAGGACAAGCTGCGGGATGCCGTCTTCTGCTACATGCGCGGCATCGTCCTCTATGGTCCGACGCCGGAAGAGACCACCGACGAGTACGAACGCGCGAGGGCGGGTGCCGCCAAGGCGTTCGACTCGCTCGGCCAGATCGATGCTGATCCGGAGAAGAAGAAGCAAAGCGTTGCACGGGCTCGCGAGCAGCGCACTCTGCTCGAACAGCAGTTCCCCAACTCGCGCTGGCTGAAGAAGTAGCCGACGTCGTCCCGCGTTTCACCCCGAGTTCCACCTCTTCGTCCACGTCGATCGAATCCCGCGTCAGAGGAGTGAAGTCATGGCCGGTTCACAGAACCAGGATGAGAACCCCGTCGCCATCAACGTCGTGCCGATGGTGGATGTGATCTTCTGCCTGTGCGTCTTCTTCATGTGCTCGTTCAAGTTCAAGCAGATCGAAGGCAAGTTCGACACCTGGCTGCCCAAGGACAAGGGCGCGGAGGGGATGCCGGTCGGCTCGATCATCGAGGAGGTTCGCGTCGCGATCCTCTGGGACGACATCAAGGGCGTCTCCGATCGCAAGATCGGCACGAAGCACGTCCCTGATGACGATCAACTGCAGGACATGATCCGGGCGGCGAAGGCCGACTATCAGGCGCTGAAGAAGATGGACCCATCGTTCACGATCGACGCCGATCGCCGCGTTCCGTGGCACGAGGTTGTCACGGTGATGAACCTCGCCAAGCGCGTCGGTATCGAGAGCATCGAGTTCGCCTTTGGTGCGCCGCCGCCGGGAACGATCCCGCGCTGAGGCTGCCGTTTCTTCCTTGAACGTCCTCGGTGCGATGATCGCGGAAGCTGTACTGGTTCTGCGCTACGGAGCTTGAACGATGGCCATCTGCGAGACCTGTGGCGCGAAGTACAAGCCGGTGCCGGACGCGCCGGACTGCCCGACTTGCGGCGCGGGTGACATCGCTCCCTCGTCGTCTGCTTCGCCTGCACCGACTCCTGCCGCAAGACCTCGCCCGGCAGCGACCAGTGGTGTCCGCCCGGTGGCGGCCCGGCCTGCCGCCGCGCCGGCCGCCCGTCCAGCGGCCGCTCCAGCGCGCCCTGCTGCCGCTCCTGCCCGCGCGGCACCTCGACCGGTCGAGAAGAAGACGGCTCGTGCACACCACGCCATCCACGACTCGAGCCAGATCTCGTTCGACAAGGCGACGAAGATCGGCTTCGGGATCTGTGGCGGGCTTCTGGTCATCGTGCTGATCGTCGTGCTGTCGGTGAAGGGCACGAAAGACGAGATTCGCGACACTGAAGAAAAGCGCGTCGTGGCGCTGACCGAGTTGGTCACGAAGGTCGAGTTGGTCGACTTCGGGAGCGACTCGAGCCTGAAGGAGACGTTCGCCTACATCGAGGCGAACAAGGAGATCTGGAAGGGATCCGAGAGGGACTCGGCGGTTTCAGCGGTCTATCGTCGGGTCCAGGCCGCGATCGACAACGCCAAGCTGCGCACGGAGATCCTCGCCCGAGTCGACATCGTGAAGCAGAAGATGGCGGCCGCCGACGCCCTTTCGCCCGAGCAGATGCGCGACTTGAAGCGCGAGCTCGAGGAGCTCGACGGCCTCGGAACGATCGTCGGCGACAAGATCGCCAAGGAGATCTCCGAGCTTCGCAAGACCTCGGAGCACATCTTCGCGCAGCAGTTCTTTGCCTATGCCGACAAGCTTGCGTCGGGTGGTGGAGAGCAGCGGGTGGCCTTGCGCGCGGCGACGTTCGCCGAGGACCAGCTCCGCGAGACCTGGGACAATTTCCGGCGGGCCAAGAACGCCGAAGAGACGGCGTTCTACGAGCCGATCTACAAGTCGGTGCTCGCCCTGACGGACAAAATCGCCTACGACCTGTTCAACGCCGGCCCGGAGCGTGATCAGCTCGACGGCGAGGAGAGCATGGGCTTCAAGGACCTGCTTTCCGAGGACGCAAAGAAGAAGTGGAACCCGACCAACACGAAGGGGTTCTCCTGGCGCATCGAGGGCGGTGTGATGCAGATCGTCGGGCCGGACGCCGACACCAACCAGAAGGCGATCCTGGCGATCGGCGACATCGAGCAGTGGCGCCACTACATGCTGCAGATGGAGTTCACCCTCGAAGCGGGGAACTTCGACATCTTCTTCCGACTCGGTCGCAAGCCGAACAACACGAACCCCAACTTCGTGATCAATCCGAGCAACACCGATCCGGCGAGGTTCCAGTTCGAGGCCGGCAAGAAGTACACGCTGCGCTTCGGGGTGATGGGCAGCAGGTTTCAGGTCAAGCTCTGGGGTGACGAAGAAGCGGTCATCCACATCGAGGACTGTCGCTGGACCGACACCCGCGCTGGCGCGATCGGCCTGCAGATCCCGCCGGGATGCCGCATGCGCGTCACGGAATTCAAGCTGCGCGAGTTCAACTGACCGCGCGGTTCAGGGCTTCGGTGATGTGGATTGGACCATCGCGTCGAAGTCGCTGTCGACGAGGTCGATGAAGTTCGCGGTCAGCTCCGGCTCGAAGTGGCTGCCCGCGCGCTCGCGGAAGAACTTCGAGATCTCGGCGTGGCTCCACGCCGCCTTGTAGCTGCGGGCGTGGGAGAGCGCGTCGAAGACCTCGGCCATGATCAGGACGCGACCGGGCAGCGAGATCTCTTCGCGCTTGCGGCCGTTCGGATAGCCCTGCCCATCCCACCGCTCGTGGTGCTCCACCACGCATCGGCGCACGGCGTCGAGGCCTGGCACCGGTTCGAGGATCCGGTCGCCGACGGTCGGGTGCTTCTTGATGAGCTCGAACTCCTCGGGCGTGAGCTTGCCCGGTTTGGAGAGCACCGCGTCGGGAACGCCAATCTTGCCGATGTCGTGCAGCGCGGCCGCGCAGTCGAGGATCTCGAGATCGTGCGCTGCGAGAGCGATCGACCGGCCGACCAGCTGACAGAGGTGGCGGACGCGATCGCCATGGCCATGGGTGGTCGGGTCCTTCGCCTCGACCGCTCGGGTCAGGGCGTCGTGCACCGCCGCGATGCGCAGGCCCGCGGACGGTCCGCGCGCTCTCGCCTTCTGCAGCGCCCGCCACAGCGATGCCGAAAGATCGTCGAACCGCAGCGGTTTCAGGATGAGGTCGGTGGCACCGGAGCGGAGCGCCTCGACCGCCCGATCGACCGACGGCTCGCCGGTCATCAGGACGACGGCGGCGTCGGAGGAACCGGCGAGGGTCAGCAGCAGCAGTTCGAGCCCCGGCAGCGGCTCCATCGTCAGGTCATAGAGATGGAGATCGAAGCGGCGCGCCTGACTGAGCTCGTGAGCGTGGGTCGGGTCATCGGTCGTGACGACGTCGAAGTCGGAGCCGATCTGCGCCCGGATCAGTTCGAGGATTGCGGGGTCGTCGTCGACGACCAGCACCGACGGCTTGAGCGGGTCTTGGCAGTGGCGTTCGATGGCGCGGCTCCCCTACTTCCCAGGTCGGATCGCGAGGTGCTGCCAAGCAGGACGGCGGACGGTAGCCGAGCGAACTTGTCGGGACAATGCATGGCACGCCACATCCGCCGGTGATGAGGCGATGATGACGCCTCATCTGGCAGGCCGGCAGGGACGACGGGAGAATCCGTGAGCGAAGACACCGAGATCGATGACACGACCTCCGGTAGTGGAAATCCCCTAGCCTCCGAACCGATCGAGCTCGAGGTCGCGGCCGCAGAGGCGGGCGAACGGCTCGATCGCTGGCTCGGTCGCAGGCTCCGCCCGACCTATTCGCGCTCGTTCCTGGTCACGCGCATCGACGACGGCGGGGTCCTTGTGAACGGCAAGAAGGTTCGCCCGTCCTATCCCATCGAGCAGGGCGATCGGGTCGTCGTCGATGCGCGCCTGCCTGACCGCGCACCCAAGGGCGAACCGATCGCGATCGATGTGCTCTACGAGGACGATCACGTCGCCGTCGTCGTGAAACCGGTCGGGATGCTCGTGCATCCTTCGGGCGGCAGCGGCACCGGCGGCACGCTCATCAACGCGCTGCTCCATCGCTGGCCAAGCGTCGCCACCGTCGGCTCGCCGGAACGACCCGGCATCGTCCATCGCCTCGATCGCGACACCAGCGGTCTCATGGTCGTCGCGCTCAGCAATCCGGCGCGCGTCAAGCTGGTCAACCAGTTCAAGGCGCGCACGGTGAAGAAGGAGTACCGCGCGATCGTCGTCGGCAAGGTCGCGCTCCACTCCGACTACATCGACCTCGCCATGGGCCCCGACAAGAGCCATCCGGAGCGGCAGCGGATCGACCTGCAGAACGGCAAGCCGGCATCGACCTACTACGAAGTCTGCGAGCGACTCCCCGGCTTCACCTACCTGCGCTGCCATCCGCTCACCGGTCGCACGCATCAGATCCGGCTCCACCTTTCGCACCTCGGCCACCCGTGCGTCGCCGACCCGATCTACGGCCGCAACACGAGCGTCGTGTGGCGCCGCCTGCTCGAGGAGCGCGAGGCCGCCGGCCTGCCGTCGCCGCAGATCCGCCGGCAGGCGCTGCATGCGCTGCGGCTGCGCTTCACCCATCCAGTGGACGGCCGCGAGATCGACATGCAGGCGCCGCTCGCGCCCGACATGGAAGAGTTGCTGGTGTTCCTGCGCGGGCTGAAGAGTTGAGCGCTGCGGGCGGTCGCTGACGCCTCAAGCGCAATCGCCTACGGCAGCGCCTTCTTGTCGACCTTTCCCGGCCCGGTCCGCGGCAATTCGTCCATCAGCACGATTTGCGCCGGCACCTGGTACGGCGCGAGTTGCGTGCGGCAGTGGGCCAGCAGCGCATCGACCGCAGCCGTGGCGTCGATCGTTGCATTGATGGTCGCGTCGCGCATACGCACGAAGGCGACCGGCACCTCGCCCGCTTGCGCGTCTGGGCGACCGACGACCGCAACTTCCGCGACCGCGGGATGGTCGGCGAGACAAGCCTCGATCTCGAGCGCGCCAACGCGATGGCCGTGCACCTTGATCAGGTCGGTCGAGAGCCGGCCGACGATGGCGAAGCTGCCGTCGCCGAGTTGGCGCGCGAGATCGCCGGTGCGATACCAGCCATCGACGAGGACCTTCGCCGTCGCCTCGGGGTCCTCGAAGTAGCCGCTGAAGAGTGACGGACCGCGCACCCACAACTCGCCCTCGTCAGCATGGTCCTCGCCATCCGCGGGCGGCACCAGTCGCGTCTCGACTCCGGCGAGCGGCCCACCGACGGATCCCGCCGGGCGCCCGCCGTCGGCGCGCTGCGCCAGCGCGATCCCCATCTCCGTGGCGCCGTAGCGTTCGACGATCGCGTGGCCGAAGCGCTCCGCGAAACGCCGCTTCTGTGCCGGCGGCAACGGCGCCGAGCCGCTGACGAAGAGGCGCATCGACGGCAGGGGTGGCGGCTCGATCTCGATCAACTTCGCGTACATCGACGGCACGCCGAAGAAGAGCGTCGCGGCTCCGCTTGCAAGACGTGCGACGACCTCGCGCGCCTCGAAACCGTCGCAAAGATCGAGCGTGACGCCCGCCTGCAACGAGCCCATCACGCCGACGGCGAGGCCGTGCAGATGGTGGAGCGGCAGGCAGTGGAGCAGCCGATCGGCAGGGGACAGCTGCCACGCCTCCGCCAGCGCGGCGAGGTTGTGCCCGAGCGACCCCTGCGTGTGCAGCGCCCCCTTCGGCTTGCCGGTCGTTCCTGACGTGTAAAGCAGCAGCGCCGGGTCGTCGGCTGACGCCGCGACGCCGGCGTGATCGAACTCGAGCGCGACTCCCGCATTCGCCTCGTCGACCTCGGCACGCGCCGCGGTCGCCTCGGCATGCAGCCGCGCGAGATCGACCACGCGCACCTGTGGGTGGCTCACGCGGATCAGGTCGGCGAGCGGCTCGTCGGCGATCGCGGCGCGCGGGCCGGAATCCCAGACGACGTGAGCGAGCTCGCGCGGCTTCACCTTGGGGTGCAGCGGCACGACGATCAGCCCGGCCCGCGCGGCCGCGAGCAGTTGCGTCACGAATCGCTGTCCGCTGCGCAACGCCAGCAGCAACCGGTCGCCGGGCCGCAGCCCAAGCCGGAACCAGGCGACCGCCAGCGCGCCGCTCTCTGCCACCAACTCGCTTGCGCGGAGTTCAGGGGCGGCGCGGCTGGCCGGGTCGGAACCATCGAACACGACCACGCGTTCGCCGGCGTCACGAAGCTGTTGCAGCGTCGCCTCGACCCAGATCGTCGACCGCCCGTCCGGGTACATTCCCGCTCCTTCGCGCGGCCGATCGCCGGCGCGCATCACGACCACGGAGCGTACCGGATGAGCCGCGAACCGAACCGTCCCGGCGAGGTGCCGGCCGCGACCAGTTCCGGCATCGAACCGAAGCAGGTCTACGCGCCCGAACTCGGTTTGCCCGGCGTGCCGCCGTTCCTGCGCGGGCCCTATCCGACGATGTATCGCGGCCGACTCTGGACGATGCGCCAGTACGCAGGTTTCGGCGACGCGGCTGCCACCAACCGCCGTTTCCGCTACCTGCTCGAACAAGGGCAGATGGGGCTGTCGACCGCGTTCGACCTGCCGACGCAGATCGGCTACGACCCCGACCACCCGATGGCGAGCGGCGAGGTCGGGCGCGTCGGCGTCTCGATCGCCTGCGTCGATGATCTCGACGAACTCTTCGCCGCCATCCCGCTCGATCAAGTCTCGACGTCGATGACGATCAACGCGACGGCGTCGATCCTGCTCGCGCTCTACGTCGCCGCCGCCCGTCGCCAAGGCATCCCGGCAGCGAAGCTCTCCGGCACGGTGCAGAACGACATCCTGAAGGAGTACGCCGCGCGCGGCACCTACCGCTTCCCGCCGGCGGCGTCGATGCGGCTGGTCACAGACGTCATCGCTTGGACCGCCAGCGCCACGCCGCGCTGGAACTCGATCTCGATCTCCGGCTACCACATGCGCGAGGCGGGCTGCACTGCGGTCCAGGAAGTCGCCTTCACGCTCGCCCACGGCCTCGCCTACGTGCAGGCCGCAGTTGCGGCCGGCCTCGACGTCGACGCCTTCGCCAGCCGCGTCTCCTTCTTCTTCGCTGCGCACAACGACCTATTCGAGGAGGTCGCCAAGTTCCGCGCCGCGCGCCGGCTGTGGGCGCGGCTGATGCAGGAGCGTTTTGCGCCGCGGAAGCCCGAGTCGTTGATGCTGCGCTTCCACACCCAGACCGGCGGCTCGACGCTCACCGCGCAGCAACCGCAGGTGAACATCGCGCGGGTGACGCTGCAGGCGCTTGCCGCGGTGCTCGGCGGCACCCAATCGCTCCACACCAACTCCTGGGACGAGGCGCTCGCGCTGCCGAGCGAGGCCTCCGCGCTGCTGGCGCTGCGGACCCAGCAGGTGATCGCCGCGGAGAGCGGCGTGACGCGGGTCGTCGATCCGCTCGGCGGGTCGCCCTATGTCGAGGCGCTCACCGATGAGATCGAGGCACGGGCGCGAACGCTGATCGAGAAGATCGACACGCTCGGCGGCGCGGTGGCGGCGGTCGAGGCCGGCTTCGTGCAGCAGGAGATCCACCGATCGGCCTGGATCGAGCAGCAGGCCATCGAGCGCGGCACCAAGGTTGTGGTCGGCGTGAACCAGCACACGGCTGGCGACGTTGTGCCGCCGACGGTCGAGTTCCGCAGCGACGAGGGTTTGGAGGCGCGCCGGCGCGAGCAGTTCGCCGACTTCCGATCGCGCCGTGACAGCGGCAAGGCGCGCGATGCCCGCAAGCGCGTCGCCGACGCCGCGGCCACGAAAACGAACCTGCTGCCGTTGCTGATCGAGGCGGTCGACAGCGGCGCCACGCTGGGAGAACTCTGTACCGATCTCGAAGCGGTCTTCGGGACCTACCGCGCGCCGGTCGTGTTCTGACGATCGCTGGATTCCGCCCGCTACAGGCCGGCGCTACTCGCCGTCGATCTGGCGCTAGACAGATCCACGGCGACCGCCACCCCCCAAACCAGGGAGTCCCGCGATGACGAACGACCCACGTCGAACGCGCACGACAGGTGCGACTGCGACGACCGTCACGGATCGCTTCAGCGAGCAGTGGCCGCGTTTCGCGCTCCTCGCCGTCTTCCTCGCCACCGGCATCGGCACGGTCCTGCTCGCGATGCGCAGCCTCAACGTGCTGCAGCGGTGCGGCGTCTCGACGCCCGCGACCCAGTTCGTTGCCGTCGGCGTTCCCACCGTCATCGGCGCCGCGATCCTCGGTTTCGTGCTCGTGATCGCGCGCCACCGCCGTCGCCTTCCGGCCGTCGGTGAGGCGACCGGCTCCGATCGGCTCGGCAAACTGCGCCTGGTCGCCTTCCTCGCGCCGTTCTTCGCCGTGACCCACGCCGGCGCCGCCTTCTTGAGCGCTTCGGCGCAGGCGACTTGGGCCACCATGCTGCTGGCAGCGCTGGTGCCGCTGGTGCCGATCACCATCGCCGGCTTCGGCGTCGCGATCCTTTCCTTCGCCGGCTCGAACGTCACGAGCGCGCGTGAGATTCACGCGCGTCGCCACTGACGGTCCGATCGCGAATGCGGCAAGCATCGCTGCGACCGCTGGCTTTTCGGCCTACGGCGGCGAGTCCGCCACGGTGAAACGTGCCAGCGTTGCGCGCACGAGTTCTGCCTGCGTCAGGTCGCCACGCACGCTCGCGTCCTCCAGCAGCACGCGAGCCGAGACTTCGACCGCCGCGCGGTGGCAAAATCCAACTCGATACGAGTCGGCGCCGGCGATCCAGTGGCGGTTCGGCAATGCCGGCACCGCTGCGAGCGCTCGAAGATGCCAGCGCCTCGCCGCGTCGCTGAGACCGCCGCCGTCCGCGCGATCGATTGCCGTCCCGAGTGCGCTCATCAAATCGGTGAGCTCGGCCTCGAGCGGTGGCGGCAACGCCTCGTGCGGCTCCTGCTTGCTGAGCCATGCCACCCGTTCGGCGTCCGTCGCACCATCGCTCGCGTCCTCGATCCACCGCACCAGTTCCGTGCGCAACGATTCGAGGCGCGGCTCGAGATCGCGCAGCGGGGTCGGTGGATTGTCGGGCGGGAAGACGCGCGGTTCGGGCTGCCAGCGTCCGTCGAGCGCGGAACGGAAGAAGTCGGCGAGGCGCGCCTCGTAGGTCCCGGCGTGCTGCCAAAGTCCGTGCGGTGCGTGGCCGGTTCCTGCCATCACCCAGAGCTGTGCATGGCCGGTTGCCGCTGCGAAAGCGCGTTCGGTCGCGATGCGATCGATCGACTCTTCGAGCTCGCCGGTGAGGAACAGCAGCGGCTTGCTCGTCGCGGCGGCGTTCGCATCAGGCTCGGCGTCATCCGGGAGCGCGAACCACCGCACCAACGTGCCGGCCAGCCAGCGGGTGATCGCCCAATCGAACTTCTGCGCCAGCGCCGCGTCGATGTTGTCGCATGGACTCGCGCCGTCCTCGATTGCGGCGCAGGCGATCCGCTCATCGTGCGCGGCGAGATGCAACGCCACGATGCTGCCGAGCGAGATGCCGAGCACCCCGATCCTCCGTGCGTCGACGTCGGCGCGCGCCGCCAACCAGTCGACCGCGCGTCGCGCATCGGGGAAGAGCGTCGAGATCAGCGCCTCGCCCTCGCTCCTGCCGTAGCCGGCGTAGTCCCAGACGAACACGTTCAGTTGCGCCGCGTGCAGCAGTTCCCAGTACGGGAAGTAGTAGGTGAGGTTGGCGGCGCTCCCGTGGCAGAGCAGCACCGTGCGCCCGCGCGCGTCGGGGTGGGGCACGAACCAGCCGTGGCGGCGCGAGCCATCGACGCCCTCGAACCACGCTTCCTCGAAGGCGAGCCCAGTCTCATCGGGTCGCGCGATCGCCTCGTGGCGCGGCAGCAGGAACTGCTTCGACAGCTCGCGCTCGAGCGAACTGCAGCCGTAGAGCGCGGTGCCGGCGACAAATGCGGCGACGAATGCTGCGACAAGGCGGGAGCCGGCCATCCAAGCGACCCTCGACGAGGTGGCATTGACGGTGGCAGAGCATAGTTTTGCGCGCCACGCATCTTCGTTGGAGCCAGTCCGTGACCGCCATCGACCACCTCGGCATCGCCGTGCACAAGCTCGCGGACGCGCTGCCGTTCTGGCGCGACTTGCTCGGGATGGAGCTGGTGGCGATCGAGGAGGTGGCGAGCGAGAAGGTGCGCGTTGCCATCTTGCGGCCGAAGGACGACGCGAACGGCGCGCGCATCGAGCTGCTGGAGCCGACCGCGCCCGACAGTCCGATCGCGAAGCATCTGGAGAAGCGCGGGCCGGGGCTCCACCACGTGGCGATGAAGGTCGACGACATCGCTGCGCGGATGGCTGGCCTTGCCGCAGCGGGCAATCCGGCGATGGACTCGGCGCCGCGGGTCGGCGCCGGCGGCTGCATGGTCACGTTCCTCCACCCGAAGCAGACCGGCGGCGTGCTGCTCGAACTGTCGCAGCCGCCAGCGGGCGGGGGCGGCCACTGAAGTGCGGTTCTGGCGAACGGCGGATGCCGGGGACGTGCCGCATCAAATCCTCGCCGCTTTCAGCAGTGCGTCGACGTCGAAGTCGGCCTTGCGGCGCGGTCGTGCGAGGCGTGTGTTCGCCTCGTCGTCGCCGACGAAGCGCTCGGCGACCGGATCCCACGCGAGCTTGCGACCGAGCTTCATCGCGAGCCAGCTCACGTAGCACGCCGTGAGGCTGCGCGCCGCCTGATCGACCGGCGCCACCGGCTGGCGCCGATCGCGGATCGCCTCGAGCCAGTTGGTGTAGTGGTTCGTGCTCGGCGGCAACTGCAACGCCGACTCGGGGAGCGGCTCGAGCGATCGCGCGTCGCTCGCACGCAATGCCGCCTTGTTGGCACCGGCATTCGGGTCGCTCGCCGTGACCTGACCGCTGCCGCGGGTGCAGAAGAGCGTCCCCTCTTCGCCGACGAACTCGAGGCCGACCTCGAAGCCGCTGTCGACGACGACGCGCGCGCCGGCCGCCGCACCACCGGACGCACCACCGGAATAATCGAGCTCGATGTGGTAGCCGCGATGAACGGTCCACAGATCGTCCTGCATGAAGTCGGCGCGCGCCTCGATCGTGCGCGGACCGCCGAGCTCTTCGCCGAGCGCCCACTGCGCGATGTCGAGGTGGTGCGCGCCCCAATTCGTGATCATCCCGAGGCCGAAGCACTCGGTGGTGATCCAGCCGGGGCGGCCGGTGAGCGAGTCCTGTGGATGGACGCGCCCCTCCATGTAGTCGGTGGCAGGAGCCGGCCCGAGCCAGCGCTCGAAGTCGAGGTGGGGCGGCACCGCCATCGGCGCCGGCGCCCGGCCGCTCGGACTGTCGCTGCCGAGTCCGATGCGGATCGACTTCACCCGGCCGATGCGGCCGTTGCGCACCGCGGCCGCGGCGAACCGGAACGAGGTCCACGGCTCGTCCGAACGCTGCTGCGAGCCGGTCTGCAGCACGATCCCCTTCGCCTGCACCGCGCGGCGCAGCGCGAGCGCCTCGCCCACGTCGTAGGCCAGCGGCTTCTGCACGTAGAGGTGTTTGCCGGCGAGCGCCGCCGCCACCGCGATCCAACCGTGCGAGTGGTCGGGCGTGCTGATCACCAGCGCGTCGATGTCGGCACGGGCGAGCAACTCGCGCACGTCGGCGACGGCGGCGATCGCGACGTCGCTTTCGCCCTGCTTACGGTAGTGCTCCTCGGCGAGCGACTTTCCTGCCGCGAGGCGCTTTGCGTCGACGTCGCAGACCGCGACCACGCGTGCGAGCGGCTGGCGCAGCACGGCGGCGAGGTCCTCGCGGCCCATGCGACCGCAACCGACCTGCGCGATCTGCAGGCGCGCGAGCGGCGTCGCCTGCTTGCGTCCAGTGCGCCGCAACGCGGGCGGCAGCAGGAGGAGCGCGGCGCCGCCCTGCAGCGACGTCGCGAGGAACTCTCTGCGGTTCGGTCGATTCATCATGCGGCTCCCTGCCATCGGGTCGCGACGTCGCGGCCGTGCTTCAGCGTTCGAGCTGCCGGACCTTCACGTTGCGAAAGGCGACGGCGTCGCCGTGGTCCTGCAGCAGCAGGTGGCCGTCGGGCCACTCGCCGAAGCCCGCGATCGCGTGGTACTTGCTGGCTGCGACGCGCGCGCGGAAGTCGGGTGATCCGCGCTCGTACTCGACGAGCTTGACGCCGTTCAGCCAGTGCTCGACACGGGTCGCACCCGAGACGATGCGCGCCGTGTTCCACTCGCCGATCGCGCGCGCCGGCTTGTCCGCAGGCGCCGCGATCAGGTCGTAGAGCGAGGCGAGCGTTCGGTTGCCATCGCGCCCCAGTTTTGCGTCGGGGTGGCGCGCGTCGTCGAGCAACTGGAACTCGCAGCCGATCGCCGATCCCACCGCTGCCGGCTTCCCGTCGGCGCCGATCGGCCGCAGATCGGGCTGCACGAAGTACTTGATGCCGCTGTTCGCGCCGCTCGACAACCGGAAGTCGAGCTCGATCTCGAACGTGGCGAAGCGCTCGATCGTGATCAGGTCGCCGCCGCCCGCTGATTCGCCGCTGCTCGACCGTGCGACCTGCAGCAGACCGTTCGCGATCGCCCAGCCGCGTTCGGGGAAGGCGGGGCCGCGCGCACTGCGCCATCCGGCCGGCGTCGTGCCATCGAAGAGCAGGCGCCAACCGGCGGCGCGCTCGGCGTTCGTGAGCGTGTTGATTGGCACTGGCGGCAGCAGCTCGCGCAGGCGGAGCTTCCGAAAGCGGACCTGCGCGCCGACTTTCGCCGGATCGTCGCCGACTCCATGCACCTGCAGCGCGATCACGCCACACGGCGTCATCGCATCGTGCAGTTGCGCGCGCAGCTCGCCGTTCAGCCAGGTGGTCAGCTCGGGGCCGTGCGCGATCACGCGCAGTTCGTTCCAGTCGTCGGGTCGACTCAACTCGCGCCCTTGCGCGCTGAAAGCGGCGCCGGCCGCTCCCTTTTCTTCCCCGCCCGGATCGAGCCAGCCGCGCCGCGCCTCGTCGTACAGGCCGGCGCTCCACCAGCGGTCGCGCTTCGGATCCATGTCGATCTCGGACTGGTAGCCACGCACGCGATCATCGGCGCCGATCTCGCTGCGCAGTTGCACGCCCGAGTTGAGCGCGGAGTCGACCTTGAACTCGAGCAGCAGCTCGAAGTCGCCATAGGATGTAGTGGTGCAGAGAAAGCTGTTGGGGCTGCCGGCGACGGTCTCGCCCACGATCGCAGCAGCGTCACTGCCGGCGTCTTCGACGAAGTAGTTGGCCGTCCCCGAGTGCACCGCCCAGCCGCCGAGGTCGCGCCCGTTCCAGAGCTCGCGCCAGCCGTCGACGCGGGATTGCGCCGGGGCGGCGCAGGCCAGAGCGCCGGTGAGCGCGACAGCGAGGGCGACTGTGAGTGAGCCGGCGACACGCCTTGCAGGAGTCGGCATCGGGCACCTTCTTCGCGGCGCAGGAATAGTTTGAATCGAGTCGCCGAGGGCGCGAGCGTAGCCGCCTCTCGCGGACGTCACTTCTCCTGGCGCCTCGCTCCGCGCAGAATCGCCCGCCTTCCGCGCCAGCCGCGGATGGCGACTGGGGAGTCCATGAGCTCGAAACTCGATCGGATGAAGGCGTTGCGCGAGCAGACGCTGGTGGGCGGCGGTCCAGAACGGATCGCGGCGCAGCACAAGCAGGGGAAGCTCACCGCGCGCGAGCGGATCGACCTCTTGCTTGATGAGGGATCGTTCGTCGAACTCGATCGTTACGTCGAGCACCAGTGCGACAGCTTTGGCATGGGCGCCAAGAAGGTGCCGGGCGATGGCGTCGTGACCGGTCACGGCACGATCGACGGGCGGCCGCTGTTCGTCTTCAGCCAGGACTTCACGGTGTGGGGCGGGTCGCTCGGCGCCGCGCATGCGCAGAAGATCTGCAAGGTGATGGACCAGGCGCTGAAGGTCGGCGTGCCGGTGGTCGGGATGAACGACAGCGGCGGCGCGCGCATTCAGGAGGGGGTCGCGGCGCTCGGCGGTTATGCCGACATCTTCCTGCGCAACACGCTGGCGAGCGGCGTCGTGCCGCAGTTGAGCGCGATCATGGGCCCGTGCGCCGGCGGCGCGGTCTATTCGCCGGCGATCACCGACTTCGTCACGATGGTCGAAGGCACGAGCTACATGTTCGTGACCGGGCCGAACGTGGTGAAGACGGTCACCCACGAGCAGGTCACGAGCGAGGATCTGGGCGGCGCGACGGTGCACGCCAGCAAGTCGGGTGTCGCCCACTTCACCGCGCCGACCGACGCCGATGCGCTGGCGCTGCTGCGACGGCTCTTCTCCTTCCTCCCGCTCAACAATCGCGAGGACCCGCCGCGGCGCAAGAACGGCGACGAGCCCGATCGCGAGTCGCCCGAACTCGACACGTTGGTGCCGGAGAACCCGAACAAGCCGTACGACATGCACCAGGTGATCCGCGCCATCGTCGACGCCGGCGACTTCCTGGAGGTGCATGACAAGTTTGCGAAGAACCTGATCGTCGGTTTCGCGCGGCTCGACGGTCGGCCGATCGGCATCGTCGCCAACCAGCCGGCGCACCTCGCGGGCGTGCTCGACATCGACGCGTCGCTGAAGGGCGCGCGCTTCGTCCGCTTCTGCGACTGCTTCAACATTCCGCTGGTCGTGTTCGAGGACGTTCCCGGCTTCCTGCCAGGCGTCGCGCAGGAGCACGGCGGGATCATCAAGCACGGCGCCAAGCTGCTCTACGCCTTCTGCGAGGCGACCGTCCCGAAGATCACCGTCATCACGCGCAAGGCCTACGGCGGCGCCTACGACGTGATGAACAGCAAGCACGTGCGCGGCGACCTCAACCTCGCCTGGCCGACCGCCGAGTGCGCGGTGATGGGGGCCGCGGGCGCGGTCGAGATCATCTTCAATCGGCAGATCGCGGCGGCGGCCGATCCGAAGGCGGAGAAGGAGAAGCTCACCGCCGAGTACCTCGAGCGGTTCGCCAACCCCTACGAGGCGGCGCGCCGCGGCTTCATCGACGACGTCATCGAACCGCGCACCACGCGCCGCCACCTGTCGCGCGCGCTGGCGCTGCTGAAGACGAAGCACGACAGCAATCCGCCGCGCAAGCACGGGAACCTGCCGCTTTGAGCGCCACGCGTCCCGGCGCCAGTGAAGGGCCGCGCGTGGCGCGTCCCTTTCGTCGCGTGCTGATCGCGAATCGTGGCGAGATTGCGCTGCGCGTGATGCGGGCGTGCCGCGAGCGCGGGCTCGAGACCGTCGCCGTCCACTCCGATGCCGACGGCGCCGCGCTCCACGTGCGCATGGCCGACTTCGCCGTGCGCCTCGGCCCGCCGCCGCCGCGCGAGAGCTACTTGGACGGGGCCAAGGTGCTGGCTGCCGCGAAGGCGAGCGGCGCCGACGCGATCCACCCGGGCTACGGCTTCCTCTCCGAAAACGCGGACTTCGCCGAGAGCGTTGCGCAAGCAGGCTTGGTCTGGATCGGCCCTCCCGCCTCTGCGATCCGCGCGATGGGGGAGAAGACCGCCGCGCGCAAGCGGATGCAGGCGGCTGGCGTGCCGGTCGTCCCGGGCGTTGTCGAGCCGATCGAAGATCACGCTGAACTGCTGAGGATCGCCCGCGAGGTCGGCTTCCCCGTGATGTTGAAGGCGGCGGGTGGCGGCGGCGGCAAGGGCATCCGCATCGTCCACCAGGAATCGGAACTCATCTCGTCGTTCGAGCGCGCGCGCAGCGAGGCGGAGAACTCCTTCAAGAGCAGCGCCGTCTACCTCGAGAAGTTCCTGGCCCTGTCGCACCACATCGAGATCCAGATCCTCGCCGACGCTCACGGCAACGTGGTGCATCTGGGCGAACGCGAATGCTCGATGCAGCGGCGGCATCAGAAGGTGATCGAGGAGTCGCCCTCGCCGCTGATGACGCCCGAACTGCGTGCGCGCATGGGCAAGGCGGCCTGCGACGCGGCGCGCGCCGTCGGTTACCTGAACGCCGGAACCATCGAGTGCCTCGTCCCCGACGCGTCTCCAGGTACGAGTGGCGCCACGCGCGACTTCTATTTCCTCGAGATGAACACGCGTCTGCAGGTGGAGCATCCGGTCACCGAGATGGTCACGGGCCTCGACCTCGTGCATCTGCAGCTTGCGATCGCCGCCGGTGAAAAGCTGCCCTTCACGCAAGAGCAGGTGAATTGGCGCGGCCACGCGATCGAGGCGCGCCTCTGTGCCGAGGAACCGGAGCGCGGCTTCGTGCCGGCCACCGGCACCATCGCGAGCCTCGAACTGCCAGGCGGTCCCGGCGTGCGGCTCGACTCCGCGCTCTACGACGGCCTCGAAGTCGGCGTCCACTACGACTCGATGCTGGCCAAGCTGATCGTCCACGCCGCGACGCGCGAGCAGGCGATCGAGCGGTTGCTGCGCGCGCTGCGCGAGGTGCGCATCGCCGGCGTCGCCCACAACGCGGCGTTCCTCGCGCGCGTCGCCGACTCGGCCGAGTTCCGCTCGGGGAACTACCACACCAAGTCGATCGAGGCGCGGCTCGACACGTTCCTCGGCAAGCCGTCGCGCGCTGCGATTGAGCGCGCCGCGTTGATCGCCGCGTTGCTGCATCGCGAGTCGCTGAAGCGCGGTGCAGCCGAGCAGTCGCTGCACGCCGATTCGGGCGAGGCCGTGAGCGTCTGGTTGCACGAAGGGCGCCGCCGCCAACTGTCGAGGAACCAGCCGTGAGGTACTTCGTCACCCTCCACGGCGAGTCGATCGAGGTCGAACTCGGCCCGACCAAGGACGGCAAGACCGCCGCGCAAATCCACCGGCGGGGCGGAGCGACCGGCGTAGCGACCGGCGTAGCGTCAGGCGAGCGGGCGACGGTCGCCGAGGCGTCAGTGTCGAGTTCCGACCATCTCGTCGAACTGCGCTCGATCGCCGGACTCGACCACGCCGCGATCGTCGTCGACGGCCGCTGCCTCGACGTGCTGCTGTCCGAAGACGCACGCGGACTGCACCTGACCGTCGACGGCCAGCGCCATGAGGTCGCCGTCGAAGACGAGCGCGAACGCGCCGCCCACCTCGCCGTCGCCAGCGCCCCGAAGGGCCCGATCACCGTGCGTGCGCCGATGCCGGGCATTCTGCGCGCCGTGCTGGTGAAGCCCGGCGACGCCGTGCTGCCCGGCCAACCGCTCGTCATCCTCGAAGCGATGAAGATGGAAAACGAACTGCGTGCCGAGCACGCCGGCCTCGTGCGCGAGGTGAAGGTCGCCGCGGGCACGCCGGTCGACGGCGGCGCGCCGCTGATCGTGATCGAGCCGCTGAAGAGCTGACGCGGCGCGCCGGTGGCGGGTGCTGAGGTCCTCCGAACCGTCGGCAACCGCGTGACTTGTGACGAGGCGGGCGTCGCCACCTTCCCGCGCGTCGAAGGCGTGCTGCGATGGATGGCGAGCGACGGCACGCGGTGGGGAGCTCGCGAGCTGCCGTCCGACGCTGCCGATCGAGTGCCGATCGCGATCTGGGCGCAGCAAACGGTCGACGTCAACGTCGTCGACCGCGACGGGAAGGGCATCGCGGGCGTCCCGGTCGCGGTCGGGAGCCGTCCATGGCTGGAACATCGGCTCGTCCGCTCGAGATCACCCGACGAGGGGAGTGCTCCGCGGGCGGCGTCGATCGACACGGCGTGGCCGGCCGGTTTCGCCGGCGTCGTGGCGACGGTCGCACCGGAGGGTCTCGCCCGCTTCCCACACGCCGAAGGCTGGCGCGAGCCGAACGAGTCGATCGCCGTGGTCGCGACACTGGGCTTCCCGGTCTTCGAGCGTCAGGATCTGGTCCTCACCGGAACGTTGGCGGGCGTTCGTCGCCAGCTGCAGTTGCCGCCGACCGGCCGCGTCGTGCTCCGATTCGAGGGGGTCGAACTCGGCGTCGTCCAGCTTCGCCTTCGCGTCGCTCCGCTTGACCGTCCGCACTGGCGCGACTTCGAGCCGGCGCGCGCGGCGCCGGTGGCGGGGACTCTCGAAGGACCGCGGCGCGACGGTGAGACGGTCGAGTTCGAGGCGCAGGGTGAGGCGACGTTGCCGCGGCTGGTCGGCCGGATCGTCGACGAGGACGGCAGCGTCGTCGCAGCTCGCGAGGTCGAGTTCCACGTGAACCAGTGGTGGAGCGATCAGCATGGCGGCCGCTACGAGAACACCGGGTGGACACTGACGACCGGGCCGGACGGCAGCTTCGACTTCAACGTCGACGGCGACATCCTCGTCGCCACCACCCGCCTCCTCACGATTGGCGAACCGCGGCGACACGACTGCAACGAGTCCGGCGCGCGCGGCGCGATGTTCGACCTCACTGCCCCGATGAAGCTGGGCCGCACTGATCTCGGCAGAGTCGTGCTCTACCGTCCCGGCTCGCTCGCCCACGTGCGCCGACTCTCCGACGACGAAATCGAACGCGTTTACCTCGTCGCGCGCGGCGGTTGCGGATTCAGCGGCGATCCGCAGCACGATGCCGACAACTGCCTCACGGTGATGGCGGAGCGGCGAGGCGCGAGCTGGCGATCGCCGCTGGCAACCGGGTCGAAGTGACGTTCCCCGACTCGATCGAGTTGGCCTGCTCGCTCACGAGCCGCGACAACGTCGGCCGACCCGTTCCTCCATGTCCCGTTCGTCGGCGACTACCGCGTGCTCGACCTCGTCACGCGCGACGATCGGCGAATCGTCGACCGCTTTCCCGGCGGCGTCGAGACGATCAGCGGGATGTTGTCGGTCGTCGTCGGCGAGCGGGTCGTCCCGATCTTGAGCCAGTACGAGGTGGTCGACGCGTTCGCCCGCTTCGAGCCGAAGCTGACGCCGCTCCACGTGCCGAGCCCGTTGCAGAGGCCGGCGCCGCGCGCCGACGAGCGCTGCTACGACCGCACCAACTACATCATCGCGTTCGTGGTCGAGCCGTTGCCTGGCAGCGAATGCTCGATGAGCCTCGCCAGCCACCTCGGCGGCTTCGAGGAGGGCTCGTCGATCGCGAGCGGCGAGCCGATCGAGTTCACCGAGAAGCGGATCAACTTGAATGGCGCGCTGACCGAATCGCGACCGCGGCTCAGCGTCACGGCGTTCGAGGCTTCGCTGAAGCTGTCGAAGAGCTACACGCTCGAGCTGCCGATCGAGCTGGCGCCCCGAAACACGGCCACGCTCGAGGACACGATCGCGCTGCGCGATCTCTGGACCTTCGAGCAGACCTGGGCCTGGGGCCAGACCAGCGGCACCTCCGACTTCGGCGCTGGGCCGGTGCAGGTCGGCATGGTGGACGCGGGTGGAGACCTCGCGTTCCGGATCGCGAGCGGCCCGATCGGCACCGAAGCAGTCTTTCGCAGTCGGCGAAGGCGCGCGCGCTCACCGCCTCGCCGGCCCTCGCGACCTCGCTCTCGATCGACGTCGGTCTCAACGACCCGGGAGTCGTGCCGGGCAACTTCCACCCGGATGCCGGAATCCCTGACGACTACCACTCCCTCCTCGACCACACCTTCCGCTCGATCCCGGTGATGCTGCGCCCGTTCGGCGTCGCCGCCGCCGACGAGTTCATCTGGCGCCGTCCGATGGTCTGGATGGACTACGACGAGCGCACGGGAGCCAATCGGCCGATCTACGGTCTCGAATCGAGCAACTGGCTGCGCTCGATGTTGGTCGCGATGAAGGCCGAGGCGACCGCGTTCAACGACCATCGCGTGACCGTGCGCCTGGCGCGGGCCGTCTTCAAGGGGCCGCCGGGCGAGGAGATCGGCTCGCTCTTCAGCAGTTCGATCACCGACGAGCGCGACCAGATCGAGTTCATCCCGAAGCAGGTGGCGCGCTGAGTCCCCCGGTGCGCGGCACCGGTCGGCAGTCGGCGGCGCTCCCGCTATCCTCCCGCGCTTCCACCGCCCCCTTGAACGGCCGTGCCGTCGGGGTGGTGGGTTCATCGACGACGCGAGACCATGACTCCGATCCCATCGAACGGCCCCGGCGGCTCCACCCCCGACTTCAAGGCCGAGCTTGAGACGCTGCTCGGCCTAAGGACCGTCACCTACAAGTACGGCTTCTCGAAGGAGCAGCTCTTCCACGAGGCGATCGCGAACGACCGCGGCCGCGTGAAGAAGGACGGGCCGAGCGACGCGCAGAAGGCGTACGCGACGAAGCTCGGGACGAAGGGGCCGCTGGTCTACTACACCGACCCCGACTGCACGGGGCGGCGGGTGAAGGACACGTTCGCGGTGAAGTGGCCCGAGGTGGCCGACGAGATCTGGTGGAAGGACGACGTCCAGCCCTACGACCCCGACAAGTACCAGGGGCTGTTGAAGCGGGTCGTCGAGCATCTGAACGCGAAGAAGGCGTCGCTCTATGTGAAGGACGTCTTCGTCGGCGCGGACGCGAGCTTCGCGCTGCCCTACCGCTTCGTCGGCGAGTACGCGACGCACGCGATGTTCGCCCACAACATGTTTCCGAAGGACATGGTCGGGGTGAAGGACGTCGCCGCGCGGCGCTGGACGATGCTGAACGCGCCGTCGTTCACCTGCGAGCCGGCGCGCGACGGCAGCCGCTCCGAGGCGGCGATCATCATCGACGTGAAGAACCGGATCTGCCTCGTGGCCGGCCGCGCTGACTACTGCGGCGTGGTGAAGAAGACGATCTTCACGGTCGGCAACTACCTGCTGCCGAAGCAGGGGCGGCTGTCGATGCATTGCTCTGCGAATGTGGGCATGAAGGGCGATGCCGCGATCCTGTTCGGGCTGTCGGGCACCGGCAAGACCACGCTGTCCGCGGACCCGAGCCGGCGGCTGATCGGCGACGACGAGACGATCTGGAGCGACAACGGGCTCTGCAACCTCGAGGACGGCTGCTACGCCAAGCTGATCGACCTCAACAAGGAAGCTGAGCCGGTCATCGCTGCCGCGCTGAGCAAGTCGGGCACGATCATCGAGAACGTGCCGCCCGCGAAGGGCAAGACGATGGCGGAGTGCGATCCGCAGGAGCTCGACCTCGCCGACAAGTCGATCACCGAGAACACGCGCTTCAGCTACCCGCTGAGCGCGAACCCCAACGTGATGCCGAATGCGCAGGGGCCACATCCCGAGACGATCGTGATGCTTACGGCGGACGCCTTCGGCGTGCTGCCGCCGGTGTCGATCCTCGACCCCGACCAGGCGATGTACCACTTCGTTTCGGGGTTCACGGCGAAGCTGGCCGGCACCGAGGTCGGCGTCACGGAACCGAAGGCGGCCTTCTCGGCCTGCTTCGGCGCGCCGTTCATGGCGCACAAGCCGCCGGTCTACGCCAAGCTGCTCGCCGCCAAGATGCAGAAGCACAAGGCGCGCTGCATCCTGCTCAACACCGGCTGGAGCGGCGGCCCGTACGGCGTCGGCAAGCGCATGTCGATCGGCCACACGCGCGCGCTGCTGAACGCTGCGCTCGAGGGCAAGCTCGACCAGGTCGAATGCGAGACCCACCCGATCTTCAACATGAAGATCCCGAAGAGCTGCCCGGGCGTGCCCTCCGAAGTCTTGAATCCGAAGAACACCTGGAAGGACAAGGCCGCCTACGACGCGACTGCGACCAAGCTGCGCGACATGTTCCGCAAGAACTTCGAGGACAAGAAGTTCGCGGCGCTCGGCATCAAGCCGGCGATGTAACTCGCGGCTTGCGGCGGGGGATCGTCTGCTTCGTCGGAGCGCCCATCGCAGTGTCCTGCGGACACAGCTTCGGGACGCTCCTCCTCGCATCTGACCCACCGGCGCTGCGCCGCTGGGGCGGGTCGAAGACGAGGGCGACCGATTGTCCGCCGTTTTGTTCCGGTTGTTCCGGGACTGGAACGGCGCCATCAGCCTACGAGGGTCCGCTCAACGACTGTGGCGGTGGGCCGCGGGGGCCGCTGAGGCGCTCGTCGGCTGCTACGCCTGGTTGGGCAGCATCCTGAATCGAAGACTCATCCGGCTCATTCTGCAGCGGGACCTCCCGGCCGTTGCGCTGGAGATCGTGTCAGTGGATCCTGTCGAACGACGCTCCGTTGAACTTGAACACGCCATTTCCTGCCAACCACAGGTCGCCATGGCGATCCGTGTAGATACCCATGATGTCCTTGCTCGTCAGCCCGTCTTCGGCCGTGTAGTTCCTCAATGACTTGCCGTCGTATCGCCAGGCACCATGCTCGACGGTGCCGAACCAGATGTTTCCAGTTCGGTCTTCTCCGATCGAAAACACACGATGCAGCGAGGGGGAATCATCGGTCACATCCCCAAGCTCATGTGTCAGTCGCCCAACGCGTTGGTCCAACTTGCCAAGCCCTTTCTCCTGGGTGAAATTAATGGCGGCGTCTCCGTCATGCAGGATGACCCCAATCCCATTGTTTCCGATCCAGAGGTTTCCCTTGCTGTCCTCGAGCACGCATCGGACGTGAAGCGAACCGGCGTCCTCTTTGAGGCCCAGGCTCTTGTCGTCGATGACGGTGAAGGACTCGCCGTCGTACCCGACCACCGCGGAGTAGGTGGCGAACCAGCGCCTCCCGCCTTTTCCCGTGGACATGCCTGTCGTTGCGTACGCCGCGACCGTGTTGCGATCCGCGGGGAGGGGGTATGCGAGGTAGGTGAAGGTCATTCCGTCGTACCGATACACCCCCGGCTGCCCTTCCACCTCGGTCGCCCCGATACTTCCATCCTCCTTGAACCATAGGTCTCCCGTCCTCAGCAACCACTCGTCCTTCGACGTGTAGTTCTTGCTGGTGTAGCTGATGATCCTCTCCCCGTCGAAGCCGCTGATCCCCACCCCTCCCTCGAACCAAACAACCCCGTTTCGATCCTCTTGGATCGATCTGATCTGGTTGTCGCTCAGGCCGTCTTCCACGGTGAAATAGGTGAGACTCTCACCGTCGAATCGGCAGACGCCCTCCTTCCAGCTTCCGAACCAGTAGTTGCCCTTGCTGTCCTCGAGGATGGAGCGCACGGTCTCGAAACGGAGCCGTGCAGGCGCAGCGGTAGCGCCGTCTTCCTGCTCCGATCTCGTCACGTCCGGATTCGTCGTGCAGGAGGTTGCACCGACAAGAGCGAGCATGAAGAGTGCTGCCAGAACACGACGCACCTGACCGCTCGTGATCATCGACTGCTCCACTTCAACAAGAGACCAATTCGCACTCTCATCACCCGTGTCGATTGAGCTCCTTGTCTGCCCAACGTCTACTGATGACGGGCGGGAACTCGCAGTTGATTTCCCGACGCGCTCGGCTGCGCCGCTCCGTTCTTCATGGACAGCAGCGCGAGCGTCGCCGCCGGCGACTCGCTCCGCACGACTAGCAACCGCCCGTCGCGATCGGGCCCGCAGAGGGTGTGGACGATCGGCTGGCACTGGTGCTGCTCCGCTCGATTCGCGGCCATGGCGCCGGCCTTCAGTTGCGAGCGCGTCAGCGCGCGACGTCGGCGTCGGCGGCGGCCTCGGCCAGCAGGCGGTCGAGCGCGGCGCGGTCGAGGTAGACACCGCCGCGGATTACGGCGCGGATGCGCGCGAGGTGGCGCACATCCTCGAGCGGGTTCGCGTCGAGCAGGACGAGGTCGGCCGCCTTGCCGATCGCAACCGTGCCGATCTCGCGTTCAAGTTCGAGCGCGATCGCCGGGAGCAGCGTCGCTGACTGCAGCACTTCAAGCGGCGTCAGCCCGGCCTGCGCCAGCAGTTCGAACTCCTCGTGCAGGCTGTACCCGAAGTACACGAACGGGAAGCTGTAGGCGGCGTCGGTTCCGGCGAGGATGCGCGCGCCGCCGCGGTGGAGGTCGCCGACCATCCGCACGCGGTTCGCGCGCTTCTGCTGCCAGTCGCGCCGGATCTTCGCGTCGTCGTCGCCGCCGAGATCGACCCTGCCGAAGAACCAGCCGCGTTCCTGCGCCATCGACTGAAGCCATTTGCGCACCTCGGCGGGCGGCACCGACGCGAGGCGAGGATCCTCGAAGAGCTTCGCCAGCGCCTGGTCTTCCTCGGCGATGACGTCGTCGCGGTAGCGCGCGAGCCCCTTTACCAGCGTCGGCGTGAACCAGGTGCCGCTGCGCGCGAAGCGCCGGCCGAGCTCCTAGGCAACCGCCGGATCGTACGTCTCGATCCCGAGATGAAAGGTCTCCTGCTCGAGCTCGTAGCGCCGCTTCCAGTCGTCCTTCACCTCCGCGTCGACCTGCTCGCGCAACTTGCCGCGAATCACCGGTTCCGCGGTGCAGGCGTCCATCCGGTGGCGAAACGAGTGCTCGATGAAACGCCTGCCCGCGTCCGATGCTTCAGCGGCCGTCAACTCGAGCGGCACGTGGCCGGCGAGCGGCAGGCCGCGCTTCCTCGCCTCGTCGGCGATGGCGAAGAAGCAGTCGCGCGGCAGCTGCGTGTAGACCTTGACGAAATCCATCCCGCCATCGTCGAGGGGCGCCACCGTCGCGCGCGCTTCGTCTGGCGTCGCGACCGACCAGAACTGCTTGAAGATCGGATTCGGTCCGTCGATCAGCGGGCCACTGGTGACGAAGCGCGGCGCAAGCAGCCGTCCGGCCGCGATCTCCTCACGCAGTGCGGCGATCTCCGCGAACGGCAGGGTCGTGTTGGGATCGCGGAATCCGGTGATGCCGTTCGCGAGGAGCAGCCGGCGCGTCCGCTCGAAGCGACCGGACATGAGCGCGTGGGCGTGGCTGTCCCACAGTCCCGGGATGAGGAAAGCGCCGTCCGCGTCGATGAACCGTGCGGCGACGACCCGCTCCGCGCCGACGTCGCCGATGGCGGCGATGCGGCGGTCGCGGATCACGACCTCCTGACCCTCGAGCCGTCCTCGACGTTGACGACGGTCACGTTGCGCAGGACGTACGGATCGAGCAGGTCGGTCGGCGATCCGGTCGGCGGAGTTGCGCAGTTCGTCACGACCGCTCCCAGCAGTGCGGCCGTGAGCGGCGAAACGCTGTGGCAACGCATGCGAGCGGTCTCCATGACGGGTAGGGCGGGCGTGACGGTAGGGCGTGGCGCGCGCCGACGGAATCGCTTTCCATTTCGGTCGGGTGGGCGCGCGGCCGATCACTTTCCCGCGACGGCACGGCAGCCGGCGCGGGGAGCCAGACGCATGTCCATCCGCACGCTGCTCGATTTGATGGTCCAGAAGGAGGCGTCCGACCTGCACTTGAAAGTAGGCAGCCCGCCCGGCCTTCGCATCCACGGCGACCTCAAGCCGATTCCGGGCGAGCCGGTACTGACCGCGAACATGACGCGCGCCTACTGCGACGAACTGCTGACGACCGAGGCGCAGCGCGCCACCTACGAGAAGAACTTCGATGTCGACTTCAGCTACGGTGTCGCGGGGCTCGCCCGTTTCCGCGTGAACCTGTTCCGCCAGCGCGAAAACTGCGGCGCGGTGCTGCGGAAGATCCCGTTCCAGGTGCCGCCGCTCGAGTCGATGAACTTCGGGCCGGTGATCAAGGAGTTGTGCGCCAAGCCGCGCGGGCTCGTGCTCGTGACCGGGCCGACCGGCTCGGGCAAGTCGACCACGCTCGCCGCGATGATCGACTACATCAACGCCACCGAGCACGGCCACATCCTCACGCTCGAGGACCCGATCGAATTCGTCCACCAAGACAAGAAGTGCTTCGTCAACCAACGCGAGATCGGCACCGACAGCAAGAGTTTCGGCAACGCGCTCCGTTCGGCTCTGCGCGAAGATCCTGACGTGATCTTGGTCGGCGAGATGCGCGACCTCGAAACGATCTCGCTCGCGGTCACGGCCGCCGAGACGGGCCACCTCGTGTTCGGCACGTTGCACACGACCAGCGCGGTGCAGACGGTCGATCGCATCATCGACGTCTTCCCGCATGACGCGCAGCAGCAGATCCGGATGCAGCTCTCCGTCGTGCTGCAGGGCGTGATCTCGCAGACGTTGCTGCCCAAGCAGGGCGGCGGGCGTTGCTGCGCGCAGGAGATCATGATCGGCACCGATGCCGTGCGCAGCCTGATCCGAGAAGGCAAGACGCAGCAGCTCTTCAACGTGCTGCAGACCGGTCAGCAGTTCGGCATGCAGACGCTCGAGGCGCATCTGGTGAAGCTGGTGCAGCAGGGACTGATCACCGCGGCCGACGCGGTGTCGCGCTCGAACAGCCCGGCCACGGTGGTGGCGATGCTGAAAGGCGCCGCCACGGCCGCCGGCGTTCCTGCTGGCAATGCGGCGGTGGTACCACCCGTCGAACCGCTTTCAGGCGCCAAGCTCGCGGCGAGCCGGCCGATCGCGAAGCCAGACGGCGGCGTCGACGATTTCGAGAAGTTCCGGCAGCAGCGGCGCGTCGACTCGCGCAGTTGAGCGCGCCGCGCCGGCGCGGCAACGGCAGGGATTTCCGGCTTCAGATCAGGGCCGCCCCTTGGGCGACGATGGCCTGCCGCTCGAAAGATGGATCATTCTCCTCCTTCTTGTAGTCGGGGCCCGGTACGGCGAAAGCCGGACTGGGCCCTGGCTATTTCCGGAGCGGCGTTGAAGAGCCGGCTCCACGGCACGAAGACCGCGTAGAGCGGCAGGTAGAGCCAGAACGGCGCCCGCATCGTGACCCAGATGCCGAGGTGGATCGCCGCCGCCGCAGGAACGAACAGCAGCGCGAGCCGCCGTTGCCACAGCACCAGCGGGAAGAGCAGTTCGACCAGCAGCGCGCCCCACGACAGCACGACGCACAGGCCGTGATGGCGCGCGAGCCAGACGCTCGAGCTCGTCCCCCAGAAGACGCCTTCCTGCAGCAGGTAGCCCTGCAGCGTGTAGCCGTTCAGCCACTGCCATCCGCTCGCGCCGAGCTTGCAGACCGCCGCCGACAGGTAGCAGAGCGCGAACAACCACTGCATCAGCTCGAGCGGCCAGCGGGCGAGTTCGCTGGCGGCGGCAGGCGGCGACCCGCGCCGGCGGGCGAGCCATGCGTCCAGCGCCAGCGCATCTCCCGACGGCGCGGCCGCCAGCGCCAGCAGCGCCAGCACGGTGAGCGCCTCGATGTGATGGTGCTCGTGGTAGGAGTAGCCGTACCCCGAAATCAGCAGGTTGCCGAGCGCGAACAGCAGCAGCGTGGTCCGCGTGAACAGGCCCGCGAGCGCGAACGCGCCGGCGCAGATGCTGGCGCGGAGCACCCACTCCATCGCCGCGAGCGGGGGCCGGAAGCCGTCGCAAAACGGCAGCAGCAGCAGTCGCACGATCGGCACCGGCTCCCACTGCGAGTCGGGCAATGCGGCCAGCAGATCGAGCCGCCCCCACACCGGGAAGGTGAAGAGCGCGTACGGGAAGAGCATCACGAACAGCAGCGTGCCGACCACCAGCAGTCGCAGGATGGCGAGGTCGCGCACGGGCGCCGCAGCGAAGAAACGGCGCTCGACGAACTGACTGAGACGACTCACTGTCCGGCCTCGCCGCTCGATTCCGTGAGCGGGTAGCGCGGCCCGATGATCCGCTCGCCATCCGCGACGCCGTCGCGAACGACGATCGCCGGCACGTCCTCGCAGCGCAGTTCCATCAGCGCCACGCCGCCGCGTTCACTCCAACGTCGCGCGAGCGGCAGTGCCTTCGCGGTCGCGCCACCGCGCAACGGATTCAGCCATTGGTCGCGAAACTCGCGGAACGAGAGGCCGACCGATTCAGGCGTGAGGGTGTGTCGCGCGCCGGTCGCATCGAGCCCTACGACGCTGGGCCGCGAGATCGCGCGTCCTTCCTTCCAGTGGTCCGAATACATGTCGTAGGCGAGGAACGGCCAGAGCGTCGGGTTCGGTGCCAGTCGCAACGGCGCGAGCTGAGGCAGTCGTTTCGAGGGCGCCAGCAGCTTGAGGCCAGCGATCGTCTGTAGCGCAAGGAACAGCCCGATCACCGCGAGCGCGAGGCGACGTTGGCGCCAGCGCGATGGCGGCGGCGGAGCGTCAGGGGAGATGTGCAGGGCGTGGTCCATGGCCAGACTGAGACGGGCGCGAGCCCGTAGGGTCGCTGAGGGTCGTGGAGGAGTCGTGGGCTCTAGAGCCCGGATGATTCATGAGCCCCTACTTCGGCTAGGTCTGCCGGCGCATGACTTCGTCGGAAAACCGCGTTCCTTCCTCTGCGGGTCTGCAGACCCGCATCGTCGGAGCCGCGATTTTCATCCTCGTCCTGCACCGACATCCCGTCGCCTCGCAATGGGGATCATGAATCACCCGCGCTAGAGGGCGTGGCGATCCGCCGATGGTATTCGCCGCCGCGCACAGGTATGCAGGTTCCATGGCGCTCTCGCACCGCATCCTCACGACCGGCCTCACCTTCGACGACCTGTTGCTGCTCCCCGGCCGCAGCGAAGTGCTCCCAACCTCGGTCGACCTGTCGACACGCTTTTCACGGCGGGTCGAGCTGAAGGTCCCGATCTCCAGCTCGGCGATGGACACCGTCACCGAAGCCAATCTCGCCATCGCGCTGGCCCGCCAGGGCGGCATCGGCGTGATCCATCGCAACCTGACGGCCGAGGAGCAGGCGCGCCAGGTCGAGAAGGTGAAGCGCAGCGCCAACGGCGTGATCCTGGACCCGGTCACGCTGCCACCCGACGCCGACGTCGGCCGCGCCCGCGAACTGATGGAGACGCACTCGATCTCCGGCATCCCGATCGTCGACGCCGGCAAGGTGGTCGGGATCCTTACCCGCCGCGATCTGCGCTTCCAGGAGGCGGCCGGCTCGAAGGTCCGCGATGTCATGACGAAGACGCCGATCACGGCGCCGCCGGGCACGACGCTCGATCAGGCCAAGAAGATCCTGCACCAGCGCAAGATCGAGAAGCTGCTGCTGGTCGATGGTGAGAACCGCCTGCAGGGTCTCATCACCATGAAGGACATCAAGCACCTCGACGAGTACCCGAACGCCTGCCGCGACACGCGCGGGCGGCTGCGGGTTGCCGCGGCGGTCGGCGTGTTCGACGAGGAGCGCTCGGCGGCGCTGGTCAAAGCCGACGTCGACGTGCTGGTCGTCGACACCGCGCACGGCCATTCGCTGAACGTCATGAAAACGGTCCGCATGCTGAAGGACCGCTTCCCCGCCATCGACGTCGTCGCCGGCAACATCGCCACCACCGAAGCTGCCGAGGCGCTGGTCGAGGCGGGTGCCGACGCTCTGAAGGTCGGCATCGGGCCGGGCTCGATCTGCACCACACGCATCGTCGCTGGCGTCGGCGTGCCGCAACTCACGGCCATCGACTTCTGCGTCGAACCGGCGAAACGCGCAGGAGTACCGCTGATCGCGGACGGCGGCATCCGCCATTCGGGCGACATCGTCAAGGCGCTGGCGGCGGGCGCGTCGTGCGTCATGCTCGGCGCACTGTTCGCCGGCGTCGACGAGTCGCCGGGCGAGACCGTTCTGTTCCGCGGTCGCACCTACAAGGAGGTGCGCGGCATGGGCTCGATCGGCGCGATGATGGACGGCTCCGATCGCTACGGGCAAGGCAAGCTGAAGCAGCGCGACAAGCTGGTGCCCGAAGGCGTCGAAGGATTGGTGCCGCAGCGCGGTCCGCTCTGGCAGTTCGTCTACCAGCTCTGCGGTGGCGTGAAGAGCGGCATGGGCTACGTCGGTGCGGCGACGATCTCGGAGCTGCAGTCGAAGGCGCGCTTCGTGCAGGTCACGAGCGCCGGGCTGCGCGAAAGCCACGCGCACGACATCAAGATCACCCGCGAAGCGCCGAACTACTTCGCCGCCGATGCGGAGGCATGAGGTGGCCGCGGCTGATCGCCAGCGGGTCCTGATCCTCGATTACGGGTCGCAGTACACCCACCTGATCACGCGCCGCGTGCGCGAGCTCGGCGTCTACGCGGAGACGCTGCCGTGCTGGGTGGCGAGCGAGGACGCGCCGGATGCGGCGAGCGGTCTGGTCGGGATCATCCTTTCGGGCGGCCCGAACAGCGTCTACGACGCGGGTGCACCACAGGTCTCGGAGTGGGTGCTGAAGCGGGGAGTGCCGGTGCTCGGGGTCTGCTATGGGATGCAGGCGCTCGCCTACAAGCTCGCCGGCCGGGAGGCGGTCGCACGCGGCGCGAAGGGCGGCGAATACGGCCACGCGCAGCTCGAGCGGGTGGATGGTGCCGACGGGGGCAGTGGCGCTGACGGAGTCGGTGGTACCGACGAGAGCCCGCTCCTGCGCGGGCTGAGCCGCTCGACCAACGTCTGGATGAGCCACGGCGACAGCGTCGCCAAGGTACCGGCCGGCTACCGCTTGATTGGCCGATCTCCGACCTGCCCGATCGCCGCCATCGAGGATCGCGCGAATCGGATCTGGGGCATCCAGTTCCATTCCGAGGTGACCCACACGACCGAGGGACGGACGCTCCTTTCGAACTTCCTCTACGCGATCTGCGGCGCCACCAAGAGCTGGGCGATGGAGTCCTTCCTCGAGGAGGCGAAGCAGAAGATCCGCGCGCAGGTCGGCAAGGGACGCGTGATCCTCGGGCTGTCGGGCGGCGTCGACTCGTCGGTCGCGGCCGTGCTGCTGCACGACGCGATCGGCGAGCAGCTCACCTGCATCTACGTTGACAACGGCCTCATGCGCGCCGGCGAATCGGACGAGGTGGTCGCCACCTTCCGCGACCACTTCAAGATCCAGCTGCGCGCGGTGGACGCCGGCGAGCGCTTCCTCACCGCGCTCGCCGGCGTCTCTGATCCGGAGCAGAAGCGCAAGATCATCGGTCGCGTCTTCATCGAGGTGTTCGAGGCCGAGGCGCGGTCACTCGGCGATTCGGCGCTCGGCGACGCCAAGTTCCTCGGTCAGGGGACGCTCTATCCCGACGTGATCGAGTCGGTGTCGCCCAAGGGTGGGCCATCGCACACGATCAAGACCCACCACAACGTCGGCGGCCTGCCGGAGAAGCTCGGCCTCGCGCTGGTCGAACCGTTGCGCGAACTGTTCAAGGACGAAGTGCGCGAGCTCGGTCGCCGTCTCGGCGTGCCGGCGACGATCCTGCAGCGCCATCCGTTCCCGGGTCCCGGCCTCGCCGTCCGCTGCCTCGGCGCGCTCGACCCGGAGAGCCTCACGCTGCTGCGCGCGGCCGACAAGATCGCGCGCGAGGAGCTCGACAAGAGCGGCTGGATGGCGAAGACGTCGCAGGCGTTCGTCGTGCTGTTGCCAGTCCGCAGCGTCGGTGTGCAGGGCGACTGCCGGACCTATGGTCGCGTCGCGGTGCTGCGCGCGGTCGAGACCGAGGACTTCATGACGGCGGGGTGGGCCAGGCTGCCGCACGAACTCTTGGCCACGATCTCGAGCCGCATCACGAACGAGGTGCGCGGCATCAACCGCGTCGTGTTCGACATCACGAGCAAGCCGCCCGCGACCATCGAGTGGGAGTGAACGGAGCGGCAAGAGCGCGACGGGGCGCCGAGCGCGCTTCATCGTGACCCCGACCGGGCCTGTTCGCCCTTCCGGTCGGCGAGGCGCTCGGTAAGGTCGCCGCGCGTCTTCTGCGATCCCCCTTTGCGAATGCGATCGGGGCGCGTGCTTTGGGTGGACGACGCAACGTGAGACAGGCGATGGCTCGACGCCCGAATTCCGCGAAGCTGCCGTTCACCCTGCTGGTCACTTCGCTGGTTGCAGCCTCTGGCTGCGACAACGCACTCCGAGGCAGTGGCGGCGCCGGGTCGACCATCGACAACACGCACTACGAACTCACGTTTGCGTTCGACGACGGCTCGGCCGAGTCGACCGTGGTGATGGGCGCGCTTTCACGCATCGAACTGGCGCTGCCGACAGTCGGTTACTCGCGCGTGCTGTCGGTGCTGGACGACCTGGTCGACCCGGCGCGGCTCGCCGTCAGTCCGAGCGTGGATCTGGGCGATGTGTCGGGCGACTTCATCGCGGCCGGCACCAACATCGCCACCACGCTCCACGACCTTGGCCGGCTCCACGCGCTTGAGATGCCCGATGGCCGACCCGGAATCGCGATCGAGATCGATGACGGCGAGCTGCCGGCGTTCCCGATTGGCCGCATGCTCTGGACCGTGACCGTACTCGACGACATCGACCGCGTCTCGAACCCGCTGCAGGTCGGATTGACGGTGCGTGCGCCCGACCGGCCGACCGTCGCGTTGTCCTTGCAGATCCCGCCGTTCGGCTCGACCGTCCCGACCGGCGTCTCGCTTCCGATCGATGAGGAGAGCGTGCCCTACATCGGCAAGAGCCTCGACTTCGTGCTGGCGCTGCGCCTGATCCCGAATCCGGAGTCCGGCGCGATCTTCGAGAGTCTGGTCGTCGATGGCGCGATCGACATCGCGCGAGTCTCGGTCGTCGCCAACCGGAATCTGGGCGATCCCAAGAATGGCGGCTTCGATGCCGGCACCAACGTCGCGGCGCTGCTCGGTGCCGACCTCGATGTGTTGGTCGACGCCGAGACCGGAGAGATGACGATCACGTTGCTCTTCCCGGTAGGCGCCGCCTACTCGCCGCTGCTGGGCGACACGCAGTTCACGATCTCGGCGATGGACGACGCCGACGTGCGCTCCTTCGACCAGGCGATCTCGCTCCGCGCGGTGACGCCGGTCAAGCTGTCGGCGAACGTGCAGTCGATCCTCACGTCGAAGTGCGCGACGACCGTCTGCCACGACAACAGCAGCCCGGCCGCGGGCATGCGGCTCAACAGCGGCCGGACGTTCGGCGACACGGTGCGAATCCGCTCCGGCCAGACGCCGGAGGACTCGTGCGCGGCGAATCGCATCGAGCCCTACGTCCTCGACGCGTCGTACTTCTGGCACAAGCTCATGGACACCCACGAGGATCCTTGTGTCGGCGGATCGGGCGGCGACATGCCTCCGACCGGAAACCTGACCGCAGGGCAGTTGGCGACCATCGAGGATTGGATTCTGCAGGGCGCGCATGACAACTGAACCGCGTTGCGCAGTGCGCTCGGCCGTCGCTCTCGCCCTCTCCGTCGGACCGTTCGTGTCGAGCGCCGTCGCTGCTCCGACCGAACGTTTCGCGGAGCGCGAAGGTCTCGCTTGCGCCACCTGCCACGTCGGTACCGACGGCGGCCCGCTGACGGCGTTCGGCCGCGACTACCGCTGGCGCGCGCCGTTCTTCCAGGATGGCCAGGAAGGTGGCGAACTCGCCGCACCGGTGGGCGCAGGCAGCAGCTCGTTCGGCCGCTGGTCGGGCGAGCTCGCATCGTTTGCGCGGAGCGGCCGCGACCGCGCCTTCGGCGAGCGCACGCACACCTGGTCGGCGACCGAAACGCTTCGGCTCCGTGGCGACGAGTTGTTCGGCGACGAGTCGCTGTCGTTCCGCGGCGACGGCTTCGCCAGCAACTGGGACGGCAGCGGCGACTATGGCTTCGACGAAGACTCGCTGGGATTGAGCAGCGCGGAAGTGACCTGGCGCGGCGACGCGGCCGGCTCGTTCGTTCGTTTCGGACGGCAGTTCGTCGTGGCGGGCGCAGCGACCCGTCGCGTGGATGGCGCCGCGATAAGGCAGCCGCTCGGTGAGCGACTCGAGCTCGACCTGTTCGGCGGTGCGCCAGTCGAGGACGGCCTCGGCGGGCGCGGCGGCGACCTCATCACCGGCGGCCGGCTTGGCGTGCGGCTCGGCCAATCGCTTCGTTTCGGCAGTTCGGCGTACTACGCCAAGGACCATTCCGACCCGAGCGACGTGAAGGGCGGGCTCGACTTGCAATGGAGCCCCACGCGACGGTTCGAGCTCTTCACCCACTTCTACTGGGACTGGCTTGCCGACCAGCTCTACGACGCGCGCGCGCACCTGGTCTTCACGCCCACGATCGAGTGGCAATTTGCGTACGACTGGACCCGCTCGGTGCCAGGCCTGTTCCTGCCGAAGAGCTCGCTCTACTCGGTCTTCTCCGACGAGGAGTACGTGGAGCACGGCCTCACGGTCACGCGCCGCTTTTCCTCCGCGCTGTCGGCCAACGTCTTCGGCCGCCACACCGACTACGCCGAGAGCGACTCGCTGGCGCAGGTTGGGAGCGGGCTCGACGCGCGCTACGGACCGAATGGCGAGGATGCGGTCGGTGCCGAGGCGGGCTGGCAGGACGAGTCGCGCACCAGCTTTGGCGGCAGCTCGACTGACGACGACGCGCTGTTCGCGCGAATCTGGCACCTGCTCTGGTGGACCGGCTCGATCTACACCGCGGTCGACGCCTCGACCTTGTTCGTGATGGACGATTCGTTCGAGCGCGATGCCGCGCTGGTCCGCATCGCCGCCGGCTACGACCCGCACGCGTGGTGGGACGCCGAGATCGGCACCGACTGGGTGCGCGACCCCGACTTCGAGAGTCGTCTCGACTTGTTCGCGCGCCTGCGCATCCGGTTCTGAGCGGGAGTCGCCGATGACGAAGTCGAACGCGAAGCGCACCCGCTGGGCCGTGGCGACTGCCGGCGCCCTGCTGCTGTTCGCGGCGTCGTGCATCGTCGTGACCGGTCGCACCGGCGACTCGATCCGCTTTTCTCCCGCCGCGCACGCCGACCTGATGCAGGACTGCGATGGCTGCCACGACGGGATCGCCGGCCACGCGGTCGACGCCACGACGCGCCGGGCGCTCGAGGCGAAGTGCATCGCCTGCCACCAGGACCGGAAGGACGACTGCGCCTACTGCCACACCGATGTGGCCAACGCCGGGACCTTCCCGTACCGCGATCGCGCGCTCCTCTTCAGCCATGAGACGCACCTCGAACGGACGCACGGCGACTGCGAAGCGTGCCACGTGAACGCCCACGGGACGGTGAACTCGCTGCCCGACCCCGCCGGCCACGCAATGCCCAAGCACGCCGAATGCTTCTCCTGCCATGAAATGCAGGGCTTCTACGACCAGATGGAGTGCCGCAACTGCCATCAGGATCTGGCGCGCTACGGACTGCTGCCGTACGAGTCCTTCACGCACGCGGGCGATTTCGTCGGCCGCGGTCACGCACAGCTCCTGCGCTCGACCGGCAACGTCGCGACCTGCGCGCAGTGCCATGAGCAGTCGTCGTGCGACGAATGCCACTTTGCAGATGTGGGCGCCGGAGCGACCCGCCTCACGCCCGGAATGCGCCTGCCTGAGAAGGTCCACCTCGGGCTGATCCACCGCGGCGATTACCTCTTCCGCCATCCATGGGACGCGCGCAGCGACCCGGCCTCATGCGTGAAGTGCCACTCGACGAGCTATTGCCGCGACTGCCACGATGACCGCGGTCTGTCGGCGAAGGCCGCCTTGACGCGCACCGACGGCTTCCAGTTCCACGGGCCGGGCGTGCTCTTCCCCGGATCGAGCGAGTTCCATGGCACCGCCGCGCGCCGCGATCCGATCTCCTGCGCCGCCTGCCACGAGGACGGCTCGCAGGCCAACTGCACCAGCTGCCATCGCGAAGGCGCATTCGGCGGCAACCCGCATCCAGCGGGATTCAAGAGTCGCCTCAACAAGCGGACGGCGTCGGTCTGCCGGCTCTGCCACACGAAGTGACGGCGTGGATCAGTCGCGCAGGCCGCCGTCGAGGCGGCGGCCTCAATGACGCAGGTAGCCGAGCTCGCGCAGCCGCTCGATCTCGGAGGGCGTCAGCTCGCGGCGCTTGGGTCCGCCGGAGGACGGCAGCGACTCGCTGACGGCGCGATGATCCTCGCGGCACGCCTCGAGCTGCCGCAACGGTCCCTGCAACCGCGCCGGGTCGTCTTGCGCGAGGTCGTGACGCGCGGCGGGATCGACATCGACGCGGAAGAGCCGCAGTCGTTCCGGCACATCGCCCTGCGCCGGCCAGCGCATCAGTTTCCACGGGCCGACCACCAGTGCGTCGCGGTCGACCGGCCGCGTTCCATCGCCGAGGACCAGCAGCCGCGGGCGATCGCTCTCCTCGGGCGGAGCCGGCGCGAGACGATCGACGGCCAGCACGCGCGGATCGGGCGGAAGGCCGAGCAGTCCCGCGAGCGTCGGCGCGGCACGTCCGGGCCGCGCAGGATCCACGGCACCTGCGTCGACTCGCGATCAAGCTCCTGGTGAAGGCCAAAACGGCCGTGCTCCTGGAACTCCTCGCCGTGGTCGGCGATCACGCAGACGACGGTCCGCTCGGCGCGGCCGAGCCGTTCGGCCACCGCCGCGGCTTCGCCGCGATCCGCCTGCTGCGACAACGCCTCGACCGAGCGATCGGATGGCTTCGCGGCGCCTGCGCCGCCGCGCGCCCGCCAATGCGGATGGGGTCGGTAGTTGCGGACCAGGAAGGCGTGGACGAACAGGCAGAACGGCTGGTCGGCGTGCCGGCGCAGCCAGTCGAGCGTGAAGTCGACATCGTCGTGCTCGCCGCGCGCTCGTGCGGCCTTCTGCGCGTCCGGGAGTCGATTCAGCCGCGACCGCGCGCGCGGATCGTCGATGCCGTACCAGTCGAAGCCGAGGCCGAATCCGCTGCGCGGCTGCACCGGACCGCCGCTGGTGAACGCCGCCGTGGACCAGCCGAGATCGCGGAGCCGCTTCGACCAAAGCAGCGTCTGCACCGGATCGATCACTCGATCGTCGGCGTCGGCGGAGAACGCGACCTCGACGATGCCGGGCGCAGCTCCGTACCCCGGTTCCGGACTGGTCACGCTGCCGCGCCACGTCGGCTGGCCGTCGACCAAGATGGCCAGGTCGACGATTCGACCGCAGTCCGATGACAGCGCTGCCGGACGGAACAGCAGGCGCGGTCGCTCGCGCGGGACTTCCACTCGCCACGTGACCGAGGCGCCGCTCGGCACCAGCAGCGCATCGCCGGTGGCGTGGAGCAGGTCGACGGTGCGCGCCAGCGGGTGGGTCGATTCATCGATCACGAGGCGCGGCAGGGTCGCGAGCTCCGCGATCGAGCGCGACTCGGCGAGTGCGATCCAGTCGAGATCGAGCGGCGCGTCGCCGGAATCCGCGATCGGGAGTTCGACCCGTTCAATCTCGATCGCATCGTTGAAGGAGATCTGCACCAGGCGCTCCGCCTGCTCGTCCGGCGAGGGCGCTGCCGCGTGGTGGTGCCAGACCAACAACTGCGCCGGGATGGTGCCGGTGCCGGCAAGTCGTCGCGCGGGGTCGGCGAGGCGTCCGCGGGATCCGCGAGGTCGCGGCCGTCGAACCAATCACGATCGGGCGCCGCGTCGGCATCGCTGCGCCAGGCCGTCCGACCGAGCGCCGCGCTGCCGGGGGGGCGCCGTCGCGCCTGCGCCGGTGCCCGCGCCAGGGCCGGAATCGCCGCCGACCGCGCAGGCCGCGGCGACGAACGATCCGACGAAGAGGCTGCGAACGGCAGTTGGGGCAGGAAGGCGGAGACGGCTCATCGCCGCACCCGGAAGAGTTGCACGAACGGGCCCGGTCGGGCGAAGCCGTCGAAGCCGGAGTAGGGCAGGTAGAGAAGGTCACGCCGATCGAATCGCGGCGCCACGTCTTCGCGCGTGCGTCCCGCGGCGAGCGGTCCGAAGGCGGCCGCCGGTTCGAGCGCGGGCTCGAGCTGCGCCAGCAGTTCCTCAGGCAGGTCGAACTGCGAGTCGAGCCAGTGATCGGCGATGACCACCCAGCTGTAGCCCGCAGCGCGCAGCACCGCCGCCGGATCGGCATCGGGCGGGAGTTCCTCTTGCAGCGGTTTGCCGTCCTGCAGGTCGATGCGCGCGTCGAACCCAGGCGGGAAGGGCCAGGAGTAGCGGCCGATCCAGAGCGCGCGCTCGCCCTCGGCGAGATGGGCGCGCAGGTGATCGGCGGCGAGCTCGCGGCTGTCGCGTGCTCGGAGCAGGCGATCCGTCGCGACGATGCGTGCAGTCGACGGCGCGGCGATCGCGAGGGCGGCGATCGCGATCGACGCGGCGCGCGCCCGCGCCGGGAGGAAGGACGATCCCATTGCCGTGATTGCGCGTGCGGCGAAGAGCGCGGCGATCGGCGTGAGCGGCAGCATGTAGCGCGCGAAGCCGCGCGTTCCGCTGCCCATGCCGAGGTACCAGGCGAGGGCGAACGCGACGACGATCGGCGTGCCGCGGCTTTCGCGCAGCGTCGTGATCAGCAGGCCGATCAGCGCGAGGACCGCGACCGGAGCGCCGAGCCCATCGAGGAGCGTGAAGCTCGCGTGGGTCACCCAGCCACGTTCGGCAAAGCGCGCGTTGGCGGCGGTCTTGTTCTCGAATTCGAAGCGAACGTCGGCGAGGAAGCGGCTCGGCTCGATCAGCGCATGCGGATTGAGCAGGAGGAACGTCGTTGCCGCGCACGTGCCGGCCAGGAGCAACGAGCCGATCCCCAGCGTCAGGCGGCGGCGCCATGGCGAAGCGCCGGCCGCAGTGGCGTCGTCGGGCGCGCTCCGGAACGCCTCGATCAAGAGCGGCACAGCCAGCCAGACCGCCGGCTGTTTCACCGCCGCTGCCACTCCGATGGCGACACCGCACCAGGCGAAACGGCGCCAGCGCGGCCAATCGACCGAACGCACGAACAGCAGCAGCGCGCCCGTCGTCGCCAGCGCGAGCGTCGTGTCGGTCACGCCGAAATGGCTGTCGCGGCTGTGGAGGTGGCAGAGCGCGAGCAGCAGCGCGGCGATCAGCGCCTCGCCAGCGCCGCGCAGGCGGCGGACCAGCAGGAAGAGCAGCGCCACGGTGGCGACGCCGGCGCACGCCGACACGATGCGGCTCGCGAGGTAGCCGGCGACGTGCGGCGGGACGCTCGGGTCGCTGTCGGGTGCGGCGAGTTCGAGCCCGAGTCGCGCGCCCGCGGAGAGCATCGGGAAGAGCGCCGGATAGGCGAAGCTCCTCGGGCTCCACTCGCCTTCGAGCATCTTCGAGGCGTAGCCCGCGACGCGGTTTTCGTCGGGCCGCGCGTAAGGGATCGCGAGGCCGAATTCGAGGCCGGTGAAGCGCGCGATGGCTGCCACCGCGAGGATCAGCACCAGCGCCAGCGCGATCCGTCCGCGGAGTGGCGGCGGGCGATCGACCGCGTCATCCATCGCCGTAGCCAAGGCCCTTCAGCCGTTCGAGTTCGCCCTGCGTGAGATCGCGCGTGAGGACGTTGCTCCCGGGCAACTCCGCCGCCTGCTCTTCCAGCGCGCGCAGCCGCCGGTCGAGCCTTAGCGTCAGCGTCCGCAATCGCACCGGATCCTCGGCCGCGCGATCGTTCCGCTCGAGCGGGTCCTCGTCGAGGTTGAACAGCTTCAGTTCCGTCGCGCCGCCTTCCTTGCGCCAGCGCATCAGCTTCCACGGCCCGACCTCGAGCGCCTCGCGACCGCCCGGCTCGCGGAACGGACCGAACAGCAGCAGGAACTCGTGCTCGTCGTCCGTCTCGCCGGCGCCTGGTGCGAGCTGGTCGCGGCCGAAATCGAGCGGTTCCGGCGGCAGTTCGAGCAGGCTCGCGAGCGTGGCCGAGACATCGGCGAGGTCGACCTTGTCGCGGCGCACCGCGCCCGCCGGGACCCCCGGCCCGCGCAGCAGCCACGGCACCCGCGTTGACTCGCGCCAGAGCTCGAGCCGGTGGCCGAACTGCCCATGGTCGAGGTGCTCTTCGCCGTGGTCGGCGAGGATGCAGACGATGGTGTCGTCGGCGAGGTTGAGCGCGTCGAGTTCGCCGAGCAGCCGTGGGATCAACGTCGCGTCGGTCTCGTGGAGCGCCGCGGCGTAAAGCCGCTTCAGCCGCTCGAGCGCGGCCGCATCGCCCGCCATCGCCTTCTCGCCCATCACCAGCGGCTGGTCGCGCTCGATCCGGGCGGCGGGGTCGGCGAACTTCGCCAGGTACTCGGGGTGCGGGAAGTAGTTGTGCACGAAGAAGGTATGCACGAAGAGGAAGAACGGCTGCTCGTGGTGGGCGCGCATCCATTCGAGCGTCGGCGCCAGCCAGTCGGCGTCGCTGGCGCGCACGGCGCGCTGGTCGGGCGCCTCGTGGTTGTACTTGGTGAGCCCGAGCGGATCGTTGGTGCCGTAATAGTCGAAGCCGTAGCCGAATCCGTTGCGCGGCACCATCGGGCCGCCGCCGGTGAACGCCGCCGTGCACCAGCCCTGTTCGCGCAACCGCGCCGCGAGCGGCCGCGATCGCACCGGGTCCATGTAGCGCGGATGGGCGATCATCCCGTGCAGGATCGGGTGCTGTCCGGTGAACAGGCTCATGTGCGTGGGCAGCGTCCAGGCGGAAGGAGACACGACCTGATCGAAGCGCGTCGCCTGTGTGGCGAAGGCGTCGAGGTGAGGCGTGAGCCCCTGCTTGTTCCCGTAGCAGCCGAGCAGATCGGAGCGCGTGGTGTCGAGCGAGATCAGCAGCAGGTTCTTGCGGCGCGGTCGATCGGGCGGCGCCGAGCCGAGCAATTCAGGAGCGCCAAACCAGCCGACCGCGTCGGTGTCGTCCGCGGTTTCCGCGGCGAACTCGATCGCGATCCGCTGTCCGGCCAGCGGCACGAGGTCGATCTCGACCGGCACGAGTGCGGTCGCCTCGTCGATGCGAAACGTCGCCATCCGGCGACGCCACAGCTCGCGGCCCTCCGCGCGCACGACGAGGTCGACGGCTCGGCCACGCGAGTCGCAGAGCGCGCCCGGCAGAAAGCGCAGTCGCGGCCGTGTCGCCGGCACTGCGACGTGGAACGTGATCGCCGCCGCCGCCGGCACCAGCAGCGCGTCGCACACCTCGTCAACGAGATCGACGACGCGCCGGCGTGGATCGAGCGAGCCGTCGCAGGCGAGTCGCGGCGTGTGATGGATTCGCGCCGGCGTCGCGAGTCGGCGCAGTTCAACCCGGTCGATCTCGAGGCCCTGGTCCGACGGCAGCAGCGAGATGCTGATCGTTCGCGCACCGGCGCGCGGCGCGAGGAACAGCGACAAGTCGCGCCAGCCGCCGATCGCATCGTCGGGCAGAGCGCTCGCGCGACCGCCGAGGCGCTCCGCATCCGGGACTGCGAGCAACGCGGCGCGCAGCCCGGCCGCGTCCGGCGCTGCGATCGAGAGCGGGGTCATGCGCACTGCGGCACCGCGCGAACCGGCGGGCGCGCGCAGCCGTGCGCTTACGAGATAGGCAGCGTCCGGCTCGGTCGCGACCAGCGCGTGGAGGCCGTGGCTCGCGGCGTCGATCGCGCCGAGACGTCCGCTCTCGGTGGCGACGAGTCGCACGGCCGCACGGCGTGGCCGGTGGTCGTCGAGGAGGGATTCGTCGAGCCACGCGTCGTCGAACCACGGGAACGCCAGCGGCGCGTCGAACTCCTCGGCGAGGAGCACGGCGCTCGATTCGTCGGCGACGCCGTCGAGGCCGCGCAGGCTCCCGTGCACCGTCGCGTCGGCGAGCTGGTCGAGCAGGTGGAGGGGCGTGGCGGCGCTGTGGGGCGCGGCCGACGAGGTGGTTGGTCGCGGATCGGCGCCGCTGCACGCGCCGACCAGCGATCCCACGAGCGTGGCCGCACCGATCGCGTTCCGCCGGGACTTCATGAAGCGGGCCGCGCGGTTCATCCGAGCACCGACGAGCCGTAGGCCCCACTGCGCCGCGCGCCGCGCGCAAAACGGTCGGGGGCGAAGAAGTCACGCTCGAACGGGCCCGCATCGCCGCCCGCGACCAGCGCCGTGACCGCGTCGCCGACGCTCGGTCCGAGCTTGAAGCCGTGACCGCTGAAGCCAGACACGACGAGCAAGCCGTCGTGACCCGCCACCGGGCCGATCAGCGCCTGCGCGTCGGGAGTCACGGTGTAGAGCGCCGCGACGCCGCCCCAGCAGACGGCCTCGCGATAGCCGGCCACTCTCCGCGCGAGGCGCGCGCGGCTGTCGGCGAGGAATGCGCCGCTCACGCCTTCGTCGCTCGAGTCGGGGTCAGGGACGGCGCGATCGTGCTCGTAGGAGAGGCGGCCGACGCGGGTGAATCCGGTGGTCTCGCTCTTCCAGTACAGATCGTTCACGAGGTCGGCCCAAATGCAGCGGTCGGGGCCGTGTCCTGCCGGCGGGATGAAGAACGCCTGCTCCGGCGCGACGGCGGAGAGCGGCAGGTCGGCGCCGGCGGCGAGCAGCAGCGCGCGCGACCACGGACCGCCGCAGACGACGACGGTGCGCGCCGCGACGCGCGTGCCGTCGGCGAGGCGCACGCCGGTCGCGCGTCGATTTGCGTCCTGCTCGATCGCGGCCACGCCGCAACCTTCGTGCAGCTCCGCGCCGGCGGCGCGCGCCTGCGCCGCGACGGCGGCGAGCGTGAGGTGGGGGATCACGAACGAAGCCGCGCGCTCGAAGCAGCCGATCTCACCGTCGGCGAACGTCGCGCGCGGCTCGAACGTGCGCAGTCCGGCGGCATCGAGCGACTCGACCTCGACTCCGAGCGACCGTTGCAGCGCCACGTTGCGCTCGAGGCCGACGCGGTCGGCGGGCCCGCAGACGAAGGCCATGCCGGGATTCTGGAGGCCGATGCCTCCAGGCGCGCGCTCGTGCAGCGCGCGGTAGGCGGCGAGGCTGCTCTGCGCCATCGCGATCAGCGTCTGGTGCGAATAGTGCTGGCGCAAGATCGCGCCCGACTTGCCCGACTCGCCCGCTCCGAAGCGCCGCTTCTCGAACAGCACCACTCGTCCGGCGCGCGCCGCAGCGAGCCTCGCGGCCACGTTGAGGCCCATGATCCCGCCGCCGATCACGATCACGTCGGCGCTGCGATCCACACTTCAGCTCCCGGGCTTGCCGAGTTTCTGGAGCAGCAATTCGCGGATCAGGTTCGGATCGCCTTTGCCCTTGGTCGCCCGCATCGCCCGGCCGAGCAGCGCGTTCAGCGCCGTCTCCTTGCCGCCGCGGTAGTCGGCGACGACCTTGGTCTCGGTCGAGATCACTTCGTCGATGGTCGCCGCAAGCGCGCCGCTGTCGCGGATCTGCAGCAGGTCGAGGGCGACGGCCGAATTCTGCGCGTCGACGCCGGTCTCGAGCATGCGGCGCAGCACCTTCTTCGCCGCTTGGTGCGAAAGTTCGCCGCGCTCCTCCATCTGCACCAGGGCATGCAGTTCGGTGGCAGTGATCTTGAGTTCGCTGATGTCGCTCTTGGTTGAGCCCTTGGTCTCGCCGAGGAAAGCGAGCACCTCGCCTTGGATCCAGTTGGCGGCGCTCTTTGGCGACAGGCCGGCCGCGACCACGCTCTCGAAGAAGAGCGCGGTCGCCGGCTCTTCGGTCAGCACGCGCGTGTCGTAGTCGGTGAGTCCCCACGACGCCTGGTAGCGCCGCCGCTTGGCCACGAAGCCCTCGGGCAACGCGGCGCGCGCCTGCTCGATCCGGTTGCGCCCGACATCGAACAGCGGCAGGTCGGGGTCGGGGAAGTAGCGGTAGTCGTGCGCGTCCTCCTTCTTGCGCATCGCGATCGTGCTGCCCTCGGTGTCGCGGAACGAACGGGTCTCCTGCACGATCGGCTCGCCGCGCGCAACCATCTCGCTCTGCCGCGCGATCTCGAACATCAACGCCCGTTCCACGTTCTTGAACGAGTTGATGTTTTTCACCTCGACCTTGGTGCCGAGCTTCTCCTGCCCCTTCGGTCGCACCGAGATGTTGGCGTCGCAGCGCAGCGACCCCTTCTCCATGTCGCACTCGGAGACGCCGGCGAAGCGCAACGTGCGCCGCAGCGTCTGCAGGTAGGCCGACGCCTCCGCCGGCGAGCAGAGGTCGGGCATGCCGACGATCTCGACCAGCGGCACGCCGGCACGATTCAAGTCGACCAGCGAGACGTTCGCACCGTCGGGGTGGAGCGCCTTGCCGGCGTCCTCCTCCATGTGGATGCGGCGGATCTTGGCGACCTTGGTCCCGCCCTTCTCGAGCTCGAACTCGAGTTCGCCCCATTCGCACAACGGCTCGTCGAACTGCGAGATCTGGTAGCCCTTCGGCAGGTCGGGGTAGTAGTAGTTCTTGCGGTCGAACTTGATCTGGTCGCGGATCGTGCAATGCAACGCGAGGCCGGCGTTCAACGCGAGGGCGAGCGCCTGCTCGTTCAGGACCGGCAGCGCGCCGGGCTGCGCAGTGCAGACCGGGCAGATGCGCGAGTTCGGCGTTCCGCCGAAGTCGGCGACGCAGCGGCAGAAGAGCTTCGAGCGCGTCGCCAGCTGGCAATGCACCTCGAGACCGATGACCGGTTCAAGCTCCACGAGGCGACTCCAGCGGGGAGAGGTCGAGCGCGAGTGCGCGTTCGAGGGCGCGCGCGACGGCGAGCAGCCGCGCGTCGGCGCCGCTCGGTCCCTGCAGCTGCACGCCGATCGGCAGGCCCGACTTCGAGCGGCCGCACGGGATCGAGAGCGCCGGCAGTCCGGCCAGCGGTGCCGGCGCGGTGAAGACGTCGCACAGGTACATCTGCACCGGATCGTCGCTCTTCTCGCCGAGCGGGAAGGCCGGCGTCGGCGTGGTCGGGCCGAGCACGAGGTCGCACTGCTCGAAGGCCTTCGCGAACTCCTCGCCGATGCGCTGGCGCACCTGCAGCGCCTTCTTGTAGTAGGCGTCGTAGTAGCCGGAAGAGAGCGCGTAGGTGCCCAGCATGATCCGCCGCTTCACCTCGTCGCCGAAGCGCCGCCGCGTCGCGCCGTACATGCCGGCGAGGTCGCCCGCCTCGTCGCGCGGGCCGTAGCGCACTCCGTCGAAGCGGGCGAGGTTGCTCGACGCTTCCGAAGTGACCACGAGGTAGTAGGTCGGGATCGCGTACTCGGTGAGAGGCAGCGCGAGCGGCACGAGCCGCGCGCCGGCTGCGACCGCAAGCTGCTCGACGCGCTGCACGGCCGCGCGCACTTCGGCATCGACGCCATCGGAGTGGTACTCGGCCGGCACGCCGATGCGCAGCCCGGTGAGGGCGCCGTCACGACGGGCACCGACGCCATCGAACGCGCCCGCGCGCGAGGTCGAGTCGCGCTCGTCATGGCCGGCGATCACGTCCATCAGCAACGTGCAATCCTCGACGTTCAACGCCATCGGCCCGACCTGATCGAGCGACGAAGCGAAGGCGATCAGCCCGTAGCGCGAGACCGCGCCGTAGGTCGGGCGATGGCCGACGATGCCGCAGAGCGCCGCCGGTTGCCGAACGGAGCCGCCGGTGTCGGAGCCGAGCGCGAGCGGGGCGAAGCCGGCCGCGACCGCCGCCGCGCTGCCCCCGCTCGAGCCGCCGGGCACGCGCTTCAGGTCATGCGGGTTGCGCGACGCACCGAAGCTCGAGTTCTCGGTCGACGCGCCCATCGCGAACTCGTCCAAGTTGGTCTTGCCGAGGATCACTCCGCCGGCGGCCTTGATGCGCTCGATGACATGGGCGTCATACGGCGGCGTGTAGCCGACGAGGATCTGCGAGGCGCAGGTGGTCGGAAGACCTCGAGTGCAGAGGTTGTCCTTGATCGCGACCGGGACGCCGAGCAGCGCGCCGGTCCGATCGCCGCGCGCGATGCGGGCGTCGATGGCGTCGGCGTCGGCGCGCACCTGGACTGGGTCGAGGTGCAGAAACGCGTGCACGGCGCCGTCGTGGCGGGCGATGCGGGCGAGGAAGTGGTCGGCGGCATCGCGTGCGCGAACGTGGCCGCTCCGGATGGCGGCGGCGAGGGCGGTGGCGGAGCGGGAAAGTTCGGGCGGGAGCATGGTCGCGTCTCTCACTCGAGCACACGCGGGACGCGGTAGAGCTCGCCCTCGGCGCCGCGCGACAGCTGCACCAGCGGGTCTTTCGTGACGAAAGGCGCCGCGACGTCGGGCCGCAACGGCGAACGCATGTCCGCCGGGTGCGAGGCTGGCGCGACTCCATCGGTTGGCACTTCGGAGAGCTTCTGGAAGTAGCCGAGGATCGCGGTGAGCTGCCCGGCCATGCGAGTCAACTCCGCCTCGGTGAGCGACAGGCGAGAGAGCCCGGCGATCTTCTGCGCTTCGCGGACGTCCATTCTTGCTCCAAACCGTCCGGCTCAAACCGTCCTGCTACCAACCGCTCCCGCCCGAGACGCGCAGCGGAGAAAGGGCGCCAACGTAGCGGCTCGCCGCAGGCACGGAAGCGCGGCGCCGGTGGTGGCGCCGCATGCAGCGCGGTATCGTCCCCGCCCGTCGGTCGCTCGCACGTTGATGACCCACCAGATCCCGGGGAGAAGGTTCGGGGATGCTCGACCGGCTCAATCCCACCGTCATCGGCTGTGCGCTGAACGTGATCGGCCTGTTCTTCCTGGCCTCCGCGATCTCGTTCAAGCAGCCGCGACGCCAGATCGAGGAGTTGCTCGGCCTCGAGCGCTCCCGTTCGCTCCTCTTGGTGCGCGAACACCTGGTCAATCAGATCCAGACCTACCTCGGGTTCGGGATCCTCGTGATCGGTTTCGTGCTGCTGATGGGGGAGGCGCTCGAACGCACCCGGCCGGTCGGCGCGGAGGGCAGTGATCCGCACCTCGTCTGGATCGTCGCTCTGCTCACGGTCGCGATGCTCGGCACGACCGCCGCCCTGAAGCTGATCAAGGAAGGCTACGTCCGCTCGAAATTCCGCCGGCTGCTTCGTGAAGTGGTGCGCGACTCGAAGTTCAACCTCGAGAAGAGCCCGCAGCTCGCCGTCCAGATCGGTGAACTGCTCCACATCCCGAAGGGCGCCGACGAGTCGGTCGCCGAGTACATCGGCAAGGTGCGCGCGGTGCTCGGCCTCGCGCCATTGGGTTCCGGCGGCGCCGGGCTCTCCGGCGGATTGCGCCCGAGGCCGACCAAGTAGGCGCGCGCCGATCGGTCCGACGCCGCCATCGCCGCGTCACCGCAGCAGCCCGGCGCCGTCTCAGGCGCGATGCTCGAACGTCTGCTTCAATCCGTCGGTGGCGTGGTCGATCGTGCCGACCAGCTGCTGTTTCCGCGCGACTGCCTTGCCTGCGACGCGCCGCGACCGCGGCGGGCGGAGGTGGCGGGGTTGTGCGAGTCGTGCGTGGCGCAGTTGCCGTGGCGTGGACGCGAGTCGGCGCCTGAGACGGCGCCGCTCGAGATCGGGAAACGGCGATTCGCGGCGGTCGTGGTCGCGATGCGCTACCAGCCGCCCATCGATGAGCTCGTGCTGCGGCTGAAGTACGGTGGCGTCGAGCTCGCGGCGCGGCCATTGGCAGAGATGCTGGCGCGCGCGATCGCGGCCGCGTCCCTGCGGGAGCGACCCGAGTTGCTGGTCGCCGTGCCGATGCATCCGCTCAAGCGCTGGTTGCGCGGTGGCGACCATGCGCAGCGGCTGGCCGAGGAGCTGGGGATTCGTCTGCGCCTGCCGGTCGCAGCGGCACTCGTGCGCGGCCGCGCCACCCATGCGCAAGGCGGCGCGCGATCGCTACGCGAGCGGATCGCGCAAGTGCGAGCCGCCTTCCGCGCGCGTGGCCACCGCATCGTCGGTGCTCACGTCGGGCTCGTCGACGACGTCGTCACTTCGGGCGCCACCGCCGCCGCCGCCGCGAAGGCCCTGCGGCGCGGCGGCGCGCGCGCCGTCACCCTGTTGGCCGTCGCCGGCAATGGCTGACCGGAATGGTCCACCGGCGCCGCCAGAGCGGAGCCGGCAATTGCACTACTGCGCGCCGCGCGCCTCTTCGCGGAGCATGCGCAGGTCGCGCACGAACTGCGCGATCGCCTTGCGGTCGTCTTCGACGATGTCGCCGAACTCGGCCGTCACCTTGATCCCGTCCTTGGTCTTCTCTGCGCCGCGGATGGTGCACGGGAAGTCGAAGTAGTAGGCGCGCATGAAGAGCGGCAGGCGGAACTTCGCCTTGATCGCGGCGCCGGTGGGGAAGAGCGACGTCTCGCCGCCCGACAGGAAGGTGATCGCCTGTTCTTCGAGGCTGGCCATTTTCGCGATGCCGCCGACGTCGGCGTACTTCTTGTTCAGCACGGTGTCGTTGAAACGGACCAGCACCGCGTTCTCGGTCGGCACGTCGACCTGCTCGTTGTTGCTCTTGCGCAGCGTCTTGGCCGCCTCTTCGTCGGTGGCGTAGGACTTGAGCAGCTGGCTGAGGCCGAGCAGTTCCATCGTCTCTTTGACGCGCGCGCTCGGCTCCGACAGCACGAGGTCGCCGCCCAGACCGCGCACCCGCTTGCGCGCTTTAATCAGGCTGCCGACGGCGGTCGAGTTGATGAACAGCACCAAGCGCATGTTCGCGGTGATGTGGGTCGTGCCCGACTGGATGATCGACTCGATCTGTTCCAGGAAAGGGTTGGCCGCGAAGGCATCGAAGTCGCCGGTCATGGTGAGACAGGCGACGCCTTGGTCGAGCACGGTGCGCTGGATCTTCATGGGATCTCCTGGAGGCTCTGTCGCAGACGATGGGCGAGAGACCGAGCATTGTGCCGGAGGGCGGGCCATCGTCAAGGAAGCGTGCCTCACGCGATGGTGTCACGCGGCGGGCGTAACGACGCTGCTAAGCTCCCGCGCGATCTCGGTCTTGGCGTAGAATTCCTCTCCACCTCTGCAATTCTGCGAGCAGCGCTCCACCGGCCCGCCTCACTACGGGATTCCCGCCCTGGCTTCTCCGTTCAAGAACCTCTTCTCCAAGCTCGGGAAGAAGGAGGCGCCCGCCCCGCCGGCGCCCCTGATGCCGTCGTCGGTGGGAGAGACGTCGACCTTCCTCACCGGCGACGACCGCATCGACAACCGCAACGTGAAGTTGCTGCTCGAGACGATGGCCGACCTGATCTCCGACCACGATCCGGCTGGGTTGGTGCGAAAGATCGTCGACCGAGCCATCAAGGCGGTCCACGCCGAACGCTGCATCCTGCTCTTGCGCGACGGGGAGAGCAACCTGCAGGTGGCGGTGGCGCTTGACGATCAGGGGCGTGATCTCGGGGCGAAGTTCCGCTATTCGAAGTCGCTGGCGCAGAAGGCTCTGAAGCAGTCCGAATGCCTGATTCGCAGCATCGGCGAAGGCGACGGACCGAGCGATCTGTCGGCGTCGATCGTCGACCTCAAGCTGCGCGCGGTGATGTGCGTTCGGCTGAGCTTCAAGGACGAGATCACGGGCGTCATCTACGTCGACTCGCGGGCGACGGCACGCACCTTCACCAACAAGGACTCGCGCTTCTTCGAGGCGCTCGCGCGCGCGATCTCGATCGTGCTCGAGAACGCCCGGTTGCTGCGCGCCGCGCTCGAACGGGAACGCCTGCAGCGGGCGATCGAACTCGCGCGCGAGGTGCTGGCGAACCTGCTGCCGAAGGACCCGATGGGGGTGCAAGGCTTCGACCTCGCGGGGCTGTCAATCCCGGCCGAAACGGCCGCCGGCGACTACTACGACTTCGTGCCCTGCCCCGACGGCAAAGTCGGCCTGGTGGTTGGCGACGTGACCGGGCATGGCATCGGCCCGGCGATGGTGATGACCGGCGCGCGCTCGGCGCTGCGGATTCTGTTCGAGGATCGCGCGCTCGACGAGGCGCAGATCCTGGCGCGGTTGAACAACCGCATGGTGGAGGATCTCGGCGACGGGCGGTTCATGTCGCTGCTGGTTGGGCGACTCGATATCGCCAAGCGCGTCGTCACCTGGGCGAATGCGGGGCAGAACCCGCCCCTGTTGCTGCGCGCCGACGGTCGGGTCGAGTCGCTCGCCGGCGCAGGGTTGGCGCTCGGCATCGAGTCGGGCTTCGCCTACGAGTTGCGATCGCCGATCACGCTCAAGTCCGGTGACCTGCTGCTGTGGCTCACCGACGGACTGGTGGAGGCGCGCAACCCAGCGGGCGAGGAGTACGGCGAGGCGCGCGTCGTGGCGCTGCTGAAACAGCATCGTGCGCTCCCGTCACGCCAACTGCTGGCGAAGCTGCGCGAGGCGATCGTGGAGCATGCCGGCCGCGAGCAGCAGGACGACGATGTCACCCTGCTGCTCGTTCGCGCGCTCTGACGTGCGCGATTCCGCGATGCACGATCTCGTCCTGCGCGATGTCCGCATCCCGTCTGCGGCGCTCGCTGCGGCAGCGCGAAACGCCCCGCGCCTCGACGTCGCCATCGACGGCGACCGCATCGCCGCCGTCGGTCCCGCGCTGCCGCCTGCGCGAGTCGAACTCGCCTGTGGCGGTGCGCTGCTGCTGCCCGGCCTGATCGACAACCATGTCCACTACCGCGAGCCGGGCGCGGCATGGAAAGAGGGCTACGTCACGGGCACCTCCGCCAGCCTTCGCGGCGGCGCGACCACGATCGGCGAGATCCAGAACAATGCGCCGCTGGTCGAGACCGCCGAGCAGTGGCGCGCCAAGGTCGCATCGCTGGTCGGTCGCGCGCGGAACCGCGTGCTCGCCTACGGCTGCGCCACGAAAGGCAACTTGGCGACCCTGCGCGAGCTCGCCGCCGTGGCGCCCGGAATCAAGGTCTTCCTCGCGGCCGACGGCGCGCTCGAAGTGTGCGAGCGCGCGGCGCTGCGCGCGATCTTCGCGGAAGTCGCCGCCGTTGATGGCCTGCTGGTCGTGCATGCGGAACTCGGCCCACTGATCCACGCCGGTGTCGCGCAGTGGGGAGCGAAGGCCGCCGACTTCCATCGCGCGCGCAGCCCCGAGGCCGAGCGCGCCGCGATCGACCTTTGCAACGAGAGCTGCGCCGAAACCGGTGCGCGCGTCCACTACTTCCACGTCTCGTCGGCGCTCGCCTGCGAGGCGATCCGTGACGCAAAGCTGCGTGGCCTGCCCGTGAGCGGCGCCGCGTGCGCCCACTACCTGCTCTTCACCGATGCCGATGTCGCACAGCGTGGCGCGCTGCTCAAGTGCAACCCATCGATCAAGACGGCGTCCGATCGCCTCGCGCTGCGCGCGGCAGTGCACGACGGCACGCTCGACGTCATCCAGAGCGACCATGCGCCGCATCCGCGGGCGGAGAAGCTCGAACGGCCGTTTCAGCAGGCGCCGTCGGGAATCCCCGGCGCCGACCTCTTCCTGTCGCTCTGGCTCGAACTGGTGGACGAGGGCGTGCTGACGCTCGACGATCTGGTGGAACGCGGCGCGGTCGCGCCGGCGCGGCTCCATCGGCTGACCGATCGCGGCACCATCGAAGTCGGGCGCCTGGCCGATCTGGTGCTGGTCGAGACCTGCGACTGGATCGTCGCCGAAGCCGACTTCGCGTCGAAGGCGAAGCAGTCGCCCTACGTGGGACGACGCTTCCGGCGGAGGGCGGCGAAGGTGTGGGTCGGCGGGCGGCTCGCGTTCGATCGCGCAGTCGCGGAGGACCTCGTCGCACTCGAAGCAGCGGCGCCGCTCCCGCTCGACGCCCTCGGTGCCGATGGCAAGAGCGGCTGCTGCTGAGCCTCCCGATGGCGAATCCCTGGCGCTACGACGGTCCGAAGGTCACGGTCGACTCGCTCATCGTGCGTGACGATCGACTGCTGCTCATCGAACGTCGCTTCCCGCCGCCTGGATGGGCATTGCCCGGCGGCTTCGTCGACAAGGACGAGACCGTCGAGCAGGCGGTCTGTCGCGAGACGCTCGAGGAGACCGGGTTGGTCGTCACGCGACTGCGCCAGCTGCATTGCTATTCCGATCCGCGCCGCGACCCGCGCCAGCACACCGCCGGCGTGGTGTTCGAGGTCGAGACTCGCGGCGAGCCGACGGCGGGCGACGATGCCGGAGCGTGTCGCTGGTTCCGGTTCGATCGGTTGCCCCCGCTCGCGTTCGACCACGACGCCATCGTCGCCGACTTTCGCGCGCGCCGCTATCCCGGCGGGGCGTTCGAGAACGCGCCTGAGTCGCGTTCGAGCTGACGCGTTCCGACGCCAAACGGCCGCCGATCGATTCGCTCAATAACCGAGCTGGTCGAGGTCGGGGCTGCGCAGTCCGCCGGGAATCGAGCTGGCAGGAAGTCGGGTGCGCTCCAGTTCGCGGAAGTGCGCCTCGAACGCGCGGCGCAGCGCGATGGCTTCCTGCGGCTGTTCCGCGTCGGGACGCGGCGTGCCGTGCAGGTCGAGCGCCAGCAGGTTCTGCCGCTCGCGCGGATCGAGGGGCAGGGCGTACAGCGCCAGCAGCGGAAGACGCGGCCGGATCGGCGAATAGCGCGTCATTTGGATCAGCTTGAAACCGCCGGTTTCGAGCGCGCGCAGTTCTCCGAGGTGGGGTTCGGAGACTTCGGCGGAGAAGGGCGCCGTGGCCTCCGCCGGCACCGGCAGCAACGTGCGGCCGGTCGCGCCAGGCAGGCCGGGCAACCCGCAGAGTTCGAGCAAGGAAGGCGCGACGTCGGCGAGCGCGACCGGCGTCTTGTCGCGGCGCGGGGCGAGTCCCGGCGCACGCACGATCAGCGGCACCCGGAGCACTTCGTCGTAGAGCGTGCGGCCGTGGCCGAACCCGCCGTGCTCGCCGAGCTCCTCGCCATGGTCCGACAGCAGCACCACGATTGTGTCGCGGTCGAGGCCGAGCTCGGACAGCAGCGCGAGGAAGTGCCCGACTTCGCGGTCGACGGCGGCGACCGAGGCGTCGTAGCGGTTGCGCAGGTCGGGCAGCTGTTCGGCCGTCGGCGTGCGCTCGTCGCTGTCGGCGAGAGGATCGAACTTGCCCGGCTCGCGCGAGACCTTGAAGCGCTCGCAGAGGTCGGCGGGCGGCCGGTAGTTGTGGACGGCGTAGGTGTGAAGGAAGAGGAAAAACGGTGCCGATCGATTCGCGACCAGCCACTCGCGCAGCGCCGGCAATCCGCTGCGGCGCCAGAACGCGGCGTTCAGCGCGGTCTCGCCGGGTCGCGGCATCATCTGGCGCATCGGCTCCTGCTCGTGCAGGAACGGGTCGAGCGTCGACCAGCGGTCGAAGCCGCGCCAGAGCCCGTAGACGGGCGACAGGAAGCCGCCGCCGGTGAAAGCCGCCGAAACATAGCCGCCCTCGCGGAAGCGATCGATCAGGCGAACGCAAGCCGTTGCGGCCAGCGTCGAGTCGAACCGCTCGATTCCGTGCACCGTCGGATGGAGACCGGTCAGGAGCGAGGCGTGCGACGGCAGCGTGTAGGGCGACTGGGCGCGCGCCTCCTCGAACACGACGGCGTCGCGCGCCAACGCGTCGATCGCCGGGCTCTGCTGGTTGCCGTCGTCGCGCCTGGCGCCGTAGGCTCCGAGGCGGTCGGGGCGCAAGGTGTCGATGCTGATCAGCACGACGTTGCGGGGCGCGCCGGCGGGGCGTGCGTCGGGCACCAGCAGCGGCAGCGATACGGCGAAGAGATCCTCAGTCGGTCGGCTGCTCGCCGATTCGGCCGCGATCACGAACGTGGCCGGTTCTCCGCTGCCGACGCCGTCGAAGGTGGCGTCGTGCCAGCCGGCACTCTCCAATCGCTCGCGCGGTGCAACGGCGCGTTGCGGCAACGCGATGGGGGTCGTGCTGTCGGCTGTCTCGAGTCGGGCGGAGACCCGCACTTCGACACGGCCCGCCGCGGGCCGCGACTCCTCCGCGACGCCGTAGCCGAAGGTGAGGCGGTAGCGGCCGGTCGGCAGCGTGACCGGCAGGCGGATCTCGCTCGGCGGCGGAGCGATCCAGGCGACGCGCGTCTCGCCACCGATCGTGACCTCGCGCTCCCACTCGGAGCCGGACTGTCGCGCGTCCGCCGCCAACGTCGGCAGCACGCGCGCGAGCGGGAGTTCGAACAGCGCCAGATCATCGAAATCGATCGGGCCGTCGGTGCGCGAGGCGATGGTCGGCGTTGCGCCCGCGATGTCGGCCGGTGCCCCTCCGAACAGCATCACCAGCACGCTGCTGGTGCGGCCGCTGGTCGTGAAGCGAACGCGCAGGTCGCCGTAGCTGCCGTCCTCGGGCGGAGCTACGCGATGTTCGGCGATCGGCTTCCCGAGTTGCGAGTCGAGCTCCGCCAGCGTCTTGCCGTCAGCGAGCCGACCCTGTTGCGGCTGGAAGAACTCGACGATGGTGAGCTCGCCGGCGCGTGGCGCGCAGGTGCCGGCACCGGCAGCGGGGCGACGCGCTCGCACTTTGGCCACGTAGGGCGTTTCTGGCCGCACCGGCAGCCACCAGAGCAGCGCGCCATTCTGCGACTGGAATCGCATGCCGGCTTTGCCGCGGGCGGCTGCGAGCGCGTCGGCTTTCACCTCCGGCGACGCGACGCCGTCGATCGAGCGGATCGGCGTGATGACTCCGTCGCACTCCAGATCCTGCTCGAAGCCGCGCACGAACGACGGCATGAGCCCGCGCTCGATCTCGGCGTCCGGCGCGCGCCATGGCGTTTGGACGGTGACGCGCCCGGAGTCAGCGAGTCGCGTGACTTGATTCACACCCGCGGTCGAATCCTCCGCGCCGCAGCTTGCGGCGGCGCAAAGTGCAGCGAGCGCAGCCCCCCCGATCGCGCGCGCGGTCAATGCGCGTCGAGCCATGTCGCACCTTCGCCAATGTCGACCTGCAGGCGCACCGACAGGTCGAGCGCCCCCTCCATGCAGCGGCGCGCAAGTGCGCGCACGGCGTCACTCTCTCCCGGCGCGACATCGAAGACCAGCTCGTCGTGCACCTGCAGGATCATCCGCGAGCTCAATTTCGCCGCGGCGAGCTCGCGATCGACCGCCAGCATCGCCCGCTTGATGAGGTCGGCGGCAGTCCCCTGGATCGGCGTGTTCACGGCGACATTGCGTGCGTTCGCCTGGATGCGCGGGTCCTCGCTCTGGATCTCCGGGATCGCGCGCGTCCGGCCGAGCAGGGTCGACACGCTGCCCGTTTTGCGCGCCTGCTCAACCGTCGCGTCGAGCCAGCGGCGCACTCCGGCGAAGACGCCGAAGTAGCGCTCGATGAACGCCTGCGCTTCGCCGAACTTGAGACCGGTCTCGCGCGCGAGACGCTGGGCGCCCATGCCGTAGATGATCCCGAAGTTGATCGCCTTCGCGCGGGTGCGCAGCTCGGTCGTGACCTCTCCGATCGGGACGCCGAAGACCAGCGATGCCGTGCGCCGGTGGACGTCTTCGCCGGCGGCGAACGCTGCGCGCAACTGCTCGTCGTCGGCGAGATGCGCGAGAAGGCGCAATTCCACCTGCGAGTAGTCGGCAGAGAGGAGCGTCCCGCCCGCGAAACTGGAGATGAAGGCGCGACGGATCTCGCGGCCGAGCGGAGTGCGGATCGGGATGTTCTGCAGGTTCGGGTCGGAGCTCGACAGGCGGCCGGTCGCGGCCACTGCCTGGTTGAACGAGGTGTGCAGCCGTCCGGTCTGCGGGTGCACGAGCTTGGGCAGCGTTTCGAGGTAGGTGGAGCGCAGCTTTTCGACTTGGCGGTACTCGAGCACCGCAGCGACCAGCGGATGCTCCTCCATCGTCTCGAGGAACTCGGCGTTGGTGGAGAATCCGGTCTCGGTGCGCGGCACCTTCTTGATCCCGAGTTGTTCGTGGACCTTCAGCTTCTCGTAAAGGATTCCGGCCAGCTGCTGCGGCGACTTGACGTTGAACGGTTCGCCGGCGAGCACGTGGATCTGCTTTTCGAGTTCCTCACCGCGCAGGTGGCAACGGCCCGTCAGGTCGGCGAGGGCGGCGACGTCGAGCGCCACACCCGCCGCCTCCATCCGGCGCAGCACGTCGATCAGCGGCAGTTCGAGCTCCGCGAAGAGCGAGTCGACCTTTCCGGCGGCGAGCTCGGCCTCGAGCGGCGCGATCAGGCGAAAGGTGTAGTCGGCGTCCTCGCAGGCGTACTCGCCCACCTTGGCGACATCGACCTGGTCCATCGTGATCTGCTTCTTGCCGCTGCCGATCAGCTCGCTGGTCTTGATCTTCACGAACTTGAAGTACTGGAGCGCGAGGGCGTCGAGACCGTGGCTCGGCGCGCCCGGCGCAACGCAGTAGTGGGCGACCATGGTGTCGAAGGCGAGGCCCGCGAGCGGCAGGCCGGCGCGTTCGAGGATGTGCTGGTCGTACTTGGAATTCTGGCCGGCCTTGCGCACGGTCGGATCGGCCAACAACGCCTTCAGCTCCGCGAAAGCCTCGTCACGCTCGATGCCGCTCTTCCCGCTGGCGGCGGCGAACAGGCCGCTGCCCGGCTCACGGAACGGGATGTAGCAAGCGCGCCCTTCCTGGCCGCAGAGCGAGATGCCCACCAGTTCGGCGCGCCGCGGGTCGAGGCCGGTCGTCTCGGTGTCGACCACGACGATGCGCGCGTGGCGCAGTTCGGCGAGCGCCGCTCGCAATTCGCTGCCGCCGCGGACGACGCGGTAGTTGCGCGCGGCGGCGGCGGGCGCAGCGCCGGCGTCGGGGATGCGCTCGATCAAGCTCTGGAACTCGAAGCGCTGGAACAGTTCGCGCGTGGCGACTGGATCGGGGGGCTGCCGTTCGAGCTGCGCGAGCGTGACGCGCGGGTCATGGTCGCCGCTGAGCCGGACGAGGTCGCGTGACAGCTCGGCGTCTGCGCGATGCTCGGCGAGATTCTTCTGCAGAGCTGGCTTGCTGACTTCGGCGAGTCGCGCGTAGAGCTGGTCGAGGCTGCCGAATTGCGCGAGCAGTTCGCGCGCGGTCTTTTCGCCGACCTTTGGCACGCCGGGCACGTTGTCGGAGGCGTCACCCATCAGGGCGAGGTAATCGACGACCTGCTCGGCGCGGACGCCAAGCCGCGCGGGCACCTCGTCGGGGCCAGTCATCTCCGGTTCACCCTCGCCCTTCGGGAGGGCGTAGAGCGCAATCTTCGGCGTGACGAGCTGGCAGAAGTCCTTGTCGCCAGAGACGATCCGCACGAGGAAGCCGTCTGCGGCGGCGCGTAGCGAAAGCGCGGCGATCAGGTCGTCGGCTTCGAGACCGTCCTGTTCGATCCAGGCCATGTTCAGCGCAGCGACGACCGCGCGAAGGCTCGGCAGCTGGCTCACCAGCTCGTCGGGCATCTTCTGGCGGGTCGCCTTGTAGTCGGGGTAGCGCTCGTGCCGGAAGGTCGGGGCACTGGTGTCGAAGATCACCGCCCAGTGACTCGGCCGCTCGCGTTCCAGGATCCGAAGCAGGGTGGAGGTGAAGCCAAACACCGCCGAGACGATCTCGCCTCGTTTCGTCACCAAAGGGTTGCGGATGAATGCGAAGTGGGAGCGGTACGCCAATGCGGCACCGTCCACCAGGAAGAGCGTCTTCGGGGCCGGATCGGCCATAGGAAGGTCTCTGGGGCGCGCGTCAAAACGAGGTAGTGTAACCACGGTTGCCGAGGGAGCCTGACTGGCGAGGCAGCGTCACCCTCGCGCCACAGCGGTGTCACCAGCGGCCGCAGAGGTTCCTACACCGGGAGTCGAGTCTCTCGTGAGTTGCGTCCGGTTAAGGGAAACAGCGGAGGTGCCGAGGTCGCACACGACCGAGTTTTCCGGAACCTTCACGACCGCTCACTCGATCGAACACGCAGAGGTCGGCTCGCGGTTTGCCAAGCTGGCCCCGAACATGGATCGCGAACAACAAAACAACAAAAACCGAACGGGCTCGTACCCGGCCGGTGTCTCGGGAAACGGGAAAAACGGAAGGAGCCTACGGACCACGACAACACCATGACGACACCAGGGATGCGGTTGGCCTTGGGTTCCCGGTCGATGCCTGCCAGATGTGAGTTTGCTTCGGAGCGCCGCATTGCGGTGGGGTGCGCGCGCCGAGGTGGAGGAGTGATGGCGATGGCGATTCGACAACACGGGAGGGTGTTCGCGATGTCGATGCGATCAATGGAATGTTCGTGCAGCATTTTGAATGCGCGCGAAGAGAAACTCCTCGATGACGAAGGGCGAGTGCAGGTCCGGTTGATCTGCAATCGGTGTGGGACCGTCCTCGACTCCGAGGTCGTCCAGTTCTCCGCCTTGCGCTCGAGGGGTGCAGTTTGCAACGAGGCCGAAGCCGCCGAGGGCGGTTGACGGAGCACCGTGAGTCGCGGAAGCCATAAGGGGCGACCGCGGTCTATCCTCGCCCCGGGCCGGCAACCCGGCCATTGGGGTGAGCAGAGTGAAGAAGCCTGAGCCGAAGCAGCTCGTCGCGTGGGTCGTCGCCTCGGCCGTCGTCATCACTTTGACGGTCGTCTGGTATCGCGACTGGAGCGCTGAACGCGCGATCGAGCATGAGGTCGCGCAACACGTGGCACGGGCGCAAGAGATTGCCGATTCGGGCGATCGGTTGTCAGACGCGCGGGTCGAGCTCGATCGGGCGCTGAAGAAGTCACCGAACGACGTTCCTGCGCTGCTCTTGCGCGCGCGCGTCTTGTTAGGTCTCGCGTTCGCCACCGAAGCGCAATCCGATCTGATCGTCGCGCTGCGCCACGTCGAGGGTGAGGAGCGCGCGCGAACGCAACTCCTGTTCGGCGATGTCCTCGCCGAGCGATATCGCGGATCGGGTTCAGATGAGCACTTCCGCGCGGCGCGCAACGCCTACCTCGAAGCGCAGCAGGCAAACGTGACGAAGGCGTCTGGCCTGTTCGGATTCGGGATGCTCTTCCTCGAAAAGGGGAGCAATCGTGATCTCGACAAGGGCTTCGAGGTGTTGCAGCAGCTGGTCGACCGCTTCCCCGATACGCCCGAGGCGAAGTCGGCGCAGGCGTTCCTGACCAAAATCAGGCGTCCGCCACAAAGCGGCGGGTGACGTGCGGTCGATGCCGTTCTGCGAAGCCGGTTTGAAATGTCAGGACCGGCACCTAGCCTGACGCGCCGCAACCGATCGACCGGTCGGGCGAGTGGCGGAGACGCAGCGTGAGCTGGTTCGAAGGCGTGCTGGCGGTGGTCATGGCGGGCGGTTTCGCCTGGATCGCCATGCGCCAAAATCGGCTCCATTCGGAGTTCGGACGACTCGATCGGCTGCCGACGCTTGCCGATCTGAAAACGATTTCAGACGCGGCCATGTCCGATGAACGGTTGCGCCCCCTCGCGGACGCGCTCCGGCGAATGGCCGACCAACTGGCCAGCCTGCCTGTCCCGGCCGAGGCGAAGGACCTCCTTCCGATCCAGGAGCGTCTTGAGATGCTCGCGCGCCAGCTGCACGAATTGCGACTGCATGTCGACGAACTGCGCGCGCGGACGCCTGGAGGCGCCGGCAGTGAACCGGTCGCGCCTGGCGCGCGCCTGCTCCGCTCGCTCGAAGCTCGCGGATTCGAGCACGTCCACATCCTTGGCGAGCTGGTCGGAGATGACGGCACCGAACTGCACCGGGTGCCGGTCGAGGCGCGTCGTAGCGGCATGTCGTTCAAGGGGCATGTGACGATCGAGGATGGGCGCCTGATCGAGGTCGCCCTGAAACCTCTGACCGAGATCTTTCCCTGAACCCGCGGTGCCACGGCTCCGCGGCACCGCGCTTCCACGAAGTCGTCGACCGTGTCGGCGTCCGTCTTCAAGTCGAGATCGAGAGCCAACGCATGAGCACCGCGGATGGGGCGTACGTGGTCGCGACGGCGGAGAGCCTGCCAAGCAGGATCGGTGAGTCGGTCGAGGTGCGCGGCTGGCTCTACAACCGTCGTTCGAGCGGCAAGCTGCATTTCCTCGAAGTTCGCGACGGCACGTCGATCGTGCAGGCGGTCGCCTACGGTCCCGACCTCGACAAGTCGTCGCCGGGGCTGTTCGAGAAACTCGGCGCTCTGCCGCAGGAGAGTTCGCTGATCGTCCGCGGGGTGGTGAAGGCATCGCCGAAACAGACGCTCGGGGTCGAGATCGGCCTCGCGTCGGCGGAGATCGTCGGCGTCGCCGAGCCCTACCCGATCACCAAGAAGGAGCATTCGCCGGAGTTCCTGCTCGAGCGGCGCCATCTCTGGATCCGCAGCCGGAAGCAGCACGCGACGCTGCGCATCCGTGCGCGGATCATCAAGGCGATCCGCGACTTCTTCGATGAGCGCGGATTCCTCTGCGTCGACTCGCCGATCTTCACGCCTTCGGCATGCGAGGGCACCACGACGCTGTTCGAGGTCGACTACCTCGAAGACCAGAAGGCCTACCTCAGCCAGAGCGGTCAGCTCTACGCCGAGGCCTCGGCGATGGCGTTCGGCAAGGTCTACTGCTTCGGCCCGACCTTTCGCGCGGAGAAGAGCAAGACGCGCCGCCATCTGCGCGAATTCTGGATGGTCGAGCCCGAGATCGCGTACGGGACGCTCGACGACGTGATGGTCCTGATGGAGGATCTGATCGTCGCCGTCGTCGGTGCAGTGCTGAAGGACCGGCGGCCCGAGCTCGCGGTGCTGGAGCGCGACGTCTCAAAGCTCGAGGCGATCCAGAAGCCGTTCCCGCGCATGCACTACAACGACGCGGTCGAGCTGCTGAAGAAGAAGGGCCATCCATTCGATTGGGGCGGCGACTTCGGCGCGCCCGACGAGGCGGAGATCAGCAACGAGTTCGACCGGCCGGTGCTGGTGCACCGCTTCCCGGCGCAGATCAAGGCGTTCTACGCCAAACGCGATCCGGCCGACGACCGCCTGGCGCTCGGCTGCGACTGCCTCGCGCCCGAGGGCTACGGCGAGATCATCGGCGGCGGTGAACGCGCCACCGACCTCGCCTTCCTCGAACGGATGATCGCCGAGCACAAGCTGCCGAAGGAGGCCTTCGAGTGGTACCTCGACCTGCGCCGCTACGGCAGCGTGCCGCATGCCGGCTTCGGCCTCGGAGTCGAGCGGACCACCGCTTGGATCTGCGGCACGCACCACGTGCGCGAGTGCATCCCGTATCCGCGCATGCTTTATCGCATCGTGCCGTGAGCGACGGGAGCGACGGTAGCGGCGGGAGTGCTGCCTCGTGGCGCGCCAGCTGATCCGTGACTTTGCGCTGAACAGCAGCGGGACCATCGCAGGTCGCGTGGTCGATCGGCTGCTCCATTCCGCGCCGCACTCGTTCGTCTTGCTCGATGCTTCGGGCGCCACCCGTGTGTTCGTCACGGGTGCGGTGCCGCCGCTCGGCGCGCTGGTCGAAGTCGACGCCGAGCGGACCAAGCGTGGATTCGTCGCGCAGAGCGTCCGTGTGGTCGGCGTTCCGACGCTTCGACCCGGCGAGATCGCGGAATGGAGCGTCCCAGAATGGAGCGAGCGGCGGCGCGAACTGCACGTACGTGACCAACTGTTACGCACGCTGCGGACGTTCTTCTACGAGCGTGGATTCCTCGAAGTCGAGACACCCACCCTCCTTGCAGCCCCCGGCCAGGAGCCGCACCTCCTGCCGTTTGTAACCACCTTCCACGGCCGCGACGGGGCGCGTCCGCTCTGGCTCGCGACGTCGCCCGAGTACGCGATGAAGCGACTGCTCGCGCGCGGGCACGAGAGACTTTTTCAGCTCGGCCGCGCCTACCGCGACGGCCGCGACGAAGACTCGCCGCTCCATTCGCCCGAGTTCACGCTGGTCGAGTGGTACCGCGCCTGGGAGCCGCTCGAGGCGATCGGTCGCGACGTCGGCGAACTGCTCGCGGCGACGGTGCGCGCGCTGGGAACCGGCGGGACCGCCGTCGCGCGCGGCGGCCATCGCTGCGATCTTGCCGCGCCGCCGCGCTGGCTGCCGGTTGCCGACGCGTTTCGTGACCTCGCGTCGACCGACCTGGCGCCCTACCTCGACGGCGACGACATCGCCTTCGTCGCCGCGTTGCCGGCTGCGCTTCCGCGCGTCGGTGCCACCGCTCGCGAACAGGCCGACTCCGCTTTCTTTCGCCTCCTCATCGAGCGGATCGAGCCCAACCTCGGCCGCCGCGAGCCGACCCTGCTCTGCCGCTATCCCGCGCGTCACGCCGCCCTGGCCGAGCTCTGCCCCGACGATCCGCGTGTCGCCAACCGCTTCGAGGCCTACGTCCTCGGCATCGAGCTCTGCAATGCGTTTCAGGAACTGCGCGACGCCGACGAGCAGGAGCGGCGACTGCGGGACGAGCAGGCGGTGCGGGTTGCCGCCGGAGGCGAGGCGCTGCCGCTTCACGAGCCATTTCTGCGAGCGCTGCGCAGCGGGTTGCCGCCGTGCGCCGGAGTGGCGCTTGGCGTCGATCGCCTCCACCTCCTCGCGAGCGGTGCGGTGTCGGTGCGGGATGTCCAGCCATTCCCGTTCGGGGAGTGACGGCGGTCACCTCTTCCGCGAGGTGGCGTCTTCTCGCCGCTGGCCGCGCATAGGGCGCGCGCCGGCTTCAAGGAGATGCACGATGCGTGAACGCAACATTTGTCTGGGGCTGCGAGCGGGTCGCGCTGCGATCGCTTTCGTCACGCTTGCGGGCGGTGCGGTGGCGCAGGAGAGTCCGATTTTTTCGCTGTCGGCGTCAGCGACGGCGCCGTGGGGCACGCTCGCCGACACCGAGTTGGCGCGGTTCGATCCGGGGCTCGGCCGCTGCGTGCCGTGGCTGTCGATCGCGACCGGCGCCTGCTTCGGCGGTGACATCAACGGCGATGGCGCGACCGATGACTGGAAGGACATCGATGCGGTCTGGGTCGGACAGTCGAACGGTGAGGTGTCGGACGTCTACATATCGTTCAACACCACCCACGGGCCGTGGCTCGACGGCGACGTGATGCGCCTGAAAGAGGACGGGACGCTGCAGTTGGTCTTCTCCGAGTCGCAGATCGCTGCGTGGTTCGGCCTCACGGACGGGCAGCAGGACCTCGATGCGCTGCACGTCGCGATCGATGGCAGGGTCTACATGAGCTTCGGCGACGATGAGGCGTCGGCGCTGCTCTCGACCGACGTCGCAAACGTGGTGACCGACGGCTCGATCGTCGTGTGGGACCCGTCGCGGACGACCGCGAGCGTCGTGCTCACGGAGACCCAGATCGACGCACGGATCAGCACGGCGTTGAAAAAGACGCAGAAGTGCACCGACACGCTCGGCATCGCGATGGACAAGAATGGCGCGCTCTGCTTTTCCGTGCAGAGCCCGTCGACGGACGACGCGACGACCTTCCGCGACTTGAACGGCGGAGAAGTGCTCCTCTCGGAGTCGGCGCTTCTCCTCGGCGGGACGCCCGAAATCGACGCGCTCGATCTGGTGGACGGGGCGGTCGAGTTCCTCGCGGCACGGATTACGCCGCGATTGGTCGCGGGGAACGTGCAGGCGCAAGTCGACCTCGACGGTCCGCCGAACCACCTGCTGATCGTCACACTTTCGTTCAAGCGCGGCGACTCGTTGGCTTGGCCCGGGAAGGGCTTCTTCGGATTGCTGCTCGATCCGAATGACCCGCTGTTCTCGGCGTCGTTGGCGGATCTGCCGTGGACGTATTCCAAGACCGACGCTGCCGGCCATGCGTTCGTGCTGTTCGATCCGGCGCCGCCTGGGGTGGTGCTCACGGTCTTTGCGCAGGCCTACGATTTCGACGGGCGCGCGTTCGGCACGCCCATCGCGATCGAGCTCATCGGGTGACCCATCAGCCGGTCCGGGGCGAATGGGCGCCTCGGACCGGCGTTCCCGGTCGCGCGGCCCGGGTCCGGCAGCCGGATGCACGGGCGGGGTCCCGCCTCGGCGATTGCCGACGGCGGTGACGTGACTACTCTTTCTGCAGCGCGCCGACCGAGTTTGCCTCTACTGCAGACACGGATCGTGGCGGCTGGTGAGGTCGATCGATGCAGGTCATTCGGGCGAGCGTGGCACTGTTGTTGGCCGTCGCGGCATGGCCCGCGGCAGCGCGCGATGACTTCCTTCGCCCGACGACGCGCGACCTGAATGCGAGGGAGAAGATCTCGCTCGAGGAGTGCGTCCAGGAGCTCGGCGACGGCGACCCGAAGTTGCGCCGGCGCGCGGTCCGGCGGATGGTGGCGATCGGACAGCCGGCGATGCCCGCGTTGCTCGATGTGCTGCGGCGCTCGTCGGACGCGAAGCAGGTGCGCAACGCATGCCTCGCGTTTGGCGCGATCGGCGATGCGACCGCGGTCGCCCAGCTCGAGCGCTGGTTCCTCGACGATGCACGCGCGGAAGAGCCTTCGCGCGCGGCGTTGCTGGCGTTGGCGCGCGGTCGCGGGCCGTTGATTCCTGAGTTCTCGGCCACGCTGAGGCGTCTCGTGACGGACGCGTCTCTCGCGACGGTGCGCGAGTCGGCGGTGCTGTGCGCCGCTGCGCGCAAGATTCCGGGCTTGGCGGCACTGCTGAAGGCCCCGCTGCAGGTCGAACGCAGCGCGCGGCTACGCAGTTGCATGCTGGTCGCGCTGGGGGAGTCGGGTGACCCGGCCGCACCCGCGCTGGTGGCGCGCTTCCTCGATGGGCGGCAGGTGCGCGACGAAAAGCTCCGCCGGGCCGCTCTCTGCGCGACGGCGCGTCTCGGCGATCCGATCCTGCTTCAGCCGTTGCTCGCGTTCCAGCCCGACCGCCGCGAGATCTCGGACTACGCGGTCGCGCTCGGAGCGTTCTCGGAACCGGCGGTCGTGGGGCGGCTCGGTGAGCTCATGCTCCGCGAGCGCGAGCAGGCGGTGGCCGCGGTCGCCTCGCTCGCACACATCGCGACTCCCGAATCGAAGGCGTGGCTCGAACGCGCTTTGCAGGGTGACTTCTCGGAAGAGTCACGTGCCGCTGCCGCGTTGTGCGTGTCCGATCTGGTCGACCAGCAGCGATTCCTGCCGCACTTGCGGACGATTGCGCTCGGGCCGGCGGCGCACCCGGCGAAGTCGGCAGCGCTGTTGTCGCTCGCGAGGATCGGCGATCGGGAGGCGGCCGGCGCGGTGGCCGATGCGCTGCCGCTGTGGCGCGACACCGATCTCTTCCAGCGCGGGCTGCTCTTCTGCGCGATGACGCTCGATCGCCCGCTTGCCGAGGTCGTGCCGCAGCATCGGCGTGACGACGTGGCCGAATTGTGGCGCGACGCCAGCGAGATCGAACGTGGCGATCGCCATCGCGACCTGCTCCTCGAACGCGTGGCGAGTGAGCTCACCGCTGCGCGCGCGCACTGGCTGCTCGTGCGCGATGACCAGCGCACGGGAGTGCTGCGCGAACTGCTCGATCTCGATCGCGACTTCTTGGTGGAGCAGCGAGCGCAAGATGGCACGGGCGGCGGCAGTCCGACGCCACCTCCGCCAAGTGGGGGTGCTGGCGACGGCGGCGACGGCGGCGACCCTCCCGATCCCGCTCCGGAAGGGGATCCTCCCGCGGCAGGCGGCGCGCCGGGTAGCGGACTCCTGCCAGGCAATGGGGGCCGCCGCGGTCGGTTCGACCCGACCCGGTTCGAGCATGACCTGCGCGCCTGGCTGGTCGACTATTCGCCGTTCGACGTGGCCGATCCCTTCGCACGCTGACGGCCGCGAGCTCTGACGGCGCGAATCCGCCGCGCGACTCGCCGAGCCGTGCGGTAGTTTCGCCGTTGTTGCGCGATCGTTCGGAACGATCCGCGCGGATCAGCGGGATGACGGGAGCCTTGGATGGCGGCGATTCGGCGGCAGCTCAACTGCACGTTTCCGAAGGAGAAGATTCGCGATCCGGTGCTCTACCTGCTCGGGCGGCAGTTCAACGTGATCCCGAACATCCGTCGCGCCCAGATCACCGACGAGATCGGGATCGTGTTGCTCGAACTCGAAGGCGAGCAGTCGGAGGTCGACAAGGCGATCGAGTACCTCCGCGCGAGCCACATCGGCGTCGAGGTCCTCACCGCCGGCTGAGCTGGCGCCGCATGAGCTGGCGCCGCATGAGCTGGCGCCGCCGGAGCGGCCGGGCGCCCGCGTCCGCGATTCGGCGCCGGGCGTCACGCGACGCGATCGTCGGGCTCGCGCTCACCTTGCCCGACCGGCGGCTCCCACTATCATCCGTCGCGTCTGCTGACCCAAGGGAGCGCCGGATGGCTGCACAGCGCATGGGCCGATTCAGTTGCGTCGGCGCGGCGTGTGTCGTCGCTGCCATGTTGTCGAGCGCCGTGTCGGCACGCCAAGTTGCCGGCCACACGAACAGCGGCGACGGCCGCGGGCTGGCGACGTTCGGCGATCGCGGGCTTGAGAGCTTCGGCACGCGACCGCTCGAGTCGATCGGGCCGATCCCGCTGACGCCGATGGGCGGCACGGTCGAAGGGTCGCCCACGAAGGGCTTCGGTCGCGATTCGAAGCGCGACAGCTCGAACACGGATCGGCCGCGACTGCAGCGCCGGACGCGACGGCCGTGGCTCGACCTCGATTTCGGCCGCTTTTCAGGTTCGCAGAATTCGGCGCGGTCGTCCTCGATCGCGACGTTGCACGGTGCCGTGGTCGAATCGGTCGAGTCCGCGCCACGCTTCGTGCTCCCCGCGCTGCTGTTGCCGCCGTTGGTGCTCGACCATGCAGCAGCGCAAGCCGAGCTCGCGTCGGCATTGTCCGCCGAGGCGGATCGCGCCCGGGCGCGCGGCGACCTTGCCGCTGCCGCCGCGTTCGCACCGCAGCGTTGAGCGCGTTCCGCCTCGTCTCGGAGTTCCGCCCGGCCGGCGACCAGCCACAGGCGATCGAGGCGCTGGCGACCCAGATCAACGCGGGCGCGCGCCACCAGGTGCTGCTCGGCATCACCGGCTCGGGCAAGACCTTCACCATGGCGTCGGTGGTCGAGCGTGTGCAGAAACCGACGCTGGTGCTGGCGCACAACAAGACGCTCGCCGCTCAGCTCTACTCCGAGTTCAAGTCGCTCTTCCCTGACAACGCGGTCGAGTACTTCGTCAGCTACTACGACTACTTCCAGCCCGAGGCGTACGTCCCGCGCACCGACACGTACATCGAAAAGGACTCGGCGATCAACGAACAGATCGAGCGGATGCGCAACTCGGCGACGCGCTCGCTGCTGGAGCGCCGCGACGTCCTGATCGTCGCCTCGGTGTCGTGCATCTACGGTCTCGGCTCGCCCGGCGCGTACCAGGAGATGTCGGTCACGATCGAGAAGGGCGGTCGAGTCGAACGTGACGGGCTGCTGCGCCAACTCGCGGCGATCCACTACCAGCGCAACCACTACGAGTTCAAGCGCGGCAGCTTTCGCGTGCGCGGCGACGTGATCGAGATCTTCCCGGCCTACGAGGAGAGCCGCGCGATCCGCGTCGAGTTGTTCGACGACGAGGTCGAGCAATTGGTCGCGCTCGACCCCTTGACCGGCGAGATCCTGGGCGAGCCGGGCAAGGTCACGATCTGGCCGGCCAGCCACTACGTCACGCCAGCGAACGAATTGAAACGAGCGCGCGAGGCGATCGAGGCCGAGCTCGAACTGCGGATCGTCGAGCTGAAGGGCAAGGGCAAGCTGCTCGAGGCGCAACGCCTGGAACAGCGCACGCGGTTCGATCTCGAGATGCTGCAGGAAACCGGCACCTGCCCCGGCATCGAGAACTACTCGCGCCACCTCGATGGACGTCCTGCCGGCGACCCGCCCGCCACGCTGCTCAACTACTTCCCCGAGGACTTCCTGCTGGTGATCGACGAGTCGCACCAGTCGGTGCCGCAGGTCGCCGGCATGTACCGCGGCGATCAGGCGCGCAAGACGACGCTGGTCGAGTACGGCTTCCGACTGCCGAGCGCGCTCGACAACCGGCCGCTGCGCTTCGATGAGTTCGAGAAGCTGGTCCATCAGGTGACCTACGTCTCGGCGACGCCCGCCAAGTTCGAGCTCGAGAAGTCGGCGGGCCGCGTCGTCGAGCAGATCATCCGGCCAACCGGCCTGCTCGATCCGCCGGTCGAGATCCGGCCGGCGCGCGGACAGGTCGACGACCTGCTGAGCGAGATCAAGCGCGCGGTCGCAGCGGGCGAGCGAGTGCTGGTCACGACGCTGACCAAGCGCATGTCGGAGGAGCTCACCGAGTACTACCGCGGCCTCGGCGTGAGGGTGAAGTACCTCCACAGCGACATCGACACGCTCGAGCGCACGGAGATCCTCGATCAGTTGCGCGCCGGCGCCTTCGACGTGCTGGTCGGCATCAACCTGCTGCGTGAAGGGCTCGACCTGCCGGAGGTCGCGTTGGTCGCGGTCCTCGACGCCGACAAGGAGGGGTTCCTCCGCAGCAAGACGTCGTTGATCCAGACCTTCGGCCGCGCGTCGCGCAACGTGAACGGTCGCGCCATCCTCTACGCGGAGAAGGAGACCGACTCGATCCGCATGGCGATCGGCGAAGCGAACCGCCGCCGCGCAATCCAGGAGGCGCACAACAAGGCGCACGGGATCACGCCGGAGTCGGTGAAGAAGAGCCTGCGGGCGATCCTCGACCTCGCCGAGCGCGAGGATCATGCGGTGCTCGACACTCCGCCGCCGCGCCGCGCCGGTCCACGCAAGGACCGCGAGGCGCTGCGCCAAGAGATCGGCGAACTGCGCCAGAAGATGATCGCCGCGGCTGAAAAGCTCGAGTTCGAGAAGGCAGCGCAACTGCGCGACCGCATCCGCGCGCTCGAACTCGAGGATCTGAAGCTCGGATGAACCGCGCCGCGCTGCTGGCGAAGGTCGACGCGCTGCCGCGCGAGCCGGGCATCTACCTGTTCAAGGACGTCGCCGGCGAGGTGCTCTACGTCGGCAAGGCGAAGTCGTTGCGCGAGCGCGTGCGCGGCTACTTCCAGCCGGGCGGCGACGGACGCCTGTTCGTGCGCTTCATCGAGCAGCGCGTCGCCGACGTCGACATCGTCGTGACCCATTCCGAGAAGGAAGCGCTCCTGCTCGAGAACAACGTCATCAAGATCCACCAGCCGCGCTACAACATCCGCCTCAAGGACGACAAGTCGTTCCTGCAACTGCGGATCGACGGCAAGCACCCGTTCCCGGCGATCGTCCCGGTCCGCCGCCCGCGCAAGGACGGTGCGCGCTATCTCGGTCCGTATGCCTCGGCGCGCGCGATCCGGACCACGCTGCGGATGGTGCGCACGGTCTTCCCGCTGCGCGACTGCCGCGACAGCGAGTTCGCGAACCGGACGCGGCCGTGCCTGAAGCACCAGATCGGCATGTGCTGCGCGCCCTGCGTCGGCAAGGTCACGCCCGAGCAGTACGCCGAGTTGCTCGAATCGGCGGTGCGTGTGCTGCAGGGCGATACGGGGCAGTTGCTCGAACGGCTGCAGACCGACATGAGCGACGCTGCCGCCAAGCTCGAGTACGAGCGCGCCGCGGTGCTGCGCGATCGAATCTCGTTCCTCTCGACCTCAACCGAGGCGCAGGCGGTCGAGATCCAGCGCTTCGCCGATCGTGACGCGTTCGGCTTCCATCGCCGCGGTCGGCGCGTCGAACTCTGCCTGCTCGAATTCCGCGGTGGCAAGCTGCTGACGAGCCATCCGTTCTCGTTCCAGACCGACCTGCCTGACGATGAGGCGCTCTCGACCTTTCTCGGTGCGTGGTACGCCGGCGGGCGGCCGCTGCCCGACGAGGTCCTTCTCGCGGTGCCGGCCTACGCGCTCGACGCGTTTGCGGAATTGTGGAGCGAGCGGCGCGGGAAGCCGGTGCGCGTGGTTGTGCCGCGTGGCGGCGCCGGGCAGCGCGCGATCGAGATGGCGAACCGCAATGCCGAGCTGGCCCTGAAGACAGCGCGCGATCAGGAGTCGATTGAGCTGCGCGTCCTCGAGGACGTGAAGCGGAGGCTCGGTCTGTCGCAGTCGCCTCGGCGCATCGAGTGCATCGACATCTCTCACCTGCAGGGCGGCGAGCCGGTGGCGAGTTTGATCGTCTTCGTCGACGGTCGGCCGGAGAAGTCTGAGTACCGTCGCTTCCGGGTGCGGACGACCGCTGGCAACGACGACTTCGGCGCGATGCGCGAGATCGTGCGGCGCCGCTTCCGTTCGAGCCGCTCGGCGCCGCCCGACCTGCTGCTGCTCGATGGCGGGCGGCCGCAGATCGCGGCGGTGGTGGGGGTGCTGCAGGAGCTCGGCGTCGTGGTCGAGCTCGCCGGCATCGTCAAACCGGAGCGGCGCGGGCGCGGACTTGCGCTCCAGGTGGGCGAGGTCGATCACGTCGTGCGGCCGGGCGTCGCCGATCCGATCGCGTTGCCGCCCGACGACGAGGCGTGCTTCCTCCTGCAGCGAGTGCGCGACGAGGCGCATCGCTTCGCGATCTCGTACCACCGCCAGCTCCGCTCGCGTGGCGCGCTTCGGGGCGAGCTCGCCGGCATCGATGGGCTCGGCGCGAAGCGGGTGCGCGCGCTCCTGATCGGGCTCGGCGGCCTGCGTGGCGTGAAGGCGGCGTCGCGCGAGCAGATCGCGGCCGTCGCCGGAATCGGCGAGGCGCTCGCCGAACGGGTGTGGCAGCAACTCCACCGTTCGCGGCCGGCGGACTGACCGTCAGGCACGTGGGTGGAATCTCTGGTGGGCGGCGCGCAGGCGGGAGGTTTCGACATGGGTGTAGACCTGCGTCGTGGCCAGGCTGGCGTGGCCGAGCAGCTCTTGGACCACGCGCAGGTCGGCACCGCCCTCGAGCAGGTGGGTGGCGAACGAGTGGCGCAGCATGTGGGGCGAAACCGGGCGCACGATGGCGGCGCGGAGAGCCCGTTGGCGGATCATCCCGAACAGGCGCGTCCGCTCGAGCGGGCGGCCACTTTTCGACAGGAGCAGCGAATCTCCCGACTCGGTTCCGGCGAGGCGGGGGCGCCCACTTCGCAGCCAGTCGTCGAGCGCCGTCATCGTCGGGGGATTGAGCAAGAGGAGCCGCTCCTTCCCGCCTTTGCCGAGACAGCGGGCGACGCGGAGTTCGCGGTCGATGTCGGAGAGCGGTTGGTCGGCGAGCTCGGAGACCCGGCAACCGGTCCCGTAGAGCCACTCGACGATGAGGCGCTCGCGAAGGCCGAGCGGCGTCGCCGGCGTTGGCAGTGCCAGGAGCCGCGCGATCTCGACCCGAGTCAGGAGCTTCGGCAACGGCGCGCGGAGCGACGGCCGGGGAACGGTGCGAGTGGGATCGAGGCACGGCTCCTCCGATCCGATGAGGCGATAGACAAGGCGTAGCGCCGTGAGTCGGCGCGCCACTGTGCGCGGATCGAGTCCGCGTGCATGCTCGGAGGCGAGGAAGGCGCGAATCTGCGCTCCGCCCACCGATCGGAACGGTGTCGGAGCCGATTGCCATCGCAGGAACGCGCGCAGGTCTCGGCCGTAGGCGGCAACGGAGAGCGGCTGCAGGCCGGCTTCCACGCTGGCCCACTGCAGGAATCGCTCGACCGTCGTGACCGGTGCTTCCGCCATCCTGCGGCCTCTTGCCCCTTGACTGCCGGGAGGTGCTTCCTAAAGTGCCGCGCCCCGCTGTCGACCTTTCATTGTCGTCGTAACTTCTTATCTGACAAATGACAAAGGCGAATCCACGCGAGCAGGATCAGGACCGTGCCCGGGGCGCGCTTGAGGTGCGTCCGCACATGAACAGGTTCCCTGCCAAGGCACCCGTATCCAAGCCGATCCTCGACAAGGTCACGGTCAAGAACGAAGGTCGGCGCGCATCGAAGTCGGTGCCGCCGATCCCGGTGCGGGTGGTTTCCTCCGTGAGTGGCCCGGCGAGTAGCCCGGCGAGTAGCCCGGCGCCGAAGCCGACGGCCGCCCCAGGCAAGTTCGCCGGGAAGCTCTCGTCAAAGCCGGCCGGTACCACCACCGCGCCGAGCACGCCGAAAGCGTCCGGTTCGAAAGGCCCCGCCGCGAAGGCGGCTGCCGTCGAGACCGCAGTCGCGAGGGCGAAAGCGTCGGCGAAGCCCGCTGGGAAGTCCGGCACGAAGCCGCCGCCGGTCGCACCGAAGCAGGGCGCGGCGAAAGGCGGCGCCGCGAAGGGCGCGGCCACGATCCTCAAGCCAGCTCGCGCCAAGAACAACCGGGAGCAGTCGAACGTGAAGGATGGCGGCGACGCGAAGAGCGCGGGCGGCGGAGCGGGTGCTGCGTCGGGCAAGACTGCCGCTGGAAAGTCGGCCGCGCCCGCGAAGGCGAGCGGCGCGAAGGGCAAGGCGGCGGAGAAGGCCGCGAAGGCTGCTGCGGCCGCTCCACCGCCGCGCCGGATCCAGGTGATGCAAATCTCGACGCTCAAGCCGGGCGCGAAGGGCAGCAAGATGACGGTCGCCCGCCTCAGCCCGGTCGCTGAGGAGAAGGTGGCGATCGACGGCGGCGCGAAGAAGCGTCGTTCGGCCGAGCTCACCAAGCAGCAACTCGACCACTTCCGCGAACTGCTCACGCAGCGGCGTGAACGCTTGGCCTCCGACCTGAACATGATGCAGGACGAGGCGCTCAAGGTCACCGCGCAGGACAACTCCTCCGACAGCGTCGCCGATACCGGCACCGACAACTACGAGCAGGATTTCACGCTCGGCCTGATCGAAAGTGAAGAGGTCCTCGCTCGTGAGGTCGGCGACGCGCTGGTGCGCGTCGACAACGGCACCTTCGGCGTCTGCGAGGTTTGCCAGACACCGGTCCCGCTGGCTCGTCTAGAGATCCTGCCCTTCGCCCGCTTCTGCGTCGAATGCCAGCAGACGCACGAATCGCAGAGTTGAGCTGCGCATGGCTGAGCGGCCGATCGACTGCGCCAAGCCGCCTGTGCGCGGGACCGCTTGGCGCTCGACGCTCTTCTGGGGCGTCGCGCTGGTGATCCTCGCGCTCGACCTCTGGTCGAAGCAGCGGGTCTTCGCCTGGCTCGGAGTCGATCCGTCCCGTTACAAAACGCTCGCGGATCTCGCGCTCTTGCCGCCGAGCAGGACCGAACCGATCGCCGGAACGTGGCTCAAGTTCAGGGCGATTCTGAACCCGGGAATGATGTGGGGCGCGTTCCAGGAGTACTCCGAAGAGTTGCGCATCGTGCGCCCGCTGGCGGTGCTCGTGATCTTCTTCCTGCTCTCGAGCTTGCCGGCGGGGCAGTGGGGCGCCCGACTCGCGCTCGGCGGCATCCTCGGCGGCGCGATCGGCAACATCTGGGACTCGTTCTGTTTTCTCGGCGTT
>SIAN01000038.1 GCA_009691715.1 Planctomycetota bacterium
CTACACGCCGCCGGCGGGGTCGGGTTTCCCGGCGACCTTTCATCAACTGATGAAGGAGTCGCTGCTCGACCTCGCCGGACTCGATTCGATCCTGAAGCAGAGCCTCTATCCACCCGGCGTCCTGCCCTCCACGACGAGCACGCCGCCCACGGTGATTGTCGATCCGCACCTCGCCAACTGGAATGCCCACCACGACCCGGCGGAACAGGTGGCGTTTCCTCTCCGCAGCAAAACTTGGTGGCATGCAAAAGGAGCCATCCCCGGCTCCGGCGTGCGCCACGTCCTGATGTGGCCCTACCTGATCAACGGCGGCGCGGCGATGGTGTGCATGGCCGCCGATGACAGCGGCGGCATCGCGCTCCCCGTGGGCGCGTCATCGATCCTGCTGGTGAGCTACCCGTTCCACTCGTCGAATCTCGGCACCAATACGACATTGGTGGTTTCGGTTGGTCGTTCTCGGGTGGTTCCGACCTCAACGGCGATTCGATCCCCGACCTCGTGATCGGCGCACCCTCCCCGCGCTTCAGCCAGCCCAAGGGCGGCCGCGTGGCCGCCTTCGCCGGCAACGACCTCTGGCTGCAGGCCGATCCCGAGGCACCCGCGATCGGCGACACCGTGTTCGTCGATCTGCGCGGCGGCGAGCCGGGTCTGCTCGGGTTGATCGCGTGGATCGACTTCGACGGCGTCGAAGTGTTTCAGGCGCTGCAAGTGGTGTCTTTCGACAGCAACGGAGAGCTGCAGTTCTGCGGCGACGCCGATCCTTCGCTGAGCGGCATGGAGTTCACCCTGATCGGCTACGCCCAGAACCGCGCCGGCCGCGGCCCTCTCTATGACTCGTCCGCGGTCACCATCGTCGTGCCTTGATTCGCATCCCGGCCGCGCGTCAGTGTCGGCGAGTGAAGTCGCCGAATCGTTTCCTGGAGCAACCGATGACGCATCCTCATGCTTCTGCTGGACCTGCCGCTGTACTTGCCTCGGCCTCGCCAACGGCGCTCGATCGCGCAGAACCAATGGCGGGCCGCCGCCTTTGCGACCCGATGCGCACTGCGTTTGATTACTCCCCCGTCCTCGACACCGCCGTCCAGCACTACGGCCTCAACCGCGCCACCGCAGCCTCGCTCTTCGATGGTCTCCTCCAATGGCTCTCCGCGATCCCGTTCGCGCGACCCGGCCAGCCGATCCAGCAGGTCGAATCGATTGACCGCCTCTGGCACGCCTTCGTGCTCAACACCAAGCTCTACCGCCGCTTCTGCGATCGCTGTTTTGGCCGCTACATCGACCACGATCCGCTCGACCGCAGCTTCGCCGAACTGTCGAAGAAGCAGTACGCCCGCTTCACGCTCGCCACGCTCGAACAGGAGTTCGGATCGGACTTGCATCCGGCCTTCCGCGACCTGACGCAGCGGGTCGGCTGTTGCTTCGGGCAGTGCGATGACGACGGCGCGATGCGCTGAGGCATCGAGCCGCAGGCTGAAGCGACCGACTCGCTCGTGGGCGGCGTAGAGTGCCGGCCCGATGGCCGTTCCACCGACGCCGGATTCACCCGCCTCGCGACCTGTTTCCGCAGGCCCAGTCGCCGCCGGCCCCGGCCCCGGCCCCGTCGCCGCCGGCCACGTCGGCGGCACGCTGCTGGTCGCGCTCGCCGCCGGGTTCGGCGCCTACGCGATCGGGCGGCTCACGGTCGCTGACAGCAGCGTGACGCCGCCGACCAAGCTCACGACCGAGTCGCCAGCCACGCTTCCGCCAGCGTCGCCGGCAGACGAAGCGGCTCGCGAACTCGGCTGGTCGCTGCGCGTGGGCGATGACTGCTTCGCCTCGACGCTGATGCGGCCGCGGCCCGATCAGCTCACGGCGCGCCTCTCGGACTGCATCGATTCACTGCCGACGAGCGTTGCCACGGCGCCCGAGCTGGCGCAAATTCTCGACGAGTGGAGCGCGATCGAGCGGCGGCGGGGCGATGCCGCCCTGGTGGCTCGGCTCGACGAGCGGGCTTCGGCCGTCGACCCCGATCCGATCCGCCTACGGGTGCGGGCGGCGGCTGCGGCCGGCGATCTGGTCGCGCTGCGGGCGCTCGCGGCGGAGTCGCTCGCGGCGGCCTGGCCGGCGGCGACCGAGCTCCTGCTGGCACGCTCACTCGATGGTGTCGGACTCGCCGATGCGGCGCTGCGCGTCCTCGATCGCAGCCTCGAAGCGCGGCCCGATGACTTCAATGCGCAGATCGCGGCGGCGGAGCTGCTCGCCCGTCAGCCGCCGGAGGGTGTGGTCCGTGCGCGCGAACGCGTCGCTGGCGCGCGCGCGCTGCGCCCCGAATCACGGCGCGCGCTGCTGCTCGAAGCGGAGCTGGTGTTGCGGACGCCGGACGACGCGTCGGAGGCGATCGCGCTGCTGCAGGCGGCGGAACGGCAGGCGCCCGAGGACGCGGAGATCGCCTGCGCGCTCGGCGTCGCGCTCTTGCGCGGTCGCTACTTCGACGAGGCGCGCGGCCGTTTCGAGCGCGCGCTCAAGCTCGAGCCGACGCTGGCGCGCGCGGCCGCCGGCGTCGCGCAGGCGTGGTTCGGCCTCGAGGAGTACCCGCGCGCCATCGGGTCGTGCGAACGCAGCCTGAAGATCGGCGACAACCCCGACGCGCGCGACCTGCTGGCGACCGCCTGCTACGAGATGAAGAACCCCAAGCGCGCGTTCGAGGCGCTCGATCGCGCGATCGCGGCCTGGCCCGACGATGCCGCCATCGTCGACCACCACGCGGCGTCGTTGGCGATGCGCGGGCAGTACGCGGAGGCGATCGCGGGGTTGCGACGCGCGGTGCAGTTCGAGCCGTGGAGCGCCGAGTTCGTGAACGACTTGGCGTGGGAACTGGTGAACGGCGGCGATCCGGCGCAGCGCCGCCCGGGCCAGGGGCTCGAGCTGGCGGAGCGGGCGTGCGCGATCGAGCCCGGCAACTCCTGGCACGAGAACACCCGCGGTGTCGCCTGCTACCGCGTCGGTGAATTCGACCGCGCGGTCGAAGTGCTGGAGGCCGCCTGCGAGCTGCCTCGGGGCGGCGGCGCGTTCGACCACTACTTCCTGGCGATGGCGTGCCACCAGCTCGGCGCGATCGAGTCGGCGCTCGATCACTTCAACGAAGCCGATCTCCTCACCGATCCGCGCGACGCCGAGATGGTGCGGGCAAGGGCCGAAGCGAGCGCGCTGCTCGGCCTCAGCGACGAAGCGGCGGGCGCCGGCGACGGCGGGTCGCAGACGGAGCCGCGCGATGGGTAGGGAAGCGGTGGTGCGGACGGTCGTACGGACGCTGCTCGTCGCCCTCATGTGCGCGGCGGTCGGATGGATCGTCGGTCGGCGTGGCGCGCCAGCGGTCGACGGGTCGCCACGGTCGGAGCCGCTCGCGCGCGACGTGGTCGCGGCGATCCGCGCCGAGTGCGCCGAGCTCGTCCCGCCGCGTTCGGAAGCGGACGGCTTCACGGCGTGGGTGACCTTCGAGGCGCAGCTTGCGGTCGCGTTCGCGCGCCGCGGTCTCGCCTTCGCGTGGGGCGACGAGGCGGAGCCGGAGCGGTTGCGTCGCTGCGCGGGCGTGGCCCAGCCGACGGCCCTGGCGAGCCTGTTCGATCTCTGGTCCGAGGCGGCGCACCATTCCGATCGCCGCGGTCCACGCGATGCGTTGCTGCGGATGGCGCGCGCGCTCGATCCTGAGCCGCAACGCGACGCGATCCGTGCGGCGCTGCTGGCCAACGGCGCCGCCGAGGTGAGGATGCTCGCCGCCGACTTCGGTGCGGAGGAGCTGCCGCCGGCCACGGGGATGTTGCTCGGGCTGGCGCTGTGGCGGTGCGGCGAGCGGATCGACGCCATCGACGCATGGGAATGCGCGGCGATCGAGTCGCCCGGGGATCCGATGCTTCATCTGCTGCTGGCGTGGCGCATGCCGGCGCTTGATGCGGATCACGCCGCAGCGGTGCGCCGCCACCTCGCCGCGGCGAACGCGCTGCTGCCGGCCTCGGTCCGGCTGCCGGCGTTGCTGGCCGCTACCAACGACTGACGTAACCTGCGCCGCTCGCGCCCGTACCGGAGCGCTTCGCTGGAGGCTGCAGGATGGTGCTCGGGTCCGTGCTCGTGATGTTCCTGGCGCAAGTGCCAGCGCCGGTTCCGTCGGCGCCTGCGTGGAGCGACCGCTACGCGAAGTGGGAGCGGATGGTGCCGATGCGCGACGGCACGTCGCTGTTCACGGCGATCTACCTGCCGAAGTCGAGCCTGCTGCAGGACTCGACGGCCGAAACGCACCCGATCTTGATGCGCCGCACGCCCTACTCGTGCGGGCCCTACGGTGAGGACAAGTTCCCCGACTCGCTCGGACCGAGCGCCGGCTTTCCGCTGCGCGACTACATCGTCGTCCACCAGGACGTGCGCGGCTGCTGGCGCAGCGAAGGCGAGTTCGTCGACATGCGGCCGCAACGGGCGCCGGATCCGGTGGTGCTGGGCGACGAGGTGGCGAATTGCACCGACGAGTCGACCGACACCTGGGACACCATCGACTGGCTGGTGAAGAACGTCCCGGCGAACAACGGCCGCGTCGGCATGTGGGGGATCAGCTACCCCGGCTTCTATGCCGCTGCCGGGATGATCGACGCCCATCCGGCGCTCAAGTGCTCCTCGCCGCAGGCTCCCATCGCCGACTGGTTCTTCGACGACTTCCGCCACCATGGCGCGCTGTTCCTGCCGCACGCGTTCTGGTTCCTGAACGGCTTCGGCGTGCCGCGACCAGGACCGACTTCCGAGCGACGACCGAGCGCGGTCGAGCTCACCGTGCAGGACGGCTACGACTTCTTCCTCGGCCTCGGGCCGCTGAAGAACATCGACGCCACGCTCTTCAAGGGGCGCGTGCCGTACTGGAACGAGCTGCTGGCCCATCCGAACTACGACTCGTTCTGGCAGGCGCGCAACCTGCTGCCGCACCTGCGCAAAGTCGCGCCGGCGGTGCTGACGGTTGGCGGTTGGTTCGATGCCGAGGATCTCTACGGCCCGCTCAAGATCTATCGCGCGATCGAGCAGTTGAACCCCGGCATCGAGAACACGCTGGTGATGGGACCGTGGGCGCACGGCGGCTGGGGGCGCGGCGACGGCGATCGGCTCGGCAACGTCCGCTTCGGCGCCAAACAGTCGCTCTGGTACCGCGAGCAGATCGAGCTGCCGTTCTTCGAGCGCCATCTGCGCGGGCAGTCGCCGGCGCCGCAGGCCGAGGCGACGATTTTCGAGACCGGCGCCAACCGCTGGCGCGCTTTCGAGCAGTGGCCGCCGAAGGAAGCGGTGCCGCACGCCTGGTTCGTGCGCGGCGATCAGATGCTGGCGCAGGACGCAGCGCCGACCGATCTCGAAGCCTGCGATGAGTTCACCAGCGATCCGCGCAAGCCGGTGCCGTTCACTGAGCCGATCGTGAACGGGATGTCGCGCGCCTACATGACCGACGACCAGCGTTTCGCCGCGCGCCGGCCCGACGTGCTCGTCTATCAAACCGAGCCGTTGGCCGAGGAGCTGACGCTGGTCGGGCCGCTGCTCGCGCATCTGTGGGTTTCGACGTCGCGGGAAGACGCCGACTGGATCGTCAAGTTGGTGGACGTCTTTCCGCCGGCGTTCGAGTACCCGGCCGAAGAGGGCGGGGGTGAAGGTGGTGCGGGTGAGGCACGCAGAGCCGCGAAGACCGACCCGCCGCCGCCGCCGATGGGCGGCTACCAGATGATGGTCCGCAGCGAGGTGATCCGCGGCCGCTTCCGCGACAGCTACGCCGAACCGAAACCGTTCGCGCCTGGCGTGCCGGCGTTGGTGAAGCTGCCGCTGCAGGATGTGCTGCACACCTTCCAGAAGGGCCACCGGTTGATGTTCCAGGTGCAGAGCAGTTGGTTCCCGCTCACCGATCGCAATCCGCAGTCGTGGGTCGACGACATCGCGCAGGCCGACGCCGCCGCGTTCGTGCCCGCGACCCATCGTGTCTGGCGCGACGCCGCGCATCCGACGCGCATCGAAGTCGCGACGCTGCCGGCGACGCCAGCAGCAACTCTGCCCGTGACCCTGCCCGCAACGCCGCCCGCAGCCCCGCCTCAACCCCCGCAGAAGGAACCGCGATGAACCGTTCGACGATGAGTCTTGGCGCGCTGCTCGCGATTACGAGCGTGAGTGTGAATGCGAGCGCAGCCGGGTTCGCTCAAGAGGCTGCGCCGGCCGAGCGCGGGAGCGCTGTCGCCAGCGCCGCGACGGTCGCAGAGCCGATCGCGCCACTCCCCGCCGACCATCCACTACAGGAAGCGCTTGCGACGATCACCGCCGACGACCTGCGCGACTACGAGAAGTGGCTCGCGTCCGACGAGCGGATGGGTCGCTGCGCTGGCGAAGCCGGCAACGACGAGGCGGCCGAGTGGATCGCGCGTCAGTTCGACGAACTCGGTCTGGCGCCGCTCGGCGACGACGGCACCTTCCTGCAGCACTTCGACTTCCGCGTGCGCGGCGGCGAGGGCGGGAAGATGGCGCGCACGCAGAACGTGGTCGCCTTCTGGGAAGGCAGCGATCCGGTGCTGAGGCAGCAGGTGGTCGTGGTGGGCGCTCACTTCGACCACGTCGGCACCGCGAAAAGCCTCGATGCCGGGCGCATCGGCCGCGCCACGCCGGCCGACGAGATCTGGAACGGCGCCGACGACAACGGCTCGGGCACCTGCACGCTGATCGAGGTGGCCGAGGCGTTCGCCCAGAGCGGGCTGAAGCCGAAACGCAGCCTCGTTTTCATCGCGTTCAGCGCCGAAGAGCAGGGGCTGTTCGGCTCGATCCACTACTGCGCAAACCCCGCGATCCCGATCGAGCGGACGGTCGCGATGCTGAACATGGACATGGTCGGCCGCAACGAAGGCAAGCCGATCGAGATGGCCGCGATCGGCACGCTGCAGAACGACTTGTGGAGAGCGCTCGTCGCCGAGTCGCATCCGGCGGCACCCGGCCTCGTGCTCGACCTGAAAAACCACTACCTGCCCGACTCCGACCATTCGAGCTTCATCGATGCGGGCGTGCCGACCACCTTCATCTGCACCGGCCTCCACGAGGACTACCACAAGATCAGCGACACGCAGGACAAGATCGCCTACGACCAGATGGCGCAGATCACCCGCTTCGCGACCGCGCTCTTGTGGAACACGGCGAACAGCGAAGCGAAGTTCGTCTTCGAGAAGCCGAAGTTCGAACCGCGCGGCCGCGGCAAGAAGCTCGGCGTCACGGGCGAAGGAATCGTGGCACCGACGCGCCTCACCGAGCTCGGCCTGTCGAAAGAACAGGGCGGCTACGAAGTGAACGAACTGATCCCCGACAGCGTCGGCTCGAAGGCCGGCCTAGCGGTCGGCGATGTGATCCTCTCGATCGGCGGCAAGGCGCTGTCGAGCGACGACGCCAACGTCTCGCTCCGCCGGCTCATCGGCGGCGCACCGAGCAAGCAGGACGTCGCGATCGTCGTGCTGCGCGGCAAGGAACAAGTCACGCTGCAGGCGCGGTGGGAGTGAGCGGGTTGGCGTCGTCGCGCCCTTTCACGATCGACGAGACCTTCCGTCAGCCGTTCTCGAAAGTGTTCCTGGCGAGGAACAGCAGCGTCCGGCCGAGCAGCACCTCGCGGGTTGAGCGCATCGCGCGCACGTTCTCGGGGAATCGGGAGTCCTTGCCGAGCCGGAAGAATGGGACGAGCGGCGCGAGATAGCCGCCATACATCTTCGGCGCGCGCACGGCCTCGATGGTCCAGCCGTCGCGGATCAGCGTGCAGCCGAGGACGAACGTTCCCATGTGGTTCACGTGTCCGGTCTGGTCGGGGAAGTAGTGGTGCCAGTGGCCGGTCCGGAACATCCGCCAACGCTGGCGGATGTCGAGAGTGTTCGGGATCGAGATGACGAAGATCCCGCCGGGCTTGACGATGCGCCGGAACTCGCGGAGCGCGTTGAACGGGCACTCGAGGTGTTCGAGGCCCTCGCAGCAGACGAGCGCATCGGCGCTGGAGGTCTTGAGCGGCAGCGGCCCGTTCAGGTCGGCGCGAAGCGGCGCGAGCGTCGGGTCTCCGCGCCAGCCCTTCGGGAAGAGATCGACCGGCCGGACGGTCCAGCCGCTGCGGACCGCCTTCATCGAGAGGTAGCCCGAACCGCACGGCGCGTCCACCAGCGTGCCCCGCGACGGGACCGCGGCATCGATCAGCGACAACGCGAGGTCGAGGACCGCTGCGTCCCGGTCTGTGGTAGCTGCAGTTCGGCTGGCGGTGATGCAGATGACTGTGACGCAGGCACGACGGCGAGTGTACTGACGGCACCTCCCGCATCACGGCCGCATCGTGTCGCGCCGCAATCCACGATCGGCAGCGAGGATTCAGTAGACGATCACGAATGACCCGTCGCTGCGCGCGGCCGCTGAGACGAGGCTCCAGGCCGGCACACCGTCGGCGCGACCGCTCGCACCTTCGATCGGTTTGCCGTCGGCAGTGAAGAGTTGCCACGCGAGCGATCCACCGCGCTCCCAACCCATCCCTTCAGTCCACGCGAGCAGCACCTCGCCCATCGCGTTGACGGCGATCGACGGATGCTTGCGAGTGCCGAGCGTCGCGGCGTCGCTCTTCGCGACTGGCGGTCGGATCGCTTTGCCGAGCTTCGCGCCATCGGCGGCGTTCGACGGCAGCGTGCCGCCACCGACCTTCGCCCATGCCACCTCGCCTTCGTCCTCCCACGCGACGACGACGCCACCGGGAGCGGCGGCGGCTGCGGAGGTGCTCATCACGCATTGATTCGCGCGCCACTCGTCGGCGCGGCTGCCGACGAAGCTCTTGCCGAGGTCGCGTGAGACGAGCGCGTAGAGGTCACGATCGACGCCTTTTGCAGCCGCGCGATAGAGGACGACCAGTTCACCGTCGGCGGCGAACGCCCGCATGCCACAGCAGGCGCAGGCGCCGGTCGGCTCGTTCCAGGCGCGGGTTTCGGCGGCGAACTTCGCGCCGCCGTCGCTCGACGCGGCGATCCAAACCGTGCGCTTCGCCTCTCCCTCGTCGCTGGTGCGCGGGCCCGGCGGCACGAGCGGTGCCTGCCAGGCGACCCAGACGTGGCCGGAGTCGTCGGCCGCGAGCGTGCCGCCGCCGTCGAGGCCGGGATGAGTCGTGATGACGTTTCGCTCCGGCTCGAAGGCGGCGAGCCCATCGACGAGCCGCGAGTAGAGCATCGGCGTCGCGTTCTTCGGTCCGCGCACCCTGCTCTTCGCGGCGCCCATCCACGCGACGTGGACGGTGGTGCTTCCGTCGCGGCTCTTGCCGAGCGCGAGCTGCGCCCCGCGGATGTTGCCGATCGCCATCGCGTCGCCGTCGTCGCGGTTGACGCGGATCGGCGGAGTAAACGTCGCGCCGCAATCGCTCGATCGCGCGTAGTAGAGATCGCCGCCGGTCGGTTCGCCGCGGAACGTCACCAGATGGAGCGTGCCGCTCGCGTCGGCCGCGACCTGCGGCTGCAACGCATCGTCGGGCGCACGGACGAGGTGAACGACGGTGTTTTGTGTTATCGAGACGAACGCGAGCAACAGCGATCGGATGGCCATCACGTCTCCAGCGCCAACGCGCACCCACCAAGCTCCGTCGCCTGCCTCACGGCCTTACCGCAAGAGTCACGTCCGCCTCGACCTTCTTGCCGTCGCGCAGCATCACGACCTTGACGGTGTCGCCGACCTTGCCCGCGTTCAGCAGTGCGGTGAAGTCCTCGAGCGAGGCGACGGCGCGGCCGTTCCACTCGATCAGCTTGTCGCCTTTCTGCAGGCCCGACTTCTCGGCCGGCGAGCCTTTCGAGACGCCGTCGAAGACGACGCCTTCGACACCGCCGCCGAAGCTCGGGATCGCGCCGAACCAGGGGCGCGTGCCGCCGGTGGGGCGCGGGCCACCGGGCGCGGCGCCGTGCGGGTTGGCGGCAGCGAGCGCGACGAACGGTGGCCGTTCGGGCAGGGCGTCGAGCGCGCTGGCGATGCCGGCGCAAAGGGTGGCGATCTTGGCGGCGCCGTCGTAGTTCAGCTTCGCCTCGTCGTCGCTTGGCTTGTGGTAGTCCTCGTGCAGGCCGCTGAAGAAGAAGAGGCTCGGCACCGACGCGTTCAGGAACGACTGGTGGTCGCTTGATCCCTGCGTCATGCCGCCGCTGGTGAGTTCGAGCTTGAGTCCCAGCGCGAGCTCGCTGTTCACGCGTTCCGCGATGCCGGCGAACGCGGGCGAGCTGCCGATCGCGCCGACCGCGCAGTAACCGTCGCGTGAGCGGCCGACCATGTCGAGGTTCAGGTTGGCGAAGCAGCGTTCGAGCGGCAGCAGCGGCTGGCGCGTGTAGTGCTGCGAACCGAGCAGCCCGATCTCCTCGCCCGACCAGGCGGCGAAGACGATCGTGCGCTGCGGCTTTGGCCCAGTCGCGAACCGTTCGGCGAGCTCGAGCAACGCGGCGGTGCCGGACGCATTGTCGTCGGCGCCGTTGTGGACGGCGTGCTCGCCGGAGAGGCTGTCCTGCCCGCCCATGCCGAGGTGGTCGTAGTGGGCGCCGAGGACGAGGTGCTCCTCGCTCTTGCCACCGCCCTCGGCTCCCGGCAGCAGTGCGATCACGTTCGCAGTCGGACGCTTGATCGGCGCCATCGCGAGACGCACGGCGCCGGTCGAACCGGGCAGCGCGCGACTCACCGCGGCGCCGCCGTCGGCCTCGGCGAGCAGACGATCGAAGTCGAGCCCGCAGCTCGAGAACAACGCTCGACCGGCTGTTTCCGTCAATTGCACCGCCGCGCACGAAAGGCCCTCGCCGCGGTCGGTGCGCCACTCGGGCAGAGCGTCGGACTTCTCGCGCTCCTCGCTGGCGTGCTGCATGACGATCACGCCCGCGGCCTTGCGCGCGAACGCGGCGTTCACCTTGGCGCGCGTCTTGGCCGCCGCGCCGCCCGGCTTGGTGTCGAGGAAGTCGCCGGTTTCCTTGGCGCGTCCCGGCGCGCCGCTCCACACGACGACCACCTTGCCGGCGACATCGAGTCCGGCGAAGTCGTCACGCTGAAGCTCCGGCGCGACCAGCCCGAAGCCGGCGAAGACGAGCTCGCCCTCGCCTTGCGCAGCTCCCATCCCGAACAGCGCGGTGAAGTCGCGACCGAGCGCGAGCGGATTGCCGCCGATGGTGCAGCTCGTCTCGGGCAGCAGCTTGCGACCGGAGACCGCGTCGTAGTGCTGCAACCAGCCGCGGCCGTCAGGGCCCGCGTCGCCGCCCGGTTCGAGGCGCAGCGCCGCGAATCGATCGGCGATGTAGGCCGCCGCCTCTTCGCAGCCGCGTTCACCGGTCATTCGACCTTCGAGGCGATCGTCGGCGAGGAAGCGGACATGATCGCGCAGTTCGTCGGCGCGAATCGGATCGCCGTCGCCTTGCGTCGCGAAGAGGGCGAAGGGCGCGAACAGCGCAAGTCGTGAATTGCCGTGCACAGGAGCTCCGGTGGGGACGGGAAGGTCAGCATTCTGCCGCAACACCGGGCGGGCGCCGCCGGGGCAGAATCGTCGCGCCCTCGAATCGTACGGAGGCTTGATCGATGCGGACATTCACGGCCTTGTTCATCGGCGCCGCGATCGGCGCCAGCTTCGCGCCGCAACCCGCGGCGCGCTTGGGGTCGCTGGTGGCGGACACGGTGGCGGTGGACGATCCGTTGGCGCCGCTCGAACCGTTCACCGCGCACGACTGGGTGGCGACGTTCCCGAACGGAAAGTTGACCGACACGCAGCGGTACGAGTGGATGCTCGGGAAGAAGTTCCTGCGCAACCCGCATCAGGTCCGCGACGCCGATGGCAAGGTGGTCTACGAGGGCGAGACGATCTACGGCTTTGACGCCGCGACCAAGGCGCTGCGCTGGTGGTACTTCAACGCGACTGGCGGATGGATCGATGGCACGGTGGCCGAGGAGCCGGACGGCACGCTCCTGTTCGAGGGTGTGAATCACGCGGGGTCGAACCAGACGGCGAAGGTGCGCAGCACTTCGCTGTTCGAGGGCGAGCAATGGACGAGCACAACCTAGTTCTGGCGGGATGGCGAATGGAAGGTCGAACGTGAACTGCATTTCAAGCCGAAGTCGTGAGCGCGCGCGCCGCCTCGTCGCTGCGCTGACCGTGGCCGCGTTGGCGGCGTGTCGCACCGATGGCGAGCGGCTGGTTCTCGAGATCGATGCGCTCGAATCGACGCGGCATGCTGACTCCGCGCGCCTCGAACACGCCATGTTGCGCGGCGATCCGGCGACTCGCTCAGCGGCAGCGCGTGCGGCCGGGCGGATCGGTGCGGCGAGTCTGGCAGCGCCGCTCTGTCGCGCGCTCGCGGGTGAGGACGATCCGGAGGTGCGCGCGGAGCAGCTCTTCGCGCTGGGGCAGATCGGTTCGGCCGAGGCGCTCGACGCGGTACAGGCGCACCTTGACGGGAGCGATGCCGTGGCGCGGGCGCGGGCGTGCGACGCAGTCGGCAAATTCGGCAAGGTGGAAGTTGCCCCGAGCCTGGTGGCACGGCTGGCCGATCCGGCGGCGCAAGTGCGCGGGGCGGCGGCGTTGGCGCTGGCGCGGTTGGTCGGACGGCGGAGCGCGAACAAGGCGCCGCTCGATCCAGCGGTGGTCGAAGCGCTCGGACGGACGCTGCCGGCGCTGGTGGCCGATCGCGATGCGGCGGTGTCGTGGAAGGCGAGCTACGCCACGGCCGAGATCGAGTGTGCTGGTCGGTTGCCGGCGGCGCGCGCGGCGGCGAGTGCCGGGGAGCCGGCGGCGCGTTTCTTCGCGGCGGTGGCGTTGGGTCGGATCGCGGAGGAGCCGGCGGCGCGCGCGGCGGCGCTCGAAATCCTGTTGGGCGACGCCGACGTGTTCGTGGCAACGCAGGCGGCGTTGGCGATGGCGTGGCTGCCGGAGGCCGAATGGAGCGAGGCGCGAGTCGCGGTCGTTGAACAGGCGGCGCGCGCGACGTCACGAAGCAGCGATCATCACTTGCGGCGCGCGGCGCTGTCGACGCTCTGCGATGTCGCGATGGCGAATGCGACCGCGACGGCGTCTGCGGGTGCGGCATGGATCGATCGAGCGCGCGCGGTTTGCGATGCGGCCGCGGCCGATCCGAAGCTGCTGGTGCGCGGTGAGGCGTGGCGCGGGCAGGTGCGGCTCGGCGATGAGGCGCTGTGCGCTGCCGTCGGGCAACGGGCGCAGCAGCACACCGACGTGCACGACCGGGTCGCTGCGGTGCGCGCGCTCGCGGCGGCGCCGGAAGCGCGGCGCGACGCGGTCGCAACGATTCTCGTTCGGCTCGCGGGCGATGACGATGCGTACGTCGCGAGCGAGGCGCTGACGGCGCTGCTGCCGTTCGCCGCGAAGGAGGCGCCCGAAGCGCGGCGCGCGGCGTTGCGCGAACTGGCTCGGGTCGGGTCGGTCGATCCCGACTTCGCCGTGGCGGCGAGCGCGCTCGATCTGCTCGCGCGGGTCGGTGCGCCCGAGGATCTTGCGCTGTTGGTGGCGACGTTCGCGCGCATGGCCGGCGACGACGCGGCCGAGGCGCGCGCCAATGCAGCGAAGGCCGCCGCGCAGCTCTCCGGCGCGAGCGCGGTGCCGCTGCTGCTGCTGGCGGCGGCCGATCCTTCGGCGGCGGTGCGCAGCGCGGCGCGCGCGGCGCTCAAGGAACTCGACGCGCCGGTGCCGGCCGAGCCAGCTGCCGCGTCTGACGCGCCCGCTTCCTCGGTCGAGATCGATGACGACGCCCTGCTGGCGCCGCCGCCGAATCCGCGCGTGCGGCTGCGCTTCGCCGGCGGCGATGTCGTGATCGAATTGTTGTCGAATGAGGCGCCCCGCCACACGGCGATGTTTCGAGAGCGGGTGGCCGCTGGCGCTTGCGATGGCCTGCCGATTCATCGGATCGTCAGCGGCTTCGTGGTGCAGGGCTTCGATCCGCGCGGCGACGGTTGGGGGACGGGCGGGGTGTTCCTGCGCGACGAAATCAACGTGGTCCCGTATGAGCGCGGCGCGATCGGGATGCCCAACGCCGGCCCCGACAGCGGCGGCTGCCAGCTCTTCGCCATGCTGATGCCGGCTCCGCACCTCGATGGGCGTTACACTGTGTTCGGTCGGGTTCTTCAGGGCATGGACGTGGTCGACGCGCTCGACCTCGGCGAACGCTGCCTCAAGGCGGAGATCGTGAAATAAAGCCGACGCTGCTGTTCCTGCTGTTGCCGTGGTGGTCGCTGCTCGGTGCCGCAGTGCCGCCGCAGGAGCGCGACGGGCCGATCGACGACATGAACCCGCGCGCGCTGACCACGCCGCTGCAGATCACGCTCGAACCCTACTGGTGCCCGATCTGCGTCAAAGAGGAGCGCATCAAGGACGTCGGCGTTCACGGTGCTGCGTCCCCGCCGCCTGGCGCACCTGCCGCTGATGTGCCCGCCGCCGGCGTGCCCGCTGCTGGTGCGCCGGGCGACGGCGCGTACACCACGCCGTACGAGATGCACCTGATGAAACGGCCGGTCGCCAAGCTGGCCGAACAGCTTTCGATCAAGCTGGCTGACATCAAGGTGATGGAGACGGCGCACTTCAAGATTTTCTCGATGCTCGACGACACCGCGGTCAAGTACGCCGACAGCATCTATGTCCGCGCCGATCTCGATCGGTTGAAGAAGCTCGGCTTCGAGTTCTCGCTTGGGCCCGACGGCGCCCGCCTCGACGCGCACACGCGCATGCACATGTACCACGTGCGCCTCGAGCGGCAGTACGCGCACTTCACGGCGCTGACCGGCAACACCAAGCCGAATCTCGGGATGGCGCTGCCCTACGAGATCTATCTCTGGTCGGACTACACGCCGCATCACGAGTTCGTCGACCGCTTCATCGGCGGGCGCAATGACAAGGGCGGCGTGCAGTGGCATTTCCGCGATCCGCCCAACTACGAGATCTTCTCCTGCGCGGAGAGCATCGTCACGGCGCAGGTGGCGAAGGGGGACGGCGCGTTGGCGAATCACCTGTTCCACAACGTCGCCCACCTGATGGCCGACGGTTACAACAACTACCTGCGCGAGACGCCGGCGTGGATCGAGGAAGGACTCGGCCACTACTACGAGCGCCGCGAGAATCCGCGCTGGAACACCTTCTGCTGGGCCGAAGGCAAGCCGCCGACCGACTTCACCAAGCCGAACTGGGAGTCGATCATCTTCACGATCGTGCGGCGCGGCAAAGACACGCCGTTCAATCAGTGGTGCGAAAAGCTGCAGCCGGGCGAGATGACCGGGGTCGAGAACGGCCTGTCGTGGTCGATCGTGAAGTGGCTGATCGAGACCGAGCCGGTGCGCTTCACCAAGATGCTCGAGGCGATGCACGACCAAGTGCGCAACCTGAAGCCCGGCGAACTGATCCAGGACGCCTTCGGCTGCTCTTCGGGCGTGCTCTACCAACGCTGGCGCGAGTACGTGCTGAAGGAGTACGCGGGGAAGTAGCGGATCGCGTCGTCATGCGACCCGCACGCGACCGAGCCGGACGGTGATCCTCAACCGCCGTCCCCGATTCACTTCCCCTCTGGCTCCGGCGCGCCGCCGCTGCTGAAGTCGCGCACGACGCACTTGCCGCCGTTGCGGGTGGCGAGGCCCTGCATGCGCTTGGCGGCTTCGCTGTCGAAGATGATCAGGTGGATGGTGAGGCCGCGCGTGCGGTTCATTTCGCAGACGGCGTCGATCATCTTCGGGACGTCGACGATCTGGCCGGTGGTGGGGAGGCCGTCGGTCACGAAGAAGATGGTGTCGACCTTGCCGCGCGTCTTCCAGTCGGTTGCGCCCTCGTCGGCGAAGCCGAACGCGGCCAGGATCGCGGCGAAGGTGTTGGTCTTCTGCTCGTCGCCGGTGCCGCCGGTGGTCGGCGCGTTCGAGCGGCCGCCTGTCGATGGCGCCAACGGCTTCAGCTTGCTGACGAACTTGATCGCGGAGGTGCGCATCCCGGCGCTGACCAGTCCGCTCTGCCACGGCTTCGCGTTGCCCGAGAAGGTGATGATGTTGAAGTCGACGTTGCTGCCGAGCGTGCCGAGCATCGCGATCAGCTCGTTCTTCGCGATGTCCATCTTGACCCGGCTGCCGAAGGCGTCGATCTGCTCCTTGGTGGCGGTGTCCGGGATCGTCAGCTTGTCGCCCATGCTCGCCGAGACGTCGATCACGAAGATCAGCTTCTTCGACAGCGTCTCGATCGAGTGGTAGGTCTTGGCGTCGGGTCGCTTGTAGCCCACGTTGGCGGCGGCGATCTTCTCCCGCTTCGCAGCGAGCTCCTCGTCGGTCGGCACGACGAACGCCGCGCCGGCGCGATCCCACCAGCGCCGCCAGAACGCGGCTTCGTAGCTGAAGTCCTCGCCGGTGATGTTGACCAGCGTCTTGTGGATCGCCTCGAGCAGCACGCCCTCGCGCGTCTCGAACAGCTTCAGCAGCGGCTCGACCGATTCCTTGACGCGGAGCTTCCCGAGCGCATCGACCGCGACCTTCTGCAGCGCCCAGTCCGCCGCCGTCTCGACCTGCGCCAGCAGCGCGGCGCCGGCCTTCGTTGCCTTCAACTCGCCCAACGCCTCGGCCGCGATCACTCGCAACGCCGGGATCTTGTCGGCCAGCGCCTCGATCAGCGCGTCGATGGTCGACGGGTCCTTCATGTTCGCCAGCGCGACGATCGCGGCGCGGCGGTTGTCGTCGTCGCCGGTCCGCACGATCGACACCAGCTTCGGCACCGCCGGCGGATAGGCGCGGGTGATGCGCGAGAAGCCGAGCGCACACGCCGCCCGCGCCTTGCTGTTCGAATGGTCGAGCCCGGCCAGCAGCGCCGCCATCGACTCGTCCGACGTCATCTTTCCGAGCGCCCGCCCGGCCGCCTCGATGACGCGATCGTCGATGTCGGTGCAGGCCGCCAAGATGAACTCGACCATCAATCCGGAGTCGAGCGCGCCGAGATCCTCGACCGCCGCCGCACGCACGATCGGGTTGTCGTTGTGCGAGAACTCGCGGAACGACTCGATGGCCTCCAATTCCTGCGGCGTCAGCTTGCGCTTGGTCTTGCTGCTCCCGAACGTCGTCGGCAGCGCCTCGGCCTCCGGCGCCTTGACGACCAGGCTCGCCTTGAGCTCGAGGCAGCGCGCCTCGATCGCGGCGTCGGTGTCGGCGATCTCCGCCTCGAGCTTGTCGCACTCCTCGTCGAGCGCCTTCTGCTTCGCCGGGTCCGCCGTGCCCGCCTTGGTCTGCAGGACCGCGACGCGTTCTTCCGATTTCCAGGTCTTCTCACCGAGCTCGAGTTGCTCGACGACGCTGCCGACGTAAGTCGCGAGCTTCACTGGATAGACCGCATCCGCCGCCCTCTGCAGCAGCGGCAGCAGCCCCTTGTCGTCGAAGTCCTTCCACTCGTTGACGACGCCGACCACCTTGAAGTCGGTGTCGAGGACGACGAGCGTCGGATCCTTGATGCCCTTCACGCTCTGCAGATAGGGCAGCTCGATCGCCCGCTCCGGCGTGACCTGAACGAACTTGACCGGCGCGGAGGCGAGTGCGACGCGCGTGTCGCCGAAGACGATCGCTCCGATCTTCTGCGACTCCTTGCTGTCGACGCCCTTGATGTAGAGGAGGAACGGCCACGGCGCCTTCGGTGGCTCGGTCGAGCCGTCGGGGAGCTTTTTCGCCTTGTATTCGGGCGTGCCCTCCCAGTCGATCTTCAGCTTCTTCTGGTTGAGCGGGCTGATCCACGACTCGACCTTGGTCGGCGCGGGCATGCCCTGCGCGGCGGCGTGGCGGGCGGTGAAGTCGAATGCGAAGGCGAAGCAGACGAAGACGGTGCCCGCGAGCGTGATCGCGCGCGCGCCGAAATGCCGGCTGTCGTGCCGGCTGCACTGCGACTGCGCCCGAGGAAGCGTGCTGAATCGCTGCATCTGGAATCGACTCCTTGGCGGCGCCGGGCGCAGCGGGGGGTGCGCCGCGCGAGCGTTGGCCGGTGGATCCACTATTAGGCGGCGCAGGGAGGACGGTAGCGCGCTCGTGTCGCCCTTCGAGACGCCCGCGGCCCTGCAGCGTTGCCGCCACAGAGCCGCGAAGTCCCTCAACTCATCCCAGCCGAGCAGACCAGGGTCGTACCTCCGCAGAAGCGCAGCGCATCGGCGCGCGTCACACGGCTTTTTTTCGGGCGCGATCCGGCACCGAACGGCGCCCCGGGCCGCCCCCGGGGAGGCGCCCCCGCCGGCGACCGGTGATTGGCGGTAGCCTCCCGCCCGTCCAAACGGTCCTTCGCGTTCACCTCGTCCCCGTAGCTCAGCTGGATAGAGCGACGCTTTCCTAAAGCGTAGGCCGGCAGTTCGACCCTGCCCGGGGACACCAAGAGGCTCGGCGTCCGTTGGCAACGCGGGGCTCGCGTCGGTCGCGGGCGTCATCGCGCGGCGGAGTGCGGAGCGATCGGCATGCGCCAGATCCCGGTGTTCGGCGCGGCGTCGGTTGCCGCCCTGCTCGTGAGCGCGTGGTGCGGTGCGACGTGGCAGGAACCACAACCTCCGGCGGTGCCGGACACGGCGACCGCCACCGCTGGCACGGCCGCGCGGTGGACACATCGGGCGAGCCGGTCGCTAATGCGATCCTCCTCGTCGAGCTGCTCTCTGTCACGAGCAAGGAGGAATGGGAAGGGCCCGGAATCCCGACGCTCGGCGTGTTCGCGCGCGACACGTACGGCGAGTTCGGCGACGTCTGGACGGACCTACGCGGCAACTTTGAATTCGAGGCGCGCCTCGCCGACGAATCGCGGAACGAGCGTTCGCTGATTCTCTCCAGGATGCGCAACGAACCGGTGGCGATCGAGGCGCAGCTGCCGCTTCGAGGCCTCGAGAGCGAGGTGATCGACCTCGGTGAGGTGTGCCTCGCGCCGGCGCCGCTGCTGGTCGCCGGGCGCGTGGTCGATCCGGACGGAACGCCGATCGGCGACGCAGCGATCTCGGTTCACCGCACTTCGCGTGGCGGCTCCTATCGCATCCATACGACGAGTGCAGCCGACGGCACCTTCGTGCTGCGCGGCATCCAGGGGTCGCCCGACTGCGAGTTCAGCGTCTCGGCGGACGATCATCTGGATCGATCCAGCCTCACGGCGACGGTCGGAACGCGCGACTTCGTCGTCGTGCTTTCGCGCGGCGGCGGCGTGAAGGGTCGGATCGAAGTTCCGATCGGAGTGAGCCTCGACGAACTTCTCATCGCGATCGAACGCCGAACGGAGCCTGGAGGCGAGGCGCGAATCGACCGTCACACACTCGGCGGCAGCTTCGCGGGCCTCCGGCACGACGGGACCTTTGCCTACGACGAGTTGCTGCCAGCGACCTGGGCCTTGGTGATCGAGTCGCGCCCGAATCAGCTCCTTCTCGAGCGCGAGTTCGAGGTTCGGTCCGGTGAGACGACCGACCTCGGGATCCTCTCGCTGGCGGACACGGCCCGCACGATCGTGCTGAAGGTGATCGATGCCGTGACCGGCGTTCCGTTGGAGGGCGGTTACATCGTGAGCCCAAGCGGTTGCGGTGAGACGGCCGACCTGTTCGGAGTGAAGGCGTCGCGTCCGACGACCTCGGGCTTCGATGGCCCACGGGAGTTCTCGGACGGTTCGGTTCGAATCGTCACGGTGCAGAGTCCGACCGATGTCGTCATCGGTGTGACGGGGAGGCGTTCAGTGATCGTGACCGCAAAGCCAGGCGAGCAAGAGGTGGCGCTCGCAGCCGGAATTCCGATCCGCCTGCGCATTGCCGACTTCGCGGGGCTACCGCCTGAATCGCAACAGGTGCTGATCAAGTTCCGGCCGCGGCAGGCGGCCGATGACAGGAGTTTCGAGGTGCTGCCCCGCACGCTCCGAGGACTTGGCCTGAGCACGCCGTTCGACGCGGCTGGATGCGCTTCAGCAGCGTTGCCGGGTCCGGGCACGTGGGTGGTGTGGTGGCAGTTTCGGGAACTGATCAAAGGAGAGTGGGAGAGCGAGTGGTTCTTCGGCCGCGAACGCGAGATCGTGATCCGCGACGGCGAGTCGCCGGCCGAACTGCTGCTGCACGCCGACCGCAACACTTCGAAGGGGCGGGACTCGCCGAAGAACGGGCGCAGACCGTAGCGTGAGGCAACGCTCCGCTAAGATTAAGGCTCCCGCATGCGAATCGCCGCCGTCGCCAGCGCCCTTCCGATGCACGTCTACGACCAGGCGACGCTCGTCCGCTACCTACGCGAGGTGGTCTGGCCCGATCGGCCCGAGCTGCTGCGCCGGCTCGACGCGCTCTATTCCCACCTGCGGGTCGAGCGGCGCCATCTCGCGCTTCCGCTCGAGCGCTACCTCGAACTGCGCGATTTCACCGACTGCAACAACGCTTGGATCACCGCCGCAACCGATCTGGCGGAGCGCGCGCTCACGACGGCGCTCTCTCGCGCGCGCCTCGCGCCGGCCGACATTGATGCCGTGGTTTTCACCACCGTGACCGGCGTCGCGAGTCCCTCAATCGACGCGCGCCTGGTGAATCGGGTTGGGCTGCGTCCCGACGTGAAGCGACTGCCGCTGTTCGGGCTCGGCTGTGTCGCCGGCGCCGCCGCTATCGCGCGCGCCGCCGACCTCGTTCGCGGCGACCCGCGCGCGGTCGTCGCCGTGATCAGCGTCGAGCTCTGCTCGCTCACGGTGCAGCGCGACGATCCGCGTCTTGCCAATGTCATCGCCACCGGCCTCTTCGGCGATGGCGCCGGCTGCGTGCTTGTGGTGGGGCGCGAACACCACCTCCGCGGCCCGGAGATCGTCGCAACACGCTCGGTCTTCTATCCCGACACCGAGCAGGCGATGGGCTGGCAGATCGGCCAGCACGGCTTCCGCATCGTGCTGTCGCCCGACGTCCCGCGCCTCGCGCGCGAGCATCTCGGCCCCGACGTCGACGCCTTCCTCGCGCCGCACGGCCTCGCGCGCCGCGACATCGCGACGTGGATCTGCCATCCCGGCGGCCCCAAGGTGCTCGAGGGCGCACGCGACTCGCTCGGCCTCACCGATGCCGATCTCGAACTGTCGTGGGAGAGCCTGCGCACGGTCGGCAACCTGTCGAGCGCCTCCGTGCTGCTGATCCTCGAACAGACGCTGGCGCGAGGCCGACCAGCTCCGGGCCAACACGCGCTCCTGCTGGCGATGGGACCGGGCTTCTGTTCGGAATTGCTGCTGCTGACGGGGTGAACGCTCGCGCGGGCCGCTGATCGTGTGCCGTGCGCCATTCGGTCGCGATTACTCGTGGATGCGCACGCTGTGCTCGTCGATCACCCAGAGCCGACGAGCAACTTCCTCGTTGCGCAGCAGCGGAAGCAGTCGCCGGATGACGGTGAGAACGTGGCGATTGCTCGTCAGCCCGAGTCGAAGCAGGAGGATCCCGGCGTTCTGCGACGGTGGGTAATCCTGGATGTTCGCGAAGTCGGTGTCGAGGGTGACGAGCACTCGCATCTCCCCCCGACAGATCGTGATGACGACGCCATCATCAGCGCCTTCAACGCATCCCCTGGTCGAGGATCGTGACGGCATCGTGGCCGACATTGCGCAGCAACGCTGCGACCTCGTGCGGCAGATTCTCGTCGATCTTGAATCGCATGCTCGTTCACGCCGGCAATGGCATGACTCGCTCGCGCGCAAGTTCGGCTGCGTAGGCGATGGTTGCTTTCACGCCGCTGACCGTGATCGACGGGTAGCTCTTCACGATCTCCTGCTGTGTCTCCCAGTCAGCGAGCGAGTCGAGGACGACAGAGACCATGACGCGTGTGCCCTTGATGCACGCCTTGCCATGGCAGACTTTCGGATTCGACGTGATGTGCTTGCGCCAGTCCAAGGGACGACTCCGCGCTGCCGCGATCCGGGGAATCGGTCGCCATTTTCGCACGCGCCTGAGCTCCTGCTAGTCAACGGTCGCGTCGCCTCACCCCTTCGCGCGCACTTTGAACTCTCTTTGGCCGTCGCGCTTCAGCTCGATGGTGCCGGCTTTCACGTGGCGTTGATCGCGAGCGGGGCGCCACTCGCCGTCGGTGCCGCGTGCGAAGAGCTGCAGCTCGAGGTCGTACTTGCAGAAGGCGGGGAGCTCGATCGTCGCCACGTTGTCGACCAGTTTCGCGCGGCCGCGCCAGTCGATTTGCTTCAGCAGCTCCAAGTGGGGGCGCAGCTCGAACTCGCCAGGGACAAGACCGTCGTCGCGTTCGCCGAAACCGTCGAGCTGCAGCGTGACGACGGGAGCTGCTTCGAGCGGCAGATCGATGCGACCCGGGCGCTGGCTCGCGGTCGCGATCTGAAACCCCGGCGCCTGCACCGTGACGGTCGTCGACTCGCCGAAGAACGGGAAGGTCGACTTGCCGTCGGTCAGTCGCAGTTGCCCGCGCGTGCGACGCGGCTCCGGTCCGAGCACGATTCGCCCGTCGAGCTGCGGCGAACCATCCGGGCGCAGCGCGTGCACTTCGGTGGTCGCGATCCAGAGTGCCGGGTCGATCGCCTGGAGGCGCGGGTCCTGGTTCAAGGTGAACGGGACGATCTCGATGCCGCCGATCCGCGCGAGCTCGCGACGGCTGCGATCGTTGGCGAACAGCAGGACGAAGTCGTAGCGGCCAGCCGCCAGCAGCGCGAAGCGCAGCCCGCCCTCGCGGTTCGGCGTCGCGTTCGCCACGCGCCCGTCGCGCTCGGCGACCATCTGTGCCACGAACCAGCCCGGCGCGAGCGGACCATCGTTGCGCAACGACGCCTCGCAGCCGCCGCCGCGCGCCAGCACGATCTCGAGGTCGCGCGTGCCGACCGTGACCTCGAACGGCACCGCCGGAATCAGCCCGCTGCGATGGGCGACGAGGCGCAGCGTCGGCTGGTCGAAGTGGCACCAGAGCGCGAATTGCCCAGCTTCGTCGGTGAACGACATCGCCGACGTCTGGCGGTCGCCGTCGTCGTCGGTGTCGGTCCTCCAGCCGTCGGGAATCGTCCCGAACGCCGTGACGCTGGCGCCTTCGATCGGCGCGCCGGACTCGTCGACCACGCGACCGGCGCAGGCGAACGGCCGCGCCTCGAAGCGGACGTCGCCGAGGTCGAGCACGCCCCGGTCGGGCAGCGCGAACTCGACCAGCGCGTCGTCGTGCGGCTCGGATTTCACGGACGGCTCGAGGCCGAGCATCACGCGCAGCAGTTCCGCGGCGGCGGCGGGCGCCCCGGATTCGCGCCCGCGGTTCCGGCGCTCGCGGTTGCGCTGCCGACTGCGGTCGAAGCGAGCCGCGTCGAACTCGAACTGGCCGTCGTCGGCGGTGAGCGCGCCCGAGCGCTGCGAGTCGATCAGCAAGTCGCGGTGGGCGAGCGCGCCGCCGTCGGCATCGACCGCGCGCCCGCGGATCAGCTGTCGCGCGGGCGGCAGCCGCAGCTCGATCGTGACCGACTCGCCGCCGCGCTGCGGCCCGACGATGTCGCGGCGGAGGAAGTCGAATCGCGGAGCGCGCGCCTCGATGCGGGCGCTCCAACCGAGTTCGACCGGGTCGATCGTCAGCGTCCCGTCCGGCGCCAGCGGCAGCGTCGCGTCGAGACGCGCGCCGGCCGGTCCCCTCGCCGTGATCGAGAGTTCGCCATCGGAGACCGGCACTCCTTCCTTGTCGAGCACCGTCAGGACGAGCGTGCCGTGTGCCGGCAGCCGAAGCTCGACGACGGTCGGCGCGTCGCTGCTGCTGTTGCTGCTGCCGTCACTGCCTTCCGCAATCGGCGGCGGCAGCCTCACGGTTGCGGCGGCCTCTCCTGCCGCGACGCCGCGGATGGCGACGCGCCACTCGCTCGGCTCGTGCGGGCTGGCGGTTCCCTCCGCCGACGCGATCGGCTTGCGCATCGGCAGCAGCAGGAGGTCGAGATCGTCGAAGCGCGCCTCGCCGACGCCATCCGTCCGCGCCACGATGTTCGCCAAGTACGCCGTTTCATTGGTCCGCGACCAGCCGACCTCCATCCCCACGAGCGGCGCCGGTGGCCCGTCACCCTCCGCCGTGGTGGCGCGGACGACCACGCCGAAGCGCGGCGCCAGCATCAGCTCGATCGGAAAGAAGACCGTCGGCTCGATCTGGAGCGCGCCGCGGCCGGTGGGAGCGAAGGCGAAGACGATCGCGGAATCGAGCGAGCGCGGCAGTCGGCAGCGGCCATCGGAGTCCGAGCGGAACCGTCGCGCGCCGAGGATCGCGAGCGCGTCGCGATCGGCAAGCGCCGCGTAGGTGGTGGGCGCGGCGTTCCGCGTCGTCGCCCACACCAGCGTCGCATCGGCCACCGGCGTGCGGTCGGGCGCGAGGATGGTGATCTCGATCCCGTCGCCGGTCGCCGGTTCGAGCGGAAGCTCGGCGGCGGCGCCAACGCCTGACGCCGCCGCTTCGTCGTCACTCGCATCGCCCCCGCCGTCACCAAATGATTCGCGGGCGGCGGCCGGTGCCTCGGCGCGCGCCGTGGCGAGCAGCGCCTCCGCCGCGTCCGCGTCGGCGCCGCGCTCGATCGCGTTGCGCCGCAACAGCGGCTCGAACTTCGGCGCACCGAAGAACGTGTTCGCGAGCCAGCCTGCGCCCGCGATCGCGAGCAACACGGTCAGAGCGAGGAGCACGCGAAAGCGCGACGTCATGGCTCGATACGATGCCACGCCCATGCGCTCCGAGCGACCCGTCGCCTCTTCGCCCGCGCTCGACGCACCGCCGTCAACGTCTTGGGCGATGCTCTTCCTCGTCGCCGCGGCGCTGGTCGCAGCGATCTACTCGCGCTCGCTGCACTATCCGCTGACGCGCGATGACACGGCGCACTTCGCCGATGTCGCGCGCTGGCAGCGACCGCCGGCCGAGTGGGGCGAGCACTTCCGCGAGGAGTTCTGGGCGAAGGAAACTCGGAGCGGGCTCTACCGACCGCTCACGGCGTTGACGATCCAGGCGCAGCGATGGGCCGCAGAGCAACTGCCGAAGGCAGCGAGCGAGCCCGACTCGTTCCCGCTGCGCCTGGGAAACCTGGCGCTGCTCGCCGCAGCGGCGGCGATGGCCGGCTGGCTCGCGTCGCGCCTCGGCGTGCGACGCGGCGGCGCGCTCGCCGTCGCGGCGATCGTCGCCGTCCATCCACTGCTCGCCGAAGATGCGCTCGAAATCGTCAGCCGCAGCGAGACCCAGGCCGCGCTCGGCGTGCTGCTTTCAGCCGGACTGCTGGCAGGGCGTTCCGAGTCGATCAGCTGGTCGCGCGGCGCGGCGGCAGGTCTCGCCTTCCTCTTCGCGCTCGGCTCGAAGGAGGGTGCGTTCGCGGCATTTCCGGCGCTGCTGATCGTCGCGGGCGGCGCGCTGCGGCCGGCGATGGCGCTTGGCGCGGCGCTGCTGGTCGCACTGGTCGGGCGGGTCGAGGTGTTCGGCGATCTGGTCGGCTTCGACCCGGCGAAAACGGCGTTCGTCGACAACCCGCTGATCGACGCGCCGCTCGTGACGCGCGCGCTGACGGGCATCGCTGTGCTCGGCCGCCAGCTGACGCAGTTCGTCTGGCCGGAGCGACTCTCCGTCGACTGGTCGTACGCCGCGATCGTCCCGCTCGACAGCGCGCTCGATCCGTTCTTTGCGATCGGCGCGGTGGCGCTGCTGCTGGGACTCGGCTGGCTTGCGTCGTCGTGGCGGCGCAGTGCCCACGATGCACCTGGCGCCGGCAGCGAGCGCTTCGGTTTGCTGCTGGCCGGCGGCAGCTGGTTCCTGGTGTCGAACATCGCGCGGCCCGTCGGCACGGTGATGGGGGAGCGCCTCTTCACGCTGCCGGCGATCGGGATCGTGATCGCGCTGGCAGGGTGGTCCACGGGCTGGCTCGCGCGGTTGCGCGGGCGTCGCGTCGCGGGGCTGGTCGGACTCGTCGCGATCACCGCGATCGCCGCAGCCGGCGTGCGCGCCTGCGTCCGCGTCGCGGATTGGCGCGACGGCCTCACGCTCTACGAAGCGGCGGCGGCAGTCGCACCGGACAGCGCGCGGGTGCAGGCGACGCTCGCTCACTTGCGTTTCCTGCGGCAGCAGCCGAAGGCGGCGGCGGAGCACGCGCGCCGTGCGATCGAGCTGCTGCCGGACTACGGCAAGCCGCACACGACGCTTGCGAACTGTCTGCTGGAGCAGGGCGCCGTCGGTCCTTCGCTGGCCCACCTCTGGCTCGCGGCGCACGCACCGGGCGCGAGCAGCGATTCGACCGCCGAGCTCGAGCGAGCGCGTGCGACGGTGCTGAAGGACGCGCGGGTGCGACTTGAGTTCATCCGCTTCGCGCGTGATCTCGCCGAGCGCCACCCTGCGTCGTCGCTCTATCTGGACCTGGCCGTCGAGGCCGAGCGCGTCGAACGCGGCGGTTCGTGAGCGCTCCGACATCGAGTTGCGCGCGGCGTTCAGCTCGCGCCGCTCAACGCGCGCGGGCCGCATCGATCTCCGTGAAGCTCGCGTCGAGCACCGGCCACTGCTCCCACCCGCTGAAGTCGAAGTGCCACCACTCGTGCGGGTAGACGGTGAAGCCCTCGGCTTCGAGCGTGCGACGCAGCACCTCGCGCGACCAGCGCTGTTCCGCGCTGCCGCCTGGCCACCACGGGTTTGCGCGCGGAGAGAACTCGTCGTAGCCGCTCGGCGCCGGCACGACCGCGCCGGTCGCCAACTCGCACAGCGACAGGTCGACGGCGCAGCCGCGGTTGTGGCGCGAACCCTGCGCCGGGTCGGCGACCATCTCGTGATGCTCGGTCGGCGTCGCATCCCAGAACAGCTTGGTCACGTGCCACGGCCGGTAGCCGTCGTGGACCAGCAGGCCGAGGCCGATCGCGGCGAGCGATCGCTGCGCGCGCACCAACGCCTGGGCAACCGGCCGCTGCAGGAAGGCGCGTGCCGCGGGGTAGACCGCCGCGCCGAGGAAGTTGTCGGCGGTCGCGTAACGGATGTCGAAACGCAGCCCGGCGTCGAGCTTCGCCAGGTCGACGAGGTCGGCGGCGTGGCCCGTCTGGCGCAGCGACTCGGGCAGCGCCGCAGCGCGCGCGGCCGCCATCAGCGGCGCGATCGGCCCGGTCGGCGTCACGCGAAACGGCGCGCCCGCCTTCGGTTCGATCACGCGACGCGGGAACCAGATGCCCGCCATGAAGGCGCCGCTGACTTGCCCATCGCCGAAACCGTCGCCGCCGCGCACAAAACGGAGCTGCTCGCGTTCGTAGAGGCTGCCGGGAGGGAAGTCCCAGACGCCGTCGCCGTCGCCGCCGCCGGCCGGCGTGAGCGCGTCGTCGAAGAACCATTCGACGCGCGTGTGCAGAGTGCCCGCTTCCTCGCGCACGTAGAGGATGCTGAAGTCGAAGCCGTATTCCCCGACCAGCTCGACGAGCGCGGGCGATGGGGGAGGCGGGCGCGGCGGGAACGTCGCGTCGCGTCGCGCGACCCGTCGATCGAGCTCGCGTTGCTCGAACGCGCGTGATGGCTTCGGTGCGGCCCCGCGATCGGCGACCGGCGGCGATGGCGCTCCCGCGCGTCGCGCCAGTTCGATCCGCAACGACTCGGCCGCGAGCCGCTCGAGCCAGGGGTGGACGCAGTCCTTGCTGGCCGCGAGGACGACGCCGAGGTTCTGATCGGGCAGCAGCACCATCAGCGTCGAGAAGCCATAGACGGCACCATCGTGGCTGATCCGACGACGACCCTCGAACTCGTCGATCCAGAAGCCAAAGCCGAAACCGCCGCCGCGCTTCGCCGGGTTGGTGTCGCTCGCCTCGGCGCCGTCCTGCACGCGCCACATCTCCGCCAAGGTTTCCGCCGCGATGGGCGCGCCGCCCGCGTCCCTGCCGCCGCGAAGGAAGCGGCGGGCCGCCTCGGCGAGGTCGGCGATCGACGCTTCGAGGTTGGCGGCGGGGGCGATGCCGAAGGGGAACGTCGGCGCCGGGAAAGGCGCGAGGTGGTGGCTCCAGAGCTCGCCCGGCAGGAGGCGATCGGCGTCGCCGTCGAGTCGTGCGAAGCGGCTCGCGGCCATTCCCATCGGCGCAAGCACGCGCGTCTCGACGGCCGTCTCGAACGGTTGGCCCGTCACAACCTCGATCACGCGGCCCACGACCGCGAGACCGGCGTTGCTGTACTTCATGCGCGCGCCCGGCGGGTCCACCAACTTGGTCGCGTTCAAGCTCGCGACCGTCTCGGCGAGCGAGGGGGGCGCCGCGTCGAAGTAGCTGCCGCGCGGTGGTTCGCGCACGAGGCCCGCGCGGTGGGCCATCAACTGACGCAGTGTGATCCGACCGCCGAACGGATTCTGCGGCGCAAACTCGGGCAGCCAGTTCGTGATCGGTTGATCGAGGTCGAGCCGTCCCTCCTCGACCAACTGCAGCGCCGCGATGTCGGTGAACATCTTGCTGACCGAGCCGGCACGGAAGCGCGCGTCGTCTGGCAGCGGACCGGAGCGCGTGACGCCGTCGCAGAAGAGCACCCGTTCCGGGTCGACGATCGCGAGCGCCAGCGCAGTGACTCCGGCGTGCGCGGCGTCGACTCGCAGGGCCTGCGCGAGCGCGTCGAAGCAAGCGAATGACGTGGCCAGCGCGCTGGCTGGCGCGGTGGCCGGTGCGTGGCCGGCGTCGTTGCCGCCGCTGCCGCTGCAGTTGGCGCTCGCGAGCAGAAGCGCGAACCAGGCTCGTCGGCCGATCGGTCCAATCATCGTCTGCTCCTTGCTCTCGCCCGGATGATTCATGAACCCCTGCTGCGGCTCGGTCTGTCGGCGCATGACATTCGTCGGAAAACCGCGTTCCTTCCTCAGCGGGTCTTTGGACCCGCATCGTCGGAGCCGCGATTCCCCTCCTCGTCCTGCACCGCCATCCCGTCGCCTCGCTACGAGGCTCATGAATCACCCGGGCTACGATGGCTGAAATGCTGCGCCCTCGACCCACTGACTCGCCGGCGCTCCTGTTCGATGTCATGGGCACGCTCGTCTACGACCCGTTTGCGGTCGAAGTCCCGCGTGCGCTCGGGATGAGCTTCGCCGAGGTGCTGGCGGCGAAGCACCCCACCTCCTGGGTCGAGTTCGAGTACGGCGACCTGACCGAGGCGGAGTTCCTGCCGCAGTTCTTCGCCGACGGGCGAGGCTACGACCACGCCGCGCTGATCGCCACGTTCGAGCAGGGCTTCCGTCTGCTCGACGGCATCGAGCCGCTGCTGGCCGAGTTGAACGCGCGTGGACTACGACCGCAGCTGCTCAGCAACTACCCGGAGTGGTGGCGACGGATCGAAGCTCGCACCGGCCTGTCCCGCTTCGCCGACTGGCGCTTCGTCTCGTGCCAGACGCGATTGCGCAAGCCGGACGCCGAGGCGTTCCTCCATGCCGCGCGCGAACTCGAGCGCTCGCCCGGCGAGTGCCTGTTCGTCGACGACGTGGAGAAGAACGTCGCCGCCGCCGCGCGACTCGGCATGCGCGCGCTGCGCTTCCGCGACGCGGCCACGCTCCGCAGCGAGCTAGTTCGTCTGCGCCTGCTCGGGTGAGAGCACGGCGTCGCGGCGCAGTTGGTAGAGGCCGCGCTCGACCCTCTCGACGTCGTCCATCTGGGCCAGCCGGTTGGAAACGATGATGTTCAGGTTCTCGCTCTTCGAGGCGTAGCCCGCCGCCTGCACCGCGTCGACGATCTCCGCCACGCGCAGCGGGCCGACCACTCGCTCCAGCACCGCGTGGATGAAGGCTGGCAGGCTTCCTTCGCGCGCGACTTTCGGTGCGCCGTTGTGCGCATCGCGCGTTGTGGCGTTGCGCGCGTCGCGTGTCGTCGCCGTCGCCGCCGTCGCCGCGCGGGCCGGCTTCGCCGCCGTCGCGCGACTCCACTTCCCCGCCTCGCGGCCCGAAGACGCCGAGCCGCCCTGCAACATCGCCTCGAGCGTCGCGCCGAGCTCGTCGAGCTCTGCCGCCATCTGCTCCTTGCGATCGAGCAGTTCGCGCAGTTCGATCTCCTTGTCGTCGAGCGCGCGGCGCAGGTCGGCCAGGGTCAGTGGGGTCGGGCGGGAAAAGGCCATGGAGAGGTCCTCGTGCGGCGAACTCGAAACAAAGGGCGGCGAACGATAGCCGTCGCCGAATCAAGTGGGCGCGGCATCTGCCGGCGCGCGTGGCTTCAGGATCCCGAGCACCGTCAGTGCCGCCACGACCAGCAGGGTGCCGGCAAGGACGGTGGCCGACGGCGTCCGGGAGAAGCAGAGCCGATCGAAGACGAGTCCGAACAGCGGCCCGACCATCGTCACTGCCGTCGCCCGCGCGGCGCCGGCGCGACGCAGCCCTTCGGTGAGCGTGATCTGGCCGAGGAGGCCGACGCCGACCACGCCGAGGTAGCCGATCCACTCGCCGCCATCCTGCGGCAGCAGGTGCAACGCGGACGGCCCGCTGATGGCTGCGCCCGCGCCCGCATCGCCATTCAGCCACCCTGACAACATGTCGAGCAGCGACCACGGCGTGAAGCAGCTCGTGATCGAGGTCGGCAGCATCACCAGCGCGAACCAGAAGACGATGGTGATCGGCGATTCGGTGGCGGAGATGCGCCGCACCGTCACGTAGGCGATGCCGGTGAAGAGTGCGCCGAGCAGGCCGATCGAGGCGCCGCGCTCGAGTTCGCCGCCGACTCCGATCGCCAGCGCCAAACCGAGCAGGCCGATCAGCACCAGCGGCCAGTGGCCGGGTCCCGGTCGCTCGGACAGCAGCAGTGGTGCAAGAAGCGCGACGAAGACCGGATGGCTGTACTGCAGCAGCACGGCTTGGCCGGATGGCAGGTGCTGCGTCGACCAGACGTAGCAGCTGATCGAGAGCCAGCCGATGACGCCGCGCAGCAGCAGCCCGCGGCGGTCGTGGCCCAGCAGGTTGATGCCGCGCCAGCGACCCCACGCGAAGAACAGCGCCGTCATCACCACTGCCCGCGCCGCGATGATGCTCTGCGGCTCGATGGCGCGCAGCCACCTGCGCGTGAAGGGCGCCATCGCCGCGAACGCCGCCGCCGACGCGACCATTAACCAGAGCCCGCGCGTGTCGGCGCTGTGCGACTCAGTACGGCGCGAGTCGGCGGCGTTCATCGGCGCGCGGGTCTCTTCAGAGTGCCTGACAGTTCGTTGGAGAACTCTCCGTGTCGCCCGGCGGCGTCTTTCAAGCCGTGATTTCGTCGGAGCTTCTCGACAACTCTCCGGGGAGTTGGCTTCGAACCTCCTCCTCGTCCCGACTCGAAATCCACTCGCCGGACTCGCGGCGACTTCTCCAAC
>SIAN01000014.1 GCA_009691715.1 Planctomycetota bacterium
GGCGCTTTCGAGCAGACGCGCCGCTCGACCCGCAGATGGCGGTTCGCGGCGAAGCGCGCGAAGGTCTCGACCAGGAAGCCGCCCGCGGTGGCCTCGCGCAGGTCGAACACCGTCCAGCCGCTCCGTTGCGACAGCAGCCATTCGAGCAGTTCGCCCAGGAACGCCTCGCCGGTCGCATCGTCGACACGCGCGACGTCGACACGATCAAGCCACGGGGCGCCGGCGATCTCCCACTTCTCGAGCCGCCAACGACCGATCGTCCCGCGACCACGCTGCAACGGCAGGCCCGCGACGATCCGCCCGCGCTCCTCGCGCAATGCGACGACGCACTCGCGCGACTCGGTCGGCTTCGCCGCCCACGCCGCCAGCCACTCGCTGCGCTCAAAGAAGGTCGCCGCGGGACTCGCGTCGATCAGCGCGTCCCACTCGGCGCGGCGCTTCGTCAGCAGCTCGGACAGCGGGACGATGATCACGGCGCGACTCGCGGAGTCGACGCTGCCGTTGTGTCGTCGCGCGCTCCGCAGTACGGCACCGCCAGCAGCAGCGCAGATAGATACCACAGGTTCACGTCGGCGATCGGCGTGTGGACGTTGTACATGCTCTTCGCGTACCAGCCGAGCAGGCCGGCGAAGAGCCCCGCCGCCGCGCTCCACAGCACCGGATCACGCAGCGTGCGCACCAATTGCCAGCCGCGCCGCAGTACTAGGAACGCCCACGCGTGGTAGGCGATGCCGCCCCAGATGCCGAGTTCCGCCGTGACCAGCAGCGAGCCGTTGTGGACGCGATACAACAGATTGCGCAGGTCGCCTTCGCCAGCATTCCACTTCCATGCGCCGTCGGTGTAGGCGCCGAGTCCGGTGCCCTCCCACCAGCTGTGGCGAATGACTTCGATGGCGGTCTTCCACTGTTGCCAGCGCGTCTCGGTCGAGCCGTAGTCGGGCGCCAGCAGTCGATCGCGGAAATCGGGCCAGAGCAGGAACAGGCCGACGAAGAGCGCGATGCCGGAGAAGATCGGCAGGAAGAGGCTCACCACCAGCGGGCGGCCGAGCCGGCGCTGCTGCCAGTGGAAGATCAGCAGCGCACACGTCGCCGAGCAGAGCCAGCCGGCGCGCGAGAAGGTGATCAGCAGTCCGAATTGCGTGAGCACCGCGGTCGCGAGCCAGAACAGGCGCACCAGCGGGTGGAGTCCCGGCTGCAGCGCCTTCGCCATCGAGACCGGACCGACCGCGACGAAGTAGAGCGCAAGGTTGTTGGGATGGACCATCAGTCCGCCGGCGCGCGCTTCGGCGCCATCGGGCGTGTCGAAGGTCTTGACGCCGGCGCGTTCGCCGAGGAATTCGAGGCCGAGGCTCGACTTCGTGACGTACTGCAGCGTCGACATGCCGACCTCGATCCAGCACTGCAGCGCGATCGAGATCAGCAGCCATTGGAGCAGCTTCGGATCGCGCACCCGCTTCGCGAGGTAGAAGAACATCAGCACATAGTGGAGCGTGTGCCACCACTCGATCGCCGAGCTGATCGGGTCGCGCGACGCACGGAACGAAGCCGCGCCCGCCACGATGAATCCGAACGCCCAGACGGCGATCCAGCCGAGCTGCTGCGTCGAGTTGCTCAGCGTCGTCGCGCCGCGCCGCTTCCACAGCTCGAGCCCCCACGCGGCGTAGAGGAACCAGGTGAGCAGGTCGGGGATCGACAGCGTCGCCGACGCCGGCCAGGTGTTGACGATGGGATCGTCGCCGAGCCGGGTCCACCATTGGACATCGAGCGTGATCGGCGCGCAGAAGAGCAGCAGCCAGGTCGTGAAATCGAGGAAGCGATCGACCAGGTTGAGCCAGATCGACATTCCCGCCGCCGACAGGATCGTCAGCAGCGCGACCGCCTCCCACTTCACGCCGCCGGTCGCCGCCCAGGCGACGCCGCACGCGGCCAGGAACGCCGCGAGCGTCAACACCAACAACGGCAACGGAGACATCGCGGGTCGCTGCGCGGCGAGACGATCGAGCTCGGTCAACGGGCGGCCCACAGGTGCTCCGGCGCGTCCCGCTTCAAATCCAGCGGTAGACGAGACCCGGCACCGGCTCCGGCCGACCGGTCAGCACAGCGCCGGCGAACTGCCGCGCCTCGCGCCGCATGATCTCGTGGGCGCGGCGCGCCACCTCGAAGTGGACCTGGCCCGCGCCCACCACCAGCAGCGCGATGTCCGCGAGCCCGACGTGGCGAGCACCATCGCCGCGGCCGCAGAGCGGCGTGCCCGCGATCACGACCAGCGCGCTCGTCTCGCGCAGCCGCAAGAGGAGTTCCGGTAACGCGGCGAGCGGTTGCTGCGCGAGGTCGAAGAGCGTGACGTTGCGTGCGCCCTCGATCACGCGGCCGCTCGCCTGCAACTTCGCGCAATCGACGGCAGCTCCGTTGGCTCCGACCGGGCCGCGCTGCGAGTCGGATCGCTCGCCGAGGCTCACCAGTGCGACCGCGCGACCATCGTCGCCGGCCGCGTGGGCCAGCGCCGCGGCGAAGGCGTCGGCGCCTTCGCGTTCCGAGGCGGCGGCGACATGAACCACACGCCCCGCGCCCGGCGGCGGCGGTTCACCGGCCCGACGCGCGAGCGACGCCAGCACGACGCGCGCCGCGTCCCCCATCGTTGCCGCCCTCGCGTCGGCGCGATCCCACAGCCGCGGCTTCGCGATCGACGCCAGGACCGGCACCTGCAGCTTCTCTTCGACATCGTGCACGGTCGCGACCCGGCCGGCGAGCCACGCACGCAGCAGCGCCGCCGACAGCGCGCCCGGCACGCCGAGCACGATCCCGAGCAATGCCAGAATGAACGCGTTCGGGAACCAAGGCTTCTGTGGGATCGTCGGGCGCTCGATCACACGGACGCTGACCATCTGGTCGCTGTCCATCTGCTGGAAGATGCGCTCTTCCTCCGCCTTCTGTTGGAAGAGGTCGAAGCCACGGCGCAGGCGCGTCTCGTCCTCGACCAGCCGGTCGTAGACGGCGCGTTTCAACTCCGCTGCGCGCAAGTCGGCACGCAGCCGCTCCTCGGAACTCGCGAGGACCACGTGGAGGCGTTCGAGCTGCTTGCGCAGATCCCCCGACGCCAGCGCCAACTGGGCGCGCACGCCCTCGGTCTCGCGCGCCGTCTTGCCGAACTGCTGCGTCAGCGTCGCGAGCTCGAGCCTTCGGTCGAGCAGCAGTTTGCGGCCCTCCGCGATCGCCGGGTTGTCGGCGACGACCGTGCTGGCGAGCTCCTCGCTGCCTTCCGGGATCTGGTCGAGCGCCCGCCGCCGACTCTCCGTCGAAGTCAGCTCCTGCAGCAGCAGCGTGCGTTTCAGCGTGAGGTCGCCGCCGTCGTTGTCGGCGCGGAACTGCACCAGATCCGCGGTCACCAAGTCGAGCTCGGCGCGCACCCGCTCCGCCTCGCCGCCGAAGAAGTGGAGCGCCGCCGGATTCGAGTGCACCTTGCTGTGCTGCGCGAGGTAGGCGTCGACCAGGTAATCGACGGTCTTGCACGCCGCCCTGTCGTTGAAGCTGGTGAACTCGATCTCGATGACGTTGGTCATCGGCAGCGGCTCGGGATCGATCTTCTCTCCCAGAGACAGGATCATGTTCTCGCGCTGCGGCAGGTCGGGCAGCAGGCCGACCGCGCGGCACCAGTCCTGGAACCGCGTCAGGAAGTTGTCGGGCTTCTTCTCCTGCTCGGCCAGCAGCCGATCGACCACGACTTCGAGTACCGGCCGACTGGTGAGGATCGAGATCTCGGAGTTGACCGTCTCGACAGTGGCGGTGAGGTTCCCCGACGGCGCCTGCGCGATCGGGACGATCGACTGCGGCAGCTGCTCACGGCCTGGCTTCACCAGGATCAGCGCCTTGGCCAGGTAGATCGGCGGGAACCAGTAGCCGATCAGCAGCAGGAAGCCGAAGAAGAGCCCAAAGAACCAGATCGCGGTGAAGCGATAGGCGAACAGCGCCCGCACGACCTGGCGGACCGAGTCGTTGCGGTCGATCGGCGGATTCGCGTCGGGGCGCGACGTCATTGCGGCGGGTCGTCGAGGCGGTAGGTGAAGGTCATGTTCACGGGGACGTTGCGGCGGATCCACTGGTCGATCCACTCGTTCACGTCGCCGATCCCGGTGCGCAGGACCACGATCGTGTCCTGCGGGTGGACGCAGATCTGCGGCAACGCGCTCCCGTGTTCGAGCGCGGTCTCGACGTCGTAGAGCCACGCCTCGACCGTCTCGCCCTGCGGCGCGCCGATCACCAGCACCGATTCGAGATCGGCCACCGGTGTGTCGCCACCCGCCAGCGCGATGGCATCGACCAAGGTGAGCTCGCCCGGCAGTGCGTAGCGGCCCGGGCGATAGACCTCGCCCATCACCGTGAAGTTGCGGCGGGTGAGCAGCTTCGTCCGCACCGAGGCGCGCAGGTTCGGTGACTCGACGGCGAGGCGCTGGTTCAGCAGCTCCTCGACCTCGCTCACCGACAGCCCAGCGACCAGCATGGTCCCGGCAAGCGGCAGCGAGATGCGGCCATCACTTTCGATCGTCACCTCGCGCAAGCTGCCGGTCGGGTGGCGCAGCAGCAGATCGATCACGCGGTCGAGCTCGACATCGCCTTGCTCGAGGAAGAGCGAGACGGCGGGCGTCGGGAGCTGCGCCGCGAGCGCCTGTTCCAACGCGGCGCGCAACCCTTCGAGCGACTGGCCGCTTGCCGGCAGCGAGCCGATGCGCTGGTAGGTCACCCGGCCATCGGGCGCGACGGTGACGGACGCGGTGAACTCCGGATGGAGCTGCACCTCGATGCGGACGCGATCGCCGATGCCGACGCGGTATTCGTCGCGGCGCGTCGCGGTGCGCGCAAACTCGACTTCGAGGCTGTCGCCGGCGAACAGCGTCGGCAGCGGCGCCGGCGCGCGCGGCGCAGGCTGATCGAACGCATCGCCGAGCGGCGGGCCGCCGCAGTTCAAAAGCACGGAAAACACGGCCACGAGCAATGCGAACAGGGGTTTCACGGCGTCAGGATTCTCGGCGGCCGATCGACACGAAACGCGCGCGGTAGTGTAGCCCAGCTTGAGTTTCCTGCGCGACGCGGCCCAGACCTTCCTGCTGCAGGCAGTGGCAGCGGTGCTGCAGCTCGCCGCCAACGCGCTGCTGTCGCGAACGCTCGGCACGGAAGGGCGTGGCGTCTACGAACTGCTCACGCTGCTGCCGACGATCGCGGTCTACGTGGCGAGCCTCGGCTACGGCAACGCGGCCATGCGCTTCGCCGCGAAGGTTCCGCAACGCGACGGCGCAGCGGCCGGGAATTCTCTTCTCATCGCGTTGATCGGCGGATTGGCGACGGCCGCCTGCTTGTGGCCCGCCGGCGAACGGCTGCGCGCGTTCATCGGCGGCGACTGCCCGCCCCTCGGGCTCGTGCTGGCGCTTGCCGCGATCCCGATCTTGACGCTCGAGCTGCACGCCGGACTCTTCCTCACCGGCCAGAAAGCGGTGCTGCAGGGCAATCTGGCGAAGACGGCGCAGGTCGCGCTGGCGTTGTGCGGCGCGGCGCTGCTGTTCGCATACGACGAGTTGACGCCGCTGCGCGCCCTCGCCGTCTGGATCGCGAGCTTCGCGGTCGGTGGTGCGCTGGCGTGGGCGTTCGCGCTGCGCCGGCTCGAGGCGCCGATCCAGCTCGCCGCTGATCTGCTGCACGACGGCCTCGCCTTCGGACTGCGCTTCTTCGGCGGCAACTTCGCGCTGTTCCTGCTGTTCCGCGTCGATCTCTGGTTCGTGCGCGCGTGGTCGGACCTCGGCGAGGTCGGCATCTACGGGCTCGCCACCAAGCTCGCCGTGCTGTTCCAGATGTCGGCACGCTCGATCGAGCGCGCGTTCGTCCCGCGCATCCTCACCGCGAGCGCGGACGAGGCGACCGCACTCACCGGCCGCACGACGCGCGCGTTCCTGCTGGTGATGAGCGGCGCGGCGGTGCTGCTCGGGCTCGCCGCGATCCCAGGGGTGCCGCTCCTGTTCGGCGCAGAGTTCCAGCCTGCGGTGGCGCAAGTTGCGTGGCTGCTCCCCGGAATCGTGGTCGCCAACGTCGGCATCCTCGCCAACGGCGACCTGATCAGCCGCGGCCTGCCGTCGGCCGGCTCCTTCGCCGCCATCACCTGCCTCGTGATGAACGTCGCCGTCGACCGCTGGCTGATCCCGGCCCACGGCGGACTCGGCGCCGCGATCGGCTCGTGCGTCTGCTACGCCGCCTACGGCCTGCTGATGGCACGCCACTACGCGAAGGCGACCGGCTCGCGCGCGAGCGCGCTGCTGCTGCCGCGCCGCGCCGATGTCGTCGCGGTGGTCGCGATGGTTCAGCGCGCGTGCCGGCGCCGCAGCAGGTAGCGCGCCTCTGGTCAGCGCCCGTCGCCGACGACCGTGAAGGCCGCCCAACTGCAGGGGAACCGATCGCTTCCTGCTTGGCGCTGCGCTCGTATCGCCTCGATTGGGGCGGTCCGCAGGGCCTCGGCTGGACCGGATCCGTCGCGCCAGAGGCTGCCGCAGAAGGCGAGCATCAGCGTCGCGCAGGTTGCGTCATCGACGGGCCAGTGCGATCCAACGACGGAACGAGCACCCGCCGCATGGAACGCGAGCGAGGTGCTCCAGGGATGCGCCTCGAACGAGTTGCTGCCGACCTCCGAATCGCAGGCCGACAGCACAACGAGCTCCATCGGGTCGCACGCGCGCCCGCGGATCTCGAAAGCCGAGAGCCGTCCGTCGTCCTCCGCTGCGGCCGCGCCACGATTCGCGCCGGCGCAGACCAATCCGACCTTGAGGAATGGATGCTCGGAGTCGACGAACGCTACGGGCGAGCGCACGTGCAGGCCGACCTGGCGATTGGCTTCGAACCACGCGCGCTGGGTCTCGAATGACGCGCGTTCTGCGCTGACCATGGTGGCGAGGCGCACCCTGGAGAAGCCGGGCGTCGCGAAAAGCGCGATCCGGCTCCGCGCAGGAGGAGCGGCGGCGCCAGATCCGGCAGCGTGCTGCGGTGGAGCGCGTCGAGAGCAGCGACCTCGGTGTCGGTGCCGGGGAGCGCGCTCCAGTTCGACGCATCGACGATCGGGTTCGCGGGCCGATCCGGCGATGACGCCGGCCCGCGCGATTCCCCGAAGTCGACGCCTCCGATCAGGAGTACGCTGCCGGAGCGGATCGCGTCCCGCGGGCGCGGCGCGTCGAACGCCGCGAGCCGGCTCGCGCTGAGTGCGTAGCTCACGCGGTGCTTCTCGACGAGGAAGCGGCCATCCTCGAGCAGAAGGCTCTCGAGCGGCACCCGATAGGACATCACGGAAGGCGACACGATCAGCGTGTCGCAGTCTAAGACGCCCGATTCGATCGGTCCCCACCACTGCGATCCGATTTCGCGCGCAAGCTCGGCGGCTTCCACCGTAACCGCCTTCGCCGACGGACGCGGAGGCGCGACAGCGCCTCGGCGCGAGCTCCCGCCCCCTTGCGCTGCCGCGCGGTACGCGTCAAGGCGCCGCACGATCGAGATCGAGTCGAGTTCGACCCACCGCAAGACGCGATCGGCGCCCAGCACGACGATCGCCGCATTGATGGGTTTGCCCCAGCCGCAGCAGCGCGATCGCCCGTCATCCTCGACGCCCGGCGGCTCGAAGGCGAGGGTGGGAACGAATTCGATCCATGCCGCGTCCTCGTGCAGCCCTCGCGCGATCCGCGCGAGGAGCGGCTCGCCCTCCAGGATCGAGAACCGCCTTGGGTGCGCTCGGGCGACCGCCGCCTCGGCGTCCCGGATTCGCACCCGCAGCACGCGAATCCGGGCCGCGGCATCGTCGAACAGCGCTTCGAGAAGCTCCGAGCGCAGCTTCATGAGGTCGCGCTCAGCATCGGACACCGCTCCGCCGTCGCTCGCCGCAGCCGCAAGCGCCACCGAGGGGAGATCGTCGAGCTGCACTTGCGCCTCGCCCTCCAGCCGGAGGAGCTCCTGCAGGTCGACATCGGGCTCATCGCCGAGCACGCCGCAAAGCGTGCGGGCTTCGCGGCAGGTCGCGAGCGCATCGCGCGGGCCGCGGACGGGCTCCGCGCGAGCGCAAATGGTCAGCACCCGCTGGAGGCACTCCGCTCGAACGTCGAAGTCGGCGATCCGATGCGCGAGTTCGGCCGTGCGAATCAACGTCTTCACCAGCGTCGGATGCTCCTCACCGAGGCGCTTCGACAGCGTCTCGAGCCCAATCTGGAACAGTTCGATGGCCGCCTCGAAGCGGCCGTCGAGCGCGATCACCTCGCCGAGGTCGATGCGAACCTCGGCGGTCTCCGTGTCATCGGCTCCGAACAACTGTTCATGCAGCTCGAGAGGTTGCGTGAACGCCTCGACCGACTTCGCGCGGTCGCCCAGGCGGCGATGCGGCCAGCCGAGCGACCGGTAGAGCGTCCCACGCTGAGGGATGTCGCGGCGGCCCGGCGCCGAGGTTGTTGCGGCTGCGGGCGACCTCCTTGCTCCGAGGACCGAACAACTTCTCGCGGATCGCGAGGGCTCGTTCGTAGCACTCGATCGCCGCCCTGACCTCGCGCTGCTCGACGAGCACGTCCGCGAGACGATGCCAACGCGCTCGCATGCAGCGGGTCGTCCGCTCCGACGAGCTCAAGCGTCTCCTCGACATCGGCGCGCGATTGCGCGAGGAGCGCCGGCAGGCGAGGACCACGCACCGAGTCGGCTGGTCGCGGGAGGGGATCACGACCTGCGCGTTCAGGCCGCCGAGCCCATCGTTGTCCTCGCCGATCAGGCCACCGTCCGAATCGCGCACGATGAGATAGGTGTCGACCACGGCCGACCACATCTCGATGGTGCAAGCGACTCCGGCGGCGACCTCGAGCGTGAACGCGCGGCCGGCGATCCCGCGAGACCCGGTCTGCGCATCGACTTGCGGAGCGTGCTGCAACGGCTCGACGTCGCTCAACTCGCCATCCCAGGTCGAGTCGACCTTCAGCATCTCGGGCTCGTCCTGCAGCAGGAAGGCGAGCGTCAGGGCGGCGAGGATCATCGCGAGAGACTCCGTCCAGCTCCGGCTGATGACCGCCGACTCGGCGGATCGGTGAGCGCGTCCCGGATCGAGTTGGCTCAGCGCGCGGGACGCCGCAGCAGCTCGGCGTAGAGGGCGAGGGTGGCGGCGCGGGCGGCGCCGATCTCGAAGCGCTGCGCGGAGGGGCGGGCGGCGGAGGCGAAAGCGGCGCGGCGCTCGGGGTCGGCGAGGAGCGCGAGCGTGGCGGCGGCGAGCGCGGCGACGGCGGCGTGCGGGACAAGCAGGCCGGTGCGTTCGTGCTCCACGACCTCCTCGACGCCGCTCACGCGGAAGGCGACGACCGGCACGCCTTGGTCGAGCGCCTCCGCAGCCGCGAGGCCGAGCCCTTCGTAGCGGGTCGCGGTTGCGAAGAGATCGGCGCAGGCGAGCAGCTCGTGCACGTCGTCACGCATGCCGAGCAGGAGGATGCGACTGGCGAGACCGAGCCGCTCGATCCGCGTCGCGAGGGCGGCGTGTTCCGGTCCGTCGCCGGCAATCCAGAGTCGCGCGCGCGGGCGCTGCGCCGCGACTTGCGCAAATGCGTCAATCAGGTGATGGAAGCCCTTGTTCTCGACCAGGCGCCCGACGGCGAGCACGATCCCGCCGGCCTCGCGCGCGCCTTCGCCATGCGCGTCGCGATGCGCATCGCCGATCAGCGCCGCGTGGCGCGCGCGGAAAGTCGTCCGTTCCGCCGCGGTCGGCAGCGGCTTCGACTCGAAGCCCGAGCGGATCAGCCGGATGCGCGCCGGATCGACGCCCGGCACCTGCTCGATCGCGCGCACCACCTCGGCACCGACCGCGATGAAGGCGTCGGCGCGCCGCCACAGCCGCGCCTGCACGAAGCGGCGCAGCTTCGACCGGAAGTCGGTCGCGGCGCGCTCCTGCGGCAGCAGATGCGGATCGTGGCAGGTAATCACGACCGGAACCCGGAGCCGTCGCCCGACTCGCAACCCAAGCCAGTCGGCGTCCGACAGGTGCGTCTGCACCAGCGCCACGCCGTGGCGAACCGCGATCGCCAGCGTCGCCGCCTCGAGCGCGCGCGCATCGCGCAACGCCGCCAACGGCCTGTGGATCGGCGCGCGCTGGATCCCGATCACCTCGACCGGCACGTTCGTTGCACGCAGCCGCGCCTCGACCGGCCCGCCGCGATGCATCGCCACGACCAGCGGCCGCGTCGGCCCGCTCTCCCACCCCGCCACCAGCCGCGCAACGTGCAACTCCGCGCCCCCCATCGACAGGGTCGGCAGCAGATGAAGGACACCGAACGGTCGCACCGGATCCACGGACGCTCAATTACCAAGGAACACGCCGTTCTGGGTTTTCGCGCGCAGCGCGAATCGGCTCACGACTCTCTGGTAGCGTCGCCGCGATGACCGATCGCGACCCGATCCCCGTCCTGTTCGTCAACACCGACCTGCGCGTCGGCGGGCAGGAGCGCGTGCTGGTCGAGGTGTTGCGCGGGCTCGATCGGAGCAAGGTGCGGCCGGTGGTCGCCTGCCTCAAGGACGAAGGGGCGCTCGGGCCGCAGGTGCGCGCGCTCGGCGTGCCGCTGCACGCGAAACTGCTGGCGCACAAGTTCGATCTGCGGGTGCTGCCGCGGCTGATCGGCCTGGTTCGGCGCGAACGGATCGAGGTGGTCTGCACGGTCGGCTGCGGCGACAAGATGTTCTGGGGGCGCCTCGCGGGCTGGCTCGGCGGTGCGAAGGGGATCGTCTCGGAGATCCACAAGACGCGCGACGCCTCGGGTCGGCCGGTCATCGAGCGGATGAACCGGCTGCTGGCGCCGATCACCGACGCGTTCGTCGCGGTCGCGCACGGCGCTGCCGACTACCTCGTCGAGCACGAAGGGGTGCCGCGCGCCAAGGTCGTCGTGATCCACAACGGCGTCGATGTCGAGCGATTCGACGGCAGCGGCAGGACGGCAATACGGGCGGAGCTCCAACTCGCCGACGATCAGGTCGCGCTGATGCACGTCGCGGTCTTCCGGCCGGAGAAAGGTCACGCGGTCGTGCTGCGCGCGCTGCGCCAAGTGGTCGACGTGGAGCCGCGCGTCCGCCTGTTTCTGATTGGCGACGGCCCCGAACGACCGGCCATCGAACGGACGATCGCGGAGCTGTCGCTCGGCGGGCATGTCACGCTGCTCGGTCAGCGCGACGACGTCGAACGGCTCCTCGCAGCCGGCGACATCGCGCTGCTGGCGTCGTTCGATCGGGTCGAGACCTTTCCGGTGGCGCTGCTCGAAGCGATGGCGAGCGGGCTGCCGATCGTCGCGACCCGGGTCGGCAGCGTGCATGAGATGGTGACGGAGGGCGAAAATGGCACGCTCGTCGCCCCAGGGGAGGACGTCGGACTCGCCGGCGCGCTGCTTCGGTTGATCGGTGATCCGGCGCTCCGATCAAAGTTCGGAATCAGATCTTCGGCCCGGGCTCGCCTCGATTTCCACTGGGAAAACATGGTGCGCGCTCGGGAACAGCTCTTTCAGACACTCGCACGGCGATCGGAGTGACCGAGCCAGCGCCCGGACGCTGGCCCCGCGATTTGGTAAGCCGTTTGCTTCACGCGGCGGCGTCGGTTTGCCTTTCCTGCGTTGAATAGTTCTCTCGAACGGTGTTGAACGACTCCTCTCCGATTCGGGTCCGCCCGCCAGCGCTTCCGTTCGACTGAACGATCGGCCTCGATGCTGCGCGAACACAGCCTCTTCATCCGCCGCGTGCTGATCTACGTCCACGTGGCGATCTCCTTCCTCTCGTACGCTGCGTCCGTGCAGCTCCGCGAGCGGATCCTCATCCGCGATCGCGAGTTCCACTTCGACGAGTGGACCCACCTAGTCCTCGCGACCACCGGCATCGCGATGTTGGCGCTGTTGCACTCGTTGTTCGGGCTTTACCGCAGCGGCCGACTGCAGGGCTTCATCGTCGACGTGCGTCGGATGGCGTTGGCGCACGCGATCACCTTCGGTGCGCTGCTGGCCATCGCGGCCGGCCTGCGGCTCGGGCAGACCAATCGCCTGCAGCTCGGCCTCTTCATCGCGGTGAACGGCATCGCGCTCACCGCGCTGCAGCTCTTCATCCGAGGCGTCGCGGCGGCAGCGCGACGGCGGGGCTACAACTTCCGCCAGCTCCTCGTGGTCGTGCATGAGCCGTCGGCGCTGACGCAGGTGCTGCGCGAGGTCGAGGAGCATGCGTGGTGGGGCCTGCGCGTGACTGGCGTCGTCATCCCGCCGCTCGAGGGCGACACCCACGAGCAGATCAAGGCGCTGACTCCGGCCAATGCCGAGGTCGTGCCGATGGCGAATGGCGAACGTTTCCTCGACCTCCATCCCGTCGACGAACTGTGGATCCAGGCGCTGCCGGCCGCGGAGACCCCGGCGTGGAACCTTGCGCAGGCCGCGACGACGCGCGGCATCTCGGTGCGCTCGCTGCTGCCGCACGATCTGCTGCAGGGCGCCCGCTGGAGCGTCGAGCAGATCGGCGGGCTCACCACGCTCACTGCCGCGCGCGTGCCACTCGACCAGTTTGCGCTGGCGCTCAAGCGACCGTTCGACCTGGCGCTTGCGGGCTTCACGCTCCTGCTGACGGCGCCAATCATGCTGCTCGCGGCGTTGCTGGTCGCTTGCAGCGGCGGCTTCCCGATCCTCTTCCGCCAGGAGCGCGTCGGCCTGAACGGGCGCAAGTTCACGCTGCTCAAGTTCCGGACGATGCACCGTGACGCGGAATCGCGCCTGGCTGGCCTCAAGGCACGGAACGAGATGCAGGGACCGGTCTTCAAGATGAAGGACGACCCGCGGGTCACGACCATCGGCCGCTGGCTGCGCCGGCTCTCGATCGACGAGCTGCCGCAACTCTGGAACGTGCTGCGCGGCGAGATGAGCATCGTCGGGCCGCGGCCGCCGTTGCCGAGCGAGGTGAACGTCTACGAGCCGAGCCAGCGCCGCCGACTGTCGGTGCGCCCCGGCATCACCGGCCTGTGGCAGGTGAAGGGCCGCAACGAGATCACGAGCTTCGACCATTGGGTCGCCCTCGACCTCGAATACATCGACCGCTGGTCGCTCGGCCTCGACCTGAAGATCCTGCTGCGCACGATTCCGGCAGTGCTTTTCGCCAAAGGCGCGCGGTGAGCGCGGGACCGGCGGCGCCGAGGGCGCCGACTGCGAAACAGCGCCGCGCGACGATCGTGGTCCAGAACCTGCCGGTGCCGCTTGATCGGCGCGTCTGGTCGGAGGCGTGCGCGCTGCGCGACGCGGGCTGGAGCGTCTCGATCGTCGCCCATCGCGGCGAGGGGCAGCCGTGGCACGAACGGCTCGAAGGCATCGAGTGCTGCCGTTATCCAGCGCCACTGCAGGCGCGCGGCGCGGTCGGTTACGCGATCGAGTTCGGCTGGTGCTGGGTGCTGACGCTGCTCTGGTGCGTGCGCCTGCTGCTGACGCGCGGCATCGACGTGCTGCACGCCTGCAACCCGCCGGACACCTTTTTCGCCATCGCCTGGCTGCTGCGCCCGTTCGGCGTGCACTTCCTGTTCGACCAGCACGATCTCTGCCCCGAGCTACTGCGCGCGAAGCAAGGCGACGCGACCAGGCCGACCTGCTTCCTCGACGCGCTCCTCTGGCTCGAGCGGCGCACCTATCGCGCCGCGCGCGTCGTGATCGCGCCGAACGAAAGCTACGCCGAGATCGCGCGCGGTCGCGGCGGCAAGGTCGCGGCGGATGTCTTTGTCGTGCGCTCGGCGCCGCCCCGCGACCGATTCATGCCGGCAGGGCCCGACGCGATGCGCGACTCGCGTTGGCGGCGCGGGCGAAAGCAGATGATCGGCTACATCGGTGTCATGGGTCGCCAGGACGGTGTCGACTTGCTGCTGCGCGCGGCGGCGCTGCTGATCCGCGGCGGTAGCGGCGGCGGCGCGAAGTTCGGCCTGGAGAGCGGTGGCGAAGCAGCGCGACGCTCGCTCGGCCTGGTGCTGATCGGCAACGGCGACGAGTTCACGGCGCTGCAGGCGCTTGCGCGCAAACTCGGCATCGCCGAGCACGTCGAGTTCACCGGCCGCGTGCATGACCTCGCGACCATCGCGGCGGCGCTTTCGAGCTGCGACATCGGCGCCTGCCCCGATCCGAACAACGCCTTCAACGACCGCTCCTCGATGAACAAGATCGTCGAGTACATGGCGCTGGCGAAGCCGGTCGCGGGATTCACCCTGCAGGAGAGCGTGCGCACGCTGGCCGGCGGCGGCGAGCTGGCGGAGTTCGCGACGGGCGCGACCGGAGGCGACGCTGCGGCGCTCGCGGCGCCTGCCGCGCTCGCCGGCGCGCTGGCGAAGCTGCTCGATGATCCAGCTCGCGCGCGGGAGCTCGGCCGCAGGAATCGGGCGCGTTTCGAGCAGGAGCTCTGCTGGGAGCGGCAAGTGCCCGCGCTGCTCGCAGCGTACGAACGGAGCATCGCGTGAATGCGGCGCGACGCCACGGTGTGCTGACCGGACTCGCGATCGGCCTGGTCGAGGCCGCGCTGGTGCTCTCCGGCGCGACCAACACGTTCCTGCGCTGGTACGAGTGGATGTTGATGCCGTTCGCGGGCGTCGTGATCTACGTGCTGGGTGGACTCGCGGGCGGCGTGCTGCTCGGTCGGTGGCTCGGTGAACATCGCGCGCCGTGGTGGCTGCTCTTCGTCGCGGGCAGCGCGTGGCTGGTGAAGTGCCGCTTCATGACGGTGCAGCCGGCTCGCATCGCGCTGGCGATCGGCGGCGGACTTGCGGCGGCGGTGCTGCTGGCGTGGATGCTGCGGCGGAAGACGGCGCCAAGCGTGGACATCGTCGCGCGTTTCGTCGCAGTCGCGGCGAATAGCGTGCTGCTCGGCGGAACGTTGCGCGCAGCAGCGAGCATCGGCGGGGTGACGGGAGTCGCGCTCGACTGCGCAGCGCTGATCGCGGCGCTCGGCGGCGCCGTGCTGGCGTCGCCTCGGGTCGCGACGATGACACCTCGCGATTCGAACCGGCGACTGCTGCTGTTCCTCGTCGCGATCGCCTCGCTCGCGCCGGCGAGCGCGTTGCACCGCCAGGTCGCGCAACCGCCGCTCGACCGCGCACCGAACGCCGCGACGCCTGCGCGTCCGCGCGCTCTCGCTCCCGCCGACGCCCCGGATGTCGTGCTGGTCACTTGGGACACGGTGCGTACCGACTCGCTGCCGTGTTTCGGCGGCGGCGGACTCGACACGCCCGCCCTCGACCGGCTGGTGCGCGAGGGGGCGCTCTTCACCGACTGCCGCGCCGTCGCACCCTCGACCGCGCCGGCGCACGTGAGCCTGCTGACCGGCCTGATGCCGCCACGCCATGGGCTGCGCAGCAACGGCGACACCGCGCCCGTGATCGCGACGCCGCGCCTGCCCGAGCTGCTCGACGCCGCGGGCTATCGCACCGGCGGATTCGTCTCGACCTACGTGTTGCGCAAGGTGTACGGCTTCGACCGTGGGTTCCAGCACTACGACGACCGCGGCGCGCACACGCCGCTTGGGAATTATATAAGCCGCTTCGACTTCGGCTCGATGCTGGTGCGCAAGTTCGTCCCCGCAAAGTTGCGCGAAACGGGAACGCACACGCCGGGCCGGGTGACACTGCAGCGCGCGCAGGAGTGGCTCGCGCCAACCAACGCACCGACCGCCGCACCGCGCTTCCTCTGGACCCACTACTACGACGCCCACCTGCCCTTCACGCCCGAGTCGCCCTTCCGCGAACGAACCCTCGCGCGCGCCACCGAAGGCCCGCGCGCCGCTGATCCAGCGCAGCAGGACGCGCTGATCGCCCAACGCGCCGAGATCGAACTGCTCGATGCCTTGCTCGGCGAGCTGCTCGCAACGCTCGAACGCGGCGACCCAGGACTGCGGCGCACCTGGATCGTGCTCGTCGCCGACCACGGCGAGTGCTTCGGCGAAGGCGGCCACATCGGCCACCACCGCGTGCTCTACGACGCCACGCAACACGTCGCGCTGGCGATCCGTCCGCCGACCGGCACCCCTGGCCTGCCGACCGGCGTACGCGTCGACGTGCCGTGCAATCAGGTCGATGTCGCGCCGACATTGTGCGACGCGCTCGGTGGTGCGCTCGACGGCGCGCCACACGCGATCGACGGCACCTCGCTGCTGCCCGCTTGGCGCGGCGAGGAGTTCCCCGAGCGCGGCTTCTACATGGAGGCCTACCAGTCCGAACTCGGCGACCAACGTCTGCAAGGCTGGTCCGAACGCGGCCACGACCTCGTGCGCGCGCTCGATGGCAAGGTCGAACTCTTCGCGCCCGAGGCGCCGCTCCCAGTCGATGTGAGCGATGCGCAGCCCGACATCCGCGACCGGCTGCAGCAACGCCTCGACGCCTGGCTCGAAGCTCACCCAGCGATTGAAGGTGGAGCACGCGCGCTGTCGGACGAAGAGCAAAGCGCGCTGCGGGCGCTGGGGTACGCGAACGGGGGTTGAACGACGCGTCCGTTCAGTCAGCCGCCGGTGTCCACGAACGTTGCCGGCACCGCTCGAGCAGCTTGAAATGCGGCATCAATGGTTCGCGCCGATTGGCGACGTGCCGGTCGCGCCGCTCATCCTCCGATGACGAGCTCCGCGCCGTTGCTGAACGTGAGCGCCAGCTGGCGCAAGCCGATGCACCCGTCGGCGACATAAGTCACTACAGACATAATGCTTGACGAACATCAACTGTCGGAGGAAGCTGCCCTTCGTGAACATGACCTTCGTGAACCGCGAAGCGGAATTGCGCGAGCTGGACGCGGCGGCGAAGCGCGGCGGGCTGCTCGTGCTGTTCGGCCGGCGTCGCGTGGGCAAGACGCGATTGCTGAAGCACTGGCTCCAAGGTTGCGGCGGCCTCTACAGCCAAGCCATCGAAGCCCAGCGCGACCTGCAGATCCAGCAGCTGTTCGAGGATCTCCGCCCGCAGCTCGAAACCCGAATCGTGCCCAAGACCTGGTCGGAGCTGTTCGAGGTACTTGCGCTGCAGAAGAGGCGCTGGGTGCTTTGCCTCGACGAGTTCCCCTACCTCACCGCAGTGGACCCGTCGCTGCCGAGCCAACTGCAGAAGTGGCTCGACCATTCGCTTCCACCCGGCTGCCTGCTGATCCTCGCCGGGTCGAGCACGCGGATGATGAACAGCCTCTTCTTGGACCGCGCGGCGCCGCTCTACGGTCGCGCTCGCAAGCTGCTTCACCTTCGCCCGATGCCCTACGCCGCGTTCTGCAAGGCCTGCGGACAATCGCCGAAAAACGTCGAGTCGTTCGAGAAGTTCGCCTGCGTCGGCGGGATCCCGAAGTACTGGGAGTTTGTCGAGGCGAAGGAAGACGTGGTGGCATTGGCCGAGTCGCTCTACTTCGATTTTGCCCCCTACATGGAGCAGGAACCGCAGCGGATCCTGCGCGATGAAGGGGTCAGCGGCCTGAACGCCCTGGCCGTGCTGGAAGCTGTGGGGCGTGGCGCCGAGCGTCCGTCCGAGATCGCCGCCCGGCTCGGTACCGTGCAGACGAACCTCTCGCGACTGCTGGCGCAGCTCCTCGACGCCTCCATCCTGAGGCGCGAATTGCCATTCGGCGAGAGCATGCGGTCGACCAAGAAGACGCGCTACCGAATCGACGACCCGACGATGCGCTTCTGGTTCCGGGTCTTCTCGCCGCACCAGAGCCGGTGGCGGACCTACGCGACGGCAGAGAAGCGAAAGCTCATCCACGACCACGCCGCAACGGTGTTCGAGGATTTCTGTCGTACCCGCATCCCCGGCGCGCAACGGTATTGGGAGCGCGGCATCGAACTCGACTTCGTTGCGCCTGACCCGGACCACCCGAAGCGGTTGCTGGCGGTCGAGGTGAAGTGGCGTCGCCTGAGCGCGGCCGAGCGGAAGCACGTCCTCCGCCAGCTTGCGGACAAGTGGGATCGCTGCTCCTTGCGCGAACGGCACCCGAACGTGCGGTTCGAGGTGCAGGACGCCAGCATCCTCGCCGAGTGATCCGCCGCTGACCGTACCCCACAACTCCCCCGCTGAACACGGATGACGACGCGGTGGACTGGAACAGTTGGTAGGCAGTCGTGATCACGGCCTGGTGCAGAGCGGGCGGCGCGGCGGGCGGAGTGCGGGTGCGTTGCGAACACTGCGCTCGCTGCAGTCTCATTGATCGCGGCGCCGGCGAATCACTTTCGAGCGCCGCTACTCCCGCGCCAGCGCCCGCGTTCGCGCTGGCAGCTCGCGCACCTTGCCTTCGCCTTCGACCAGTCGCACGCGACTCCCCGCCTTCACGGTGCCGAACGATTCGCGCTTCCCGCCGGGCCAGAACACTTCGAGCGCGACTTCGATGGCATCACCGGTGCCGAAGAGCAGTTCGTAGGGCTGGCAGCTGATGTAGGCGTTGCCGATCGCGAGGGTCTGGGCGCAGCGTTGGCCGCCAAACGTCGCGAGCACCTGCGCGTTCACGGCCGACCAGTGGCGCGTGGTTGCTTCGAGCTGGACCTTGACGAAGCGGCCGCTTGGCTGCGCGATGTCGTTGCGGAACAGGCGGTGGCGCGAGCGCTGCATCTCGTGATTGAAGAGGTCGATGTCGCCGTCGTCGTCGAAGTCGGCGGCGAGCAGCGCGCGGCCGTCGCCTGCCGAGTCGGCGCCGCTGACGTCGGAGACGTCGAGGAAGCCAGCACCGCTGTTCAGCCACACCTTGTCGCGTTCGCGGCCGGCGTAGGACCAGCCCTCTTTCCACATCAGTTGGTACTGCGACTGGCGGTACTGCTTCGAGTTGACCTGCTGCGCGACGCGAACGCTCGGCTCGGCGGCGGCGTCGACGGTCGATGCCACCATCTGGCGCCAGGTGAGGCTGCGGATGTCACAGAAGGTCGTGCGCGTGATGAATCCGTTCACACAGGTGAGGTCGAGGCGGCCGTCGTTGTCGAGGTCGGCGATCTGGCTGCCCCATCCCCAACGGCCGGCGGTGGCACCGTAGGTGGCCGGCATCCGCTCGAAGCCGGCACCACGGCGCAGGAAGAGCGAGTTGCCGCGCGCGACGTCGTCCATGCGCTGGAGCTGCTCACGGGAGAGCTTCAGGCGGGCGAGGATGCGGTCGCCCTCGACGGCGCACATGTTGGCGACATAGAGGTCGAGCAGCCCGTCGTTGTCGAGGTCGCCGAAGCTGGCGCTCATGCCGAAGCCGACGTCGAGCACGCCCTGCTCGACGGCGCGATCGGTGAAGTGCCCCTTGCCGTCGTTCACGAACAGCTGGTTCGGGCCGTAGTCGTTGGCGACGTAGAGGTCGTCGTCGCCGTCGCCGTCGACATCGGCCGCCGCCGCCGCTAACGCCCACTGCGTCACGGTGAGCCCCGCCGCGGTCGCGACGTCTTCGAAGCGCTTGCCGCCGACGTTGCGCAGCAGCACGTTTTGCGGCGCGTTGTCGGCGTGCGTCCACTTGTTGTTGCGGACGCGGGCGAGATCGCCGTAGGTGCAGAGGAACAGGTCGAGCCAACCGTCGCCATCATGGTCGAGCACGACCAACGTCGTGAACCAACTGCGCAGCGTCCCGGCCGTCTCGGCCGTCACGTCGACGTAGTGCCAGTCATCGGCGCCGCCATCGCCAGCGGTTGCGCTCCCGCCGTCGCAGCGCAGCAGGCGGAACGGGTGGCCGCTCGCGGTGCCGTCCTTGTCGAGGATGCTCTCGTCGGCCAACGCGAGGTCGAGGTCGTGGTCGTTGTCGAAGTCGAAGAAGACGACGCCGGTCGGATCGGTCGCGCCGGCGAGGCCGCGCAACTCTGCCTGCTCGACGAAGCCGCCGGCCGGGTCGGCCATGTAGAGGAACGAGCGTTTTGCGTCCGGCACGAACAGATCAAGCCGCCCGTCGCCGTCGAGGTCGGCCGTCGCCGCGCCTTCCCACGCGTAGGAGAGGTTGTCGAAGTCCGGCGCGATCTCCGCGACGCCGGCCGCTTTGCTCACCTCGGTGAAGAGCGGGCGATCGCGTTCCAGCGTCTCGAACGTCGTCGGCTCGAGGTGCGCAACACACCAGCGGCGGTTCTCCCGCCGCAGCTCGCCCGGTCCGCGCATGACGTAGGAGCGGCGGCGACCGGCCGCGTCGTCGCCGATCACCTCGAACTGCCATTCGATGGCGCCGACGATCGGCGGGCCGTTCACGAAGTCGGCGCGGGTGAGGTCAAAGCGCAGCCACTCGACCGTCCGCCAGTCGCCGAAGAGCTGGCGCAACGATGAAAGGAACCCGGCGCGATCGACCGCTGCGGCAGTGGCGAGGTCGTGCTCGACGCGCGCGATGCCGGCGGGCCAGTTCTGCCGCGACTGCTCGGGTGGCAGGGCCAGCGAGCGGCCGCTGAAGCCCGGCGCGAGGACGCCGTCCTTGTCGCTGAAATCCTTGTGGCGCAGCTGCTCGCCCCAATCGAGCAGGCGCAGCGCCGCCTCGTCGCAGTAGGTCTCGACGATCTCGAGATCGACGATCGGCTGGCCACCCGTCACGCCGCTCTCCTCGGCGAGTTCCTCGGCCGACTTCGATCGCTTCAGGCGCTGCCGCCACCACCACGCTCCGGCAACGGCCGCCGCCACGACCAGCAGAAGCAGGATCATGAGTCGAGCACGCTGCATCAGGGACGTAATCAGGGACGTATCCTCGGCGGCCTCCGCGGAGCCTTCGTATCGCCTTTGGCGGTCGGCAGTGCCGGTGGCGTTGCTCGTGGCCCGTGCAGGGTGGAACACCGTAGCCCCACCGCGTGAAAAACGGAAGCCGGTGCGTGGGCGCCGACGATCGAACCATCGATGCTGGACCCAACTCCCTCCATGGCACACCTCCACGTCTGCCTGATGGCGCGACGCGACGGCACAACCCGAGCGACTTGCGCGATTGAACCGCGCATCGGAATCGTCGCTGCGACGCTGCTCGCCGTGCTGGTCGGCGGCTGCGGCGATGAGCCCGCGCCACCGACGATCCAGCGGATCGAGGAGCCGGAGAGACTCGTCCCCGTCGAAGTGCAGCTCCCTCGCGACCTTGCCGCGGCGTGCTTCGACGCGACCGACTATCCCACCGCGCGGGCGCACCTTGCTCCGCGAGTCGCTGACGCCGACGCGGAGGCTGAAGACCTGTTGCGCGCGGCCATCGTCGAGCTCGCGGCCGGCGAGACCGCGGCTGCGGTGCGATTCCTCGACCGCGCCGCCCTGAAGCGACCAGACGATCCGCGCCTCTGGTTCAACCGCGCCCGCATTGCGCGCGCCGACAACCGGCTCGAAGAGGCGGTGGCACACCTCAAACAGGCGCATGCGTTGGCGCCGGACGACCTGTTCACGGAACTGACGATGGCGGTCAACCTCAGCGACATCGAGTCGCCCGACGCGGAGTCGGTGTTGAGAGCGATCATCAGCCGCGGCGTCGAGCATGGCGGCAGCGTCTACGTCGCGGCGCTCTACCGGCTCGGTCGGCTGCAGATCGAGGCCGGGCGCGCGGTGGAGTCGCAGCGCACGATGGACGAGTTCCAACGGCTGCAGGATCAGGGCATCACCGCGCCCAACAAGGAACAGGTCGAGCGCGGACGGTTCGGTGTCCTGATGCCACCGCGCCCGCGAACGCCGGCAGCCAGCGATCCGCGGCCACCGAGCGCGCCGCTTCGAGCCGCGACGAAGCTGTTGCGGTGGCCCGGCGCGCGCGGCGTTCGGGCGATCAGCTGGCGCGACGACAAGGCCGAGGCGAACGCGACGGGCGCGGCGACCCTCGTGACTCGAGTGCCGGAACTCCTGGTCTGGGGCAGCGGTGGGATCGCGCTCGCGGCGCGCGGCGCGGACGGGCAGTGGTCGCTCGACGTGATCGATCCGCGGGCAACCGAGTGCGTGTCGCCGCTCGACTGGGACAAGGATGGCGACCTCGACCTGGTCGCGGCACAGACAGGCGGGCTGCACGCGTGGCGCGGCGGCGCGGCGGTCGAGAGTCGGTTCGCTGCGGCGACGCTTGCGCTGCCGGCGCTCGGCGGAACGGTCGCGGCGATGCAACCGGTCGACTTCGACCACGATGGCGACCTCGATCTTCTGGTGGTCGGTGCCTTCGGTGTCGAGCTGCTGCGCGACGACGGTGTCGCCGAGGGCGGCACCTTCACCGCGGTCGCGCGCAACGCCGGGGTCGGCGTCGCCGGTGCCGGGACCTGGTGCGCGATCGAGGACCTCGACTGTGATCAAGACGTCGACCTGATCGTCGGTTCGGCAGCCGAAATCGCGATCTTCGACAACCTGCGCGCCGGCCAGTTTCGACGGCGCTACTTCGCGCTGCCGGCCGACTGGGTGAACGCGGGCGCGCTCGGGTTCGGCGACTTCGATCAAGACGGCCGACCGGACGTCGCGTGCGGCGCGCGGCTCGGCTCGTTCGGCGCGGACTTCGAATTCCGGGCGAACGCAGCCGGCAGTGCCACGGCCGGGCTCGCGGAGCTTGATCTCCTTGGCGATCTCGACCTCGACGGCCGCCTCGATGGTGTGCTGCGGCGCGCTGGCACGCTGGAGCTCGCCCTCGCGCTCGGAAGCGCGACGGCGCCGTGGAGCGGGCCGGCGCTCGACGCGACGATCGCGGGAATCGTCGACCTCGACGGCGACCATTCGCCCGATCTTTTGCTACAGCCTGCGGGCGGTGGCGACGTTTCGGCCCATCTGATGCCAGCGTCGGTACACGGCGCGCTGCGCCTCACGCTCATCGGCGCGAAGGACAATCGCCGCGGCGTCTGCGCGATCGTCGAGCTGCGCGCGCGCGAGGTCTACAGCCGGCTGTTCTGGGACGGCGAACCGCGGCTGCTCGGAATTGGCGGACACGCGAAGGCCGACTTCCTGCGCGTCACGTGGCCGAACGGCGTGGTGCAGACGCTGCTCGACCCACCGGCCGGCGGCGCGGTGGTGATCGAGCAGAAGGAGGGTCTGGTCGGCTCATGCCCGTTCCTCTACACGTGGAACGGCAGGCGCCTCGAATACGTGACCGACGTGCTCGGCACCACGCCGCTCGGGCTGCCGATGGCGCCGGGGATGTTGGTGCCGCCCGACCACGACGAGTTTGTGCTGATCCGCGGTGAGCAGCTCGCGCCGCGGGACGGGTTCCTGCAGATGCAGCTCACCGAGGAGCTGCGCGAGGTGACCTACCTCGACCGCGCGCGCCTCGACGTGGTCGACCATCCGATCGGGACCGAGGTCTTCCCGAACGAGCGGTTCACGTTCCCGCCGTTCCCGGAACCGAAGACACACCGGTTGGTGGCACCGCGCGGTCCGATCGCGGCGCGCGGCAGCGATGGTGGCGACTGGACGCGCGAACTTGCTGCCATCGACGACGAGCTGGCGATTCCGTTCACGCCGTACCGGCCGGCGGAGCAGGGCGAAACGCATTCGCCGACGTGGGGCGGGCAGTTTCAAGGTCTCGCCCCGCGCCACTGGCTCGAGATCGAGTTCGATCGCGTGGCGCTCGCCGACGCGAAGCTGCTGCGGCTGGTTCTGACGGGTTGGTTCTTCTGGACCGACGCCAGCGTCAACGTCGCCGCGGCGCGCACGCCGTCGATCCGGTTCGAGCCGCCGCTGCTGCAGGTGCCGGACGGTCAGGGCGGCTGGCGCGATGCCGGTCCGCCGATCGGGTTCCCGGCCGGCAAGCAGAAGTCGATGGTGGTCGACGTGACCGAGCTGCTCGATCGTGCCGATCCGCGCGTGCGATTGTTGTCGACGCTGCGGCTCTATTGGGACGCGATCCGGCTCGCCACCGACGACGGCGACGCGGCGTTCGTCACGACGTCGATCGAGCCGATGAGCGCGCGGCTGTGGGAGCGCGGCTTCTCCGAGTCGATCGTCACGCACGGCGAGCAGATGCTCGAACGGTTCGATTGGGATCGGACGACGTCGGAGGCGCGCTGGGCGCAGCATCCCGGCAGTTACACGAAGCTCGGCGAGACGCTGCCGCTGGTCGCGGCCATCGACGACTGCTTCGTCGTGATGGGTTCAGGCGACGCGCTCGAACTGCGTTTTCCGGCGACCGCTCTGCCGCCGCTGCCCGCCGGCTGGCGCCGTGACTATCTGCTGTTCCTCGACGGCTGGGCCAAGGATCGCGACTTGAACAGCATCGAGGCGCTGCACGTCGAGCCGCTACCGTTCCATGACATGACCGGCTATCCCTACGCTGCGACCGAGAGCTTCCCGGACGACGAACGACATCGGCGGTGGCGACGCGATTGGCAGACGCGGCCATCACGGAATCGAATTCCCGTCCTTGCGCCGAATGCACCGTTTGCCGGCAAACAGGGTGAAGCGCGCGACGCGCGGCGAGGAGTTCCTGCGGAATCGACTGGAGCAAGACGATGAGTGCTCCATCGCGCGCCCGATCACAACCGCGGCGCATTCGAAAGGAGAGCTCGATGCTCGAACTCATCGCGCGTTTCGCGGAGACGTGGGTGGTCGCGCTCACCTGCAGCACGGGCGCGCTTTCGGCTGGCTGCAACCACGTCGCGGAGATGGCCGACCCGGTCGTCAGCGCGCCTGGTGGCGGTCGTGCTGGCGGCGTGCGGCCGCAGCCGGCGCCGCAGGAGGCGAATGCTGAGGCGCCGCGCCCGCAGCTCGGCGCAGTGGCACCCGCGGCGGGTGGCGTGCTCGGCCTCACGCAAGACGAGATCGCGCGCGTGAATGCGGCGCCATCTGGCTCTCGACTCGCGAAGCTGCGTGGGCTGGTGCTGAAGGCGGCGCGACTCGCCGATCCGGTGCTGAAGATCGAGCCGGGCAGGCACCTGATCGATCGCAAGATGAACCGCGACGTGCCGGCCGCGCTGGCGCTCGATCTTGGTTTCCTGATCCAGTGGAACGAGACGGTCGACGCGCTCGGGCTCGCCTATGTGCTGACCGGCGACACGAAGTACGCAAAGCGCGTCGATGAACATCTGCAACCGTGGGCCGCCTACTCACCGCCGCATGGCGGCGGCCTCACGGCGGGCGGCGAGCCGAGCATCTACCACCGCAACTTCTTCGGTTGCCTGCGCGCGGCCGAGCATTGCTTCACCGCGCTTTCGCCAGTAGGGCGGCAGGCGGCGGTGAAGCTTGCGCTCACGATTTCCGATCGGCTCGAAGACTGGTGGAGCAAGACGCCGTGGGAACGCGGCAACCACGCGGCGGCGACGGCGCAGACCGGGCTCTGCGCCGGGCTGCTGCTGACACGCGCGGCGGCGATCGATCCGGCGCTGATCACGCCGGAGGCGGCGCGGGCGCGCGTCGAGAAGTTCTTGAACGCGGGTGCGTCGCTCGCGCCGGCAACGCTGGTCGGCGGCGAGCAGCGCGTGACCGGTCTGTTGGGATTTGGGCCGCAGGCGCTGATCGGCGTGATGACACAAGAGAACAGCGCGCTCTATCAGGCGCGATGGAGCACGCCGGTCAGCATGCTCGGCACGACGATGGACTTCATCTACAAGCCGGCCGACCAGCGCTTCAGTTACCACGCGCTGGCCGCGCATCACCTGCTGACGAGCTACTGGGCGACCGTGCGCAGCGGGCTCGACCGCGGCACGCTGTCGCGCGCGACCGAGACTCGGGGCGCAATCGGCCTGATGCTCGAATTCAGCCGGCCCTATCTCGAACTCGGCCAGTCGCTTCCGACCGCGAAGGGCAAGGCACCGGTGCCGAGCAAGGATGGCAGGACGCGCGAAATCGTCGCGATGGCGGCGCGCCTGTTCCCGGAGAAAGCGTGGCTCGAGAGCGGCCGATTGCGTGGCGAGCCGGTGAGCTTCGCCGAGATCTACGCGGAGGTCGCGAACTTCCAGTGAACGCGCCCGCCGGAGGAGCCGCGGCAAACCAAGGAGCGTCGCACGAGCCGATGTCGTGGCGGGAGCGACTCGCACGGGCGTGGCGGCGGCGCGTCTTCACGCACGAGCTGCTCTGCCTTGCGCGGCGTGAAGTCGCGATGCCGGTGCCACCAGGCGACGAGAAACTGGAGCAGCGGCTGGTGATGCGGCGCGCGACGGCGGCCGACGCGCTGCTGTGGCAAGAGTCGTGGGCGGCGAAGGTGCCGTGGTATCTCGAGCGATTGAAGAGCGCAACCGAGTTCTGCTGGCTCGGGATCGTCGACGGGCGCCTCGCCGTGCACTGCTGGTACAACCGCGGTCCCTATTTCGACCCGATGATGAAACACACGTTCGATCCGGGGCCGTCGGGTGCCTACTTCGGCGAAGGCTGGGTGCACCCCGACTTCCGCGTCGGCGGGCTGGCGATTGCGTTCAACCGCCGCATCTACGGCGAGGTGTTGCCGGCGCTCGGGGTGCAGCAGGTGCTCTGCTACTACGCCACCGACAACGTGGCGTCGGTGAAGCTGCAGGCGCGCTTCGGCTTCGTCGAGGTCGGGTGGCTGCACCACTGGAAGATCCTCGGCCGCCACGGCTTCGCACGCGCCGCGATGCCGAAGGGGCGCGAGCAGGGGGCGGAGGCCGCGGCAGCGACGACGGATCGAACGCGTTCGCCGCGGACGTGACCGATCGGCGGCGCGGTCAGGAGCGGTCGCGTGCGGATCCGGCCGGCGTTTCGAACGGCTCGGGATGACGCGCGATGTGACGGCGGACCGTGGGGTCCGCTTTCGGGGCAGCCACGAAGGAGGCCCACGATGATCCGTCTCGCCACGAGCGACGCGTTGCGATCTGCTCTTGCGCTCGCCCTGCTGCCGGCGCTCCTGATCGAATCAGGATGCCAGGTGAACGGCACGGTGCATCTGTTTCGAGCGAACGCGGACGGGAAGCTCTACGGGCCGTGGGCTGGGCCGGCGCTGATGAAGAGCAAGCTGCCGAAGCCCGAGACGGCGGCCGAGCCGGGGTCGGCACCGACCACGGCGAATTCGAAATCGACGGCAGCCGAGCGTTCGCCGTTCGAGCCGCTGTGCTGGTTTTCCGCTGGCACTACACCATCGGACACCTACTCGCTGATCTTCGACCAGGCCTTCTTCAAGTACCTGCCCGACATCGGCACCGCAAATGAGGTGATCGTGGTGTTCCGCTTCTACGAAGGCACGCCGACGCCGGAGCACGAGGACGTGCGCATCCTCGGCCCGATGAGCGGCATCACCGATGGCAACTTCTCCAGCGCGATCGGCGAAGTGACCTACAGCCCCAAGCCGGTCGAGAGCGACGCGCTTCGCGTCCGGATCCAGATCTACGAGTACGACTCGCTCGAGAACAAACGGACCGCGCAGTTCATCGGCTTCCTCGGCGACGCGGCGAAATCGTTTCAATTGGCCAATCCGGTCACGTTGGCCGAGGTCGAACTGGCCAAGGCGATCGCGGACACGCTGGTGAAGATGAATGGCAACGACCTCGTCTTCGAGTGCTCGATGGACCTGCTGCCGACGGTGATCGGCAAGGACCAGACGACACGGCGCGCGGTGGTGCACGGGAACGCAGTGGCCCTGGAGACGATCCCGCTTCAGGGAGGCACTTGGGGCGTGATCAAGCAGGAGGCGCAGTCGCCGGTCAATCGCTTCTTCTATTTCACCGCGGCGTCGTTCGACCAGGGCGGCGACGACTGGTGGCTCTCCCTGTCGTTCACGCTCATCGGCGATCTCGCGATGCTGCCGATCACCGGGATTCACCGTGCCTTCCTCGATTCGCCGAGCGGCGAGTCGTTGGCACCGGTCCGCATCGATGCGCGCGGGTTGCGCGATGATGGCCATGAGGTGCGCGGTCGCATTGCTCGCCCTGACGTTCGTGCTCCTGGCGAGCGGCTGCAAGTCGCCGAAGCTGCGGGACGACCTCGAACAACACCTGCTGCTTCTCGACGAGGAGGGCAGATCGTCGATCGACACGGAAAGCCGGAGCCCGATCCGCAGAAGCGCGTCGATGAGATGCTCGACTCGATGCAGAGCTGGCTCGCGCAGCCAGGGCACGCGAGGCGCGTCTTGATCCACGTGCATGGCGGAATGACGACGATCGACGCGACGATCGAGCGGGCGAACCGTCTCATCGCCACGATCAAGGACGATGCGAAAGATTCGGCCTACCCGCTCTTCGTCAGCTGGCCGTCGGGCGGATTCGGTTCGTGATGGGAAGGGACTTGGAAGATCCGCAACGGGAAACACGAACGCTTCTTCGGTCCGATCACCGCGCCGCTCTTCGTCGCAACCGACCTCGTGCAGGGACTCGCCCGCGCTCCCATCGACACCGGCTACCTGCTGAAGAACGACTTCGAGGCCGCCGCGCTGGTCGCCTTCGATCAGCCGCTCTCAGATGAGTGGCGCAACCCCGAGCAGATCGTCGCGGCGCTGGAGCGCGACCCGGCGCGGCGTGACCACATCGACATCGGGTCGTTCGAGCGCGGCTTCTGGTGGCAGAGCGGCCGCACGGCGGCGTGGTGCCTGACGCTGCTGCCGAAGCTGGTCGTGACCCCGCTGTTCCTCGACGGGCTCGGGAACACGGCGTGGCGGACGATGCGCCACCGCGCGTTCAACTCTGGCCGCCCATCGGAGGAGTTCGAGGAAGCGACGCGAGGGGTTTCGCCTGAGGCGGCTGCGGAGCGGCTCGATCCGACCCCGACCGGCGGGCTCGCGCTGCTGATGGGCGAGCTTGGTCGTCGCATCCAAAATGCGCGCGCGAGGGCGCCAACGAGTGATCCGAAGATGGTCGCGATGCGCGCCACCGCGCTGGCGGACGAGATCATCTACATGGCGCCAGCTTGCTCGGTCGCCGAAGCGGCGCGCAGCTTGGTCCCGTTCTTGAAGCGCGCGAACAGCGAGGCCGCAGCGAAGGGGATGTGCGCTGCACCGGGCGGCTGCGGCGGCGCCGGCTGCGAGATGTGCAAATCGCTCCGGCGTCGAAAGACGAACTTCTGGCTGCTGACACTCCACCCGCTCGCCGAGGCCGGCGAAATGTACACCGAGTTCGCTGACCTGCCGGCGCGCGGTTCGCTGCTCGAGTGGATCGACGATTGGTACACGTCGGCCAGTCATCCGCTCGACCGGATGTTCGGCAAGTGGAACAACGCCATCCCGGCTCTGCACTTGTTCGAGCCGGTGAAGGAGCACTTCAACGCCAAGGCGTTCGGCGTCAAGGGCGACTCGCTTCCGCAACGCCACGGCGACTTCAACGACTGCCCGTTCTGGAAGCAGGAGTTCTGGGATCCCGAGGGCACGCGCTGGGTGGAGGCGCAGGACTGACACGGAGCGCCGCTGCGCGCGGAGCGGTGCGTCGTCCCATCCTCACTCCGCTGCGTAGCCGAGTCGCTGCAGCAGGCTCTTCATCGCGGGATCGAGCGCTGCTTCGCGGCCTGCCGCGTGGCCGGCGGCGGCGGCGCGGGCGAAGGCCTCGAGCGTGCGCGCTGTCGCAGTGGCGGCCTCGGCTTCCCGCGGGTCGGCGGCGGCGAGGTCGTGCTGCTCGCGCGGGTCGGCAGTGGGGTCGAAGGCGAGGATCCGCTCGTCGCTGCCGTCGCGGGCGACGATCACGGTGCGCGTGCCGTCGCGGGTGGCGAATGCGTGGCTGCCTCCCCACTCGACGGAGGCGAAGGCGGGGCGCGGCGCGGATTCGGCGGAAGCGCCAGATGCCTCCGATGGCGCGCGACGCAGGAGCGACAGCAGCGACTCGCCATCGAGTGGCGGCGCGCCGGCCGGCAGTTCGACGGCGAGGAGCTCGAGCAGCGTCGGCAGCAGGTCGAGCGAGCGGACCTGGCTCGCGACGCGCCGCCCCGCCGGCAGCAGCTCCGGCGCGCGCAAGATCATCGGCACATGCAACAGTTCACGGTGGAGCGAGTGGCCGTGGCCAAAGCCGCCGTGGTCGTAGAACTCCTCGCCATGGTCCGCGGTCACGATCACGAGGGTCGAGTCGAGCAGATCGCGCGTTTCCAGCGACTTGAGCAGCGCCCCCACTTCGGCATCGACCTCGTGGATGCAGGCGTCGTAGGTGGCGTTCAACGCGTCGAGCTCGGCCGGCGGCAGCGGCTGCGCCCGCGTGAACGGGAGGAACAGGTGGCGCGCTGACGCCGGGACGTCCGCTTGCTCGCGAGCGCCCTCGAACACGCGATGCTCCGCTCGCGGCCGATAGGGCGCGTGCGTTTCCATCCACTGGACGTGCGCGAACCACGGCGCGCCACCACCGCCGCTGCTGCCACTGCCGGCGCCTGCGTCGACGAACCGCAGCAGCTCCTGGGTCAGCTCCGCCGCGCGCGGATCGTTGCGCGCGCCACTCATGTCGAAAGGCAGCGAGACCAGCGCCTCGTACCAGCGCCACGGTGCCTCGGGCAGCTGCAGCGCCTCGACCCAGACGTCACGCAAGCGCGCCAGCACATGGAACGCGGCGAGCGGCGCCGCCGGGCTCACCATCGGGCCGACATAGCGCTCGACACCTTGGCCGAAGCCGAAGGTCGGGGCGACGAAGGCGTTGGCGGAGAAGAGTCCCGTGCGCCAGCCGGCGGCGTGGAGCAGCTCCGCCAGCGGCCATTCGTCATCGGGCAGCGCCGCGCCAAACGGCTCGACGCCGAGGCGTGGCGGGAGACGGCCGGTCAGCAAACTCGCGGTCGAAGGCTTCGTATGCGGGGCCTGCGCCAAACACTCCTCGAACAGGACGCCGCGTGCCGCGATCGCGTCGATGTTCGGCGACGTCGACCGCGAATGGCCGTAGCAGCCAAGCCGATCGGCGCGCAGGGTGTCGAGCACGATCAGGAGGACGTTGAAACGCGCCGCGGAACCGTGAGCAGCGCTGTCGCTCGTCGTGCGACCGAGTCTGGCGGAACCGCCCGATGACGGCCCTGCCGCACTCCACGTCGATGCGAGGCGCCACGCCGCGCCGGCGACGGTCACGAGCAGCAGCAGCAACGCAACTCGCGCGCGCAGCCAGCGGGTCCGCGCCACCCACGCGGCCGCCGCTGCGCTGACTCGCCGCAGCGCCCACGCCAGCAACGGCGCGCCGATCGCAAGCAGGGTTCCATTGAGCGCCAGGCTCGCTCCGCCCAGCGCGTCAGCGAGGCACCATCGATTGAGCGGGTAGGCGACCAGCGCGACCAGCGCGATCGCCGCCGCGACGCTGAAGTGCCAGCCGAGCACGCTCACCTCGGGCAACGCAGCGGGCGCTGTCTGCCGCCTCGGCCACCCGAGTGCGCGCCGTAGCACCACCTGTCCGAGTGCCAGCCCTGCGCCGAGCACGCCGTAGAGGAGCGCCGCGGCCGGCAGCAACCGCGCGCCTCCGATCGGGACTTCACCTCGCGCGACGCGCCACGTCGCCTCAACCAGTCCCCACGCCATCGCCGCCGCGACGCACCAGCCGCCCGCCAGCGCGAGCTCGCGCGCGAGCGACGGCGACCGCGTGCCGATCACGACGTGCCGCGCGCCGTGGATCGCCCGGCAGCGATCGTCTCCGGGGCGGCCCAGGCGAGCAGCGTGCTGGCCCACGCCATGCCACCGCCGAGAGCGAACAGGAGCAGCCGGTCGCCGTCGGCGAATCGGCCGGCGCGACGTGCTTCGTCGAGGGCAATCGGGACGCTCGCGCTCGAAGTGTTGCCGATGTGGTCGATCGCGAGCACGTACTTCTCGAACGGCAGTCCGCTCTGTTGGGCCACCTCGCGCAGGATGTTGAGGCTGGCATGGTGGGGAACGAGGAAGCGCACGTCGGCGAGCGTCACTCCGGCGCGGCTGGTCGCCTCACGCAGACAGTCCGCGGAACGGGCGACGGCGAACTCGTAGACCGCCTGGAACTCGCTCACCAGGTGGTGCTCGCCCGCGGCGAGCCGTTCGGCGGTCAGCGGCCGGGCCGAGCCGCCGGCGGGGACTCGCAGCGCTTGGCCGCTGGCGCCATCGGAGCCGGCGTAGAAGGCCTGGAAGCCGTAGCGCGGTGCGACCGGGAGTTCTTCCAGCACGACGGCGCCGGCGCCGTCGGCGAAGAGGCCGCTCATGCGGAAGTCCCCCTTGTCGATCAGGTCCGTCATTTTCTCGGCCGAGACGACCAGCGCGCGCCGGTAGCCGCAGCGTGCCATCAGCGCGTCGGCGACCAGCAGCGCGTTGACGAAGCCGGGGCAGGCATCCTGCAGCTGGTGGAAGACCGCCTTGCTGCCGAGCGCCGCCTGCACCTTGCTCACCGAGTGCGGAGCGACGTGATCGCTGGTCGCCGTCGACATGACGATCAGGTCGAGGTCGGAGCCGTCCAGTCCGGCCGAGTCGAGCGCCGCGCGGGCAGCGACGATCGCCATGTCGCCACTGCTTTCGCCTTCGGCGGCCCAATGGCGCGAGACGACTCCGTAGTGGCGGCGGATCCAGGCGTCGAGGTCGCAGCCGGCGCGTCGCGGATCGAAGTTGCGCACCAGCCCGGAAAGCTCGGCGTTGGTCACCACGCGCGCAGGGAGGTAGCGCCCAGAACCGGTGAGGAGTAACGCCAATGTAGACTCGCTGAAGGGAGGGCGCAGGATGCCACTAAGGACGGTTTCGGCACAAAACCGTCGCTGTCAGTGGACGAGCCGGTCGGGGGCGCCAGGCGAAAGCACGATTCGTGCCGTCGACTCACCTCGAGGGAAACGCCGGAGCGCGGCGGGAGTCGTCCCCAACGCCGCGCTCATGGTCTGACGAAAGCTGTCGATGGCGTCCGCTCAGGAGCGCTCGGCCGCCTCGGTCTTCTCCTCCTTTTGGAGGGAGAACTCGAACTGGGTGTTGTTCGCGCTGAAGCGCAGGAAGCCGGTCTTGCACTCGGGGCAGGGCCAATCCAGCAGAGCCGACATGTTGGGGTTGTAGTGCGTCAGCAGGTTGTTGTTCTGGTTGACGTAGCACTCGAACAGGCACTCACGGTTGTCGCACGAGAACTTGAGCAATGGCAAGTTGGTGTTCTTCAAACCAAGGTCTCCCCAAGATCGATGCGAGCCGTCCGAAACTGGCGGCTGGCATCGATCGTCGTCGGCGGTGCAGGCAAGCTCGCGCGTCTAGGTGCTGAAATCGATCCTGTCGATCCGCCGGACTGTCGAAACGAAGCCGGAACCGTACGAGCGCCCGCAAAATCTGTCAACCTGCGATCTGTTCTAGTTCGGAATCAGATCCACAATAACCTTTGAGCGACGCCCCCCCTACGCCGACGCCTCGCCCTGGGTTGGTGCTCGATCGCCTGCCGATCATCTTTCCGATCGGATTCAGATCTGCGACGGGCCGCGAGTGGTCTGCGACGTAACGAGCCCTCGGCGGAGCGGGTCGGAGGCGCGCCCCACTCACCACCGCGGGCGTCGAGCACGACGACCCGTCGAGGAGAACTTGGCGCCGCTCCATCCCCTTTGCCGTCGTGACGTTGCTGGTCGGGACTTTCGCGGGCGCGAGGTTGGTTGCGCGGCCGGCCGCAACCCAAGAGAAGGCGGGCGCGGGCGTCGACCCCATCGCCCCCGCCGCCATCACCCCGGACTTTGTCGGCACCACGGTCTGCTACTTCCACGTCAGCGACCTGAAGCGTTCGCTCCGCTGGTATGGCGAGGCACTCGGTTTCACCGAGGTTGTCACGAAGAACGACGCCATCGGCTGGGTCGAGTTGAAGAGCCCGACCGAAGGGCTCGCGATCGGCCTGCTGCAGTCGGCGCAGCTCGATCCGGCGGGAGGCGCGACGATGGTGTTCGGGGTGCACGACGTCGACGCGACCAGGCGCCAGCTCGAGGCCGCGCAGGTGCGATTCGTGGGGCCGACCGAAGTCCACCCCGGGTACGTGAAGCTCGCCGCGTTCCATGATCCCGACGGGCATCTGCTGACCTTGTCGCAGTCGCTGACGCAGGGGGCTTCGGCGACGGGAGCCAAGGGCACGCGTTGACGGCGGGCGAAACGAGCGATGAAGCGCTGATGGCCGCCGTCCGCGGGGGGACGGTCGGCCTGCTCGGCGTGCTGTTCGAGCGGCACGCCGGGCTGCTGCGCGGCTTCTTCCGACGGCGCGGCTTCGCGGGCGGCGGCGCCGACGACCTGGTCCAAGAGGTCTTTCTGCGGGTCCTGCGCTACCACGCGAGCTGGCGCGGCGAGGGGGCGTTCGCCGGCTGGCTCTGGCGATTCGCGGCGAACGTCGCCAACGACGCCCTGCTGCGCGAGCGGCGCGGCAACGAGATTGCGCGGGCGGTGGCGGCAAGGGTCGCTGGCAGCGGCGATCCGGCGGCAGGACAGGCGCGGATCGAGGAGGCGGCGACGCTGCATGCAGCGCTCGCCAGGCTGCCCGCTGACGATCGGCAACTGATCGAGTGGCGTTGATTCGCGGGCCTCGACGCCGCGGAGATCGGCGCGCGGGGAGGCTGCAGCGCCGGTGCCGCGCGGGTTCGATTGCACCGGGCGATGGTCCGACTGCGAGCGCTGCACGGCGCGCCACGGCACGAGGAGCGATGACGATGGCGAAGACGATGACGTGCCATGAGCTCGAGGGGATCGGCTGGGGCGCTGTCGATGACGGAGCGCGCGCGGTCGACGAAGCGAAGGCGATCGCGGCGCATCTGGCCGGTTGCGCCGCCTGCCGAACCGAGGCGGCGGCGATGGCGGCGCTGGTTTCGCAGCTCGCAGCGGAGGTGAGCGAAACGCCGAATCCGGTCGCAGAGGGTCAGGAAAACGGCAGCGCAGGACAGCGGCGATTCGCGCAACTGCTCGAGGCGTGGCGCATCGGGCAGACGGAGCGGCCGAGTCCTTGGCGCGCGTGGCCGGTCGCGGCGGCGTTGCTGGTCGGACTGTCGCTCGGCGTGGTGTCGCCTTGGCATGCGGGCGGCAGCACGGCGCCGGACGCCTCAGCGCCCGCCAGCGTGTCGGGACGGCAGTTCCTGCTCGCGCTGCACGAACGGCCCGGCTCGATGGCGTCGACGCCAGAAGAGGAGCAACGCCTCGTCGCGGAATACGGCGACTGGGCGGGAGAACTGGCGCGGGGCGACCAGCTCGTCGCGGCGGAGAAGTTGCGCGATGAGACCGAGCTGGTGCTGCGTCGCGATGGCGACGGCATCGTCGTCACCGCGCCCGGGCCGGAGGATGCGACGCCGCGCGCAGAACGGCTACTTCGTCGTGCGTGCCGCCGACATCGAGCAGGCCATCGCGATCGCACGCGCGTCGCCGCACCTGCGGCACGGCGGGACGATTGAACTGCGGGAGATCGAGGAGACGCGCTGAACGCCGCTCGGTGGCGACTCCTCGACGCGATTCCTCGGCGGCGACTACTCCTTGTGCACCAGCGCCCGCTCCTTCTCGATGCCGTCCAGAACCGCCTGCGTCACGTCGTTGGTCGGATACTTGCCAGTGAAGCAGGCGTTGCAGAACTGCTTCAGGTCGGTGTTGCCTTCGCGCACCGACGTCTCGAGGTCGGGCAAGTCCTGGTAGATGACGCCGTCCGCGCCGATCTCCTTCGCGATCTGCAAGTCGCCCTTCGGCACCCCGGCCTGGTCGCGCGCGATGAACTCGTTCTTGGTCGACATGTCGATGCCGTAGACGCACGGATGCAGCAGCTGCGGCGAACAACTGGCGAAGTAGACCTTGCGCGCGCCCGCCTCGCGCGCCATCTGCACGATCTCCTTGCTGGTGTTGCCGCGGACGATCGAGTCGTCGACGATCAAGACGTCCTTGTCTTTGAACTCGAGCTTGATGGCGTTCAGCTTGTGGCGGATCGACTTACGACGCACTTTGTTGCCAGGCATGATGAACGTGCGACCGATGTAGCGATTCTTGACGAAGCCCTCGCGGTACTTGATGCCGAGCTTCTGCGCCATCGCCAGCGCCGCATCGCGCGCCGATTCCGGCACCGGCATCACCACGTCGACCTCGATGCCGGTCTTCTTCCACTTGTCGGCGAGGTGCTCGCCCATGCGCAGGCGCGACTTGTAGACGCTCACCTTGTCGAGGAACGAGTCGGGGCGCGCGAAGTAGACCCACTCGAACAGGCACGGGTGGTGCAAGTCGTCGCGGACCTGGCGGCGCGTGACCGTGCCGTCCATCTTGATCACGATCGCCTCGCCCGCCTTCAAGCTCGACGTGTGGTGGTAGTCCAGCAAGTCGAGCAGCACCGATTCGGAGGCGACACAGAAGCTCTTCTTGCCGTCGGCTTCGACCCGTTCACCGACGATGATCGGCTTGATTCCCTTCGGATCACGGAACGCAAACATCCCGAAGCCGGAGATCATCCCGACCACCGAGTAGGCGCCCTTGCAGCGCTCGAACACGGCGTGAACCGCCTTGAAGACGGCGTCCTCGGTCGGTTTCGCGGTGCCGGTCTCCGCCAGCGCATGGGCGAAGACCTGCAGGATCGCCTCGACGTCGCAGTTGCTGTCGACCAGGTAGTGGTCGCGCTCGGAGAGTTCCTTCTTGAGCTCGTAGAAGTTGGTCAGGTTGCCGTTGTGCGCCATCGCGATACCGAACGGCGACTTCACTAGGAACGGCTGGGTGTCGTCGACGCTGCCGCCGCCGACCGTCGGGTAGCGGACGTGGCCGATGCCGATGCTGCCGCGCAGTTTGGACGGCGATTCCTCGCGGAACACCTCGCGAACGAGTCCCATGCCGCGCTTCATGTGGAAGCGGCCATTGAACGTACACGCGCCCGCCGCGTCCTGCCCGCGATGCTGGATCGAAACGAGACCGTCGAGGATCTCGCTGATCACGTCGCGCTGCTTGGGGCCGAGGACGCCGATGAATCCGCACATGCCCGACTACCTCGCACACCCGTCGCCGCGCCGCCGGCCCGTTCGCGGAGGGATCCCTCGCTCCACGAGCAGCGCGCCTCAGGGTCGCTGACCGGCCCGGAACTATACGGCTGCGAGGATGCGGCCCGCCGCCGCGGTTGCCCCGGGGTTGTGCACGCGCACGGGCGGCGCGACCCGCGTGCTACTTTCCCCGGCGTGTACTTCACCGATCGCCAGCTCACGCTCCTCGCGTTCCTGCATGAGCAGCTCGCCGCCAACGGCAAGGCGCCGACGCTGCAGGAGATCGGCGCGCACTTCGCGTTCTCCAAGGTGACCGCGCTGCAACATCTGCGCTCACTGGAGAAGAAGGGGGCGATCCGGCGCCACAAGCACCAGTGGCGCTCGATCGAACTCGACTGGTCGCCGCCGGCCGCGAAGCGCGACACGACGCTGCCGATCACCGGCCGACTGCTGGCTGGCGGCCGCCTCGAGTACGGAACGCGCACCGCCGAATTTGACCCGCACGAACTGATCCCGAGCGAGCGCCATGGCCACATCGTGCGCATCGTCGGCGACCACTCCGCCGCCGATGGCTTCCACAATGGGGCGCTCCTCGTGATCGAGCCGCGCGCCACGCCGCGAGTGGGCGAGCTCGTTCTGGCCACCGTGCAAGACGGGCGAGCTGTGATCCGCCGCTGGGCAGAAGGCGCGATCGAAGGGGAGCTGGTGCCGCTGAAGGGTGGCGAAGCCGCCGATCGGAGCGACGTGATCCCCGCGCGAAGAGCAAAGATCCTCGGGATCGTGAAGGCGCAGGTGGTGCGCTACGGGGTCGAGTAGGACAGCGTGAGCGCGCGCGCGTCGCCGCTCGCGCAACGCCGCTCATCCGTCGTCGATCAGCTTGAACACCTTGTCGAGGCAGGCGTCGCGACCGGCGGCGACGTCCTCTGGCGCGAATACCGGGACCGCATGATCGGGCGGGACACCGCGCGCTTCGAAGTGCTCGCCGGCTGCGGTGAGGAAGACCTCGTTCGGGAGACCGAACCGCCATCCGTTCGGCAATTGGCGGCCGAGCAGCGCCATCGTGAACGTCTCAGCGGCACTGACGCTGTCGGGGCCGGTCAGCAGAAACACGCGACCGGCGAAACGCGGCCGCGCTGACGGTCGGACCCGCGTCTCTTGCGGAGCGGTGAGCGCGTCCACGTGTGCCGGGTCGTTACGAGCGCGCTTCACGAATGCGACGTAGTCACGATCGGTGAGCCGGCTGGCGATCGCGACCCCGAGCACGTCGGAGCCGCCACCGTTCAGGCGCACGTCGATCACCAACGTTTCGCACGCTGCGAACTCCGTCATCGCGCGGTCGAGCGTCGACTCCAGCGCTTCGAGCGTCTTTTGCAAGCCGGTGCGATCGTCGAGCAGACCGTGATGCACGCGGCCGCTGGTCGAGCGTGAGCGGTCGCGCGACGACCTTCGCGCCGCCGAAGCCGCCGCTCAGCTCAGGCGCCTGCAGCGAGGTGTGAGCATCGTGCAGCGGCTCGATCAGGCCACGCAGGATCGCAAACAGGTCACGTGGCGAGGTGGCCTTCGTGACGCGCGAACGAGCGGCGGCGCATGCTGCTTCCCAGTCGACGCCGCGCAACGCGAAGAAAGGATCGTGCGACGCGAAGGTCTCGCGGAAGACCTCGAAGACCGTGATCGAGTCGGCAGGTGCGGTGCGATCCATGACCGCGGGAGCGTGCGCCACGCGAGTGAAATGAATCACGGAGGCGGCACCCGGCAACCGGAGCGCAAAGCGATCGGCCGAGGTAGATGTCGGCGCTGCCGCAAGGCGCACGAGAGAGACCGTCATGTCGCCGGCGCGGAACTGCGCCGTCTCGGAAGTCTCCGCTTCTGGCGCCTGGTCAACGCGAACGGCGCGCCTCTGCTCGATCGCGCTGATCGAAGTCACTTCGTAGAGCACGAACTCGCGGACATCGATCCGCGCTCAATCGCCGTAACCGTCGGAGAGCCAATCGCCGGCGAACGGCAATTCCTGCGCGGACGCGCCCGACACGCTCGCGATGAAAGCTGCCGCGAGACGTGCGAGACGGCGGGGCGCTGACAGCTTCATGCAGAGCCTCGATTCGCCCCGCGACGCGGCTTCGACTACAGGAACTCGATCTCGTTCTCCCGCATCGACCGCTCGCAGAAATAGCAGCGCAACTTCAGCGGCTTCTTGGCGGCGACGAGGAAGCGACCGGTCACGCGCGGGTCCTGGGTGATGCAGGCGGGATTGACGCAGCGGATCAGCCCTTCGACGGTGTCGGGGAGCGTCGGGCTGAACTTCTTCACCACCTTGAAGTCGCGGATGACGCTGAAGGTTGCCTGCGGGGAGAGCAGTGCGACCTTGTTCATCTCCGCCTCGGTCAGCTCGCGGCCCTCGATCTTCAGGATGTCCTTCTTGCCGAGCTTGCTCGAATCGAGGTTGACACCGATCAGGACGGTGGCGTCGGCGGCGATGCCGAGGATCTTCAACGCCTTGAAAGCAGTGCGCGGACCGAGGTGATCGATCACGGTGCCCGATCGGACCGCGCTCACCTGCATCTTGGCGTTCGGCGGCTTCACGCTGTCGGCTCCCGGAACGGCTGCTGCTTCCTTCGCCCTCTTCGGCGCGTTGCCGGGTCCCATCTCAAGCCGCCCCGAGACAAAGCGCCAGCAGCGCCTGCCGGACGATGACGCCGTTGTGCGCCTGATCGAACCATGCGGCGCCAGGATGCTGATCGAGCGCTGCATGCACCTCGTTCAGGCGCGGCAGCGGGTGCATCAGCGTCAGCTTCGCGCCGAAGCGCGCGACGTTCTCGGGATTGACCTGGTAGGCGTTGCGCACGCGTTCGTACTCGATGGCGTCGACGAACCGCTCCTTTTGGATACGCGTGAGGTAGAGCACGTCGACGTCGTCGGGCACGGCCGCGAGCTCGTCGACAATGTGATGCTCGGTGCCCGAGTCGCGCAGGTCCTCGAGGAAGTCCTCGGGCAGGCACAGCGACGTCGGCGACACCAACCAGAGTCTGGCGTCGAAGTGCGACAGGCTGCGGATCAACGAATGGACCGTGCGGCCGTACTTCAGATCGCCGACGAAGGCGACTTTCAGTCCTTCGATGCGTCCGGTGCGCTGCTTCAGCGTGTAGAGATCGAGCAGCGTCTGGGTCGGGTGCTGATTGCTGCCGTCGCCACCATTGATGACCGGCAGCCGGGTCGCCTCGGCGGCGAGGCGTGCGGAGCCCTCGGCCGGATGGCGGATCACCATCACATCGCAGTAGCCCTCGGCCACCCGGATCGTGTCCCACAGCGACTCGCCCTTGCTGATCGAGGTGGAGATCGAGTCGGAGAAGCCGATCGTCGCGCCGCCGAGCCGCTTCATCGCCGAGTCGAACGACAGGCGCGTGCGCGTTGACGGCTCGAAGAAGAGATTCGCCAGCACCTTGCCTTGCAGCAGCGGCTTGCGGTTGTTCTCGAATCCTCGGCAGCGGTCGAGGATCGCGCGGATCTCCGCGGGCCCGAAGTCGCGCATCGAGATCACGTCGCGGCCGAGCAGCGGGTTCTTCTTCATGTCGAGCGGCGGCTCCTGCGACGAAGTTGCCGGCGGAGACTAGCAGCCTGAGTCGCGCGCCTGCCCAAACACCTGCCTGCGCGGGTGTCTACGCGATCGCCGGCGCCCGCGGCGCGAGGCGCGACAGCAGCCAGCCGACCACCATCACCGTGGCGAAGCCGACCAGGTTGAACCACATGAACTCGATCTCGATCGTGTCCGCTGGCGCGATCCCGAACCAGCGCGACTGCACCGCGACGTTGCCGGAGAGCCAGCGCACCAGGAACACCATGCCGATGCCGCTCGCCAGCGACGCCGCACCCATGCTGCCGACTGCGCGCGGCACGAGTCGGCCGAGGATGAAGACGCCGAACATGCTGCCGTAAACGACCGAACCGATGCGATTCACCTGCTCGATGATCGGCACGTCGCCCATCCAGAACGCCGACACCGTCGCCAGCACGCCCCAGATCGCAGTGGCGATCTTCGTCGCACGGACCAGCTCATGTTGGGTCGGCATGCGGCCGCGCAACGTCGCCCAGACATCGACCACGGACGACGTGGCGAGCGAGTTGAGCGGCGAGACGAGGCTCGACATCGCCGCGGCGAAGATCGCGGCCAGCACCAAGCCGGCAAGACCAACCGGCACTTCGGTCTTGAGGAAATGGGTGAACACGTAGTCGGCGTCGGTGGCGTTCGGCTTGTCGATGCCCGCCTCTGTGAGCAACTCCTTGCCCTCGTTGCGCAACGCCGCCAGCGCCCGCTCCGCCTCGCGCATCCGTGAAACCGGGTCGACCAGCGCGGCGTCGCCGGCTTTCGCGCTGGCCTCGCGCGCCGCGAGGAACTCGGCGCCGGCGCGTTGCCGCTGCGCCTGCAGTGCGTCGTGCCGGCCCTGCATCTGGCCGAGACGCGTGCGCAATCGGTCCGCCTCCATCTGCGTCGCCGGATCGCCGTGCTGGGCACGATCGAGCAGCGCCTCCTCGAGCTGCGGCGCGCGGAAGAACGGCGGCTCCGGCTCGAACGCGTAGTGGCCCCAGATCAGCACGCCGAGCAGCAGGATCACGAATTGCATCGGGATCTTGGCGAAGCCCGACACGAGCAGGCTCTTGCGGCTCTGCTCGACGCTGCTGCCGGCGAGGTAGCGCTGGACCTGTTCCTGGTCGGCGCCGAAGTAGCCGAGGAAGAGGAAGAGTCCGCCGACGATTCCGGAGAGCAGGTTGTACTTGTCGGATAGCGCCTCGCGCCAGTTCGACGGCATGTGGAAGGTGTCGAGCTTGCCGGTCGCGCCAGCCAGCTCGAGCACGCCGCTCAAGCCGACGTCCGCGGGCAGCTTCCACCACGCGACGCCGATGCACGTGAAGATGCCGGCCATCATCACCAGCATCTGCTTGGCGTCGGTGACGATGACGGCGGTTGCGCCGCCGATCGCGGTGTAGATCGTGCAGAGCAGCCCCATGACGGTGATGCTCTGCCACTGCGGGATGCCGAGCCCGACCGCCATCACGACGCTCGGTGCGTAGAGCACGGTGCCAACCGCCAGCGCGCGCGACACCAGGAAGATGAGGCTGGCGAGCAGGCGGGTGCTGCGGTCGAAGCGCGTCTCAAGCCACTGGTAGGCGGTGAAGACGCCCGATCGATGGAACCACGGCACCACCGTCGCACACAGCACGACCATCGCGAACGGCACGGCCAGATAGAAGTGAAGGAACTTCATCCCGTCGCGGAAACCCTGGCCGGTCGTCGAGATCAGCGTGATCGCACTGGCCTGCGTGGCCATCACCGACAGGCCCATCGCCCACCAGCGCATCTTGCGGCCGGCCAGCAGGTAGTCGGTGGCGTCCTTCACGCCACGTCCGCGCCGCGCCCCATCCCACACGATGTAGACGAGGAACGCCACCAGCACGAGCAGGTCGACAGTGCGCATCAGTAGGCGTAGCTCCGCGCGAACCACCAGAGCAGCAGCAAGGTGAGTGCGCCCCACGCGAGCGCGAGCTTCATCAGGCGCCACGAACGCGCATTGGAAGCGGCCTCGGCTGCGGCGTCAGGCACGGCATCGTCGCCCGCGGTGGCGCCCGATTCCGGCCTCGATGCGTTCGACCCGCTCATGCCACGAGCTCCTCGGCGACGAGTTCCGCTGCCGCCATCCGGCGATCGACCTCCGTGCAGAGCTTCGCCAGGGTCTCGTCATCGGCGCGCCGCGGCACGACCAGCGGCTCGCCCGACACGATGCCAATTTTCGCGAACGGTGCGGGCAGGATGAAGCGATCCCAGCTCTTCAGTTCCTTGCGCGGCCGCGCCGTCAGCGCGATCGGCACCACCGGCCAACCTAGATGTCCGGCCAAGAAGAGCGCGCCGGGCTTGGTCTGGCGCGCCGGACCCTTCGGACCGTCAGGGGTCATGCATAGGTCGCCCGATTCGCGCCGCGCGAAGGCGAGCATCTCGCGCACCAGCGCGACCGCGCCACGCGTGCTCGAACCGCGGGCGGTCCGCACGCCGAGGTGCGCGGCGATGCGCGCTGCGAATTCGCCGTCACGATGCTGGGAGACGCCGACGCAGATGCCGAGGTCGCGATAGCTGTGACACGCCAGCAGAATCGTGCGGTGCCAAATGAGATAGATGCAACGCGTCGTGCGATCGCTTCGGAGCGGGTCGATCGCGGGCGCAACGCTCGTCCGCAGCCTCCAGGTGGCACCCCACACGCGCACGGCCGCCGCGCCCACCCACGGCCACCAGCGCTGGATCGGCTTTTCGGCGGGCGACGCCGCGGGCAGTTCGGTCGCCGGAAGACTCACTGCGGGTTCATCCGGTCGAAGTCGCGTACCGCGAACCAGCTGAGGATCCCGCCACCGAGCGCCAACGCGAACCACGGCAGCGCTTGGAACAGCGCGAAGACGATCACTCCGAGTCCGATCAGGAGCGTCACGCGCTGGCCGAGCGTCCCCGCGCCCATCACCGCGAGAACTCGAAGGCACGACATCGCGCCGAGCGCCGACCTCCATCTGCCAAAGCCGGAGAAAAGTCCCATGGGCACGCCGATCCGCGATGTCGGGCCGGAACAAGAAGTGGGGGACCGGCCGTTTGGCCGATCCCCCACTCTACGTTCGCTCTTCGTATCGAAGCGGTCCCCAACGCTCAGCCGCGCTGGACGATGTCGTCACCCGCGCCCTTGTCGTCGACGCCGTTCGGGCCGAGCGACCAGATCGTGTAGTGCTCCTTGCCGTCGTTGGCGTACGAGTAGGCTTGGCCCCACGGATCCGTCGGCACCGACGCTCCGTTCAGGAAGCCCTCCGGATACTCGGGCTTCGGCTGCGTCAGCACGTTGAGCGACTCCGGTGGGACGTTGTACTCGATCATGTAGACGGTGATCGCCGTGCTCAGCTTCGCGAAGTCGGAGCGCACCACGTCGGCCGGAGCAGCGCTCGGCTTCGCAACTTCGCGCGGCGACGTCAACAAACCTCCCATCGACGCCTCCTGCACACGCCCAACGAAAAGGATGGACGCGAGGCTGATCCCAGTCGCCATCCCGACCATCGTCTCCGCGCCGAACGGACTGCGACTCACCGTCACGCGACCGTTGCCGACCGTGTAGGACATGCCGACCGAGCCGAAGAGGTGCTTCGAGATTGCCTCGGCCGTCGGCAGCAGCGCCACGTCGATCGGAAGCTCCGGCGCGCCCTGCTGCTGCAGGCCCATCATCGCCATCGGCACGATGCCAAGCAGTTGGGTGTAGGTGTTCTCGAAGCTCGCTGCGGTGTCGCTGTAGGAAAGGCCAGTGAGGACGGCGCCCGCTGGCGGCTCGACGAAGTGCTTGGCGAAGTCGGCGCGCGCGGTGATGTTCTCTGCCGGCGGCGCCGACCGCGCATCGAGCGCCTTCTTCAGCGCTTTGGTCGAAGTCGAGAACCAGAACTTGCCGTCGAAGATCGAGTAGGTCAGCGCAAGCTGGCCGGCCATCATCGCTGCAGGACCGAGCGACATCGGATCGAGGACCTTCAGCTTCGCCTCGCCGTGGAGTTGCTCCTTCCAGTTGATCGGGAAGTTGGCGAGCTGTCCCGGAAGCGCGAAGAGGTAGCCGAGGGACTTCTCGAGACCCGCGGCATTCGGCGTCTCGATCCAGAACACCGTGTCGCTACCCGGACCAAGCAGCGAGCCGGCACCCGGGATGCCCATGCTCATCGTGCGGCCCGACAACGCGCCGATCAGGTCGCGTCGCATGTCCCACTGTGGATTGCCCTGCTCGTCCGCGCCGGCGACCAGTGCTTCCGCGTTGCGAATCGCCCCCATCGCCTGCGCATGCATTTCGGGCGCCGCCTTCGCAAGCGTCTCCGTCGCCATGTCCCACAGCGCCGAAAGATCGAAGTGGCTGAGCGAAAAGCTGAGCGCGTTCTTCGGGACCAGCTTCAGCAGTTCGCGATCGATCGGCGCCGGCTTGGTGAGCGCGGCAATTCCGCCGGCACTCGAGTCGATCTCGGTGTAGCTGGTCGTGACCGCGACTCCGTCCTTGCGCGTCATCAGCGAGTAGGCCGGGCCGAACGCCTCGAAGTTGAACGCGTCCAACGCCGAGCGCATCAGCGCCAGTAGCTGCTTATCGTCTTTGTCGGCGCCGGAGCCGTCCTGCTCGGAAGCGGCGGCGCCAAGCTCGATGGCAGAGCGCACCACCTTCATCATCTGGCCGAGCCGCACGAAGGTGGCCAAATCACCCTTGCCAGCCGCTCCGGCCGCCGCTGCGCTGCGCACGTAATCCGGGGTGGTGGCAAGCGAGGGCTGAGCGCCGCTCGCGCACCGCGCCATCGCCGTGATCGAGCGCTCGGACAAAGAGAACACGCTGATGCCGCCGATGTTGGCGAAGCAGAGCGCGAACGGAGCATCCTTGGCCTTCAACCGATCGACGGCGAGCCCGTCGATGGTGATCGAGTCCATGGTCACGTCTTCGCCGCCTTCGGCCACCGCCAGCGACTGGATCACCTGCTTCAGGGTGCCGATCGCGTCGAAGTTGCCGCGCGGCTCGAGCCCGACGACGAAGCCGAGGTCGGCTCGGCTCGGGTCCTTGACCATTTCCGGGGGGAGGTCGAGGTGCGTGATCGCGACGAAGCCGCGCCCGAACGGGGCCGCCTTGATCTTCTCGAAATCGAGTTTGAGCTCCGCCAGCGCGGGATGCTGCTTCGCCGCAGCAACACCCATGTCGATCGCCTTCTTCAGCTCTGCGAGCGGTTGGGCGAGGAATTCCTGCACCTCAGGTTCAGACATGACGCGCCCCATCGGCGAATCGGCGGCTGATGCGCGAAGCGCTTCGAGGTCATCGGTACCGAAGAACAGCATCGTGTCGGCTGGGAGCAGCGATTCGGGACGAGTCCCGTTCTGCGCGAGTGCCAGACCCGTGAATGCGATGCCGGTGAGGGTGCGGCAGATTGTGCCGGCGATCCCGAAGGTCTGACGAGACATGGTCCTCTCCTAGTCGGTTCGATGGCGGTCGGTCGAGGAATCGCGCCCCTGCGACGGGCGAAGCGAAACGGGCCAGGTTGGCAAAGGCAGTGCCGCGCCGACAGCGGGCGTCGTCCCAGTGGCCGGCAACCTCGATGGCTCGCGCGAGTGCCGAGTTGGCACGAGCTCGAACGGTTCGAGGTACTTGGAACAGCAGCGCCTCGACGCGATCGCAACCGCGTCGAGGCGCTGCCGGATGGGTCAATCAGTCGGTCGTCAACTCTGGATCGAGGCGACGTAGGCGTCGAAGTCCTTGCCGCCGTCCTTCCCCAGCACGGTCTCGAGCTTCAGGAAGTCCTTCAGCAGCCCCTTGTCCTTCGGCTTCTTGAAGCTCTCGAGCACCTTGTTCCACTGGTCCTCGACCTTCTTCGACTTCTGACCTTCAATCAGGAAGCCGATGATCGCGCCGCCCTGCAGCAGCGTCTGCCGAGTGGCCTTGAATGGATCGAAGTAGGTCTTGAGGTCGGTCGTCCCGCCTTCTTTCATCAGCGTGTCGAGCGTCCACTTGGCCAACGGCTTGATCTTCTTTGCCGAGTAGCCCGGAGCCCAGTAGCGCTCCATGTAGGACGCAACACCGAACGAGAACCACGGCGACGGCGGCTCGACGAAGGTCATGTTGCGGATCGTCGCCGCAGCGACTGCGAAGCGGCAGTGGCCGAGAGAGAAGTCGTCATTTCCAGTGTCGTTGCCCGGCTGCAGGACTTCGTAGATCGTGACACCAGCGAAGCGGCTGGTGTTGGCGTCGGTGAGGATGAAAGACGACCAGATCGTCGACATGTCGGCGTCGGTGGTGTCCGTCGGCTGGTTGCCAAGCTGCGAGTAGTCCGCGTTGTCCTTGACCATGATCAGGCCGACCTTCTCGTAGTCAGCCGCGACGGGCTCGGGCAGCCCCATGATCTCGTAGGTCCTCTTGATCGCGCCGTCGGCATTCGTCAGCACCTTCTTGGCGAAGGCGTAGGTGCAGGTCGTGGTCAAGGCGCAGTACTGGCTTTCGAGCACCCATGGGTTGGTGAAGTCACCGTGGACCTTGTTGGCTTCGTCTTCCTTCAGCCACTTGCCACCGACATCGAATTCGCCGGCGCGATGGTGCTCCAGATTTTCCTTGGCGAGCCACACGCCATCGACCAAGGTCATCCCCTTCTCGAGGCGCTCCTTCTGCTCCGGCGACACCCACTTCACTTCGCCGTTGCCCTCGTACTTCACCAAGCCCTTCTCGAGCTTCTCGTAGTCCGCTTGCGGAACCCACGAGTCCTTCCACTTCTTCAGCCCCTTCTCCGCCATCGAGCTCTCTTCGGCCTTGGCCCTCTCGCGATCGATCTCACGCTTCGTCAGCCACTTCTCGCCGAACTTCTCGTAGCCCAGCAGCCCGCGCGCCTCGGCGTGGTCAGGGTTGATCTTGATCACGTCGCGCAGCAGTCGCTTGCTGTCGGTCTTGAGCGCGTTCTGCTCCGCCCATTGCGCCACTTGGAACAGCGCGTTGGCGTCCTTCTTGTCGATGGCAGCGAGCTTCTTCTCGAGCTCGGCCTTGGCGTCCTGCAGGAACGGCGACATCGCCGTTGACGCGGAGGCGCAAGGCGGCGCGCCGGCAATCGCGCCGATCGTGGCGGCGCCGACCAAGCCTGCGAGGAACCAGCGGAAAGTGACCGTCGTTGCCATGGTCGGTGTGACCTCAGTGAACCTCTGCCGAAGGGAGCACTCGGCGTGGGAAGGGGGGGGCGAGTTTTGCGTTCCACCACGACTCGCTCAAGGGAGGAGTTCCGTAGCGGCCAAACCGGACGCGGCTGACTCGCTGATTCCGAGGTGGCCGCCACACCCGTTGACTTGGAGAAATCGAACGCCACCGCGCGGTTCAGGCACGTGCAGCCGTGATCGAAACCTGGCCGCGCGACTGGAATCGACGCAACAAGTCAAAGTCGCCAGCCTCGACCGCGAGCACCAGAGACCAGTCGGGTCGCTTCGGAGTAGTGAGCAGCTTCATCCCAGCTTGCTCAATGTTTCGGCATCCCTTCTTCCTATTACATGGGATGCATGCAAGTACGCAGTTGGTCCAGCCGGTGGCCCCGCCGCGGCTCCGGGGAACGACATGGTCGATCGTGAGCTGGTCACTCGTTTGGCGGCGGCCGCAGTACTGACAGCGATAACCATCGCGGCGGGCGAGGTTGCGGCGACTGAAGGGCACACTGCAGCATGGAAGTCGATCAAATCTTGAAAGCAAGATGACGGAAGGTACCGCGATTTTACAGCTCGGAGTCCGAACTACTCGACTGCCCGGTGATGGCTCGACTCGGAGCCACTGTTCGAAGTCGTACGTGGCGTAGGTATCCGGCTCGACGGCGACGGCATTCTGCTGAAACAACATCACCAGCGCGCGTCGAACAGTCGTGAGGTGGATTGGAACCCACGAACGGTTGAGGACGAGCGTCCGCTCGGCCAACACGGAGCGCAGTCGATCTGGAGCAGCGCAGTCCATCGGGCGCCTCGCTCGTCGTCGCGTACGCCGGCGTACCCGAGTGGAGTGCTGGGCCGTCGGCGCCCGGGGATTCTAGCCCGACGGCCACTCCGTGGCTGCGGATTGGTCGTCGAGTGGCGCCGGGTCGTTCGCTTGCCATTCGACTCCCCGATTCGCACCGAAGGCTGCTACCATCCCCCGCCTTTCCCCACGCCCGACGTTCCGCACCGGAGCGACCGGCCTTCGCGAGTGAAGACGACGACGATGGCAGCTGATCGGACCTCGGGTATCGACTTCACCGGTCTCGAAGAGACCTTCGACTGGCTCAAGGCGAGGAAAAACACCCTCGTCGGCACGTTGCTGGTCGTCGCCCTGATTTGGGCGGCTTGGACCTTCGCCAGCCGCCAGATGGACGAGTCGAAACGCGCGCCCTGGCAGGTCGTCTTCGGCGGCGCGTCGCAGCCGTGGGAATCGACCCCCGACGAACTCGCGACCATGCTCGCCGACCCCAAGGTGAAGGGCACCGCAGCCGAACCGTACCTCCTCTACTGGCAGGCGTTGCGGCGCTACGAGGCAGGCGACTCTCCAGGCGCTCTCGCGGCACTGGCGAACTTCAAGCGGGACTACTCCAGCAGCGCGCTTGCGCTCGCGAAACTGCCGGGCAGCGATCTGGAACTGCACTCCGCCGTCGAGCGGATGGAAGCACAGATCCAAAAGCTCGAGCAGTGGCGCCAGCAGAACCCGCTACCGACCAACAACCCGCCACCGAGCGGCTCCGCGATCACCCTCGTCACCGACCGCGGCAACATCATCATCGGGCTCCATCCTGACGTCGCGCCGAAGAGCTGCGAGGCGTTCCTCAAGGTGGCGACCGCGCTGAAGGACCGCTTCATCGCGAAGACTGCGCCAGACAAATGGATCGAGCTCGGCGTGACCGAGGCTGGGATCGCCTTCGAGACCACGGAGTTCACCGAAGGCTTCCCGCCGTTCGAGCAGAACGCGCTGTCACACTTCGCCGGCGCCGTGGCGTTCCGCCAGCCACCATTCACGAAAGGGCCGTTCAATCCCGACGTGCGCGTGGCGCTCGCGGCCGACGCCAACGAGGACGGGCGCTCGACCGTCTTCGGCACGGTGGTGATCGGACTCGACCTGCTCGTCGCGATGTCGAAGGACGCGCGCAAGGCCGACAACCCGCAGATGCTCGAAGCGCCGGTGAAGATCACCGACGTGCAGATCTCCGCGGCTCCGCCGACCGTTCCCGCAGCCGGGAACTGACGGTCCGAGAACCGCCGCGGGCCGTCAGTCAACTCGGCCCGCTCCGCGCCAGATCTGCCGCGCGAACGGTCGCGATCGCCGCCGCGGCGGCGTCGGCACCGCGGTGGCTATCGCGCGACAGTTCGAGCGCCAACGGCCCGCAATAGCCGATCCGCGTCAGTTCCCGCAAGAGCGGGGCAAGCTCGAGGTCGCCCGCGCCAAGCGCGAGATGCTCATGCACGCCGCGACGAGCATCGTCGAGTTGCACGTTGCGTAACGACGGCGCGAACTCCGCGAGGTGGACGTGCGCGGGCCCAGCTTCGGTGACCAGCAAGTGACCGACGTCGAGCGTGGTGGCGAGGTCGTCGCGCTGCAGCCGAGTGCGAAGCTCTCGATAGGCCGACAGTGAATCGACCAGCATCCCGGGCTCGGGCTCGAAGCAGAGGGTGACGCCCGCAAGCGCCGCATCGTCGAGGACGCGGTTCAATCGGTCCACGAGGCGGGACCATGCGGCCGCGCAATCGACGCCCGGCTCGACCGCGCCGCTCCAGAGCGACATCTCGCGCGCACCGAGCGCCGTCGTGAGACGCAACGCCTGCCGATACCACGCGACACGGCGCGCCGCGGCCGTGTCATCCGTCGTCACGAGATTCGGCCAGTGTTTGCGCCGCGGATCAAGCGTGAAGCGGGCACCGGTCTCGACCACGCAGCGCAGCCGCAACCGGTCGAGCACCGCGCGGGCACGTTCCCAGTCGCGCTCCGTCGTCGCACCAAGATCGAGGTGGCCGACGTCAGGCGTCAGCGCGACGCCCTCGTAACCGAGATCGGCGAGGAGCGCGAATGCGTCCTCGAGCCGGTGGTGCGCCAGGCCGTTCGTGTTGTAGGCGAGCCACATCGCAGCACATCGTACGTGGCGCTCGACGGAGCACGCGACCGCTCGCGAACCGGCGTGACCGACTCAGCGCGCGACGGTCATCGTCGGCAGCCCCTGGCCCTTCTTGCGCAGGACCGCGAAATAGCCGCCGTCGCCGCCGCCGTGCGTGGGCAGCGTCTCTTGCTCAGCCTCGAGTTCGAGATCGGGCGAGCGCTCCAGCAAGGCTCGCACCTGATCGCCGTTCTCCTCGGGCTCGATGCTGCAGGTTGAATAGACCAGCCGCCCACCCGCGAACAGCAGTTGCACGGCGGCATCGAGGAGCTTGCGCTGGATCGCGACCAGCTCGGTCAGGTCGATCGCGGCAAGTCGCGCCTTCGCTTCGGGCCGACGCGCCAACACACCCGAGTTGCTGCACGGCGCATCGACCAGCACTCCGTCGTACGGCGCCGGCGTGACGCCGCGCACGGCCGCCGGATCGCTCGCGTCCGCGACCATGCAGCTGATGCTCTTCAAGCCGAGTCGCGCGATCGACTCGCGTAACCGTTCGAGCCGCGTTTCGTCGCGATCGACCGCCATGATCGTCGCTTGGTCGTCGGCCAGCTCGGCCAAGTGCGTGGTCTTGCCGCCCGGCGCCGCGCACAGATCAAGCAGCAACTGCCCGGCCTTCGGCTCGAACTGCGGCGCAACGAGCATCGCAGTCTCATCCTGCACCGTGCAACGCCCCGCGAGGAAGCACTTGGTCGCCACCAGCTCGCCCGCCGGCGCCAGCACGCGCACGCTCTCCGGCAGGTTGCCCTCGCCGCACTTGATGTCCTCGCCGCGCAACAGATCGAGCAGCTGCTCGCGCGTACCGAGCCGGCGATTCACGCGGACGAACAACGGCGGCGGCTCGAGACTCTTCTCCAGGATCGCGCGCGTCGTGTCGGGACCATGCCGCGCGAGCCAGCGCGCCACCAACTCGCGCGGATGCGCGTAGACGTCGGCCATCCAGGCGGCGAGGTCGCGCTCCGGATCGGCGAAGACCGGCTTCGGGAAGAAGCAGACCTTGCGGTCGCCGATCTGCAGGCGCTTGCGCGGCGAGGCTCCGCCGCGATCCGCGGCGAGCGGGACGCGCCGCACCAGCCGATCGACCGCGCGCAGCACGGCGTTCACGAATCCTTTCGCTCGCTTGTCCTGCAGGGCCTCGACGGTCTCGCCGACCGACGCGAACGGCGGCACGCCGTCGAGCCAGATCAACTGGTAGACGCCAAGCCGCAGCGCCTCCCGCGTGCGCGGCTCGACCTCGCCCCAATTCACCGAAGAGAAGGCCATTACGATGCAATCGAGCGTCCGCTCGTGGCGCATCACGCCCAGCACCAGTTCGGTCAGGAAGCGCCGCTCGCGCTTGTTGAGCTTGTGCGCGCGGACTGCAGCCTGGATCCGCTCCTGCGCGTAGGTGCCGACTCGATGGTGCACCTCGAACAGGATTTCGAGCGCGACGCGACGAACGCTGGTCATCGAGGATTCGCCGCGCTCAGTTGAGCCGTGTGCCGACCGGCAACGGAAAGCCACGCATGAACTCGGCGGCCTTGAGCGACCGCTTGCCCGACCGCTTCACTTCGCGCACCGAATAGATGCCGCGCTTGGTCGCCACTTCGATCCCGTTGGTGAACGCGACCACGGTGCCCGGCATCGCCGGTGACGGCACATCGACCACCTCGCCCTTGACGACGATCAGCCGGGTGACGCTGCGATCGGTCGGAGCAAACGTGAACGCGCCCGGCCACGGCGTCATTCCGCGCACGTGGCGATGGATCTCGAGCGCGGTCCGATCCCAGCGCACGCGCCCGTCATCCTTGTCGAGCAGCGCCGCCTTGGTCGCGAGCTTCGGATCCTGCTCGACGCCCTTCAGCTTCCCGGCCAGCAGCGCGTCGGCGCACTCCATCAACAGGTCGCGGGCGATGACGGCGAGGCGATCGTGCAGTTCGCCCGCGGTCTCGTCCTTGCCGATCGGCGTGGCGCGCTTGGCGAAGATCGGGCCGGCGTCCATCCGCGACGTCATGCCCATCAGCGTGACGCCGCTCTCCGTGTCACCGGTGAGGATCGCGGCCTGGATCGGCGAGGCGCCGCGGTGGCGCGGCAGCAGCGAGCCGTGCAGGTTCAACGCGAACTTCTTCGGCAACTTGAGCAGCTCGTCGGAGAGCTTCTGCCCATAGGCGGCCGTCAACAGCAGATCGGGCTTCATCGCCTTCAGTTGCTGCAACATGTCGGGCGCGTTGATGTCCGGCGGCTGCAGCACGGCAACGCCTAGCGCTTCGGCGGCCGCGCGCACGGTCGAGGGCAGCACTTCGAGGCCGCGCCCCGCGCGCGAGTCGGGCTGCGTGACGACCGCAACCACCGTGAACCGTTCGTCCTTGGCGAGCGCCTCGAGCGCCGGCACCGCAAACTTCGAGGTACCGAAGAAGACGACCTTCATTTGCGACGCACGCTCCGACTACGGAAACGCGGAACCTTATCCGCGCTCGCCGCGCGCACCAAGCTCACGCGATCGGCAGCCCGGACGCTTTCCACTTGCCGAAGCCGCCTGCCATCGAGATCGGATCACGCAGCACGCCGAGATAGACGAGCGTCTTCACCGCGATCGCCGAGCGCGCGCCGCTCTTGCACGAAACGACTTCGGGCGGGTGCGCACGCAGCGTCTCAAGAGCGAATCCGAGCTCGGAGAGCGGGAAGTTGGCAACGCCCGGAAGCCGCCCGTCGCTCGACAGCTCCCATGGATCGCGCACGTCGATCCAATCGCCGCGCGCGGCGATCTCGGCCAATCGCGGCGCGAGCTCCTGGCACGACTGCTCGCGTACCGTGTGACCTGCGATGGAGGCGCCGCCCACGCTGCAGCACGCCGCGACCGCGACCGGAGCGTCGGGCAACGCCGGATCCGCGACGAGATTGAGAGCAAGCGTCGCGTCGACATCCGGCGAGTTGCCAGCACCCGCCACTGCTTTCAACGCATCGGCGTAGGCACGACCGCTCGTGTGCTGCAACGCCGGATTGTGCGCGCGTTCGTGGCCGATGGTCGTGAACAGGATGTCCTGGTAACCGTGACCCGGCAGCACCACGGTCGCATCAGGGAGCGAAAGCAGCTTCTTCCGCACGCCATCGAAAAGCTGCGCCGGATCGCTGCCGCGGAAGTCCGCGCGCGCGAGCCCGCCGACCATCAGCGTGTCGCCGGTCACGACGACGCCATGCCCCGCCAGCGCGATCGAGTCCTGCGTGTGGCCCGGCACCTCGAGCACGCGGAAGCGAAGCCGGCCGACCTCGATCGAGTCGCCGTCACGCAACCGCGCCACCGCCCGCTGGCAACCGGTCGCCTGCCCCATGAAACAACGCACGCCCCGCGCGATCCACGCCGCCGAATCGGACAGATGGTCGGCGTGCGTGTGGGTGTCGACGACGCCGGCCAGCGTCAAGCGGTAGTCGGCGAGCGCCTTTTCATAGACCGCTTGCTTGCCCGCCTTCGGGTCGATCAGCAGCGCCTGGCGCGTGACGCTGCATCCCAAAAGGTGGGTGTGGCAGCCCGAGTCATTCCAACTCTTCAGCACCAATTCGTGCGGGGGCGCTGTGCGGGGCTCGTCACGGACCATGGCCGGCTCCTTGCGGATCGTCGAGAGCGCGCCATCATCCGTGAATGCGTCGCGCGCGGCCAGCACTCCGTCGGCCGCCGGCGCTTCATCGGAGTCGTCTCCCGCATGGCTGCGCCCGAACGCTCGCTCGCAGACTTGGTCGCGACACTGAATCGCTTCACGGCCGAGGACTTCACCCACGACCGGCTGGCGCAAGTGCTTGGCGGCAATCCGATCCGCGAATCGAGCTTCAAGCCACGCGTCACCTTCCGCGCCGACAAGTACGCGCGACACTCGATCGCCCGCGCCGAGCTCTACGACATGATCCTGCTCTGCTGGGCGCCGGGTCAGGTTTCGCCAGTCCACAACCACCAGGGCAACTCCGGCTGGGTGCGCGTGCTGCGCGGCCGAATGGAGGAGACGCACTTCCACGCGCCGGAATGGGTCATCGCCGGCTGTCCGATGCCCAACGCTTCGTCCGACTTCGACATCGACGATGAAGGTACCGGCCACGGGATCAAGCTGCGCCGCAACGACCACTTCATCCATCCCGCCGGCCCGGCCGTGGCCTCGGTCGACCGGCAGCGACCCATCCACCAGCTCGGCAACCCGCTCCGCCACGCCGACGACGAACCGGCCGTCACGCTCCACGTCTATTCGCGTCCGCACGACGCCTGCCTCACCTTCGACACCACCGACCACACCTGTCGTCGTGTCGAACTCCGCTTCGACACCGTCGCGAGCGCCTGACTTCAGACACGATTCGCGAACTCGCGCGGGCCCGCTGCGACGATCGCGATCTCACAACCAATCGACGGGGCGGGGGCGACTACACTCCCGCCCCGTCCTGTTTCGTGCCGCTGCCAAGCCGACCGTCCAACGAGGGGGAGCCCGCCATGGCCGCACTCAATAAAGCCGCTCGCGTCGCACAGGCCGAGCGGAAGTTCGCTGTCGGTGCTTCCACGTCGCGGGCGCTCAAGACCTGGATCACGACGCTGCCGCAGTCGGTGCTGCTGGCGGTCATCGCCCTGCTGCCGTCGTTCGTCTGGATGCAGCTGAGCGGCGGCTACGACGCGGACGCGCCGGCGCGCACGATGTTCGAGAAGATCATTGACCAGCTGATCGATTCCGCCTGCAGCGGTGTGCTGTCGGGAATGGTGATCTACGTTGCCTTCAAGCGCCTGATGCGCGAGCCGGCCGCGCTCGGCACGGCAATCTCGACAGGAATGCGGCGTTTCGTGCCGCTCCTCGTGACCGGCCTGATCACCGCGGCGCTGGTGGTGCTGCCTCTCGTCGCGATGTTTGTGCTGAGCCAAGGCGCCAACTCCGACCTGAAAACGAGCCTGCTCCTGATGGTCGGGGTCGTCGCCGGCATCGCCTCCATGATCGTGACGGCGATGTTCGCCGCGGCGTCGGGCGCCATCATCATCGAATCGCTCGGTCCACTCGCGGCGCTGAAGCGCAGCCTTCAACTGACCAAGGACTATCGATTCCCGATCTTCTGGTGCTCATTTCTGGTCGGGATCATCGCCGGAATCGTCACCGGGATCTTCACGCTGATCGGAACGCTTGCGCTCTTGAGCCTCCCGCAGCTCATGCCGATCCTGATCGCCGTCGCAGTCACCCCGCTCACCTCGACCCTCTCCGCCGTCGTCTACCACGACCTGCGCGCCACCAAGGAAGGCGTGGATCTCGCGGAACTGTCGCGCGTCTTCAACTGATCGCTGCGCCGGTCAGCCGCTCTTGCTGGTCTTGCGCTTGCCGAAGAGGAGGCGTTGTTCGAGGTGGGCGCGCTGCGCCGCGTAGAAGGCGAGCAGGAAGCGTTGCGGGTCGACGTCCCTTTGCGACCTCGGCCAGCCGATCTTGATCTGAACGCGTTCGCGCACGACGTCGAGCGCCTGCTCCTTGTCGGGACGGTCGCTGCGAAGCAGATCCGCCAGCACCTCGAGCTCGTATTCACCGTAGTAGGCGAGCTGCGCCGCGGTGAAGGTGAACTCGGCGGCCGCCGCCGTGGCGTCTGGCCGCTCGCGCGTCGCTTCTTCACTGAGGTCGGAGAGCAGGACCGCGCGCGGAGAGTGGATCACGACGGTTCCGGCCAGCAGGTCGCCGATCCGCTGGCGATCCTTGTTCAGCAGCGGCACGGCGCCGAGCACGACGATCCACGCGAAGCTCGCGACGCCGATCCAGGCCGGGGCGTCCTTCAACAGATCGCCTTGGCTCGACAGCACCGCGAACGGCAGGACGATCTCGACTTCGCGCGTCAGATTGCGCACGACGATCGCGCGCGCCGTGAGCCTCCCTCCGGCGCGGTCGATGACGCGCAGCGAGGCGACCTTCTTGCCGAGCGTGCGCCCCTGCCAGCGCAGCTCGCACCATGGGAAGTAGACGAACGTCAGCGCAAACAGGCCGAGCAGTGCCACCGCTACCACAGCATTTCCGGGCAGAAAGACCGCGCCGACCGCCAGCAGCACGATCCCCGCGAGGATCACCGCGCTGTCCACCAGGAACGCGAGCATCCGGTCGCCGACTGCGGCGAGTTCGATCGGCAGCGGCACGCCTTCCGGCGTGACCAGCGTGCGCACCGTCCGCGGGTTGCCAGCGACCCCGATCGCCAGTCGCGGCGTCGACGCGGTCGTGTTCACGACGGCCCTCGCGACGGCGGTCACGTCGCCGCCTTTCGGCGCGGCCAGCCGAGGTAAACGATCCAGCCGATCGCGGTCGTCGTCGCCAGCCCGTAGCGCACCGGCACCGAATCGACCATCTGCCGGAAGAAGCCTTCGATGGCGGCCGCCAGCACCAACATCGCGATCGCGCCGATCGCCAGCACGCCGGCATCGCGGCCGCGCCGCGCGAGCTCCTCCTTGCGAGTCCGCTCGCCGGGGAAGGCCACGGCATGGCCGAGCTCGAGGCCGCCCGCGCCGCCCAACACCACCGCGAACAGCTCGGTCACGCCATGCGGCAGGATCCAGCCGAACCAGTCGAGGCCGAGCCCCTTGTCGACGAACAGCGCCGACATCGCGCCGAGCGCGAACCCGTTCATCACCAGCAACAGGAACGTAGGCACCCCAAGCGCGAATCCGAGCGCGAAGCAGAGCAGCGTGACGCGCGCGTTGTGGGTGAAGAGGAAGCTGGCGAAAGCGGCGAGGGGTCCGGAATCGGAATCGCCGGCGGAATCCACCCGCCAGTCGCTGTAGAGCGTCTTGCGCAGCTCCTCGACCGACGTGGAATAGCTGCGGTGCTGCACCATCTGCGCATCGATAAAGGTGAAGTAGCGCTCCGGGTCGGCGCGGGTCGCGAAGTAGGCGGTCGCTCCGCCGCCGAGCATGAACAGCGCCGACAGCAGCACGTGACGCGACAACTGGCGGAACGTGCGCGGAAAGACGTCGACGACAAAGCGTCGCACCGCCTCGCCGAGCAGATGGCGCGTGCCGTAGACCACGAAGTAGGAGCGCTGGCAGAGGTTCTCGAGCCAGGCGACCAGGTTGCGGTCCATCGCGATGTGGCGCGCGACCGACAGCGATGCCAGGACCGCGCGGTAGAGCGCTGGCAGACGCGACAGTTCGCCCGGCGAGAGCGCGCGCACGCCCTCCTTCTCCGCGCGCACGATCAACGCCTCGAGCTCGCGCCAGCGGCGTTCGCGCTCGGCGCGGAAGCGGGCGCTGCGAAGCGTGAGCGCCTTCATGCCACGAGCTCCCGACGCTGGACGTCGAGGTAGCGGTCGATCAGCCCGGCGCGCACCGATTCGGCCGGTGCATCGAGGACCAGCACGCCGAGCCGACGCACCTTCTCCAGAACCAGCGCGCGGTCGCGCACCATCTCGGTCGCCGCGACTGCCTGATGCAAGGTACGCGGCGTGTCCGGCGCGGCGGACGCGATGCGATCGAGCTCGGCGTCGCGCACCGCGACCAGCAAGACGACGTGGCGGCGCGCGAGTCGGCCGAGATTCTCGACCAGCAGCTCGGCGTCGATCGCGTCGCCGAAGTCGGTGAAGACCACCACCAGCGAGCGGCGCGACAGGCGGCGCGTGAGTTCGGTGAGGCCGAGCGTGTAGTTCGACTCCTCGGTCGCCGATTCGAGTTCGGCGGCGGCGCGACGCAGGCGCTCGAACTGCGCGGTTCCGGAAAAGAAGGGCGTGAAGGAGCGCACGGTCGCGTCGAACGCGAACAGCGCGACGCGATCCTCCGCCTTCAATGCCACATACCCGAGCAGCAGCGCGGCGTTGATGGCGCGATCGAGCCGGGAAACTCCGTCGATTGGCTCGCGCATGCGTTGTCCGGTGTCGAAGGCGAGGACCAGCGGGTGGTTGCGTTCGGCGCGCAGCTCGCGGCAGAGCAGCTTCATGTGGCGCGCGGTCGCCTTCCAGTCGATGGTGCGCGGATCGAAGCCCGGCACGAACTCGCGCAGCGCCGCGAACTCCGAGCCGTCGCCTTGGAAGCGCTCGACCTTCTTGCCCGCCCACGGCGAGCGGCGCGCCAGCTCGATCGCCGCCTGCCGCACCGCGCGCACGTCGGGCACGATCAGCGTCTGCCGATCGAGCGGAACACGAGCGATCCGCTCGATGAGTCCGAGCGGCCCGCTCCAGCAGAGCCACGCCTCGCGCAACGTCGCCGCGCCGCGCTCGCGCGGACGCAACTCGACCTTGGTGCGCACGACGCCGTCGGCGGCGAACGTGACCTCGAGCGTCGGTGGCGCGGCGAGTCGCTCGCTCATCTCCAATCGCACCGCCACCGCTCGCGGTGCCCCGGATGGCGCCGTCCGCAGCACGACGAACGCCGGATCGGCATCGCCGACGAACAACTGCTCCGGGAAGTCGACGTCGATCGCGATCGCGCTGCGTCGTCGGCACAGCAGCGCGTCGGCCGCCAGCGTCGCGCCGATGGCCGCCAGCGCCGCCATCCACGGCCCGAGCCAACGCGGCCCGAGTACAAATGGCAGCAGCGCCAACGGCAGCAGCGCCGCGATACAGAGCACCGCGCGTCGCGTCGGTCGCATCAACGCGGCGCCGGCACCGCGTCGAGGATCTTCTGGATCACCGCGTCGGCGGTGGTGCCGTCGAGTTCCGCACCCGGCGCCAGCACGACACGATGGCGCAGCACCGGCTGCGCGAGGCGCTTCACGTCATCCGGCAACGCGTAGTCGCGGCCATCGAGCACCGCCAACGCGCGTGCCGCCACCGCCAGCATGTTGATCGAACGCGGACTCGCGCCGTGCGCCAGCTCGGGATGCTCGCGCGTCGCGCGCACGAGGTCGACCACGTAGTCGCCCACCGGCTCCGACAGGGTGAGTTTCCCGACCATCACGCGCGCCTCGTTCAGGAATGCCGCGTCGGCGACCTTTTCGAGGCCGAGCGAGTCGATCGACGGCATCGCGCTCCGATGGCCATGCAGGCGCACCATCGCGCGCTCGTCATCGCGGCTCGGGTAGCCCATCGTGACCTTGAACAGGAACCGATCGAGCTGCGCTTCCGGCAGCGGATAGGTGCCTTCCATCTCGATTGGGTTCTGGGTCGCGACCACCATGAACGAAGTCGAAAGCACGTGGCTGGTGCCTTCGAGCGTGACGGCGCGTTCCTGCATCGCCTGCAGCAGCGCAGCCTGTGTTTTCGGCGGCGTACGGTTGATCTCGTCGGCCAGCAGCACCTCGGTGAAGATCGGCCCCTTGGTCAGCGCGAACTGGCCCTTGGCGAAATCCCACAGGCTGGTGCCGAGCACGTCGCCCGGCATCAGGTCGGGCGTGAACTGGATGCGCTTGAACTGCAGGTCGAGCGATGCGGCGAACGTGCGCGCCAACAGCGTCTTCGCCGTCCCCGGCACGCCTTCGAGCAGCACGTGCCCTTCGGACAGCAGCGCCACCGCCAGCAGATCGACCGCCTGGTCCTGCCCCAGCACGACGCGACGCACCTGGTCGCGCAAACGCACGATCGTCGCACGGATGTCAGCGAGCTGCATGCAGCACGGTCTCCTTCAAGCGGTGGGCGCGCCGCGCAAGCGCGAGCGCCGGGGTCGAGTCGTTTCCATCCGTACGGGCGAAGGCGGCGGCATCGAACGCACGCAGCTCGTCACGCAGCGCGGGGTCGCGCACGCGTTCGCCGAGCCACTCGCGCAACGCCGCACCGCGCAACGCGGCCGGCGCATGCAGCGTCGCACCGAGCGTCGTCAGCGTCTCCTCGACGTAGCGGCGCGCCGAGTGGCCGGCGTGGCCGCCCGCCTCCATCAGCTCGCCCACATTGTCAAGCAACGCCGCCTTGCCGGTCTCGAACCCTGGCTGCGGCGGTCGCGGCGAACCGAAGCGCACCGACGCGCCCCACGACAGCAGCGCCGCGCCGACCAGCACATGCAGCGTGATCCAGAGCAGCGGCGGCTTGAACAGATCGCTCCACGCCGACGGCGCGACGCCATAACCGTGCGCGACTTCGTCGACCCACAGCGTCCCTTCGACGCCCAACAGTTCGACCAGCGCCATCGCGAGTGCCGCGTTATCGCCGCGACCGATGCCGTGCGTCGCGACCAAGTCGGGATCGGCCAGCACGATTCGGGGCGGCTCGCTGCGTGTGCGGCCGATCAGGATGCCCTCGTCGCAGGCGAGCAGCGGCTCGAGGTCGACGTCGCGCATCAGTTGCGGTCGGAGCAAAGTTGGCTCGAGGCCGAGCGTGTTCTCGGTCCACAGTCCTTCGCCAGCCGACTCGACCCGCACGATCTCGCTGTCCGACCGCGTGACACCGAGGCGGCGCAACGGATCGAGCGCCACGGACTCCGGCCGCTCGACGACGTAGAGGGCGCGCGATTGCTTTCCCTGTTCGACCTCCCGCCGCGGCAGCACCAACAACATCGGCACCGCTGCCGACAGCAGCTCGTTCGTCAGCGCCTCGGCCTTCTCTTCGTCGTCGAAGAGCGTCTCGAGGTCATTCGCCACTGGTTCGGCGACGATCAGCGCATCGTCATCGGCGACCCGCGCCGCCGTCGCATGGCGCGACAGCACGACCGTGCGTCCCTGCGACTTCAGCAGCTCGTACCACGCAGCATGGCCGAGCGCCGAGCGCGAAAAGCCGTCGGCACGATGGCTCTCGATCCAGCCGAGCTCCTGCTGCAGCAGCGACAGCGCGATCCCGCCGATCAACGACAACACGCCGATCGCGACGATGATCCGCGTCGCGCGCGGCGTCGCGCCCTGCGCCTCGACCAGCGCGGTCGGTGTCGGATCGGCACCGGGCGGGGCCGTCATCGCGCCACTCCGGCCGGCAACGCCGCTTTGAGGCGCTGCGCCTCCTCCCATTCGGCAACACCGACCGGCTGCACCGCGAACCGGCCGCGTTCGACCAACGCCACCAGTCCCGCCAGCGGCTCGACGCCTGCGGAGGGCAGCGCGCGCACGATCTCGCGAGCGGTGCGACCGACGGGCGGCGCGCGTTGCAGCGCCTCGAACATCGAGCGAAACACCTGCAGCAGCAAGGCGTGGATCGCCTCTTCGTGACGGCCGTCAGCCGCCAGCGTCGATGGGTCGCCGGGCGACGCGACGCCCGCGGTCATCGCGACCGGAGTCGCGACATCCCGCTTCCCGAGTGCGCGTTCCGTTGGCGCCCGTGCTGGCAACCGCGATCGCTTCAGGCGATCACCGATGAGGCGCACCACGACGATCGCGATGAACACCAGCGCTGCGCCACCCACCAACCAGCCGACCCACTCCGGAGTCTTTCCCGATTCGTGCCACGGCTCATCCGGTTGCGATGGCGGCAGCTCCGTCTGGTAGTCGCCCTGCTCGAGGATCGCGCGCGCCCGCTCCCGCAGCGCCTCGGGCGATTCCCCTTCCGCCGCCACCAGCCGGACTGAATCCGACAGCAACGCCGCTCCGGCGAAACCGGACGAACGCGCTGCGGACACGACGGGCCGGGCCGAGACAGACATCGCCGCGGATCGTAACGCGCCGCGATCGGGCGACCTCGCCAACAGGCCGTCGGCTTGCTCTTCAGCACCATCGCGATGCCGACCGCGGCGACCGTCCAACCGGCGACCGCGTCGATCGGCTCGGCCTTGGTGAAGGCGTCGGAGAAGTGGTACCAGATCCAGTGCGACGCGTTCTGGCTCAGGAACGCGAACAGCCCCAGCATCGGGCCAAGCAGAACGCTGCCGACGAATCCGCGGCCGGTCGCCAGCAGCGCCAGCACCAGCGCACCGAGGAGGTTGCTGCCGAACTCAAGCAGGAGGCTGGTCGGCGCCGGCGTCGCGTTGGCGGCATTCTCCGGCCAGCGGACGATCATCCCCGAGCCCGTCGCACGTACCTTTTCGACCCACGACGTAGAGCGCTGCGTCGTCGGCATTCGCGTGATCGAGCCAAGGAACCATGTAGGTCCCCGGCGGCGTCGCCTTCAGCGCGGCGGCCACTTCCGCCTCGTTCGGCATCTGCGCAAACGAGTCATCCGTGATGCCGAGCGCCATATGTGACACGGTGCCCCACACAAACTCGAGGATGCCACCGACCAGCACGGCGAGCAGGATGCGTCCCCTGCGTTTGTCCCTCGCGACGATCCGCTCACGTAGCGCTCACGAGGCGCTCCGTCATTCGGACGCGCCGAATCCAGCAGCGGAGAGGTCGGGCGGAGTGCCCGACGACGAGTCACTTGGCGCAGAAACCGTGGACGGATCGGAAGCGAGCGAATCGCGGGGCGGCGCCGCCCGCTCCTTGCGTGGCGCGTGCATGACGCGCTCGACCTCGGCGCGCGCCTCGGCTTCGGCCTGGACTTGCTCGTCGTCCTGCGCCGCGAGGCCGAGCGTGGGCGCCGACTTCAGCTCCTCCTCGCTCGGAGCCTTGGTGGTCCAGAGCTCCGCGGCCGGCTCCCACTTCTCCGGCACCGTGCCGATCGCTTCGATCGAGATCTCGCCGAACTGCACCGTCTGCGTGACGCGGATCAGGCAGGCGCGCATCAGCTCGAGGATGGCGAGGAAGTGGCCGATGAGGTCGACGCGCGTGGTGTCGTGCTGGAAGACTGCTTGGAATGCCACCTTCTGCGCCGTGCGCAGCATTTGGAGCAGGTCGCCGATGTATTCGGAGAGCGGGCGGTCGGCGACGATCGTGTTGCCGGCGTCGTGGTCGAGTCCGGCGTCGGAGAGGACCTTCCGGAACGCCTCGACCAGATGCCAGAGCCCGAGCTCTTCGAGCGGCACGCCGGCATCCGTGACTTGCGGGCGACTGACGTGGATGAGATCGCGACCGACCGAGCGGCGATCGAGGATGCGGGTTGCTTCCTTCAGCTGCCGGTACTCGAGCAGCCGCTGGATCAGCTCCTCCTCGGGATCGAGTTCGCGTGCGAGGTCGACCTCCTCGCGCGGCAGCAGCGAGCGCGCCTTGATCGCCATCAGCGTCGTCGCCATGACGAGGAATTCGCCGGCGACATCGACGTCGATCGTCTTCAGGTCCTTCAGGTGCGCGAGGTACTGATCGCAGATGCGGACCAGCGACACCTCGCGGATGTCCATCTCCTCCTTCTGCACCAGATAGAGCAGCAGGTCGAGCGGACCGGCGAAGTTGCCGAGCTGGAAGTGGTGGTCCATCGGTCGCTCGTCCCGGCTCCTAGTAGAAGATCGGCAGGTCGCCGGGCATGAGCATCGCGCCCCACCATCTGCCGAACGGCACCAGGAACGCGTCGTTGATCCGGGCCAGGACGCCGAAGTACATGAGCGCCAGCAGGAGCATCAGGCCGCCCGCAGCACCGATCCGGTAGTAGGTTTCGCGGATGCCACGCGGCAGGAAATAGCCGAGCACGCGATGTCCGTCGAGCGGCGGAATCGGCAGCATGTTGAAGAAGGCGAGTTGCAGGTTGAGCCGGATCGCCTGCAAGAGCATCAACGACGAGAGCTTGAACGGATCGATCCCGCGCAGTTCGGTGTGGAACCAGTAGGCCGCGGTGAAGAAGAGCGCGAGCACGACGTTCATCGCCGGCCCGGCCGCCGAGGTCAGCATCATGTCGCGCAACGGCTTGCGCATGTTCCACGGCACGACCGGGACCGGCTTCGCGGCGCAGATGCCGATGTTCGAGCCCTGCAGCGGCCCGAACAGCATCATCAGCGGGAGGAGTACGGTGAAGATCGGGTCGAGGTGGACGATCGGGTTGAGCGTCAGCCGTCCCATCCGCTCGGCCGTGTCGTCGCCGAGCTTCTTCGCGCTCCAAGCGTGGCCGTACTCATGGAAGGTCAGCGACAGGATGAGCAGGATGAAGTAGACGATCTTCGAGATCGTCAGCTCGTCCATGTCCAGGTAACTCGCCGGGACCAGAGTGAAAGCGGCCATTGCGACGGGGAGACGCTCCGTTGGGGCGCGCGGTCGCGCCGTGCAGGTCCGAGCTGAGCCCTGAAAACGCGGGGTACGATAGCCGCGCTGATTTCCCCGCGAAGCCCAGGCACGGCATCGCGCGCTCGCCGGAACCCCATGCCCGACAACGACTTGTCCCCGGAACAACTGCTCGCCACGGCGCGCGACGTCCTCCAACAGGAGGCGCGCGCGATCGCGGGTCTGGCAGAGCAATTGGGCTCGCCATTCATCGCCGCGGCTGCGGCACTGCACGCCTGTCGCGGCATGGTCGTCGTGACCGGCATGGGCAAAGCAGGCTTGGTCGGCGCGAAGATCTCGGCCACCCTCGCCTCGACCGGCACGCGCTCCTACTTCCTCCACCCGGCCGACGCCGCGCACGGCGACCTCGGGCGGCTCGACGAAGCCGACGTGGTCGTCGCGCTGTCGTTCTCAGGCACCACCGAGGAAGTCGTCCGGCTGCTCGAACCGATCCGCCGGATCGGGGCGAAGCTGATCGCGGTGACCGGCCATCCGGAGAGCCTGCTCGGGAGGTTCGCCGACCTCGTGCTCGATGTCGGCAAGGTGGTCGAGGCCTGCCCGCTCGGGCTGGCGCCGACCACCAGCACCTCGGTGATGCTCGCGCTCGGCGACGCGCTGGCGCTCACGATCATGCGCCGGCGCAACTTCGCCCCCGAGGACTTCGCCCGCTTCCACCCGGCCGGCGCGCTCGGCCGCAAGCTGCTGACCGTAGGTGAGGTGATGCGCAAGGGGCGCGACGCGCCGATCGTGCCGATCGGGACGTCACTGCTGGCGGCGGTGAAGGCGATGACCGACACCCGCGCGGGCGCCGTCACGGTGGTCGAGCCGGGCGGGAAAGCGGTCGGCTTCTACACCGATGGCGATCTGCGCCGGAACGTCGTGCAGTGGGCTGATCGCGGCGGCCTCGACCTGACCCGGCGGACCATCGACGAGGTGATGACGCGCCAGCCGCGAACGATCGGGTCCGGCCACCTCGCCACCGAAGCGCTCCACCTGATGAAGGAACATCAGCTCGACCAGATCCTGGTAGTCGACGACAGCGGCCGGGCGGCTGGGCTGCTGGATGTGCAGGATCTGCTCCGAGTCGGGCTCGTGTAGCGGGCAAAGTCCGATTGCTTCCGTTGGGACGCGGGCCGAATCGCCCGGGGAATAGTTCGGAATTAGCTCTCATTCGCGGCGGCAGCTACGCCACCCTTGACGACCCGGCAACCCTCCAGCTCGCCCGCACCGATCCAACGGCTCTGCTCAGGTCCGGGCGTTACGGAGTCGCTGGCCGGGTGCATCGCCATCCACACGCTGTGACCCTTCTCCCAGGGCGAAATCGGCGGGCGCGAGGAGCGGTTCATCGACCGGCTCTTCGACGACGATCCGCTTCCGACCGTCACGGCGACCGAGTCCCGCGCCACGATCCTGGCGCGGGTGCTGCGCGGGGGCTACCCGGAGGTCGTCGCGCGCCCGAAGGCCGAACGCCGAGGCGCGTGGTGCCACCGCGCTCCGGTAACCGCACCGTCTGCTCGGCGGATTCGGCCCGCTGCTCGAGAACTTCGTGGTAAACGAGCTGCGAAAGCAAATCGGCTGGAGCCGGACGCAGCCCGACCTACTGCGCTCGCGGACGCACGCCGGCAGCGAGGTCGCTGTGATCTTGGCGGGCCGCCGCCGCCGGGGCGAGCTTCCACCGCGGCATTCTGCTTCACCCCCGGGGCGCGTGCCGACCGCCTCACCCACCCACTCGAGGCCCATCCGATCGAAGCCTTATGGAACAGCGCGATTGCGTCGGCGTGATCGCGAAAGCGGTGACGTATTCTGTGGCAGGCTGAATTGAATGGGGCGGCCCCCGGGGCGGGCCGACTTGGGAGGGGCAGAGATGGCGAAGGCGGTGACCACGCTGGCGGCAAAACTGAAGCGGATCGAGGTCCTGGCGATGGACGTCGATGGCACGCTGACCGACGGCTCGATCCAGCTCGCCGAGTCGGGCGAGGAGATCAAGGGGTTCCACTCACGCGACGGCATTGGCCTCAAGCTCTGGAAGCTGGCCGGGCGCGAATCGGCGTTCATCACCGCTCGCCACAGCAAGGCGGTCACGCGCCGCGCCGGCGAAGTGGGCGTTCGCGACGTCATCCTCGGCTCCGCCGACAAGGCCAACACCCTGCGCTCGCTGTGCGCCCGCCGCGGCGTCACGCTCGAGCAGGTTGCCTTCATGGGCGACGATCTGCAGGATCTTTCCGCGATGTTGATCGCCGGTCTGTCGATCGCCGTCGCCGACGCGCCGCCCGAAGTCCGCGACCGCGTCGATCTCGTGACCAAGGCGCGCGGCGGCCAGGCTGCCGTCCGCGAAGCGATCGAGACGCTGCTGAAGGCTCAGGGCAAGTTCACCGCCGCCGTGAATCACTTCCTGCCGAAGTGACCTGAGCGCGGCGAGCGCCGCCGCAACACTGACTAGTGTCTGGCACTCCATGAAGCGGTTGATCGTCTTCGGCACGATCTTCGGATGCGGGCTCCTGCTCCTCGTGCTGGTGCTCGGGCCGGGTCGCCTCTTGCGCCAAGCGGTCGATCCCACCATCGAGTCGTCCGATCTCACGGACGTGCGCTCGACGGTCGCGATGAACGATCCGGGGCAGGGCGGGCGCGCGATCGGCATCGCCGCGGAGGGCGCCGGCAAGATCCCACACTGGATCGAGGTGCCGGTCAGCGCCGGCGTCCTCGAGCGGCTGAAGGAGTGGGAGCTCAGCTACCGCGGGATCGAAGCGTTCCCTGGCGGCGTCCACTTCACGAAGCCGAGCTTCGAGCTGTTCCCGGCCAAGCGACCGGACGAACGGCCGACGACGACTCTCGACGCGGAAGGCAGCGATGTCGCGATGCGCGGCGATTCGAGCAAGGCGTTGCAGCTGAACGATCGACTCCGCGCGGAGGACATCAAGGCGTTCACGCTCTCGCCTGGTGTTGTGCTGCGCACGTTCGACGAGGCGGGCGGGCCACTGCTGACGCTCACGACCGACCGCCTTGAATCACCTGAGGTCGCGCTCGACGCGAGCGGGCGTCGCGAGCTGGCGTCGACCTTGATCGCGCCGACTCCAGTTCGAATTGTGCATGCCGATGGCAGCCTCGATCTGCGCGCCGGAGGAATGGTTCTCGCGCGTCAAACCGGTCGGCTCGAGTTCGCGCCACCGCTCGCGATCACCACGACCGGCGTCGCCCTGCCGGGGATCGGTGCGTCGGCAGGTGCTGCGATCGGGCCAACGAACGAAACACGGCCCGCGCCGACGCCGCGCGAGCCGGTCGTGATCACCAGCGACGGTCCGGCGACGTTCGTGCGCGCGCCGGAAGCAGCAGCATCAGCCACTGTCCCGCTGCCGACCGCGGCGCAGGGCGAGGCCGGTCGACTCGGCGCGCTGTTCGGGCCGGGCGAGCTGCTCTTCACCGGTCATGTGGTCGTGACGCAGGGCGACCGCTCGCTCGCGACGGAGCGGCTGCGGATGCAGATCGCGCGCGCCGACGACGGCACGCTCTTCATCTCGGAACTCGATGCGGGAGTGCCGGACACGCCAGTCGCGATTCGCTTGCTCGGCGGCCGCGGCAGCGCGGCGCGGGTCGAGTGGAGCGTGCGTGAGCAAGGGCTCGTCCTCACGGGACCCGTGCGGTTCGACGACCTCGTCGTGGGCGAGGGCGCCAACGCGAAGCGGCTGCTGCTGACTGCGCAGCACCGCGTCGTCGTGCGCGAGGAGCCGGCCACGGCCACGCTGCCCGAGCGAGTCGTCCTGACGCTCGAAGAGGCGGCGCACCTCGGGATCGCGGGCGAACTCGCCGCCGACGGCGCGACCATCGTCATCGAGCTGATTCCGCCGACGAAGGGCGCCGACGGCAAGGCCGGCGCGGCACGGCTGCTCGAAGCGCGACTGATCGGCGAACTGGCGCACGCCGAACTTCCTGGACGAGGCAACGCGGTGGCGCGCACCATCCGCCTCGCGGACGACGGCAGCGGCGGCCAGATCGTCCACCTCGATGGCGATGCGCGCGCCGACTTCGCGCAGGGCTTCGTCGAAGGCGCCTCTCTCGAGCTGCACGTCCCCGCTGATCCGAACGCGCCGAGCACCGTGATCGTGCCCTCGCTCGCAGCCGCGGAGTTCGATCTGCCGGCGGGCAGCGCGCCGTTCGAGCCACGCTTCGCGACGACGGCCGCCGATCCGACGACCGCCGAGATCGCGCCGGGCGCGCGGCGCCTGGTGATCGAGCCGCTCGCCGCGTGCTCATTCACTCGCGTCGGTGAGCGAACCGATTTCATCGGCCGCGCGCGCTACCGCGTCCGCGAAAACGGCCGCGAGCTGCAGGAGCTCACCGCCGACGAGTTTCATCTGGCTCCCGACGGTTCCGCGATGAGCGGCGCAACAAGTGGCGAGATGAAAGCCGACGCGCGCGGCACCGTCGTGCTGCGCGACGAGGCACAAGGCCTCACGCTGCACGCGGCCGCGATGCGGACGGAGAAGCGCGGCCGCGGCGACTCGGCCGTGCGCCTGCTCGTCATCGAGGGCATGCCCGCCGACGCGACGCTCCCGCTGTCGCGTGGAAGTTTCGAGCTCGTGACCGTGCTGGCGCCGCGACTCGAGCTCGATCTCGATGCCGGCACGCTGAACGCGAGTGGCGATGCGATGACGCTTGCGCGCCTGCAGGTTCCAGAGAAGCTCTTGGTGAAGATGCTGCCGACGATCTCCACCGCTACCGGTGGCACCACGCCGGCTTCGGAGGGTGCCACGGCTGCCGCGAGCAACGCAACTCCGCCTCCCGTGGTGATCGAGTGCGAGGCGCTCTTCTTCGCGCCCGAAGCGGCGACCGGTCAGCTCGATCGCGGCACGCTGCGGTTCGAGCGCCGCGTCAAGGCCATGCGCCCGCGCGACGGTGCGACGATTACCGCCGCGAAGATGACGTTCGACCTGGCGGCGGTCAGCGCCTTGGTCGAGGGAACCAGCGCGGAGCCAGCGGTCTTGGCGCAGCCGAAGCGGTACGACCCGTCGCGGGTCGAATCGCTGACTGCCGAGTGGGTACGCCTCGAGCGCGGCGGCGCGCGCGCGCGGACCGCGGATCGCGCGATCTTCGTGCTGCATCCCGAGGAAGCCCCGACTGCCGCGGTCCCGATCCCGCAATTCCGGCGCGTCGAACTGCGCGCGCACGACGGTCCCGATCTGATCGGCGATCGCATCTTGCTGACCGGCGGCGTCGAGTTCGATTTCGCCTGGGCCGTGGCCGAACGCGACGGCACGACGACCCAGCGCACCGCCCACTGCGTCGGCGATCGAGCGCAGCTTGACCTCGACCACCCGCTGACCGAGGGGGCCTGCACACTGCTCCTGCTGACGCTGACGCAGCACGTCGAGTTCGACTTCGACAACTACCACCTCGCTGGCGCAACCCTGATCCATCGCCTCGCCGGCACTGCCGATGCCCACCCCGCACCCGGCGACTTCCTGCTGCGCGAAGGCGTCGAGCGCGCACGGCTCGATGGTGAGGACGCGGCCGGCGACTGGCGCGTCGTATCGGAGTTCCCGTGGGTGCTGGTGACGCCGCCGACTGCGGAAAAGCCCGACTTCACCGTCCTCTACGGGCCGATTCACCTCGTCTTCGAGGCCGCGCGTGGGCGCTGAATCGCGCGGGCTCATCCTCGCCGCGACGCTCTACGCCATGCTCGCGAGCGGACGCGCGACCGCGCAAACGGCTCCCGCCGTCGATGCGACTTCACGGCAGAAGGTCGCCGAGCTGTCGGCGTCGCAGCTCGAGCTGATCTCGCGCGAAGACGACGATCGCGCACTGCTTTTCGCCCGTGATCTGTGGATCCGGCTCGATGGCGGGATCGAGCTGCGCGCCGACGTCGCGCTCCTTTGGGGCGATCGCGACCTCCTGCAGCTACGCCCGCGAAAGCTCACCGGAACGGATGCAGCACTCCACTTCGGACCCGCGATCCCGCCGGCACCCGGTCGCACCGCGCTCCCGCAGCCAACCAGCGGCGATCCCTTGGCGACGCTGGTCAGCGGCGTGCACGAGATCTACGCCGCCGGCCACGTCTACTTCCGCCAGACCGACGCGCTCCGCAAGACCGACGAGTCGCTCTTCGCCGCGGAGCTCTACCAGAACCTGCTCGAGCAGCGCGGCATCGTCATCGACGCCGAAGTCTGGTCGCACGCCGATTACGGGCAACCACGCGGGCAATCGCTCGACGAGAAGTCGCAGCCCACGAAACTCGACGTGCACATCCGGGCGCAGGCACTGCGCATGCTCGGCGCGTCGCAGTTGGTGGCGGAGGAGGCGCAGTTCTCGACCTGCAGTTTCGGGCACCCCCATTGGCACGCAGAGGCTGGCACGCTGACGGCAACGCTGCGCGAGCCGGGCGGCGACGAGGGAGCGACCGGACTGCCGACGCTGCAGGGGATCGCGCTGGCCGACAACTGGCTCGCGATCGACCAGACCCCGTTCATGCCGCTGCCCGATTTCACCGCCCGCCTCGATCAGGGTGATTCGCTGCCGCTGAAGAAGATCCGCGCGGGCAGCTCGACGCGCTTCGGTACCTACCTGCAAACGCTGTGGGGTGCTGACCTGCCGGAGGTCGCCCGTTCGATCGAGGAGCGCTTCGAGCTCAAGGAGCCGCTCGCGCTCGGCTGGGAACTCGACGTCGACGGCTACTCGAAGCGCGGCGCCGGGCTCGGCCCCGCGCTCGACTGGCGCGTGCCCGGCTTGATCGAGGGCGAACTCGGCGGCTACTGGATCCACGACCAGGCTGACGAGGACACCGAGATCCCGGCCGCCATCGAACAGGCCGACCGCGGCCGCACCTACTTGCGCAATCGCCTCACCCCTGCCGAGCACTGGCGGCTCGACACCGAAGTGCAGTGGCTCTCCGATCCCGGGTTCCAGCCCGAGTTTTTCGAGCGCGAGTTCAAGGAGGAGAAGGAGCCCGAAAGCTACGCGCACCTCGTCCGCCAAGAGGACACGACGCGTTGGCGGCTGCTCTATCGGAATCGACTGAACGACTTCCAGACCCAGGTCGACGCCCTGCCGCGCGGCGGCTTCGACATGGTCGGCGAACCGCTGTGGGACCTGCAGCTTCCCGATTGGCTGGAATACGACGGCGCGCCGGCGTACCTCGTCCTGACCCAGGCGCACGATGTCGCGAACTTCCGCGAGCAGCAGGCCGATGACTCCTTGCTCGACGACCAACAGGTTGCGCGCGCCGATTCGTTGCTCGACCTGTCGACGACGATTTCGTTCGGCCCACTGTCACTGCGACCGTTCACGTCGGGACGCTTCACCGGCTGGAGCCGCGACGAAGACGAGGCACACGCGATCGGCCGAGGGGTCGGGAGCACCGGCGCCCGCGCGGAACTGTTGTTCCATCGAAACTTCGATGCTTGGTTCCCCGCGCTGTCGGTGGACGGGTTGCGCCACGTCGTGCGCTTCGACGCCGACTACGTGAACGTCTACGAAGCGACGCGCGACCCGGACGAGCTGATCCAGATCGACGAGATCGACGAACTGACAGAGCGCGACGTCTATGTGCTGGCGGTGCGCCAGCGCCTGCAGACCCACCGGCGCGCGTTCGACGAGCGCAGCAGCCGGCACGACGACTCGATCGAAGATGTCGTCGAACTTGATCTCGAACTGCCGCTCTACGCGCACGCCGAGCGTGACAACGTCGAGCCGGCCGCAGGGTCGACCGCGGGCCAGACCACCGGCCCGCTGCACCATGAGATCTTGTTCAGGCCCGGTCTCACCGACCGCGTGTTCCGCAACGCCTACCTCTACTCCGAGGGCGAGTGGAGCTTCCACGACGGGCAATTCCAGACGTTCAGCGCCGGCGCGGCGCTGCAGCCGACGCTCGACTGGACCACGATCGTCAGCTGGCGCGTCACGCGCGACGTGTCGCGGGTCGTGACGGGCGAGTTCGACTGGCGCCTCACCGAAAAATGGTCCGCCGCCGTCCTCGAGCAATACGACCTCGATCAGAACAACGGCCTCGAGCACCGCCTCGAGTTGCGTCGCCACGGCCACGACTTCACGCTCGCCTTCGGCTTCGAGCGCGACCGGGGCGATGGCGACGTCGCCTTCACCTTCGCCCTCTACCCGAGCTTCCTGCGCAAGGGCCGCGCAGAGCGCTCGCTCAGCTCAGGCCGCACCGACCGACCGGCGCTCAGTGGCGGGTATTGAGCGGCGGCTACGAAACAGCGGTCCTCGCGCGGTTCAGTTCTGCGGCGCTCGAACCACGATCACCCGCCGCCGTCACCCACCATCGTCGCGCCGCTCACGCTTCCGCCGCATCGGAGGCTCCTCGAAGTCCTCCTTCCCGGGCCATCGCGGCGCGACGTTCGTCGCGTCCCAGCGTTCCCAGGCGGCACGAAGCTCCTTTGCGATCTCGGGCTGCTCGGCCGACAGATCGGTGCGTTCCCCTGGATCCTGTGTCAAGTGGAACAGCGACGTCGCGGCATCGGCGGTCGGCGCCACCAACTTCCAATCGCCCTGCCGCACCGCCCAGCGCGTCCCCATGCGCCAGAAGAGCGCCGGATGCGGCACGTCGCGACGCACGCCACCGAGGACCGGCACGAGGTCGACGCCGTCGAGCTTCCAGTCAGGCGAACTCGCGACGCCCGCCGCCGCCAACACCGTCGGCACGATGTCGAGCGTGCTGACCGGTGCGTCGAAGACTTGGCCTTCCGGAACGTGTCCCTTGAAGCGCACCACCATTGGCACGCGGATCCCGCCTTCCCACAGGCTGGTCTTGCCACCGCTCAACGAGCCGTTCGAACGCCTCTGGATCGCGCCGTTGTCGCTCACGAAGACCACCAGCGTGTTGCCGTCGAGTCCCTTCTCCGCCAGCTTCGCCATCAAGGCGCCGACGGCATCGTCGAGCCCGAGCACGAGGTTCGCATAGTCGCGCCGACGCTCGTCCTCGATCGCCGCGACACGCGGCGCGATCGCCGGATCGGACTGCAGCGGATTGTGCGCAGCGCTGTAGGCCACGTAGAGGAAGAACGGGTGTTGCGCATGCCGATCGACGAAAGCGGTCGACTCGCGCGCGAACGCCCGGGTCAGCCACTCCTTCTCCTTCACCAGCGCCATACCACGGAAGATCGGGCTGGTCGCCTCGCGGCGACGCATCGGGTCGTACTGGCTGGCGTTGTCGAGAAATCCGAAGAACTCGTCGAAGCCGCGCTCGGTCGGACGCTGGCCGGGCAATTCGCCGAGGTGCCATTTGCCGACCATCCCGGTCGCGTAGCCCGCAGCGCGCATCCGCTCGGCGAGCGTCGTCTCTTCCGCTGGCAGGCCGAAGTTCTGAGCGGCGGCTGGGGGCGGGCCTTGGTTGAACTCGAAGCCAAAGCGCTGCTGATAGCGACCCGTGAGCAGCGCGGCGCGTGAAGGAGCACACACCGGCGCCGTGACGTAGGCCGCGGTGCAGCGCGTGCCGCTCCGCGCCAGCGCGTCGAGGTTCGGGGTCACGAAGTCCGTCGCACCGGACAGCGACAGGTCGGAGCTGCCCAGATCGTCGGCCACGAGCACGATCACGTTCGGGCGCGCGTTCGCGTCGGCAGTCGTCGGCACCCCTTGCGGCGCACCAATCGCCGTCGCGGCGAACAGGAGCGAGAACGTGATCGTTCGTGCCATGCCGGCGGCATCGTAGCGCCGCAGCGCAGCCACCTCCGCCGGCCTCGCGCGCTCACTTCCCCCCGGGCAGCCGCAACGCGCTCGCGCAGAACCGTGAGGGGTCTCTCCAGCACATCGATTCGGAGTTCCAGTTGGCGCATCCCGTCGCGCTCCGCCTTCAACAGCGGATCGATCTCTGCCACCCATCGGCACGACCGGAACTTCCTTCCGCCGGGTGTCGGCGACCAAGAAGCACCCTTCGGTTCGACCTACCCCAACCGTCGATCCGTCGTTGCCGACGTGCCCGACACGGCCGCCGAAGCCTTGGCCGCAGGGAGCTTTCCGATGAAGGGGGTCGTCTTCACCAAGTTCCTCGACTTCGTCGAGTCGCGTTTCGGCGCCGAATTCGCCGACTCGATCGTGACCCGCTCGACGCTCCCGTCCGGCGGCGCCTACACCACGGTCGGGACCTACGACCACCACGAGCTCCTGACGTTGCTCCTGGCGCTGCAGGAAACGACCGGCGTCGCGATCCCGACGCTGGTGCGCGAATACGGCCGCCATCTCTTCGGCGAGCTGGCGCGGGGCTACCCGCACCTGATCGCCGGCATACCCGACCTGTTCACGCTGCTCGAACGCATCGAGAACACGATCCACGTCGAGGTGAAAAAGCTCTATCCCGACGCCAAACTGCCGACGATCGTGGCCCGGCGCCAGGACGCGGCGACGATCGAGCTCACTTACCGATCGGAACGCGGCTTCGCCGACCTCGCGCAGGGCCTGATCGAGGGCGCGGCGCGCCACTACGGAACCAGCCTCGACCTCGCGCGCGCCGACCTCGCCGAGCGGCCCGGCACCCACGTCCGCTTCACGGTCCGCCTGCAGGCGGCAGTTCCGGCGTGACGCCGACCGACGACGGCCACGCGCTCACCGAGCGTCGCCTCGACCGCGAGCGACGTGCGCGCGCGCAGGCCGAGCAGCTGCTCGAGGCGAAGTCGCTCGAGCTCTACCAGTCGAACGAGGCGCTGAAGCTCGCGAACGTCGACCTCGAACAGCGCGTCGCCGCGCGCACCGACGCGCTGCGGACCGCGCTCGAGGAGGCGCGCGGCGCCAGTCGCTCGAAGTCGGAGTTCCTCTCCAACATGAGCCACGAGCTGCGCACGCCGATGAATGGCGTGCTCGGCCTGCTTCAGCTCGTGCTCGACGAACCGCTGGCCGACGATGTGCGCCACCAGCTCGCGACGGCGAAGGACTGCGCCGAGTCGCTGTTGAGCTTGCTGAACGATCTGCTCGACCTGGCGAAGATCGAGAGCGGCCACCTCGAGCTCGAGCGTGCGCCGTTCGATCTGAAGAACGTGTGCCACACGCTCGACGCGCTCTTTGCCGAGAAGGCGCGGCGCCAGGGCATCACGCTCACGATGCGGATCGATCCGGCGGTGCCGGAATGGCTCGTCGGGGACGCGACGCGGTTGCGCCAGATCCTGGTGAACATGATCGGGAACGCGATCAAGTTCACGGCGCAGGGCGGCGTTTGCGTCGAACTGGCGCTCGCCGAGCGAGCCACCGAACACTTGATGCTCCGCGCGCGCATCACCGACACCGGCATTGGCCTCACGGCCGTTCAAGCGAGCCGGCTGTTCGCGGACTTCGTGCAGGCCGACGCCTCGATCACCCGACGGTTCGGCGGCAGCGGGCTCGGCCTGTCGATCTGCAGGCGCATGGCCCAATCGATGGGTGGGACGGTCGGCGTCGAGAGCGAACTTGGAAAGGGCTCGCGCTTCTGGTTCACGGCGCGCTTCGAGGCGCGGGGTGAGCCGATCACGGCGCTGGGCGATGCCGGTGCGCCGCCGACGTGGCGCGCGCCGCCGGGCGCCCGCGCGCTCCTCGTCGACGACAACGCGGTGAATCGGTTGGTCGGACAGAAGATCGTCTCAAAGCTCGGCCTGGCATGCGAGGTCGCCGAAAGCGGCGCGGCGGCGTTGTCGCGCCTGGCACGCGAACGCTTCGACGTCGTGTTGATGGACTGCCAGATGCCGGGGATGGATGGCGCCGAGACCGTGCGCCGGCTGCGCCGTGGCGACGAGGGCGTCCTCGATCCGCGGGTGCCGGTCGTCGCGCTGACCGCGCAGGCGATGCATGGCGATCGTGAAGCCTGCCTCGCCGCCGGCATGGACGGCTACGTGACCAAGCCGCTCCTCGTCGCCGAGCTGACCGCAGAGCTGGCACGCACCGTACGCGCGCCAGAGGCCGTGGCTCCGATCACGCCACCAGGTTGATCCACTCCGGCGCGGTGGCGTGGACGATGTCGCCGTTCACGTCGAAGAAGAGCGCGACGAAGTCGACCCGCGCGCCGACGAGCGCGGGACCGAATGGACCGAGCGTGTCGATCGTCGCCATCGCGCTGCCCTCCGGTCCGAGCAGCCCGAACGTGTTGCCGAAAATGTCGCCGTTGAATCCGTAGTAGGAGACGGTCGTCAGCGTGTCCCAGACCAGCGCGATCTCGACGCCGTCGACGATCAGCGGCGGCGTCGTCCCCGAGAACGTCGCCAGCACGAGGTAGGTCGAGCCGCCCAAGTTCGGGCCCGGCGCGATCGCGCGGTCGGCGGTGCCGCCCGTAGCCGCCGACAGCTCGTGCGTTGACGCGGTCAGCTGCGTGTTCCACGCATCGATGAAGAGATCCTCGGAATCAGCGCCGACGCGACAGTCGGCCCAGCACGGGATCGAGCCCAGCGCGTGCGACGCGATCGCGTTGTAGTGGCCGATGAACACGCCGCCGAAGAAGTCGGTCGACGGATCGAACGGCGCGTCGGAAACCCGCGTCTCCGCAGCGACGGTCGCTCCGCCGTCGAGCGACCTCCCGCCCCACAGCTCGAGCGGCGCGCCGACCGGATCGGAGCGCCGATCGAGCCAGGTCATGTTCACGCCACCCCATGGATCGACATCGACATCGGGCATGAACTGGTCGGTCGGTGCCGTGTCGCCGGGATTGGCCACGATCGTCAACCAGCTTGCGCCGTCGTCGCTCGACGTGGAGAGCATCACGTCGGCGTGCGCTGTCGTTCCGCTCGCCTAGGTGTGATGCACGACGTAGACATTGCCGTCGTGCGGGCCGCCGGTCGCGTCGACCGCGAGCGCGAAGACCGGCTTCAGGTCGAACTGGAAGCCCGTCAGCGGGTTCGGCGGGTTCACGTACGGTGATACGACCACGTCGGTGCCGAACGTCGCGCCGCCATCGGCGGATCGGTCACACCAGACTTCCCGCGGCGACTCGTCCTGCCACATGACGAAGAGGTCGCCGTCCGAGGCGAACGCGATGTCGGATGCGAGCGACTCGCGGCCGCCGTTGCTGTCGGCCTCGTTGATCGTGACCGGCGGCGACCAGGTCTTGCCGTGGTCGTCGGAGTACGCCGCGAGGATCTCCTCAGGAACGAGCGCGGCGTCGCCGCGCATCCACGTCAGGGCGATGCGCCCGAAGTGCGCGACCGCAGCGCGGCACACCGCCGCCTTTGGTTTGTCGTCGCCCGGATCGAGCGTGATCACCGTCGACTTGCCGAAGGTCACGCCGCCATCGGTCGAGCGGCGCACACAAACCGAGTTGCCGCCAGGCCCGAAGGCCGACAGGTAGAAGAGCAGCACGTTGCCGTGGGTGTCGAACACGACCTCGGGGTCGACCATGAACGGGAAGCCCGCGTCGAGGCGCCGCCGGGTGCAAACCCAGGTCAGGCCGCCGTCAAAGCTGGCGCCGTGCTTGATCACCTGCTGCGTGCCGCCCCAGTCAATGCAAGCGACAACGAGGTGATCGCGGTCGGCCGGATCGATCGCGATGACTGTCTCGACCTGGGTCCCATTCGGGAGGCAGTCGGCGAGTCGGTCGATGCCCTAGTCGAGCGGGGCGGCGGCAAGAACGAGCGACGCGAGGTACGACGGCATCGTGGCGCTCCATCGGGGCCGCCACCTTTTGCGTGATCGCGGACGAATTGCCAATGGCCGCGCCGCCGCCGCACGTGCGGCGGCGTCGGCGCCAAGCCGGGAGGTGCAGCGTTACTGCGCCGTCAGCGAGAGCGTCCAGCTGTTGATCTTGCCGGTGTCACTCGCTGCGAGGTCGCGCGCCTTCAGGCTCCAGTTGCCGTTGATCAACTTGCCAGTGAAGGCCGACAGCGAAGCGTACGGCACCGTGATGTCGGGGTACTCGGTCTGGATGTTGTCGGTCGCGCCGCCGGTCCGGTTGTGCACGATCACGGTCGTCCCGTCGGGCGCGATCAACGACAGCTCGAGGTCGCCCTTGTAGGTGTGCGTCACGTCGACGCGCAGCTTCACGCTCGCCACGGTCCCGGTCACGTTGAACGCCTGCGAGCTGGTCACGCCGGTCGTGTTGTTGTCAGGGATCGACAGGTTCGGCGAGACCTTCTGCTCGCCGTTGAAGGTGATCGCCCACGAGTTGAACGTGCCGGTGTCGGTCGCCGCGAGGTCCTGGACTTTGACGCTCCAGTTGCCCGACGTGTTCTTGCCATTGAAGACCGTCAGCGCCGCCGACGACGTCGTGACGATCGAAAACGTCGTCGAGACGTTGTCGGTCGAGGTGCCGGTCCTGTTGTGCAGGATGGCGCTGGTGCCGTCCGGCCCGGTGAGCGTGACGACCAGGTCGCCCTTGTAGGTATGCGTGATCACGGTCGAGATCGCGATCGACGTGACCGTCAGGCTGGTGCCGACATTGATGGTGCTGGTCACGCCGGTCGAGTTGTTGTCGGGGATCGCCAAGTTGGGCGCCGCCGAATAGGTCTTCACCGGGTTGCCGCCGGCGGCGTTGATGATCAGCGTCACGACCGCGGTGTGCGTGAGCGTGCCACTGATGCCGGTGATCGTCACGGTATGCGTGCCGACCGTCGCGCTCGACGTCGTCGTCACGCTCAAGGTCGACGTGCCGCTCGCACCGATCGGGTTGGGCGAGAAGCTGTAGGTCACGCCGGTGATCGGCGGCGTCGCGGAGAGCGTGATGTTGCCGGAGAAGCCGCCGCTCGGAGTGCTGGTCACGGTGTAGCTGGTCGGCGAGCCTTGCGTGATCGTCTGCGAACTCGGCGTCGCCGCGAGCGAGAAGTCCGCGGGCGGCGGGGTCGTGTTGCCGTTGTAGACGACCAGCGCGAAGTCCTGGTCGGTGGTGTCGGCGTTTCCCGGCACGCCGTCGCCGGCGATGTTGGTCGCCTTGACCGTGATGCTCCAGGAGCCAGTCGTGCCGGCCGGCAGGAAGACGCACTCGAGGTTGTTGCGCACGTCGGCCGTGCCGCCGGTGATCGAGCCGGCGCCGGAGAAGACGTTGCCGCGGTAGAGCGTGCTGTTGATCGTCACTTCGAGGTCGAGGTTGTTGACGTAGGCGTTGCCGGTCGTCGGGCCTGGCACATCGGTCCACGCCAGCGCGACGCGGAACGGTTCGGCCGAACTCGCGATCGAGCCCGATGCGGTGTAGGTGTTGCCGGTCGCGCCGAGGACGGTCGTCTGGTCGACCATCACGCGCGAAGCGGCATCGAAGCTGCGCCCGAGGTTAATGCGCCCCATGCCCTGGCTGTTCGAGGGCAGCGTGTCGTTGGCGCCGACGCCCGTCATGTGGGTCGCGGTCGAGGCCAAGAAGGCCTTCTGCATCGCCGGCGTCGGCGTGCCCCACGCCTTGATCGTGAACCACTGCCGCAACAGCGCGCACGCTCCGGCAGCGGCCGGCGTCGAGTGGCTGGTGCCCGAGGACCAGCAGTACAACGTCTGGCCGGATGGCCAGTACTTATTGCACACGCCCGAGCCGTTGTAGCCCGTCGCGCGGCTGGCGGCGCCCTGGATGTGAGTGCCGGGCGCCATCAGGTCGGGCTTCTTGCGCGAGTCCGAGCAGGGGCCGCGCGAGCTGAAGCTGATGATGTCCTTGCAGTTGTCGGCGCCGCTGTTGGCGATCGCACAGCCGTCGGTGCCGGTCTGGCGGAAGTTCTCGCCCGCGCCGACGGTGATCACGTTCTTCCCGGTGCCTGGCGGATGGATGGTCGATGTGCCGGAGCCGTCGTTGCCGGCGGCGAAGACGATCGTCATCTCCTGGTTGCCGGTGGTGCCGCTGGCCGCGTCGCGCACGGTCGAGTCGTGCGCCTGGCTGTCGCTGTTGTAGTCGCTGCCGCTGGTGTAGCCCCAACTGTTGCTGGAGATGCGCGCGCCGCCGTTCCAGGCGTTCTGCATGCGCGTCGGCGTCGACTGGTTGAAGATGCCCGAGCCGGCGTTGTTGAAGACCTTCGAGTTGCCGATCTTGACCCACGGCGCGATGCCAAGCCCGTAGTTGTAGCCGCTTGCATCTTCGTAGGCCGAGCCGGTGAGGTTGTTGTAGCCGCCGATGATCGACGCATTGATGTTGCCGTGTCCGGCCTGGCTGTCGCCGAGCGCATCGCCCGAGTAGTTGTTGCTGTAGGCGTAACGGCTCGCACCACTCGACACGCCGTCGACGCGGAACTCGACGTTCACGTCGGTCGTGCTGCCCTTGTCGACGCCGTCGTCGACCACGTCGACCGAGAACGAGAATGGATTCGCGCCCGCTCCCGGGAAACCGAGGCCCTGCAGCCAGGTGAGGTAGCCCGGCCCGCTCGGCGCGGTCCCGCCCGCGTTCAGGTTGTTGGCCATCAGCTGGCCCTGCGCTTCGTCGCAGAGCGTCGCGTTCAACTTCGGCTCGACGGCGAACACATGGCTGTCGCGCGCGAGCGCCAACGCCGTCGCGCCGCTCGCGTAGAGCTCGACGTTGATGTAGTCGAGGATGCGCCACGGCTCGGCGATGAGCTGCTCGCGCTGCAGCAGGCGCGCGACGAAGGCGTCGCCCTCGCCGTCGGCGATGACCTGCACCACCAACCGCTGCAGCGCGTTCTCGAGCAGGGTCGGCGGCCGCAGCTCGGACCGCAGCTTGAAGGCCGGCTCGTAGGTGGTGATCGCCAGCACGTGCTCACGCGCGCGGAGCTTCGCCAGCAGACCGTCGGCCTGCGGATCGGCGACGACGACGTAGGCGTTGTTCGGGATGTACGTGACGATGAACGCGCCGGTCGCGCGCAACTCCTCGAGCCAGGCGTCCCTGATCGGGCCATCGAACTGCACGATGCGCAGGCGACGCTCGCCATCGGCGGGCGGATCGGTCGGGCCACGGAGGTTCGCGGGGATCGTGTCAAGGACGGCGCGGGTCGCGAGACCATTGGCGCCATCGAGCAGGTATCCGTTCAGGTTGATCAGCGTCTGCTCGTCCGCCAGCAGGGCGCCGCGCGCGAGCAAGGCCGCGAGACCTTCGGTGCGCTGCGTGTCGACCTTGGCGTAGACGAACGAGCCGTGGTGCTCCGCGCGAAGCAGTGCGCCGGCCGTCTCGAGTTCGGCGAGCAGCGCGCTGTCCGCGGCGAGCATCAACCGATGGATCGCGCCGCGAGCGATGAAGCCTTCCGGGATCGACTCGCTCGGCGTCGCCTGCGCGGCATCGGTGCCGGGCGCTGCGTCACTCGGTCGCGCGAACGAGAGCCCAGCCAAGAGGCCGAGCAGAGCTGGAATGGCGAGAAATCGTGAATCGCGGCGCATCACGTAGCTCCCGAAAGCACGGACGAGCGAGGCCGCCGTCGTCGGCGGTATGGGTTGGCGAGAAACGCTACTGGGGAATCAGTGCGGAAGGAACACCCCGCAGTTGTCTAGGCTGTTCCACCTAGTTCGCAAACCGCGAGAAGTTCCTTCGTATCGGCCGGTGAAAATGCCGCGGCGCCGGCTGCAGTTCTGAAAAAACGACCGATGTGATCGAAATCCGATCTATTTCGTGATCTGGATCTCGAACCAGCTCTTCAGCACCTTCCAGCGTGCGGTCAGCCCCTTCTGGCGATCCGGCCAACCGCCGCCGGCCCGATCGCCGAATTCGTTCCACCCCGGACGCGTGTCGTCGATCGCACCCGGCCACACCGCGGACCACACCGGGTCCTTCACCGCCGCGAAGAACTCGCCCGTCGGCGGGTTGTTCATGCCGGTGATGTCCCACAGCAGCCCAAAAATCCACGACCGCTGCTTGATCGTCTGCGTCGCGTCGTCCAGCAGTTCGAGCACCGCCGGCACCGCGCACCAGCCGGCGCGGAAGATCCGGTCCTCGGGCGTGGTCGGCGCGCCTTCGAATCGCAGGTTCGCGCGCCAATGGCCCGCCACCAGCGGCACTTTCTTGGTGAAGTCGATCGCGCCAAACGCCTTCTTCAGCAGGTCGAGCTCTCCGCGCGCCACCACGATCGGCTGCGCCTTCAGGCGGACCGGAAACTTCACCGACGTCGCGACCACGTAACTGTCGATCCGATCCTCATCGGCGATCTCGACGTCGTCGTGGTAGGCGAGCTGCACCTCGTAGTTGCCCGGCCCAGGAAACTCGATGAAGTCCTGCGGCTTCGCCTCGACGCCCTGCTCCTCGCCCGGCACCAGCGGCGCACGGCCCGACATCCCACCACCCATCCCGATGCCGAACCTCGTCCTGACCGGCACGCGCGTTCCGTCCGGTCCGACGGCCTCGACATGGATCCGCGCGAATCGACCGCTGCGATAGCTGCCGCCCTGCGTGAGGCTGAACGTCTCCTTGGCCGAGTCGACGTTCTTCAGTCGGAGAGACGCGCGAGCCAGCGCAGCGAACCCGGCTCGACCAAGATCACGTCGCCGACGTCATGCGGCCCGGCCGGCAGCGGCTTGGCCAGCTCGACCAACGCGTCGGCTTTCACGACGGCAGAAGCCGCGGCGGGCACGGCGGCCGGTGCGACGGCTGCCGCCGCCACCTCGACCGAGAACGTGATCTCCCGCCGGCCGCCCTTCGGCACCTCGTCGACCAGCGGCAGCTCGAAGCGACCACCGGCGTCGGTGGTCACGCTGGTGCCGCTGCTCGAAGCGCTGCCCTTGGTCGCAACGCAGACGTTCACATCGACCTTCTTCTCCGCGATCGGCCGGCCTTCGTCGTCCAACAGCCGACCGCGCAGCAGCGGGAACGACGCCAGCGTGGGCGGCGCGAAACGCATCTCCTCGCCGATCCGCCGCGGTCCGAAGAAATGGCCGGTCAACGGCACGGCCTGCCCTTCCCACTTTGCCTCGTACGCGAGCTCGATGCCCAGTGGCACCCACGGCACGAGCGCGACACCGTCGACGATCTTGAAGCGATTCGGCGCGCTGTCGTTCCAGATGCCGCCCCCCGTGTCGCTCGCGTCGAACGCGCGCACGCGCACGGTGCCGTTGCCGATTCCCGGCACCTCGATGCGCACGCTGCCGCACTCCGGGCACGCGAGCTTGAGCGGCGCGGTCGGCGGTTTCCTCGGATCGAACCGCACCTCGGTCGGATCGAGCGATGGCAGCGCAAGACGCACGGCGCACGTCTCGAACTCCTGCGGCGCAAGCTCGAGCACGTCGAGGTCGAAGGTCACGGTGCTGGCATCAGCGCCAATTGCCACAGACGACGATTGCACGGCGAGGTAGGCGTTCAGGAACTCGCCGCGCCGACGCTCGCCGTGACGCGGCGTCTTCGTTCGGCATCGCCGGCGACGGGCGGAGCAGCACGACCGCGACCGGCACGTCGCCGCACGGCTTGCCCGCGGCATCGACGACGACAACTCGAAGGGGCGTCTCGATCGCATGGAGCGGCGCGGCCGCGAGGAGCGCCGCCACCGCGATCATGAAGGACCGGAACCCGGCCGCTGGCGACAACACTCTGGCCATGGCTTGCACCTCCAACCGACCGCAGCTCACGCGACGCCGGCAGTCTTCGAACGCGCGGCGACAAAGGCGGGCCATTCGGGCGAATCGACAGGGCCCGTGCTTCAGAGCGCAAATTCACCGTCCAATCGTCGGTGGCGCGCACGGCGCGGGTCGAGCAGGCTGCGTTGCATGAACCGCTCCACCGCCGCCACTCGCCAACGCCGACTTGCGGTCGCGACCCCCGCAGAGCTGCCGCCTCGCAGCGTCCTCCTGCGCGCCCTCGCCACGCGCGACGCCAGCTTCGAAGGGCTGTTCGTGATCGCGGTGCGCACGACCGGGATCTTCTGCCGCCCCGGTTGCCCCGCGCGCACGCCGAAGCCGCAGAACGTCGAGTTCTTCGCCACCACCAAGGAGGCGCTCTTCGCGGGGTTCCGCGCCTGCCTGCGTTGCCGGCCATTGGCATCGCGCGACGCGCCGCCCGCCTGGCTCGCGCCACTGCTCGCGGCCATCGAGGCCGACGCGGCGTTGGCGCGATGCCGACCTGCGCGCGCGCCAGCTCGATCCAGTGCGCGTGCGTCGCTGGTTCGGCGCACAGCACGGCATGACCTTCCAGGCCTACTCGCGCGCTCGGCGGCTCGGCACCGCGCTCCGTGCGCTGCGCCACGGACGCAAGCTCGACGAGGTCGCGCTCGACCACGGCTTCGAATCGCACAACGGCTTCCGCGACGCGTTCTCGCGTTGGTTCGGCGCGCCCCCCGGCCGCGCGAGCCGCGCCCGCCGCGCCGATTGCATCACCTTCGCCGCAATCGAGAGCCCGCTCGGCCCGCTCGGCCCGCTCATCGCCGCTTCCGTCGACGAAGGCGTCTGCCTGCTCGAGTTCAACGACCGCCGCATGCTCGAAGCGCAGCTCGCGCGCCTGCGCCGCCTGTTCGACTGCCCCGCGCTGCACGGCGACCACCTGCACCTGACGCAATTGCGTCGCGAGCTCTCTGACTACTTCGCCGGAAAGCGCAAGAGCTTCGACGTGCCGCTCCACGCCCCCGGCAGCGACTTCGAGCACCGCGTCTGGCGCGAGCTGCAGCGCATCCCGTGCGGCGAGACGCGTAGCTACGTCGAACTCGGCCGCGCCATCGGCGCGCCGAAAGCCGCCCGCGCCGTCGGCCGCGCCAACGGCATGAACCGCCTCGCCCTCGTGATCCCGTGCCACCGCGTCATCCGCGACGACGGCACCGTTGGCGGATATGGCGGCGGGCGGTGGCGCAAGGAGTGGCTGTTGCGGCTGGAGCGTCAGGAGTCGGTCGCGAGGCAGAGCGCGCTCATCAGCCCGCCGACGACGAGCACGGCGACGGCGAGGAAGTCGCGCGATCGCGCCGCGACTCCCGCGGCCTCCGCTCGCTCCACCATCCGCACCACGACCTGATCGAGCAGCGCGCGCGACTCGCGCGGAGCGGCGACTGCAGTCGCGAGCGCGTTGCGCTCGACCCGCCACTCCTGTCCCGTCTTCGTGATCTCGACCCGAGCACCGTCGCGCGCGAAGGCGACGCCCTGCGCTGCCAGCGCCTCGTCGAAGCACGGCGCGCCCTCTTTTCCGGGCAGCCCGAGGAGCCGGCGGCGCGACTGCCAGCGGTACTCGTAGCGCGTCCACTGCGCCGCCCAGAAGCCGACCGGGACGAGCGGCGCAAACTGCCGCGCCAGCAGTTCGACCACTCCGCCCGGGCCAGATCAGCCGATCGGACGGCGGGCGGCTCCGCGCGAAGGCATCGGCGGGAGGCACCTGATCGAGCCGCACGTCCGATCGAACAGCGCGCCGGCGCCTCCTGCGCGGGCGCCCACGCCGCGACGGCGGACAGGAGCAGCGTCGCTGATGAGCTGCGCCATGGTCACTCCTCCGCCTGAAGAAAGCCGGTGATCAAGAGATCGCCGAGCGCGTGCGCGGCCGCCACCACCCAGAGGTTGCGCGTGATGAGCCAGCCCGCGGCGAGAACGAGCCCGAAGACGAAGACGGATGCCCTGCCGTAGGCGTCGTATTGGACGTGGGATGCCGCGAAAACCGCCGTCGATCCGCGGATCGCGACGCTCCAGGATCCGGTCGCCGCGCGCAGCCGCATCAGGAGGTAGGCGCGCATCGACAGCTCTTCGCAAAAGCCGTTGGCGATCTCCGCCGCGACGTTGAGCGTGTGCCCGAGCGCGGTCGTGTCCATCGGCGGCAGTTGCCACGCCATTGGTTCGGCGTCAGCAGCGATGTCCGCTGGCTCCCCATTCAGGGACTCGAGCCGGTCGAATCGTGGGCCGGTCCGGAAGAGGTCACGAAAGCACCACATCAACCAGGTCAGTCCGCCCGCTCCCGTGACGAGGACCGACAGGATCAACGCGATCAACCCGTCCCGCGGTCGCGGTCGCTCGAATCCGAGCTCGCGCCAGCTCATCCCGCCGCGGCAGGCGATGAATAGGACCGGGATCGAACAGCAGACGCGCCAGGCGATCCGGACAAGGCTCTCAGCACGCGGGCTTCGCTCGCCGAAGTCCCCGGTGTCGCCGAAGCGGGAAACCCATCCACACAGCAAGTAGAGAAAGACGACGACGCACGCCACCGCGAGCATTTCCCACCACAGCTCGGGTCGTGCCACAGTCGCGATCGGTGGCTCGGCCGGTGGCGGGCCGGGCGCGTCGTCACGCGGCGCCAGCTGGCGAGGATCGGCTGCTCTCCGATCGGCGGGATTCCCGTGGCTCCGCGAACGGTCGACCTATTGGCCCACGTTCAGCGCGTCCCCGTTCAGTTCGATGACTTGGGCTTGGCGGGCGACGTCGTTTTGCGAACGGACCCAGCGGATGAAGTTGGAGCGGTTCCCGTCACGCCGCTGTTCGTGACAGCGGGTGCACGACTCCGGCTCCGGCAGCGCGATCCAGTCGAGTTCTTCGCGGCGCTTCTCCGTCGGGTACATCGTGACGACAAGAGGCAGCGTCTCGCCGAAGCGCAGATCGAGCGGCAGCCGATCGCTCTCGTAGCCGCCGCAGCGGACTTGCACGGTGAGCTGCGATCGCGGCAACGGCTGCAGCGTGAAGGCGTCGGGGCGGGTCTTCGTGAGCGTGAGTTCGGCGGCACCGAGGTCCGGCTCGCCGGCCACGAATTCGAGTGAATCGGCTTCCTGCCGATCGCGATCGAGCCGCTCGCCGCTGCCGCCCGATTGGAGCAGCCCGTCCCAGTTTCCGACGACCAGGAGTCCGCTGCTCGCGTCCGACCCACCGAAGTTGAAGGACAGCTGGACATCGAACACCGACGTGATGTCGGTCGATACCTGGAGTTGCGCGCCGGCAAGGAGCGCTTCGCTGGCGCCTTTCGCAGCAGGCGGCGCTTCCGGCAACGGCACCAGCGCCCCGCCGATCGAGGCGCGCACATCGTCCGCTTCGGGAGAACAGCTGGCCTGACCGACGACTTTCTCCTCGCGCTCGATCTTGAACTCGATCGTCGCCGGCGACTCGGCGTGGAACTTCTCCCAATCGCCGTGGAAGAGCGCGCCGTGGGCGTGGCGCAGCTCGACTCGCGCAAGCGTCGGAGCGCTGACTTCGAGCGCGGTCCAGACGTAGCCGCCGCGCGCGATGTCGACACGTCGCATTTCGACGATCTTCTGGGCCGGGTCAATCGCGCGCAGCCAGTAGGTGCCCTGCGCAAGATTCTGGAATCGGAAACGGCGGGTGCCGGAGAGGGTGAACCAGCTCGGTTCATCGCCATCGCCGCAGCCGTGGACCGGTTCGCCCGCCTTCGACTCGGTTTCCGGCGGCGCAAGGCATTCCGCGCAGCGCGCGCGGCCGATCCCGCGCAGCGCGACGCGCACCGGTTGGTCGACGCCGAGATGGCGTGCGATCACTTCGCCCTCGATCACGCCGTTGCCGCGGATCAGCGCGACCATGCCGAGATCGACCGGCGTCGTCGCAACGACCACGAACGCGCCGAGGTCGTACGGCTCGAACCCGCGCGCGTGGATGCACGCCGTCCAGCGCCCCTCGGTCAGCGGCACTTCGACCGCACCGCCACCTTCGTGCTTCGCAAAGCGCTGTTCCGAAAGGAACTGGATCGTGACGCCGTCCTCGAGCGTCACGCCGCGCTCGCCGTCGACGACCTGCACCTTCACGACTCCGGCCGGCGGGAGGGGTGCCGCGGCGGCTTCGGCGTTCAACGCATCGCCCGCCGCGCCACCGGCTTCGTCACGGCGTGCTGTCGGCGCCAGCGCGGCGAGCGCCGGATCGACCGACGCTGGATCGGGAAGCGTCGCGCGATCGATCGTCGACACCCGCGGGTTCGTCGGGTCACGGACCAGCACCGGGAGCCAGTGCGAACGCGTGCCGATCGCGGTCGCGATCAGCGTCGCCACAACTGCACCGCCGAGGATCCATGTCTTCAGCGCCATGATCGTCACTCCTGCCGCCGCGCATGGGTCTGCAACGATTCGTCAAGCGTGTCGGGGATGCTATCTGTTCGGCTCGAAGCGTGCGGAGTGACCTTGACGTGACACGCCGGCGGGCGGCGGCGGCGAGACTGCGCGGCACAATCGCGGCTTGGCGCAGTGCCGTGCAATGGGACGAGGAGGGCGCCGATGGCGTTCTTGGCGTGGACGACTGCCGGGCTGGTCTTGCAGTCCGCGAGCACCCTCCTCCCGATTCAGGCGGCTGCGGCAACGGATCAACTCCACGCGAGTCCATGCGAGGCCGGGGCCGGTCCCTGAATCGTGTGGGTCGAGCGGGTGTTGAACGGCGACGGGCCGGCACGGCGCTGGCATCTCCTGGCGCCCGACACGCGGATCACCGCGCAATGCTTCCTCGAGACCGACACCGACGATCGGCCGATCGGAAGGTCTGGCGCCGACGTGCGGCGCGGGACCGTCACGCCGCTCGGGCAGTTCGAGCCGCTTGCGGCCGCGGATTGCGGCGTGGTCGCCTTCGTCGCCGATCCGCCGCACGACCACCACCTCGACGGGAAGGACGAGGGCATCGCACCGTTGGTGTTGGTGCCGCTCGACGGCAGCAAGCTGGCGCCGATCTGCACGCTTCCGCATGGAGTCGAGCGCGGGTTGATGCACGTGCAGGTCGCGCCGGACGGGCGGCACTTGGCATGGTCGACACCGTGGGATCTCGCCGATCGGAAAGGCGCGTGGCTCACCGTGGTCGAGCGCGAGACCGGACGAGCCGTCCGCTCGTGGAGCGCAATCGAGATCGCGGTCGGCGCCGATGGACCGGTGACGCCGATGGGCGGGACGTTTCGCTGGATCGATGTCGCGATCGATTCGGGCGACGTGATCGCGATCCATCCGGTCGGCCCGATGGAGCTCCGCCACGGCGAGCCGTCGCTCGAACCCGAGCCAGCACCGCTGGCGCCACGCGCGCCGCGCGGCCTGTTCGAGGTCGGCGGCGGCAAGCTCTGGTTCCTCGGTGATCAGGCGCCGGTCGCCGATTTCAACGCGCCGACCGGCGCGGACAGCGTCTGGTTTCGCCTGTCGCCCGACGGCCGCTTCGCGCTGCTCGAGCGCGAAAGCGGCGCGGACCACGAGTCGTTCCTGCTCATCGGTGGCACGCGACAGCGCCTGCGCCTCGCCGGGAGCACGGCCCGCATGTTCGGTTGGTTCGCAGCCCCTTCCGCGCGGTGATGGTGGTTTGATCTCGAACCAAGGCGTCGCCCGAGCACGATCCCCTTCGACCGGTAGAGTGCCGACCGATTTAGGCGGGCGGAACGTGCGCGGCGAGGACCAAGGTCATGGCGCTCGGATTGATCGGAACGCTCGGCAGCGGCGAGTTGCTCATCATCCTGTTCCTCGCGCTGATGATGTTCGGCGGGCGGCTGCCCGAGGTCGCGCGCTCGCTCGGCAAGTCGGTGAATCAGTTCAAGCGCGGCTTGAAGGACTTCGACACCGGCGTCAGCGGCGACGACCCGCCGAGCTACCGGCCGCCGACGCGGCGGCCCGAGTCGCTGACCGCGCCGATCGCCGCGGCTTCGACCGAAGCGGCGCGCGCCGCGCCTGAAACGCCGGCCGCGCTCGACGCCACAACGTCGAGCGGTGCAGCGGAGCTCGGCACGTCGGCGCCGAAGGACGGATGACCACGCGGAGCCGAGTCGCGAAGCGGCGGCCCCGGCTCGCCGGGCTGCACGCGATCCTGCTCGTGCTCGCCACGCGCTGCGGCGACGCCCCTGACTCCTCACTGGCCGACGGCGCCACCAACGTCGCCGGATACGCGGTCACCCGCGACCGCGCCCCGCCGGACATCGTGCTGCTGGTCAGTTTCGACACGACTCGCGCGGACCGAGTCGGCGCCTACGGCTCCAGCACCGGCGCGACGCCGACGCTCGACCGATTCGCGCGTGAAGGCGCCTTGTTCGAGCAGGCGCGCGCGGTCGCGCCGCTCACGATGCCGTCGCACACCTCGATGCTGACCGGTGTGCTGCCGACCGCGCACGGCGTGCGGACCAATGGCATCTTCACGCTGAATGAACAGGCGCGGACGGTGGCCGAGGCATTCACAGACGCCGGTTGGCGCACGGGCGCGTTCGTCGGGACGATCATCCTCGACCGTCGCTACGGCCTGGCGCAGGGATTCGAGATCTACGACAGCCCCACGACCGAGGCTGCGGGCGAAGCATTCACGGTGATCGAGCGGCATGCGGACGCGGTGGTCGACGCGGCGCTGCGCTGGATCGCGGACGTCAAGCCGGGCGAGCGGGCGTTCCTGTTCGTGCACTTCTACGACCCGCATTCGCCGTACGAGATGCCGCACGGCATGCAGGGCCGCTTCGCCGAGCCCTACGACGCGGAGATCGCGTTCGCCGACGCGCAGCTCGGGCGACTGCACGCCGCGCTCGCCGACGCCGGGCGCCGCGTCGCGGTGGTGATGACTTCCGACCATGGCGAGAGTCTCGGCGCGCACCGCGAGGCAACCCACGGGATCTTCGTCTACGACACGACCGCGCTGGTGCCGCTGATCGTGCATGCGCCGGGCTGCGTGCCGGCAGGGGCGCGGGTCGTCGAGCCGGTGTCGGGTCCGGACATCGCGCCGACGCTGCTCGAGCTCGCGGGGCTCGATGCGGCCGCGTTGTCGGGTGCAACCGGGCGGTCGCTGTTGCTGTCGATCGAGCAACCCGATCTCACGCGGGCGTCGTTCTGCGAGTCGCTGCTGCCGTTCCACTCGTACCGCTGGCATCCGCTGCAGGCGCTGGTCTGGAACGGATTCAAGCTGGTGCAGGGCGGCAGCGCGGAGCTCTACGACCTCGCCGCCGATCCGACCGAACTCCACGATCTGGCGGCGACGCAGCCGGAGCGGGTGGCGCGGATGCAAGAGCGGCTGCGCGCGCTGGTCGCCGAGGGTGGCGCGCTCGGTTGGCAGGGTGATCTGGCGCTGTCGAGCGAGGATCGCGCGACGCTCGAGCGGCTCGGCTACGCGGTCGGTGGCGCCGACGACGATCCGTTCGACGCGTCGCTGCCGGAGGCGAAGGACCGCATCGGCGATCTCGTGCTTGCGATGCGGGCGCGCGAACTGGTGCAGCATGGGCGCGTCTGGATGGGCGTCGACCCGAGCAGCGAGGCGGCGCTGGCGACGCTGACGGACACGCAGCGGCAGCAGAAAGCGGCGCAGGGGCGGGCGCTACTGCTCGAGGCGCGCGAACTGGTGGCGCAGGTGCGCGCCGCCAATCCGCGCGACACGGAGATCGACAAGATCGAGGGCTTCTTGCTGCTGACGCTCGCCGACTTCAAGGCCGCGATCGAGCCGCTCGAACGACTCGTGACGACCGATGCGACCGAGATCGGATCGCGTTTCAACCTCGGGCTCTGCTACCACGAGACCGGCCACGACGACTGGGCCGTGCGCGAGATGATGAAGACCGTCGCGATCGAGCCGCGCTTCACCAAAGCCTACGAGTGGCTGGCGCAACACCACGGCCAGAAGGGCGAGATGGCGCGCGGCGCCTTCTGGCTGGCGCAGCACATCAAGCACGCCGCGACGCCGGAAGAGCGCGCGCGCATCGACCGGATGCTCGGCGCCGTCACGCGCGAGCTGCGCAAGAAGGGTCTCGCGCTCGACGCCCCGCCCGATCACCCGCTGCCGGAACGGCTGCCCGAAGGCGTGCTCGACAAGATGCGCCGCGAAGGCGCCGGCGGGCCGTAGCCGCCGCCGAGCAGGCGATTTCGGGCGATCCGGGGCGCCGACTTCCGCGGAGGTGACGAAACCGACGTTCTGTGTCTGGATCAGATTGTCGGTTTGGTCACCGGTCAGGCGAGGGCGCCGCCAGATTCGCGTGTGTCGGCGGTGGTCGACAGCGTCGTCTTCAGTGCGAGCTCGACGCCGCGGACTTGCTCGTCGAGCGGGAGGGCGAAGTCGCCTGGGTGGCAGGCCGCTTGTTCGGGGAGCCACGGGACGTGGAGGAAGCCGCCGCGGACGCCAGGTCGGCGGTCGAGCGCGTGCATCAGCGCGAAGAAAAGGTGGTTGCAGAGGAAGGTGCCGGCGGTCTGCGAGACGGCGGCGGGCAGGGCGGCGGAGCGCAGGGCGGCAACGATCGCCTTGATCGGCAGCGTCGACCAATAGGCCGTCGGGCCGCCGTCGACGATCGGCTGGTCGATCGGTTGCTGGCCGGCGTTGTCGGGGATGCGCGCGTCGTCGACGTTGATGGCGACGCGCTCGAGCGAGAGCTCGCTCCGTCCGCCGGCCTGTCCGAGCGCCAGCACGACTCGCGGCGCCGCGTCGGCCAGCGCGGCATGCAACTCCTCACGCGCGCGCCCGAAGACGCACGACAACACGCGCCCGACGACGCGATGCCTGCCGATCACGCGGCCGTCGAGACGGCGCACGATCTCGGCCGACGGGTTGATCGGCTCGCCGCCGAACGGCTCGAACCCGGTGAGCAGGATCGTGGGGTGGAAGGCGTTCATGAATCACCCGAACAAGAATCGCAGAGGCCA
>SIAN01000015.1 GCA_009691715.1 Planctomycetota bacterium
AGAAACGCCGCCCGCAACGCGCGCGTCGCCGCGAACCGTGCGAGGCGCTGCGCCGTCTGCGCCTGACCTGACGAGAGGAGGCACCGTCGACCGTCGAGCACACCGGCACGAACGGGCCGTTCGTGATCTCCAAGGAGCAGTTGCACCCGATGTGAGTACACGCGCGGAGACCAGCGCCCCCCCCCACGCCGCCGATCACACCGGCGGGCGTCTCCTCGGCTGGGCGGTCGAGAGCTCAACGGAAAAGAACAGAATGTCGTGGTGAGGAGCCGCGCCGTAAGTCCTTGTCAGCACTCATCTGGCCATGCTGAACTGCGGAACCTGGGCTAGTTGCCGACCGGCGTGGCGAGCCGTCCGCCTCCTACTGTCGCGGTTGTTCCCGCGGCGGTAGCTGGTACGCCTCGGCCGCAGGCCTCACTGCGCGGTTGAGCCAGAGCGGGCGGCGCAGGCCGCCGGGCGCGCTGGCGCTGGCGGGGTGGGTCTTCGCCATCCACTCGCGGAAGACTTCCATCGACTTGTTGGTGTCGACCTCGACGTCGCCGTAGTGGTCCTCAGGTTTGGCGCGCTCGAGATGCACGCGCTGGTGCCAGCAGTGCATGCCGCTGATCGGGTCGGGCTGCACCGGGAAGGTGAGATTCTGGTGCACGCCGCCGTCGGTCCACCAGACGCGCGAGCTGTCCGTGTCGCTCGACTTCCATGGTGCGATGCCCTTCACGCGGCGGAAACGGAAGCGCCCGTCCGACAGTTCCTCGCGCTTCACCAGCGCGCTGGCCCAACGGTCGGTGCCAACCTCCTCGAACAGGCGCCAGCGACCGAGGTGGTGGCTGCAGGCGATGACGCCCGGTCGCACGCCCTCCGTGACCCAGACCTTGTTGACGAAGTGGCCGATCCGCGTCGACACGCGCACCAAGTCGAGCGTCTTCAGTCCGAACGGCTTCGCGTCCCGCGGATGGATCCACACTGGGTTGGTGTTCGACAGCTCGTAGAGCCACTTCGAGTTCGCGCTGCGGGTGTGGATCAGCGTCGGCAGCCGGAACGTCGGCACCAGCACGAAGTCGCCTTTCGCCGGATCGAGGTGCTTGCGATGGACATGGCTTTCGATGTAGCCAGGCAGCGCCTGCTCGGGCCAACCCCACTCGACCATCGTCTTGCTGTAGAGCTCGAAACGGCGGCTCGGTGTCGGGAGCCCGACTCGCGCCGCCCCCTCCGCCAGCGCGCCCACCGCATGGCCATCCTTCACGACCACGCGCTGCGTCGCATCCTCGCGGGTCCCAGCCAGATCCTTCTCGCCGAGCGGCTTCTTGAACGTGTCGTAGGTGCTCCCCGCAACCTCGAACGCGCCGAACTTCCGCATGTACTCAAGCGGCGTGAGCGACAGTTTTTTCGCGGCCTCAGGCAGTCCCGGCACCGTGTTCTCGAAGATCCAGCGGTAGTACTCCTCGGCGGTGATCCGCTCGCCCTTGCGGTAGGGCGACTCGAACCACTGGCGCACGCCGAGCGAGCCGTCGGGATCGATCCGCCACGACAGCGCGATCCAGAATTCGTCCTCTTCCCACACCTCGCCGGGATTCGCCTGCCAGGTCCACTCGACTTTCTTGCCGAGCTTCTCCATCGCCACGCGGCGCACCGGCTGCCGGAAGCCGATCCAGCGCCCGGCATGTGTCTCCTGTGACATCAGGTCGTGCCGCTCGGCTCCGAGTCCCATCGGCAGCACGTAGTCGGCGTACTGCGCGGTCTCGCTCCACATCGGCGTCAGCGCCGCGTGCAGCTCGATCTTCGTCTCGTCGCGCAGCACCCGCTCCCACATCATCCCGTCGGGATTGGTCCAGACCGGGTTGTAGACACGTGTGAAGTAGGCGGCGAGCTTGCCGCGGCCGTCCATCAGCAGGTGCGGCAGCAGGTAGCTCAACTCATGGTGAGAGAGCGGCCACTCACGCGGGTAGAGCAACTCGTTCCAGACCTTCTGCGGCGGCGGCTTGGCGAACGGCGCTGGCACGAACTTGTCGGCGGTGTTCAAGTTGGTGCCGCCTTCGGCACCGACCGCGCCGACCAGCACCGACAGGAAATGGAGGCAGCGCGCCACCTGCCAGCCGCCTTGGTTGCCCGACGCAGCGTTGCGCCAGACGTGGCTCGCGAAGCCGTGGCCCGCCTTGCCGATCTCGCGCGCGACTTCGACGATCTTTGCGGCCGCTACGCCACACTCCTTTTCCGCGGCTTCGGGCGTGTAGGCGGCGTAGTGGCGTTTCAGCTCGATCAGAAACTGCTCGAAGGTGCACGGCGCGTCCGGCGCCATCGCTGCCATGTACTGCGGCCAGTTGGTCCACTCCTCGACGAACTTCCGATCGATCGTCCCTTCCGCCAAGAGCACCTGCGCGAATGCCAGGAGCAGGAACGCCTCGCTGCCGGGGTAGGGCGCCAACCAATAGTCGGCCATTGACGCCGTGTTCGACAGCCGGATGTCGATGGCACAGAGCTTCGCGCCGGCCATCTTCCCGTCGATGATCCGCTGGGCGTGCGGGTTGAAGTAATGGCCGCTCTCGAGATGGCTCGACAGCAGCAGGATGAACTTCGCGTTGGCGTGGTCGGGGGAGGGCCGATCGACCCCTTGCCACAGCGCGTAGCCGAGTCGCGCCGCCGCGCTGCAGACGTTGGTGTGGCTGTTGTGACCGTCGACGCCCCACGCCTGCAGCACGCGATCCATGTAGCCGTCGTGACCCGGCCGCCCGACGTGGTACATCACCTCGGTCCGCCGCCCCTCGACCAGCGCGGTCCGGATCTGCTTGCTGAAGACCTCCAGCACTTCGTCCCAGGTGGTCCGCTCGAACTTCCCGCTACCGCGCGGCCCGACTCGCTTCATCGGATAGAGGATCCGCTCCGGATCCTCGATCTGATTCAACGTCGCCGGTCCCTTGGCGCAGTTCCTTCCACGCGAGCCGGGGTGATGCGGATTGCCCTCGAGCTTGCGGATCGACAGGTCGGCCTTGTCGACATAGGCCACCAGCCCGCACGCCGCCTCGCAGTTGAAGCAGATGGTCGGGATCAGCGAGTAGTGCTTCTCGACCTTCCTCGGCCAGCTCTTCGCGTCGTACTCGACCCAGTCGTCCCACTGTTCCAACGGTGGGAACGACTCGAGCGGCGTGACCGTCATCTCATCGGGATCGTGGCTGCGCATGGCGAAGATCCTTGGATCAGGACAGCGGCGGCAGCTGCGCCGCGCGGACGTAGGCCCACTCGTAGCCGTAGAGCGCGAGCAGCGTGATCGCGGTGGCGATCGGCGCGAGCGTCCCGATCGAGAGCGGCGCGACCAGCAGCAGCACGAACAGGCTCACGCGGTAGATCGGCATGCCCCACAGCCGCACCACATCGAGGAACGCCGCGCCCTGCATGCCGTTGCTGGTCGGGTGCTTGCCCCAGCGCTCCAGGAACGCAAACCCGAGATGCAGCATCAGCGCGAGCGACAGCACAAGTCGCAACGTTGCGCCATCCGTCGCGAACGGCAGCAGCACCGCCGCGCCGAGCGCCGTGGCCTGCACCAGCAGATGGGGCAGCAGCTTCTTCGATTGCCACAGATCGCGCCCCTCGCACTGCGCGAAGAGGAACGCCGTGTAGCCGGCGACGCCGAGCGCCAGGACCGCGTTCACCCAACGCAGCGGTGCGATCGCAGCATCGACAGCGAACCAGCGCGCCGCGAGCGTCGCGCTCACCGTCAGCGAGAACGCGATCAGGATCCACGCGCCCTTCACCAGCCAGCTCTTCCAGTTCCCGCGCGTGAGCAGCGTGAGGAAGAGCATCGGCCGCTTCAGATCCTCGACCAGCAGCACCGTGGTGATCGTCACGAACAGCAGCGCGACGATCTCCGGCAGCCAGTCGGCCGCGAAGCCCGTGAGCCCGAGCGCCGCCGCGAACGGCGCCAGCATCGCCGCGCCTGCCGCGATCCCCTTCGTCACGAGATACGCCGCGACGCCCGCGCCCCACTCGACCTTGTGGCCGATGTCGAGCGTGACGCGCGTGTTCGGAATCGTTGGCAGCGTGCTCGGCCACGACTCGGGCTTCTGCGGCGGCCGCTCGCTCCAGAGGTAGGTCGCGGGCCGCTCGGCCGCGCCCGGCACCAGCACGAACGGCTCGACGCCGATGTAGGCGACGTTGGGACCGGTGTTCTGCTCGACCCGCCGGCGCATGCTCGGCTGCTCGGCCATCAGGCGGCTCGGCTTGCTGTTCGGGTCGTGGAAGTCGCCGCTGATGATCGCCTGCTCGGGGCAGACGATGACGCACGCGGGCTCGAGCCCCTTCTCCACGCGATGCGCACAGTAGTGGCACTTCTCGACCGCGCCGGTGTCCTCGTTCAGGTGGAGCGCGTCGTACGGGCACGCCTGCATGCAGGCACGACAGCCGATGCAGACATCGCGATCGATGTCGACGATCCCGTCCTTGCGCTTGTCGAGCGCCGTGACCGGGCAGATCGTCACGCACGGCGCATCCGTGCAGTGGTTGCAGCGCAACACCGCGAAGTGGCGCTTCACCTCGGGGAAGGTGCCCTTCTCGACGTATTTCACCCACGTCCGGAAGTTGCCGAGCGGAACCTCGTTCTCCGCCTTGCACGCGACCGTGCAGGCGTGGCAACCGATGCAGCGCCGGTGATCGATCACGAAGCCGTACTGCATCCGCGCGGAGCTCCAAGTTTGGCGAAGTGCTGCGAAGTGCTGCTGGTCGAAGGCGCGGCACGATAGCGGCGCCACCGAGCGCTGCCGGCGAACCGCTACGATCCCCGCCCATGACACGCGCCCTCCACGCAGGGACGTTCGCGTCGTTGCTGCTCTGCAGCGGCGCGCCGCCGCAGCCCCCGCCGCAGCAGGCTCCGCGCGCGCAGAACTCTCCACTCGACGACGGCAGCGCCGACCCGTCGAGCGCCGACCCATCCAGCATGGTCGCGCAGCCGCCGCTCCCCGTTCTCGATCGCGCGGTCGGTCGCGGCTTGCGCTGGTTGATCGATCAGCAGGAGCCGTGCGGTGGTTGGTCCGGCGACGTCGGCCACAAGCAGGAGGACAGCTACGTCGTCTACGACAGCGCCGAGCGCCAGCGGCTCGAAGGCCACGCCCACGTCGGCGTGAGCGCGCTGGCCGGCCTCGCGCTGCTGGCCGACGGCCAGCCGGTCGACGAGGGCCCCTACGCCGCGACGTTCGATCGCCTCGTCGCCTACGTGCTGCGCTCGCAGGACCAGTTCGGCTACCTCTGCGACGGCACCACGCGGATGTACAGCCACAGCTTCGCGCTGCTCTTCTTGTCGCAGCTCTACGGCATGACCACGCGCCACCACGACACCGTCGAGCGCGCGCTCCAGCAAGCCGTCGCCTTCACCGAGCGCGCCCAGAACGAGCACGGCGCCTGGCGCTACCAACCGTTCACGCTCGAAGCCGACCTCTCCGTGACCGTCTGCCAGGTGCAGTCGCTGCGCGCCTCGCGCGACGCCGGCATCGCGGTGAGGAAGGACGTGATCGACCGTGTCGTCGAGTACGTCCGCCAAAGCCGCATCGACGGCGGCGGCTGGGATGGCGCCCGTGGCAGCCTCGACGGCGCCTTCTACTACAAGATCCACGGTCGCGGCGCGGAGTCGAAGACCTCGTACGCGATCAACGCCGCCGCCATCACCTCGCTCCACTCGGCCGGCAACCACGACACGCGCGAATACGAAGGCGCGCTCGAGTACCTGACCCAGGCCCGCGCGGACAACTTCGCCCGCTCCGACCACTTCTATTTCTGGTACGGCAACTACTACGCCGCCCAGGCCTTCTGGAACGAAGGCGGCCCACGCTGGCGCCGCTATTGGCGCGACCTCTCCGAGACCCTGCTCGAGTCGCAGCAACCCGACGGCCGCTGGTTGAACCGAGTCGGCCCCGGCGACGCTTTCAGCACCGCGATCGCGTGCCTGCTGCTGCGGATCCCGGCGCAGTACCTGCCGATTTTCAGGGGGTAGGGCACCTGGAGGATCTCGCGCGGCGCTCGCCGCGCGCTCGCTCTCAACCGCCGCCGCGTGCCGCCTCGCGCAGCGCCGCTGGATTCCAGCCGTGCGCCTCGTCCGCCGCCTCGCGGCACCAGAGGTAGAGCGCGTCGTAGGCCACCATCCCGTGGCGCAGCATCGCGTGGTCGTCGGCAAACTTGCGCGACAGGCCAAGCGACAAGGCGAGCAATCCGGCACACTGCGGCGCCAGATCGAGCCGGCCGGTGTCGGCGCCGCGAACGATGGTCGCGAGCTTGGCCAGCGCCGGATCGGAGATGTGGTGCGCGGCCTGCAGCGCGTCGAAGGTGCAACGCTCGCCGACGTGCGACAACGCGACATCCGGCACGTCGTAGGGCAGCGCGCGGCGTTCTTCGGCGGTGCGGAGCACTTCCGGCGGCGCGACGTAGAGGAACTCCGCGTCCGCATCGATGAAGCGGGTGATCAGCCACGGGCAGGCGATCCGATCGATCTTCGGCCGCGCGCGCGTGACCCAGCGCGTCGGCGCGTCGGCGGACTTGACCGACAGCGGCGCGTTCGCCGGCTTCAGTCCCTGCTCGATCCCGCCCTCGACGTAAACGCAGTCGAACCCGAGCTGCCGCAGCTCGCGCGCGGCGCCCTGGCTCACGTCGTGGCCCCGCGCGCAGTAGACGACCACTCGCGATTCGCGCGGAAGCTCCTGGCCCCAAGTCGCGACGGTGGCCGGATCGCGCCGCAGCGCGCCGCTCGCCCACTCCGTCGCCGCACGAAACGCCGGCTGCTTGCGCACGTCGATCAGCAGCGGCGCGCGCGCGCCCGACCGCTCGTCGAGGAGCTGTTGCGCGCTGACCGACTCTCCTGCTTTCGCTTCACTCACGCCCTGCTCCCTCGGCTCCGCTCCGCTCCGCCGTTTCACTGCATTCCCGCGTCACTTCGCGCCGCACGCCTCCGCGCGTCGGTCGAGCTCCGCGCCGGCGAGGTTCTGGAAGAACGCGTCGATGGAACCGGCCGCGTTCGAGCCGAAGTCCATCGCATACGCGTGCTCGAACATGTCCATCACCAACAGCGGCACGACGCCCGTGGGGCTGTGGGTGTGGTCGAACAACCAGTAGGTGTGGGCCGCGCCGCGATGGGCGTCCCAGCCGAGCACGACCCAACCCGATCCGCCGCCGAGCGCCTTGCCGGTCTGCCGGAACTCCTGCTCCCACGCCGCGACCGATTCGTAGTGGCGCGCGATCGCCTCCGCCAGCCGACCGCTGCCGAGCCCTTCGCCGCCGAGGTTCCCGAAGTACGCCTCGTGCAGCACCAGCGAGTTGCGCGCGATCAACTCCTCGCGCTTCAGCGACCCGACCCGGAACGGCGCCGCATCCTTCGGCAGCCCCGCCAACTCCGCCTCGATCGCATTCAATCGCTTCACCGCGCCGGCGTAGTTGTTGTCGTGATGCGACACCAGCAGCTTCTCGGACAACCCCTTCAGCTTGGCTGCCACGAACGGCAGCTACTGCACCGCATGCTGTCCCGCCCACGCGCCCGCACGCGCCGCTGCGCCCGTTCCATCCTGCATCGCTGCTCCTCCCATCGCGCCACCGGCGACCGGTCCGATCGCCGGCCCGATCGCCATTGCCGCCGCACCGACCGCGGTCCGATTCAGCCACTCGCGTCGTCCGATCGGTTCCATCGCGGGCCTCCTCTGGTCACGTGCTGCCTGACGCGAGATGCGCCGACGAAGCGAACGGGGCGGCGCGCGAGCGTAGCGGTCGGCGACGAGCACACCCCCGCTTCGCGCTCTACGCCCCGATCTCCCGTCTCGCCGCCGCGAGGTCGTCCTTGCGTCCCATCACGACGAGTTGTTCGCCCTCGATCAGCAGTGCGTCGGGATCGAACGCCGTGCGCTGCTCGCCGATCTCGGGGTCGGTGCGGACGATCGCCAACACGACGAGGCCGTGATTGCGGCGCAGCTTGGTGTCGCCGAGGCGCCGGCCGGCGAGGCCCTGGGTGATCGGGAGGCGCGCGAGCTCGTAGCCGCTCGGCAGTTCGAGGTAGCGCGCGTGATCTTCATCCTCGACCACGAGCTTGGCGCGCGATCGAGCGTCGCCGAGCACTTCGAGGCGCAGCGTCGCGAGCACGTCGCGGCGCGTGACACGACCGACGAGACGGCCGGCGGCATCGACGACCGGCAGCTCGCCCTGCAGCGGATCATCGAACGGCTCGAGTACCTCGGCGAGTGACTGCTCCGCCGACAGGCCCGCCACTCGTCGCGCCAGATCGGCGGCGATGACCGCTCGCCCCGCCGCGCCAGCGTCACGGCCGAGGAACTCCTTCACGTCGTGCAGCGTGATCACGCCTTGCAGCGCGCGCGCACCATCGATCACCCAGAGCTGATCGACGCGTTCCCTCTCGAACCGGCCGACCACGTCCTGCAACGGCGTCGCCGCGGTCACGGTCGCCACCTCGGCGTCCATCAGCTCGCCGACGCGCGTCTGGCGCAACGCCAGCTCTTCGAGCCCGGCGTCGAGCGGCACGCCGCGCTGGCGCAAGCTCTCCGTGTAGAGCGAGTCGCGCGCGAGCAGCCGGGCCGTCAACGCGCTCGCCGCCGCGCACAGCGACAACGGCAGCAGCAGTCCCGGATGGTGGGTCATCTCGAGCAGCAGCACGACCGCGGCGATCGGCGCATGCGCAATCCCGGCGATCATCCCGCCCATGCCGACCAGCACCAACGCCTGACGCGACGCGTCGAGTCCCGGCACGCGCGCCAGCAGCGACGCCAGCAACGCGCCGAGCGCCGCGCCGACGACCATCGCCGGCGTGAAGACGCCGCCCTGTCCGCCCGATCCGACCGAGCACGCCGTCGCGATCGGCTTCATCACCAGCAGCACAACCACTGACGCGGCGAGCGCGGCACCCGAATCGAACAGCGGGATCCGCCAACGCAACACATCGCTGATGGCGTGGAAGCCGTTGCCCCACACTTCAGGCCACAGCAACCCGATCGCGCCGACCAGCAGTCCGCCCACGGCCGGTTTGCACCACGCCGCGACCCTCCACGCCGCGAAGAGCGCGGCCGATCGTTGCAGCAGGCGCTGCAGCCCGACCGCCATCGCTCCGCAGGCGATGCCGAGCGGCAGCGCGGCGATCCCAAGCGCCAGCGAATCGTCGAACGCGTGGACCGCGACGTCGTAGATCGGCGCCGCGCCGAGGCACGCACGCATCACCCACGTGCCCGCGATCGAGGCCGCGACGACGGGCGCGAAGACTTCGAGCGCGAAGTTGGCGAGCATCGCCTCCATCACGAACACGGCGGCGGCGAGCGGCGCGTTGTAGGCCGCGGCGAAACCCGACGCCGCGCCGGCCGCCAGCAGCACCGACAACCGGCGCGGATCGGCCTTCTGCCAGCGCCCGACCAGGTTCGCGACCATCGCGCCGAGCTGGATGATCGGCCCTTCGCGTCCGACCGAGCCACCCGAGCTGATCGTCGCGAGTGCGGCACCGATGCGCGCGATCGTCGGCCCGACGCGGATCGGCCGGCGCCGGAAGCGAACCACTTCCATCAGATCGCTGATGCCGAACGCCGTGTCGCGCCGCGCGGCGAAGTGGATCACGAAGCCCGCGACCAGACCGCCGAGCGCGGGTGTCGCGAGCCGTCGCCACCACGGCAGCGCGCGCGCCGCTTCCAAGATCGAGCCGTCGCGCCCCATCACGCCTGCTTGCAGCGCCTCGGCCGCGAGCCGGAAGCAGACGCCGAGGAAACCACCGATGGCGCCGACCAGCGCTGCTGAGGCGACGAGCTTCAGCACGCTCAGCGCATGCGCGCGGCCGTTCACTCGCCGAACTCGAAGAACCAGAGCACGCGCACCCGCTGCGCCTCGCCGCGGCGCCGCCAATCGAACAGCAGCGGTCGGCCGAACAGGCTCGGCAGCAGCGAAAAGCCCGACTCGCCAGACTCCGTTCCAACCTGCCAGCGCGACACGAGCCCCCACAGCAGATCGAGCCCGAACGGCTCCGCCGCGGTCGTGCGCACCGCAATCGCATCGCAAAGCAGGCCATAGGACGCGCCGACGCGGTCGTGCTGCACCTCGAGCAGATAGGGCAGGTAGACGTGCGAGCGGGCGAGATCGGGATCGGGCGCACTGCCGTCGAGGAGGCTGCGCACGGCGATCGCGCGCAGCCACTCCGCGCTCGACCGCGCGAAGCCACGTTCGCGCAACGCTGCGGCGATGCCGGGCATGTGGTGCGCCCCCCACGGCAGCGCCACGTGGTCGATTCCCGGGCGCGCGAGCACGTCATCGAGCCGCGCCAACAGGTGCGCGTTGCGCCGCTCGAGGACGCCGGGCAGGAGCCCTTCGTCGCCATCGATCTCGGCGGCGACGTCGGCGGCGATGTCGCCGTCGCGCTCACCGAGCGCGGAGTTCATCCAGTGACGGAACGCCGCCGCATCTTCGAGTGATCCGCCCGCGACCGCGCGACCGTTCGCCAGGAGCCAGCGGCCGAGATGGATCGGCTCGACCAGCACCATCAACACCGGCAGCGCGACCGCTTGCATCAGCGACGTGCCACACGAACTGCCCGCTGCGAACTCCGCCTGCGAAAGGTCGCCGCTCATCGCGCGCGGGCCTTCATGCAGCGAGGCGGACTGCGGCGCGAGTTCACCCAGGAAGCAGGCGCGCGAGTAGTTGCCGAAGATCCACGTGACCAGCAACGATGTCGGCGACAGCGACGGCGGCCCGCCGACGCCCTCGGTCAGCACGACATCAGCGTCGGCGAGACGCCGCTCGACTTGGGCGTAGAAATCGGCGTCGGCGACGTGCACCATCGGCAGCAGCGTGACGCGCCGCGTTCCGTCCGCATTGCACCACGTTTCGACGCGGACGAAGTAGTCGCCCGCGGTCGATTCGTCGCCGGTGTAGGTGTCGTAGAGCACCGTTTCGCCGTCGGCTGCGGCGACCAAGAGCTCCGGCAGCGCGTTTGGCGGCGTCTCGATCGATGGGACGCTGCAGCCCGCGGCAAGCCACGCCGCGACGCTTGCTGCCATCCACGTTCTCCGCGCGCCGCTTCGCCACCCCATCCCGCTTGCGCCGCCTCCCCTCGCCGAACGAAGCAACGGATCGTAGCCGCTACGCTTCGTCGCCATGAACGCTCCACTCGCTCCCGACTCGCTCCTTGCTCAGCTGCGCTGGCGCTGCGCGGTCAAGAAGTTCGACCCGAGCCGCACGATCGCGCCAGCGACCTGGCGCGCGCTCGAGGAGGCGCTGGTGCTGACGCCGTCGTCGTACGGCCTCCAGCCGTGGAAGTTCGTCGTGGTCGAGAGCAAGGCCGTGCGCGAGCAATTGCTGCCCGCATCATGGAACCAGCGCCAGATCGTCGACGCGTCGCATCTGGTGGTCCTGTGCATCCAGAAGCACTTCGGCGCCGACGGCATCGACCGGTTCGTGAAGCGGATGGCGACGGTGCGTGGCGTGGCGCCTGAGTCGCTCGACAAGTTCCGTTCGATGATGGTGCGCGACGTCGCCGAGGGTGCACGCAGCTGGCGCATCAACGACTGGTCCGCGAACCAGCTCTTCATCGCGCTCGGCAACCTGATGACGTCGGCCGCGCTTCTTGGCATCGACACCTGCCCGATCGAGGGCTTCGAGCCGCCGAAGTACGACCAGATCCTGGGCCTCGCTGCGCAGGGCCTCGCCGCGACCGTCGTCTGCGCTGCCGGCTACCGCGCCGCCGACGACAAGTACGCGGCCGGGCCAAAGGTCCGCTTCCCGCTCGACGAGGTGATCGAGCGGCGCTGAGCGTCAGCGCGTCGCGCGCCGATCCGCGGCACCGGGTGGCTGCGCGATCAACACGACGCGCTGCGAGTAGCCGCAGACGAGGAGTTCGTCGGTCGCGTTGCGATCGTCGAACTCGGCGGCGCAGAGCCAATGGCCGCGCTCGGAGTCCCGGAAGATCGCCTCCTGCTGCCAGCGCCCTTCACGGTCGGCAAAGAGCAGAAGCGCCTCGCCGCCGTAGCCGAATACGGCGAGCTGCTCGCCGGGCTTGCGCGCGTCGAAACGCCCGGCCACGATGCCACGTCCGCCGATTGGCGTGAAGGCGACCGTGAGCGCATCGAGCGCATCGAGCGCGCCGTCAGCGCCGATGGCGATGCGCACCACCTCACCCGCGTCGCCGATCGCCCACAGCACGCAGTTGCCGTTCACCGCCTGGCCCCCCGTCGTGAGCCGAGCGAAGCCCTGGTTGCAAGTCGCGAGCAGCTGTTCGCGCAGTCGACCGTCCTCCACCGCCAGCAGCACGACGCGGCCGTTGCGCGACGCCTAGGCGAGACGCGGCGTGCCGCCGCCCGATGCCGGCGGGAGTTCGACGAACTGCCGGATCCGGCCGGGCTCGCGATGGAGCTCGCGCGCGACGAAGCGGCGCGCGACACCCGCCGGTGCTTCGAGCGCCATCAGCCGTCCATCACCGAGTCCGACGAGCAGCAGCGGACGGTCCGCGTCAAAGAGCGGCACGACCGCGAGGCTGTGCACCTCCTCGCCTGGAAACGTCGCGATCAGGACCGAGTCGAAGCCGTACTCCGCGTGTGCGACGAGCTGGTAGACGTGGCCGCGCTCGGCGCCGACGTAGAGCTCCTTGCCGTCGACGCGCGGATCGGCGTCGCCGTGCGCGAGACCCCCGAGCCAGGTGCCGTCGCTGACCGCGGTGAATGGCGCCGTCTTGCCGCTGTACTGGATCAGGATCGTCGCGCGTCCCTTGTCGTCGAGCGCCACGATCTCGAGTCCCGGATAGTTCGTGAGCAGGTCGAACGCGCCCACCGTCCAGACGCCGCAGTCGTCCTCGAACAGCGAACGCGCCGTGAAGCCGTCGGCGCACGAAAGCCAGCACGGGCCCTCGCGCTGATCGGGCTGCGCCGGCGCAACGTCCGATCGGTCCGCGGCGGGAACGGCACAGCCGGCGAGCAGCGCGGCGCTGGTGATGGCGCTGGTGATGGCGGGCACGAGCGTGAAGCGGAGCGATTGCACGGGGGCGTCTGCCTCAAAACGCGAACTGGACGCGCATCTCGACGATGGAAGCGCTGCCGTCGTTCGGGGCGCGATCGAGCTTGGCGCGGATCGCGTTGAGCGACACGCGCGTGACGGGGTTCAGGTACCAATTGACGGCCACGGTGATGTCGCGAAGCTCGCCGCCGGCCACGGCTCCGTCGTCGAGGTCGATCTGCGACATACGCGCGGCGAGTTCGAAGGCGCCGATCCCGCCGCCGTCCGCGAAGGCGTTCTGCGCCGGCTTCGGCGAGGCGAAGACACCCTCGGCCGGCCGGTAGCGACGCGGCTCGCCGGTCAGCGTCCAGGCCGCGAACGCATACCAGCCGCAAAACGTCGCGTCGTCCATGCCGCCGCCGCGTGAAACTTCGGCTCGCACCCACTCGCCCTGCACGGAGAAGCGGTCGCTCAGCACGCCGAGCTCGGCGCCGGCCAGCGTGACCGAGTCGACGTCGGACAGCTTCGTGGTGTCGACGAAGTCGCGCGCGAGGTTCGCCTCCGGCTTGGACTTGAACGTCACTTCGTCGGCCGGCGGCGCGCGACGGCTGGCGGCGAGCCCGACGTGCACCAGTTGGTCCTTCTTCTCGGTGCACCATGGGATCGCGGTCACGCGGCCGGTCGCGGCGAACGCGCCATCCGCCTGTCCGAAGGCCTGGTCGCTGGTCTCGCGGAAGAGGCCGGCGGCCAAGGTCATCCGCTCTTCGAGGGCCGCGCGCGATCCCTGCACGCCGATGTTGCGGAACGGGGTGAACGCGAACGGCAGCCCGCGTTCCATGAAGACGAGGTCGTTGGCGCTCATCAGCGACTCGAGACCGAACGGCTCGCGGAAGTGTCCGGCGCGCAGGTTCGGCAGGCCGTCGACGCCCACGATTCCGGCGTACATATCCATGACCTTGGCCTTGCCGTCCTTGTCCGAGAAGTCGTGCTCCCACTTGAACTCGACGTGCTCGTAAACCTTGCCCTGCAGCGAGAGGCGGGCGCGCCGCATCTGGCTGCCGTCCTCGAGCGGACCGCCGGTGGTCGCCACGGCATCGGCGTCGGCGTCACCGAAGAACGTGTCGAGCTGCATCCGGCCGCCAATCTTCAGCTCGAACTCCTTGTCGGCGGATTCGAGACGGAGTCCGTCCTTCCACTGCAACGAGAGCGCGTTCTTGGCGGCCGCCTTCTCCTCGAGCTCGCGGACCCGCGCTTCGAGCGACGGCGCTGCATCCTGAGCTGCGGCTCGCGGCAAGTCGGACGCGATGGCGGCGAACAGTCCGAGCCTTGCGAATCGACGTGACTGCAAGGTCGTTCCTCCCGGAATCGAGTTGGCCTTGGTCGGGCGAGGAGCGCTCGATCGCGAGGCGATCTGCGTTCCCTGCGCTGTACGGAGGTCCCGTCGGGAGCGATCGCGACAAGCGGTCAGCGTCGAACGCGCGCGGTCGTGACCGCGCAAACCTCACCATCGGAGGTGATGGTCACGGCGCCGTGCCACGCCGTGACCCACACGGCCGCCCCGACCGGCTCGAACAACGAACGCGCCAAGTCGCCCGGCGAGCGCGGTTCCTTGTCGTCGTACTCGGCCTGGCAGGAGACGACGACGTGCTGCGGTTTCACCGCTCCGGCGAAGGCGCGCTCCTCGAAGAATCCGTGATGTGGCGCGATCAGCACGGTCGCGCGCAGCCGATCCGCCGGCACCGCGGCGAGCAGGCTTTCGCTGCCGGCGCGCTCGATGTCTCCCGGAAGGAGGAAGACGTTCTTGCCGTGTTGGATGCGCAGCACGATCGAGTGGTCGTTCAGGAAGTTTTTCTCCGTCGAGATCACGCCGGCTCGCGGCGGAGCGAGGATGGAGACCTCGAGAGCGGGATCCCAATCGAGCACGTCGCCGGCGCGCACCTCGCGCAGCACCGCGCCGCGGTTGTCGGCCGTCTTCTTCAAATCGACGTAGTCGCCCGCGACCAGCGCGCCCTGCATCCCGGCATCGACGAAGGCGCCGACTTCGAACTGCTTCAGCAGATGGCGCGCACCCTCGAAGTGGTCGCGATGCGGATGGCTGATCACGATCGAGGCGATCGCCGGCGACGCACGCGCGCGCACGAACGGTGCGAGGAGCTCCTTGGCGGCGTGGCCGTCGTCGCTCTTCGGACCCGTATCGACGAAGTGCAGCGCGCCGGAGGGCGTCTCGATCGCGACGGCGAGGCCGTGCGCTGGGAGCTCGAAGACCGTGAGGCGCAGGGTGCCGGCGGGACGCGGTCTCGGCGGCTCGATGACGCCACCGTCGCCACCGTCGCCGCCGTCGCCACCACAGCGCACACTCGCGAACGCGAGCGAAAACGTGACGATGACCGCGACCGTCGCGAGCCATGCGCTGTGAAGGGCGAGCGTTCCGCGGGTGGTCATGCCCCCTCGAATACCACTCCGGTCGCGAGTTCGTATCCGACCAGGGCGCGCTCGAACTCGAATCGCGCGCCGGCCATGGCGCGTCGCGCATCGAGCAGCCGCGCCTCGAACGCCAGCAGGTCGAGCGCGTCCTGCTCGCCCGCGTCAAGCGCCGCGCGCAACTGCACCTCGGCCCGCTCGAGCAACGGCAGGACTCGTTCCTGCTGATGTTGCTGGCGCCGGTGCGCCTGTTCCCGATCGAGTCGCGCGACGTGGATCTCGCGCCGCACGACGTGGAGCTTCGCGATGTAGGCGTCTCGCGCCTCGCGCGCGCGTGCCTCCTCGACCCTGAGTAGGGCGTCGCCATCGTCGAAGAGCGGAATCTCGAAACCCGCCTGGAGGCCGGCGCTGTGGCCGTCGTGGTCGCCTTCGAGTTCCGGTTGCAGGAACAGCGGCCACAAGCCGCGCTCGATGCGCGCCAGCGCCTGCTGCTGTCCGTCGTACCGGTGCCGCAACGCGCGCAGGTCAGGTCGACGCGACAGCGCCGCTTCCTCCAGTGCCCCTTCCTCCGACGCCGTCGCCGCCGGCAGCAACGCACCATTTCGTCGCGCACCGCGCTTGACGTGAATCGCCGCGCCGGGAGCTGCGACCACACCTGACGCCAGGTCCGTGCGCGCCACGTCGAGCCGCTCTTGCAGGACGACGAGTTCGTCGGCGAGCTCCACGCCACGCAACATCGCCAACGCTTCGTCGAAGCCGGTCGCCGCCTGCGCCGCGACGCGGGCGGTGATCAGTTCGGCGATCCGGGCCTGGAACGAGCGCGCGTGCTCCGCAAGGCGCAGCTCCTCCTCGAAGCGCACGACGCTCGCATGGGCGATCCGCGTCTGTGCCACGATCGCGGCCTCGCGCGCGGCAACCTCGGCGGCAACCTGATCGCAAAACGCCTGCGCCTGCGCCGTCTTCGCGTCGATCTCGCCCGGCGCCGGCAGGAAGCAACGGAACCCGAATGCGAACGAGAGCGGTCCGCCGACGGTCGAGACCAGGTTGCCGAGACTCGGCCGGAATTCCGGGTTGCGCCACGCACTCGCCTCGGCGACCGCGTTCGTGGCGACCTCGAGCCGGCCGCGGAGCGCGATCAGGTCGGGATGGCGGGCGAGAGCGAGCGCGACCGCGTGATCAGGATCGAGCCCGCTGTCCGGCGGCTCGAACGGCGTCGCGCGCAGTTCGTCCAACAACGCGCGTTCGTCGAGCGCGGCGGGAGGCGCGACGGCACAGCTCGCCAGCAACAACGGCACGGCGATGCACCCGCGCCGCATTCGCGCAGCCGGGCACGAGCCCCGCGCTTCTGCTGCGGTGAAGCGGTTCATCGGAACCTCACGTGGAAGATCGAGCCGGCGAGCGCCTCGCCGAGCCCGTCGGTCGCGATCGTGCCTCGCCTGCCCCACTCGATCCGATCGATCTGCTCGCGCAGGCGCGGCGGGATCTCCTCGACCAGGGGCGACAGCAGCTCGACCCGACCCGCCACGAGCGGGCCGGCGACGTCCCGCGCCTGCAACATCGCCCCCGTTCCAATCGCGATCGCGGCGACCTGCGACTCGCTGATCCACGCCTCGACGCGCCCGCCGGTCGGCAGGCCGATGCGCGCGATCTCCTCGCCGGCCGAGCGCCACTCGCCCGGACGCGCCGCGATCGCGTGCACGATTCCGGCGGCGGGCGCGAGCAGACGACATTGCTCGCGCTCGACCTCGAGCTCGCCGACGCGCGCCGCCTCGCTTTGCCGCGCGAGCTCGTACGGCAGAAGGCTCGCGGTGAGATCGACCCCAGCGGGTTCTTCCGGCTCGAGCGCTCCCCACGCCACGAGTTCTTCGTGCGCGCGCGGAATCTCGCCCGCCCGCGAAGCGATCCGTTCCTCCAGCACCGCGCGCCGTTGCACCCACTCTTCGACGCGGTCGGCGGTCGCGAGCTTGCGCTCCACCAACGACGACAAGCACTCGAGCTGGGGTGCCAGCACGGCAAGCTCGGCTTGATCGGTCGCCTGCTGCGTGGCGAGACCTTCGGCCATCCCGCGCAACCGCCGGCCATCGCCTTCCCAGGCGCTGTGGCGAGCGGCCGCCTGCGCGCCACGGTCGGCGTCGGCGAGCCGCAACTCCTCGCGCTCCGCCTCGATGCGAGCGGACGCGCGCGCCAGCTCGGCACGCGCCACCTGCAGCCGCGCCTCGACATTGCGGGCATCGAGTGTCGCGAGCAGTTCTCCGGCGGCGACTTGCTGGCCGGTCGCCACGCGCAGCGTCTCGATCCGGCCATCGATCGCCGGCGCGATCCGCAGCTCCTGCAGCCGCGTGCAGGCGCGCGCATGGCATTGCGAGGAATCGCCGACCCACAGCCACGCCGCCGCCGCGACCGCGCCGCACCATGCGAGGAACGGCCACCCGCGCATCATCCAGCGCGCGGCGCGGCGCGTGAACGCGATGCGCGGCGGGCCGATCGGTCGTGACTGTGGCAGTGGTGTGGTATTGGATCCGGCCCGAGCTGGGAGAGATGCCGGAGCTGCAGGAGATGCGGGACCTGCGACAGCGTCATCCGGTGAAGGGTTCATCGTCAGACCTCGAGCGCCGGGTCTTGCATCAACAGCGACACGTCGGCGATCTCGTCCACGGCGCGGATCGCGTCGACGAGCGGTTGCTGGAAGGAGCTGTCGCGCAGCGCGCGCTTCAGCTGCAGGTCGGCATCGGGACTTGCGCCGGTGTTGAGGCGCAGCAGGCCATCGAACTGGCGGCGACTGGCGAACGGGCTGAACGTGAGGTGGAGCATGAAGATGCTGAACGTCAGCGCGCCGAGGCCCGCGATCAGGAACGCCTGCACGCCGACCGCGATGCCGACCGCCAGCGACGCGAAGATGAACATCACGTCGCGCACGTCGCGCAGCGTGGAGCGGAAGCGGATGACGGCGAGCGCGCCGAGCAGCCCGATGCCGCGCGCGACGCCGTTGCCGATCGCCAGCATCAGCATCGTCGCGATCACGCCGGTGAGCACCAGCGCGATGACGAAGCCGCGCGAGTAGGAGAGGCCGCGGAAAGTGAACGAGTAGACCGCCGCCAGCACTTGGCACAAGACGAACGACATCAGCATCGTCAGCAGGATCATTCGCCAAGAGAGACCAGGCGCGTAGCTCAGGTACGGATCGTGGAGCTGTTCCATGGTCAGGCCCCGATTCCGGCGACGCGCTCTTGAAGGGTGTCGTCTTGTGTGGTCGCGAGCTGGCGCGACAGCGACCAGACGAACTTGGAGAAGCCGCGGCGCTCGAGATCGAACTCGGCGACGAGGTCGGCCATCCAGCGTGGGAAACGGCGGGTGAACTTGAGCTCGATCAGCATTGCGTCACGGATGCCCTGCATCGCGCGCGCGTCATCGACGTAGGACCACGCCCGGGGTTGCAGGCTCCAACCGGTGCCGTCGATCCGCTGCCAGCACATCGCGCGATCGAAGGTGATCCGCGCGTACTCGCCGAAGACGCTTTCGTACGCTTCGCGCGTGTAACGCAGGCAGACGATCGGCACCGCGCCGATCTCTACCACGCGATCCTCGAACCCGACGACGTCGGTGCGCGCGCGCTTGCCGCTGCGGACGTCGGGACGCTGCTGCAGGAGCGCTGCGGCCTCGGAAGGAGCGAGGCGGGCGCGATCCTTCACGATGACCTGCCGAACCTTGCGCTTCACCTCGCCGAAATAGGGCCCGGCGACGGCGTCGTCGTACCAGCGCACCCGCAGTTTGTAGCGGTCGACCTGGTCGTCGACCGACGCGTGATAGAGGTCGAGCTTGCGCGTGTCGAAGTAGACGCTGTGGATCGAGTAGCGGCGATCCGCCGCGCGCGCCGCGTGCTCGTCAAGCCGGGTGTACGGCTGGATGAACCGGCGCAGCGCCTCGGTGCGGTCGTGGGGGACGAAGTACTTGTACTCGTAGCGTTCGAAGTGAAGGGTGTCGGCCACGGCCATTCTCCTGAGCGTCGTTTTGGAGGGAGCGGGTGCTCAGTGGTCGTAAGTGATCACGATCGGCGCCGACATCTCGACCGGCTTCTTCAACTCGGCCACCTGCACGACGATGTTCAGGTCGGCGCCGAGGTCGGCCGGATCGAGGGTGAAGTCGAGCTGCGCGCGGCCGGCCGCGTCGAGATCGAGCGGCAGCAGCAGCAGGTAGTTCCACGAGTACCACGACTGGAACCGGAACTTGTCCGCCAGCGCGATGGCGTCGAAGTTCGCGCCTGCGGTGAAGGGCCCGAGGGAGGCGAAGAGCCAGACCGTCGCGTCGGCGGCACCGTGGTCGATCCAGAGCGTGTCATCGAGATCAAGCGGTGTGAGGCCCTGGCCCGACAGATCGAGACAGAGCGGCAGATCGCGCGCGGCGATGACCTGCAGCGCCGTGAGGTTGTTGCCATTGCCGTCGAGCCCGAGATGCGAGCCGATCGGCGAAGCGGCGTCGCCGAGAGGGACGCTGTTCAGCAGCGCGATCGCGCCGCCGGCGGCCGTCGTCAACACGCGCGGACCATTCGTCGAGCCGCAGAACAGCAGATTCGGCCAGCTCGTGACGCCATCAGCGCCGAGGAACGTGCCGCCGGCCGGATCGACGTCGAGCGCTTGCAAGTCGCTGATCGAAAGCACGGGGCTGCCGAGGTCATCGAGCAAGCCCGCCGCGATCAAGAACGCGTTGGTGTCGCTCTCCTCGAGCACAACCTGCGCGGTGCCACTGCCGAGGCTGGCGATCGTGCCGTCCGGATTCCAGGAGATGTCGCCGGCCGCGAAGCCGACGATGGCACCATCGCCGATCGGCGTGAGGTCGCCCTCGATCAGCTCGTCGTCGCGGAACGACAGGAAGAGATCGCCGGCCGCATCGAAGGCGGCGGCATCGATGTCGACCGGCCCGCTGGTCGCGAGGCCCGCTTGCAGCACGGCGTGATCGAGCGCGATCTGAAGCACGGGGCCGCCCGCAGCCGGAGCCTTCCGCAGCCGCCAGAGCGAGCCGTCCGAGGCAATCGCCGCGTAGGCCTCGCCCACGTCTTGCTGCGAACTGAACCAGTAGTCGAAGGGCGACGGGCCGCCGGCCGTGGGCGCCACGAAACCCGGCGGCAACGCCAGCGCGTCGAGCTCGTCGAGCGCGCTCTCGAAGAAGTCGAGATCGCCGTCCTCGTCGCTGAACAGCGCGTTTCACGAAGCGAGAGAGAGCACCTTGTCCGCCGAGATCGGTGAGGCGCCTGGCGTCGACTCGCAGAGCGTCTCGTCGGTCAGCAGATCGAGCGGCGTCAGACCGCCGCGAGTCGTGCAGTCGCCTTCGGGAACGAAGACCAGCGCGTGCTGTGCGCGAGTGCTGCCGGCAGCGACCGACCAAGTGGCGAGCAGCGTGTAGATCAGCGGAAACGAGCGGTGCATGGTGGCTCCAGGTGAGTGAGGCGAACGCTGCATCCTGTGCAACGGCAGCGCCATCCCCGGGGAACTGAATCTGAATTGCCAGTCAGCCGGTGTCTCGGATGGCGATCGCGACGCGCTCTCGAACCTGACGCGCCGCTCAGACAGGAAGGCGGCGAAGGCGTTCGATCAGGCGCATGCAGTGATCGGCGCTGCACTGCGCGGGCGCGATCAAGCGCGTGCAGCGAGTCGCGCGGCGCCGCGCGAGCGCGATCGGCGCTGGGCTATCCTCGCCGCCATGTACGTCTTCGATCCCGCCACCGATCGCCACGATCCGCGCGCGCCAGGCGGAGCGTGGAGCGGCGGGCAGTGGAGCGCCGTGAGGTTCCTGCTCGGCGGATGGGTCGCATGGCGGCTGGCAGCGACGCTGCCCGACTACGCTGCGAACTTCGGCGACGGGCGGCGGTTTTCCGGGCCGATGCTCGACGCCGCGGCCCAGTCGGGCGGCCCGCTGCTGGGACTGCTGCCGAATGTCGTCGACTGGTTCGACGCGCCGGAGTTCGGGGCGGCGTTCGCGGCGCTTGGCGTGGCGGCGGCGGTGGCGCTCGCCGTCGGTTGGCGCGCGCGAATCGCGGCGCTGGTCGTCGCCTACGTCGCCGCCTGCATCGCTCGTCACAACCCGATCCTGCGGCTGCCGAGCCCGGCGTGGCTCGCGCTGCTGCTGCTGGCATTCGCGTGCGTGCCGAAGGCTCCGTTCCTGAGCGTCGATGCCCGCAAGCGGATCGATCCCGACGGCGGATGGGTACTGCCGCGACAGACGTTCCGTCTGATGTGGCTGCTGTTGATCGCGGGGAGTGTGCTGGCGCTGATGGATCAGTGGCGCGATCCGGCGTGGCGGGCCGGCAGCGGGCGGCTCGTGCCGATCACTTGGCTGCTGATGGCGGCGGAGGCAGCGCTCTGCCTGTCGGTGTTGGCGAAGGGACGCGCGCGGGCGTGGGCGTGGCTCGCGCTGCTGGTCGCGCGTTCGACGGTGCTGCTGTTGGGCGGTGGCGACCGGCGTGATGAGGCGCTCTGGCTGGTGCAGTGGTTCGCGTTCGACCCCGGCTGGCTGCAGGGTGCGCCGCCGCTGCCGCGCTCCCACCTCTTCTTCGACGGTGGCTGCGGGATGTGCCATCGCTTCGTGCGGGTGGTGCTGGCCGAGGATCGGCTCACCCATTTCTGGGTGTCGCCGTTGCAAGGGCGCGCGATCACCACGCTGCTCGACGAGTCGACGCGTCAAGGGTTGCCCGACAGCATCGTCGTGCGGACCGGAAGCGGTCATCTGCTCACCAAGTCGAGCGCGATCGCCGCGGTGCTACGGCCACTTGGCGGACTGTGGCGGGTGGCGGCGACGTTGATCGAACTGGTGCCGCGGCGGGTGCGCGACGGCGTCTACGACGCGATCGCGGCGATGCGCAAGAAGCTGTTCCGACCGCCGGCGGGGTCTTGCCCGCTGCTGCCGCCGGCGATGCGCGCGCGGTTCCTCGAGTGATCGCGCCGCCACCTCCCCGGCACTCGCCGTTCGTCAGATCCGCACCCTCGCCGTCGCGGCAGGCGCGTCCCGCGTGGTAATCCTCGTGTTTCTCGGCGCCGCCGCGCTGACGCTGCTGACGCTGTTGCCGACCTCGGCGTTACTCGCGTGGCGAGGTTGGCGTGAGGGCGCGCGCGGCGGAGCGTGGCGACGGCTGCTCAGGTGGCATGCCGCGCTGCTGGCCATGCACTTGTTCGGCTCGGTCCCGATGGCGCTGGCGTACGTCGGGCCGGCGATGGTCGGCACGCGCGGCGACGAGCGTCGCTACGCGGGACCGCGGATCGCGACGAACGGCAGTTGGCAGCAGCAGACACGGGAGAGCCTCGAGGCGGAGGCCCGGAACAACCGCGATGAAGCCGCTCGCGACGCTGCGCAATCCCCGTTCGCCGTCGAGATTCACGCGCGCGACGGCGTGACTCTGCGCGGCTTCCTCGTACCGCCAGCGCGCGGTGAGCCGCGATTCACCGCGCTCCTCGTGCACGGGCTCTTCCGTGGCGCGCTCGAGCTCGAGACGGTCGGCTCGATGCTGCGCGATCTGGGCGGCGAGGTGCTGCTGCTCGAACTGCGGCGCCACGGCGGCAGCGGCGGCGAGCGCTTCACCTACGGCCGCGACGAGGCCGGCGACGTGCTCGGCGCGGTCGACTGGCTGCGTGCGCGCGACGGCGTGCCGCGCCGTCCGCTCGTGCTGTTCGCCGTCAGCATCGGGACGGCCGCGGCCGCGATCGCCGCACCGCAGATCGACGGGCTTGCCGCACTGATCCTCGATGCCCCGCTCGAAGACTTGCGCGCAACGACCGAGCGGATGCTCGCCCACGGTGAAGGACGCGCCGGCTCGCTGCCGCAACCGTTCCGCGCCGTGCTGATCGCCGCCGCCGACTGCTTCGGCACCATCCCGTTCGACGCCGTCGTCCCGATCCGCTCGATCGCCGCGCTGTCACCGGACGTGCCCGTCCTGATCATCGGCGCCGGCGACGACCACCGCATGCCCCCCGACACCGTGCGCGCCTACTTCGCCGCTCTCCCCACTCGCCCCGATCGAAAGACCCTCTGGATCGACCCCGCCGCCACCCACGGTCACGTCTGGTCTCACGCCCCTGCCGGCTACCGCGACCACCTCGCCGCCGTCATCACCAACCTGCCGCACTGACCATCGACATCTGATCCGGGAACAACGCCGCCGCTTCCCGAGCGCAGACGCACGCGTCACCGCACACATCACCAACATCGCGGCGATGCAGTGACGACACCACCGCATCGACCGCGGTACACGATGCGCGGCAATTCGATCGAAAGCGCTCGACTATCGGCAGCGTTGTTCCCGGATCGAAAACGGCGCGTCAGCCGTTGATCTTGACGACGGCGGCTTTGGCGGCGGTGGCGATCGAGGGGTCCTTATCGCTCATCAGCTGGATGAGGAACGGTAGGGTCTCGGGGACCTTGAGGGTGCCGAGCGAGTCGATCGCGAGGCGGCGCAGTTCGGGGGTGGCGGCGGACTTCGACTGCTTGATCAGCGCCTCGGCAGCGGTATTGGCGTCGAGGCCGGACTCGGACAGGAGCCGCTCCCAACGCGACTTGCTATCGAAGTAGTACTGGAGCTGTTCGAGCGCCTTGCGGGCCGCATCGCGCGTCGGGCCATCGGCGTCGCGCAACCGCTCGATCAGGAAGGGCAGCGCCTGACGGTCGAAGCTCTCGGCAAGTGCCATCACCACGGCAAGTCGGGTCGAGGCATCGGCATCGTCCGCGAGCAGCGTCAGCTTGTCGACCACCTGCTGCGGCCACAGCTTCGCGAACTCGCGGACGGCGCCGCGGCGGACATCCGCGTTCGCGTGCGACAGGAGCGGCAAGATTTCTGCGCACAATGCAGGATCGCCCGTGCGCGCCAGCAGGCCGGGCAAGAGCCCGATCGAGTCAACCAGCTCCGACTCGTGCGCGAGCACCTTCGCGAGCGGGATCGCCGCGAGCGACGGGAGGCTTCTGAACACCGTCGGCCGCAGACGCTTGTTGTCGAACGCCTTGACGGCGAACGCCTCCCAGCCTGGCGAGCGCTGTTCGAGGTACCCGGCGATCAGTGCCTTCGCAAACTCGGGATCCACGGCATCCAGGCACCGCGGAAGCAGTTCGCCCACGACACGACTGACGGCGGCGGACTGCGCGGCAGGCTCGAATGCTCCCGCGCCATCGCTGCCTGCCTCGGCTGTTGGGAGCTGCACGATCCTGGCACCCCGCTTCGACGACGAAGACAGCGGCAGATCGAGCGTCTCACCAATCAACCGAATCAGCCATTGGACATCGCTCCAGTAACCTGCCCCGCCCACGTCGGCGCAGTCGCGCAACGCCCTCTCCAGTTTCTCGATCGAATAGCGCGGCGCCCAACGCACCTGGAACTGGCTCGAGTTCGGTGCGTCGACACCGCCATCGACGAACAGCGCCGCGAGCGCCGTCATCGGTCGGTTCATGTGCTGAGTGCGACGATTCGCCATCCCGAGCCGTGCCGCCGCTGCGATCCGCTCGATCAACTCGGGCGCCCCGCGACGCGCCAATTCGATTGCGATCTCGGTGCGCGCGGATTCGATCGAGCCCCATCCGGCGTTGGCCTCCAGCGCTGCTCCAGGCAGCAGCAGGAGCTCCGCCAACGCGGCACTGCCGACCGTCGATCCGTTCGATCCGATCGCCGCGCTGACGGCATGGACGAACCACTTCGGCTCTCTGCGCACCATCTCGACCAGCGCCCGGTCGCCAGCCGCCGCTCGGGTGAGAACAAGCGCGGATACGCAGTCTCTTGCGGCAACCCCTTCACTGCTCGCCGCTGCTTCGACCAACGCATCCACCACTCGCTGCTGCGACTCGCTCGGCAACTCGCTCGCACGCTGGAGCAGCGAGACGATCAAACCCACCTGCATCGCACGCTGATCGGCCATCAACTCGCACACTGCCGCCAGCTCGGCGAGGGTCGCGCCGGTCGGAATCCAGGTCGCAAGCAGATCCACGCCCGCGACTCGGCCCATCTCCAGCAGCGCCGGGACATCGGTCGCTCCCGCCTTGCGCCACGCAGCGAACGACCGCCGATACAGGTTCGAGAACCCGCTCCGGCGCCGTGCCTGCTCGCGACTCTTGGTGTCGATCGGCTCGTCGTAGATCGCGCGTGCCAGGTCGAGCAGCCGCGCGGCGGTAGGTCCGGTCCCGAACTGCGCGTCACTGGCGTCCTTGAACCCGTTCACCCAGCCGTTGTCGCAGTGGCGTCCATGCAGTCGATCGTCGGCGAACGCGGCGAGGAACAGCTCCTGGCCCTCCGCCGAATCCCACAACTGCGGCGCCGACAACGCCTTCGCCAACGTTCGGTTCATCGCGTCCATCGAATCATCGAACGCCCGCCGCAACGCCGCGATGAGCCTCGGCGAGAAGCCGCGCTGCGTCGTCGCTGCCGCAGAAACCTCGAGCTGGATCAGCTGCTGCAACGCCTCCGCCCGCACACCCACTTCGCGATCCGTCAGATAGGGCTCGAGTTCGGCGGCGGTCATCAACTTCATCAATCCCTGCAACGCCAACTCGCGCAGTCGCGCATCGGGATCGCGGGCCAGCACCAGAAGTGCGCTGCGCACCGGCTCCTCGCTGCGGTTCTCCTTGGCCGATTCGAGCAGCGTCCGGCGCAGCAAAACGTCGGGACTCGCCGCGATGCTTCGCACCTGCGCCGCCGCGTCCTCGCCGCCGATGGCGACGATCAGCCGCGGCACGGCGCTCATCAGTGGCGTGTGGTCCGAACTCTCGCGAACCAACTGCGCGAGCTTGATGAGGGTCGCTTCGCCAAGCCAGTAGACGTCGGAGTACGGCGACTTCTCGCGGTCGAAGTCTCCCGCCGAGCGCAACAAGATCGAATCACGGAAACTCTGGACCGCCGCGTCGACCCGCTCCCGCATCCGCTCGTCGCCGAGGCCGTCGGCGAGCAGCCGTCGCGCATCCTCGGCGGTCGCGCCGCCAAGAGCCGTCGCCCGTTCGAGCGCCTCCTTCGCGGCGACAGCATCGCCGGTCCGCTGCCGGAGGCGTGCGATCGCGATCCAGGCGTTGCCGCGCTGCTCGGCGGCGACTTTCGCGTCGTCCGCGATCCCGCGCCACAGCTCGATCGCGCGAGCGAAGTCGCGCTCGACCTGTTCCGCCAGCCGCGCCTGCTCGACGCGCGCGGCGACGCTCTGGTCCGTGACCGCCTGGCCTCTCGCGTCGGCCTGGCCGCTCGCCCCACCCGCCGTCGCCCCACCCACCATCGCCAGAGCCAGCACCCCGCGCGCAACGCTTCCGAGTTCTCGCATCGTCGATCCTCCTGCGGTCGGCGCGGCACGTTCGCCTCGTCGCAACCGCCGCATCAGACGCGTTGCGCACCGCTCGATTGACCGCGGCTCGTCAATCGTCTGTCAACTCTTCGTCAAGTCGCGCGTGCGCCTCGCTCGGCGGCCTCATTCCGGCGCCAGCCGGTAGCCCACGCCGTGTACGGTCAGCAGCCAACGCGGCGCCGTCGGATCGGCTTCGAGTTTCTGCCGCAGGTTGAGTACGTGGGTGTCGATGGTGCGCGCGCCGACGTGCTCGCCCCCGTCCCACGCGAGCTTGAGGAAGTGCTGGCGCGAGACGACGGTGCCGCGCCGCGCCTGCAGCAACGCCAGCATCGCCGCCTCCTTGCGCGACAGCGGGTGCACAGCGTCGCCGCGCCGCAACTGAAACGCACCGAGGTCGACCTCGGCATCGCCGATCGTGAAGCGCGTCGGCGCCGGGCTGCGCGCGGAGCCACCCTCTCCCGTCGCAGCCGCGTCGCGCCGCTCCTCGCGCCGCACCAACGCGCGCACGCGCGCGACCAGCTCGCGCAGGCTGAACGGCTTCGTCACGTAGTCATCCGCGCCGAGCTCGAGGCCGAGCACCTTGTCGGCCTCGCTGCCGCGCGCCGTCAGCAGCAGCACCGGCACTGCGGCGCCGCTCGCTCGCAGCTCGCGCAGCAGATCGAGCCCGGAACGCGCCGGCAACATCAGGTCGAGCACGACGACGTCGAACGGAGCGGCCGCCATCGTCGCGCCACCGGCCAGGAGCAGCTCGCGCCCCTTCTCCCCATCGCGCGCGGTCGCGACGGTGAAGCCCTCCTGCACGAAGGCGTCGGTGAGCCCGATCGACAGCGCGCGATCGTCCTCGACCAGCAGCAGCCGTCTCATTGCGGGGTGCCTCCGATCGGCAGCGTCAGCTCGAAGCATGCGCCTGGTCCGCCGTCGTCCGGCTCGATGCAGGCGAGCTCGCCGCCGTGACGCTGCGCCAGTGTGCGCGCGAGGTGGAGCCCGAGCCCGAGCCCCGGGGTCGCGCCGTCCGCCTGCGCCGCGCCGCGCACGAACGGCGTGAACAGAGACGCTCGATCGCCTGCGGCGATTCCCGGACCGAAGTCGCGCACGCGCACGCGCACGCGCATGCGGATGGCGGCGTCGCGCGACGCAGCGCCATCCGAGGCGGGCGAGCGCGTCGACACGCCCTGCAGTTCGACCACGACGCGACCGCCGCTGGCCGCGTACTTGCGCGCGTTGTCGAGCAGGTTGATCACGATCTGGGCGAACGCGCCGCGATCGACTGATGCGACGCAAGGTGCCTGCGAAAGCCGGCGTTCGACGCGCACGCCGTCGCGTTCGAGCAGCGGCGCAACCCGTTGCAGCACGTCCTCGAGCAGCAGATCGAGGCGCTGCGATGTGTGCTGGAGCGCCCGTTCGCCGCGCGCGAGTTCGCCTGCGTCGAGGACGTTCTCGATCAGCGCGGAGAGGCGCTCCGCCTCGCCCGCCAGCAGACGGTGGTACTCGTCCTGCTTGTCTGCAGCCGCGCGGCCACCCGCCAGCATCTCGGTCAGGAGCCGGATCGAGGCCAGCGGCGTCTTCAATTCATGCGTGACTGAGGTGAGAAAACGGGAGCGGGCGGAGATGGCCGCGGCCTCGCGCAAGACGCCGCGGACGACCAGCAGCAGCGTCGCGACTAGCGCGGAGCCGAGCGCGCCGAGCACGATCGCGAGCCCGCGAGCGCTGGCGAGCGGCGAAGTCGAAGGTCCCGCAACCGGCAGCACGCCGAGGCCGGGCACGACGGCGAGCGCAGCGGGCGGCAGCGCCTCGGCGGCGACGATGCGGACGGGGCCGCCGGGCGCAAGGCGCGGATCGTCGAACTGCCAACTGCCATCAGGCGACATCGCACCCGGGAGCCAATCGCGCGCGGGGCGAAGCGCGCCGCGACCATGACCCGGACGCGCCACGTTGGGATGGTAGACGAGCAGTTCGCCCGCGACCGGCAGCGCGAGCGGCGTGGTCGCGGCGGCGAGACGTGCGGCGCGATGCGCTCGGCGATGACGGCGCGGCGCTCGACGCGATTCAGCGCGGCCTCGAACGCGGATGCGGCGGACGGGACGGCCGCGCGCACGCGCTCGACAAGAGCGGCACACATCGCTTTGGGGAGCGCCGCGAGCGGGCGATCGAGCGGGATGAAGGGCGTGGTCGGCGCGCCGACGCTGCGCAGTGTCGCCGCGAGCAGTGCACCGGCGACGACGGTGGCGTAGTGCGGCGGCTCGGCCATCGGCTCGAGCAGCGCCTCGAGCTCCGCCTCGCTGGCAACGCGGGTCGTTGCGTCGTCGGCGCGGGCCGCCATCCGCGCGAGGGCATGGAGCAGGAACGCGCGCTGCCGCGAAACGCCACGAGCGGCGAGGTCGAGCGCGCGCGCGAACGCGGCGCGCGCCGCCGGCAGATCACCGCGCGCCTCCGCGACGTCGGCCTCGTCGAGTGGGGCAAGGAGCGATGGTGCGAGGTCGAGTTCGGGCGAGATCGGATCGAGGGACTATGGCGCGACTGCGGCGGGAGCGATCGGTCGTGCGTCCGCAAGCTCAAGGAGGTCGGGATCGTTGTCGGCGAGCAGGAGCCGATCGGGCGCGGCGAACCACGATTGCAGCGCGCGGGCAGCGCTCAAGACGGCCTGCTCGCGGGCCGATTCGGAGAGCGCGCGCGCATCGCGAGCCGCTCGCCACAACCCGACTCCGCCCGCCAGCAGGACCCCGAGGGTCGAGAGGAGCATGCAAGCGACGCCGATGGCGAGGCGGTGTCCCGAGCTGGCAGCGACACGATTCACGCGCGTGACCGTAGCGCGAGCGGCCGGCAAGTTGTCAACCCGCCGTCAAGCCGGTGACGAAACCGACATTCTGATCCAGACACAGAACGTCGGTTTTGTCACCGGGGTGCGGATCTGACCGGCGTTTCAAACCCTGATCGCGATGTCAGCGGGTGACGGTGACCTCGATCGTGCGGGTGGTCTTCGTGCCGAGGCGGCTGCGGGCTTCGAGGGTGATCTGAGTCGCGCCGGCGCCGGTGGCGTTGAAGCGCCAGCGGGCCTGCTCGTCCTGCTCGACGTAACCCTGGCCCTGATTCGAGCCGCCGACGATGAAGTCGACTGCGACCGGCTTGCCGTCTGAATCGTGTCCCACGATGTCGAGCAGCACCGATTCACCGGCGACGACGCTGCTCGCCTCAGCCGTGAACCGCTCGATGCTCGGCCGCGGCAGCACCACGCCAGCCGGCACCACCGGCATCGCCGCCGCCTGCGCCGCGAGCTGCTCGATGACCGGCCGCACTGCGACGGCGCCCGCCGCGTCCACATTGAGGTCCTGCACCCGGAACTCGAGGTTGCCGACGGTGAACGCGAGCCAAGCGATCTTGCTGCCGTCGCGACCGCCGTGGCCGATGTAGCCGATGTCGCCCGCCACGATTCCGCGCGACGACGCCGTCGGCAGCGTCTTGGTCGACTGCACGTAGGCGATGTGGTGCAGAAGCGCGTCGTGCGCACCCGCGACCTCGTCGTTGACCGACATCTCGATCAAGACGCGACCGACGCCCGTCGCGTCGTCGAAGCGGCGCGAGACGCCGCCGGCATGAAACTCGACCGTGCTGCCCGTCAACCCGGCGATCGAGAACTCACCGAGCGCGAAACCGATGCGCCGATCGCCACGCGCCCACTCCATGGCGACGTACTTGATGCGAGCAGCCTCGACCGCGGGGTCGACGGTCGGCGCCGAAGAGCTAGCTCCGGGCACCGACTGCGCCGCAGCGAAAGGCTCCGCCAGCGCGAAAGCTGCCCCGCCGAGCACGAGCCCGCCGACAATCGAACCGAAGATCTTCATCTGTCGCATCGTTGATTCCTCCTCACCGCCCTGCCGTGTTCCCGCAGCCTCTCGTCAGTCAAAGGCGGAAGTCCAAGGCGGAGTCAGTTCCGCCGGACGTCCGTCGCGCGCGCTCAATCGACCTTGGGCAGCTTCTGCGTGTAGGTCGAGATGTTGGCCTTCGCGAGCAGCGCCTCGTAGCGGTTCCAGTCGCGGTCGTAGTTGTAGCCCGGCGTCCCTGGCAGCGCGTCGGGGCTGCCGTCCTCATCAACACACAGGCATGCGTCCGAGATGTTGGTGCCACCGTCGCGCGTGATGATGTGGTGGTAGCTGAAGCCGTGGCTTCCACCCCACAGATCGAGGGTGTAGTCGTCGCAGCCGATGCCCCAGATCGCGCGCAGCGTCATCGAGCCGAGATGGAACAGTTCCATGTTCGGCACACCGAGCATCGCGAGCATCACCGACGTGGTCGTCGCACAGTCCGTGCAATTGACGTAAATGCCGTCGGCGTGGTTGTTCAGCAGATGCGACAGATGGACGGTGCCGGTCCCGCCGTAGTGCGTCGCCCCGCCGTCGCCGCCCTCGCTCGGGCAGTCGTAGTGCACATCTTCGATCGCGGTGAGAAGATTGCCCTGCTGGCCGAAGTAGCCCAGCACCAGCGCCTTGACGATCTTCTCCTGCGTGTCGAGCGTCAGGTTGAATTCCTTTTGCCACACACACAAGTAGTCGAGCACCTCGACCCACGGACCAGAATACTGCGTGCCCGACCCGCCCGTCGCCCAATAGGGTTGATCAAGGATGGTGTAGATGCGGTGCTGTGTGTCGATGTTTCCCGGGATCGCGCTCCAAGTCGCCGAACCGGTCGGCCGATACTCGAAGCTCCAGAGCACGCCGCGATCGACCCGGCCGGCATTCGTGTTCACCGGCGCACCCACCAGCGTGTCGGTGCTGCCCGGCGTGATGTTGACGTTGCTGCCCACCCAGGTGCCGAGCTGGTCGCGGCCGACGACGCGCAGGTCGAAGCCAGCGACCGGATAGTTCACGCCCCCGGCCGTCCCGTCGGAGCGGACCATCGCCGTGCCGAACTTGAGCGTGAACTGCGGGGTCGCGCCCGCGCGATAGCAGACCGGATAGTTGTACCAGTCGTTGTCGTAAATGGTGCCGCTGACCGTGGTCTCGAGGACCGGCTCGTCCGTACGCGTCCAGATTGCAGGCCGCGGCCGCGGCGATCCGTCGTTCAGGTCGAGATCCGCGAGGTCGCCCGTCTCATCGCGGCTGAGCCACTCCCCGGTCGCGGGCGTCGCATAGAACTTGTACTGGTTCAGTTTGCGGAAGTAGACGGTCTGCCACTCGTTGTTCGCCACCGTGGCGGCGGCCGTGATTTGGCGGACGCCGAGGCGCACGATGTCGAGCTCAAAGTCCGCCGTCGACTGCTCGAGCTTCGCGTTGATCGCCGTCACACGGATCGTGTAGTGGCCTGGGTTGGCGTAGCTTCCCGCCGTCGTCTTCCCGTCCCAAAAATGCTCCAGCCGCACCTTGCCAACCTCGCGTCCGACGAACGGCGTCGCCACCACCTGGCCGGCGGCGGCGAGGACGGTGATAGTGACCGCGTACTTTCGGTAGCTCGGGTCGAGGTGGTAGCTGACCGAGGCGCCGCCGCCGTCGAGCTTCGGATCACAGATCCGCGTCGCGTCGCCCGGGTGAAGCGCATTGAAGCTGTGCGATGCGCCTCCACCGCCCGGAGGCGGCACGCCTTGAGCTGTCGCCACCTCCATCCCGGCGAACAGGGCGAAGCCCGAAGTGCATGCCGCGAAGACCAGTCCGTGACGACGCTTCATTTCGCGCCTCCGTTCAAGTCGAGCTGGAGGGAAGCAACCAAACGGGAGCCATGCCCCGTCCCGTGTTGACGACCGGCCCGGAAAGGTAGCACTGCAACTGCGAACTGGCGACAGGTTGGCGGTCGCAAAGCCGAATTCGTGACCGAACTTTTGACCGTTCCCCGCGAAAACGACCTGCCAGCGCCGCCTTGCCGCCACACTTCCGAGGCATGATCCGGGGCCGAACAGAGAGCCTTGATGAACAGCGACATTCCCGCGACACCCAGCTCCCCCGATTCCATCCGCGACACCGTCCGCGAGGGGTACGCGAAAATCGCCCGCGGCACCGGGCAACTGCCGGTCTTCCAGGGCGCCCTGCCGACGATCGCCGCGGCCGACGCAGCGAGCGACTGCTGCAGCCCAGCCGGCGGCTCGGGCGGCCAAGGCGGCTGCTGTTCCGCCCCCGCCGATCCGGGCGCGCTGGCCGAGGCGCTCGGTTACTCGACCGAGGAGCTCGCGGCGCTGCCGGAGGGGACCAACCTCGGCCTGTCTTGCGGCAACCCGCAGGCGATCGCGGCCCTGGCGGCGGGCGATGTCGTCCTCGATCTCGGCGCCGGCGCCGGCTTCGACCTGTTCCTGGTCAGCAAGAAAGTCGGCGCGAGCGGGCGGGCGATCGGCGTCGACATGACACCCGAGATGGTGAAGCGCGCACGCGGCAACCTTTCCGCGTGGCAGCGCAAGACCGGCCTCACCAACGTCGAGTTCCGCCTCGGCGAGATCGAGCACCTGCCGGTGGCCGACGCCAGCGTCGACGTCGTGATCAGCAACTGCGTCTTGAACCTGTCGCCCGACAAGCCGCAAGTGTGGCGCGAGATCGCGCGCGTACTGAAGCCGGGCGGCCGCGTCGCCGTCTCCGATCTGGCGCTCGAGCGGCCATTGCCGCCAGCGGTGCTGGCAATGGTCGATGCCCTGATCGGCTGCGTCGCCGGCGCGGCACTGGTGGACGAAATGGCGTCGATGGCGAACGCCGCGGGGCTTTGCGACGTGAGGCTCACGCGGAAAGGCGACTACCTCGCGACGCTCGAATCGATGGGCGATCCGCTCTACGCCGAGATCACGCGCCAGCTGCCGTCCGGTCGCACGGCGAAGGACTACGTCACGAGCCTGCTGGTGGCGGCGAGGAAGCCGACGGTGACGACTCCTGCGGCGGTGAAGGCGACGCGGTGAGCGATCCGGCCGCCGCTGCCGATCCGGGAACGAGAACGGCGGCCGGCGGCGGCGTTCCTGGATCGGGGATGCCGATCGCGCCGCGCCGGGCGGGCCGTTTCTGGCAGTGGCTCAACCTCGCGACGCTGGCAGCGACGGCTTGCGCCGCGCTCCTCCTGCAGTGGACCCTGCGCCGGGACTGCCTGAGAGTGCAGGCCCGATACGGCAACAGCGGGTCGTTCTGCGCAGGCGAGTTCCTTCCACTGCCGTCCCCGGAACTGATCTGGAACGACGGGATCCGCCGCGAACTGTTACTCGCAACGATTGCCGCCCGAAGCTGGCTATGGCCGTTGGCAAGCGGCGACGACGTGCGCCGCGGTGCCGAGCAGCAGCTGGTCGAGTCCGCGCGCTCCAGCGACTGCGACGCAGTGATCGCCGCCGTCGCGGCCGGGGCTCTCGATCCTTGCTTCGGTGCGCTTCACTTCGCGCTCGCGTGGAGCGAGAACCATCACGAACTGCCGGCCGTCCTCCGCGAATGGCTCGACGCCGCTCCACACCAGCAGCTTTTCGCGGTCGTGGCGATGGCGATGCTGACGGGCTCGCGCTCGGACCGGCTGAGAAAGCACCTCTACGACCCGTTGCCGTCCGCTGGCGACGCAGCTTCGACCCTCGACGAACTCGCGGCGAAGTTCTTCGCCATGCCGCTCACCGACGCCGCCGCGCGTTCGCGCGCCGACTTCGGCAACGCAACGCTGCGGGCTCGCGGCGAGATCGTCCTGCTGCTCGCGACCTGTCCCCGGCGCTGGGGGCTCTTCTGATCGAAGTTGGCGCAGCGCTTCGTTTCAATCCGTATCGAAACGTCGTTCGAATGGATCAGGACGTTCTCATCTGTGCGGATCTGACGAACGGCGAGTGCCGGGGACCCGCCGCTCGACTTCAGGGTGTTGGCCTTTAGCTGCGAACGGCGCCGACGAACAACCCCGCGCGCTCCATCCACCGTCATGGCGCCTTGGTCTGCTGCAACGCCTGCAGCGCCGCCTCGACTCGCGGGAACATCGCCGCGATGTCGGCGAGCGACACGGCGCCGATGCTCATGCGGAACCAGCCGTCGTCGGTCTTCGCGCCGAAAGCCTGGAACGGGACGATGCCGCAGCCGGCGGCGTCGAGCAGGTAGCGGCGGATCTCTTCGTTGGTGGTGAGCTTGGTGCCGGCGGGCGTTTTCCTACCCATCAGCGCGAAGCGCGCGGTGAGGTAGATCGCACCGGCGGGAGCGAGCGCGTCGACGGGCAGTCCGGCCGCCTTCAGCGCGGTGAGCCCCTGGAACAACGCGTCGAGGCGCGCCTGCTCGGCCTGCTTGCTCACCGCGTGGAAATCGCGGATCACGTCGGCGCGATCGAGCAGCTTGGCGGTCGCGATCTGCTCGGCGCGCGGCGCCCACGCGCCGACGTGGCCGAGGATGTTGCTCATCGCCGCGATCACGTCGCTCGGGCCGACGCACCAGCCGACGCGCAGTCCGGTCGCGGAGAACGGCTTGCTCAACCCGTCGACGAACACGGTGTAGTCGCGCATCGCGGGCCGCAGACCGACCGGCGTCACGTGCTTCACGCCGCCAAACGTCAGCATCCAATAGACCTGGTCGTACATCACGTAGAGCGGCCGCTCGCGCTTGCCGCGCCGGCGATTCTCTTCGAGCACCATGTCGCAGATCTCGCCAAGCACCTCGGCCGTGAACGCGGTCCCGGTCGGGTTGAGCGGCGAGTTGAGCGACAGCAGCCGCGCGCCGCGGATCGCCTTCTGCAACTGCGCCCGCGTCGGCAGGAACGCGTTCTCGACCGAGCAGACGACCGCGCGCTCCTGCACGCCGAGCTGATGGCAGTAGTGGTTGTTGTTCCAGCTCGGGATCGGATAGACGACCACGTCTCCAGGATCGAGCAGCGAGCGGTAGGTGCCGTAGATCGCCGGCCGCGCGCCGCCGGTCACGAGGATGCCCTCGATCGGATAGTCGAGCCCGAGCTCGCTCTTCAGGAAGCACTGCAGCGACTGGCGCAGCGGCATCACGCCGTCGGACGGCGGGTAGTTGGTCTCGCCGGCGCGGATCGCGTCGATGACGGCGTCGCGCAGGAACTCGGGGATCGGGAACTGCTTGCTGTCGAAGTCGCCGACGGTGAGGTTGCAGATCTTGGCACCCGCCGCGATCTGCGCCCGGATGTCGCCGGCGATCTTCAGGATCTCCGAGCCCTTGAGCCCCGCCGCCATGCTCGACAGACGGCCGCCGTTTGGCGCGGAGGTCCGTTTCGCAATCGGCTTCGCCATCCGCTTCGCAGGCGCCTTGCCAGCCGCCTTCACCTTCTTCGCGAGCCGCGGCTCCGGCTTGCGCGCGACCGGCTTTCGCGCCGGCTTCTTCGTCACCGCCTTCACCGCCTTCACCGCAACTCGCGCCTTTCGTTCGAACTTGGCAACTGACTTCTGCACGGCGCGCTTGACGGCGGTCTGACTCACGAGCTGCTCCTGAGTGCGTCGCACGGACGGTCGATCCGGTCGTCAACGACGCCTCGATCCATGAAAGTGGGCGAGAAGGTTAGCGACCACGAGGAACGCACTGTTCCTCTGGCCTCGATCGCAAGCGATGCTCCGCCCCTTTGCGCATGACTTGACGGTTCGGAACGCAACGCGTCGGCAGCAATCCGGCGCGATGGAGTCGCCCGCGATGCCGATCAGCCCGGTGTGGATCGGGTTTCTCTTGCAGGCACCGTCGGCACAGAGCCTGCCTGCTCCGCCGCCGGCGCCAGCGCCGAGGACGGCCGCCTCTCCCGCCCCACCCGATCGCTCCGACCCCGCCGACGACGACAAGCACCCGATCATCCCCTTCGCCCCGGTCGTCGTGACGCCGACGCGCGGCGCCGAATCGTCGCTCGAAGTCCCGGCCAGCGTCACGGTCCTCGACTTCGAGAAAGCCCGTCAATCGCTGCCGATCAGCACGCCGGATGCCCTGCGCGAGGTCGCCGGCCTCACCCTGCAGAAGAGCAACCAGGGCGCCGGCTCGCCGGTGCTCCGCGGGCGGTCGGGCAAGGACGTGCTGCTGCTGCTCGACGGCCAGCGTTTCAGCAACACGACCTTCCGCCGAAACCACCAGTACTTGAACTCGATTGACCTGTTCGCGCTCGACGCGATCGAGATCGTGCACGGGCCGGCGTCGGTGCTCTACGGTTCGGACGCGATGGGCGGCGCGGTGAACCTGCTGGCGCGTCGGCGCAAAATCGAGGGCATCGACGGCTTCAGCGGCCGCGTCGTCCTGCAGCACGAAACCGCGAACCGGTCGCTGCTCGGTCACGTCGACGCCGATGCCGAGATCGACGGTTGGGGCTTCCTCGCCGGCGTCACTTCGCGCGATCTGGGCGATCTGTCTGCCGGCCGCATCGGCGGCGATCCGCTGCACGCGCAAGATCAGGGTGGCGAGCAGGTGCCGACCGCCTATCGCGGGCGCGACTTGAACCTCAGCGTCTCGCGCCGGCTCGGCGACCACGACACGCTCGATTGGCTGATGCTCTACAGCCGCCAATGGAACGTCCCGGCCAGCGACCGCCTCATCGCCAACGAGAAGAACCCGACTCCGAGCGACCTCGAACACGACTTCGATCCGCAGCGGCTGCGCTGGCACGCGCTGCGCTGGCGCCACGACGACGACGGCGCGTTGCTCGAGACGTTCCAGGCACTGGCGAGCTTGAACGCACCGGTCGAGGGCCGGCGCCGCGTGAAGGTGTCGACCCCGACACTGGAGACGGTCGAACGCGACGAGTTGTTTGCGCCGGGCCTTTCGCTGCACGCGGGCCTGCGCGTCGATCCGGCCCATCTGCTGACGATCGGCGGCGAGGGTTACTTCGAGCGCCTCGATTCTCGCGGCGTGACGATCGACCACACGGCCGGCACGACCACACCGAACGCGAGCGGCCGCTATCCCGACGGCGCGCACTACGACACGCTCGGCGTCTATGCACAGGACGAGTGGCGCCTTGGGAACGGCTGGGAATGGGTGAACGGCCTGCGCTATTCGCGCATCGCCGTCGACCTCGACTTCGAGGGGATCACGGTCGGCACCGCCGGTCCGTTCGGCGCCTTCGACGAAACCTACGACGACGTGAGCTTCGCCACCGGTCTCAGCAAGGAGCTCGACGCCGGGCGCGCCGTCTACGCGTCGCTCTCCCGCGGCTTCCGGGCCCCGAACCTCGACGATCTCGCCGTCGTCGGCGACTTCGCCGCCGGAAGCCGCGTGCCCAACTTCGACATAGAGCCCGAGAGAGTCCTGAATCTCGAACTCGGCGCCAAGCAAGACGACGCGCGCACTCACGCACAGGCCGCCGTCGCCGTCGCATGGTACGAGGACCTGCTCACCAGCCAGTTCGCGTTCAATTCCGGCGGCACCGACTTCTACGTGGTCGACAACGCCGACCGCGCCGTCATCTACACCGCCGAGTTCGCGCTCGAGCGTGCCGTGATCGAGGCCGACGCGCGCGGCTGGCGCCACAGCGCCCGTTTCCAAGCCGCCGCCAGCATCGGCCGCAACCAATCCGCGAACGAGCCAGTCAGCAAGATCCCGGCGCCCGAAGGCCTGCTCGGCTGGCGCATCGAAGACGACGGTCGCGCTGGCAACCCACTCACTGATCGCTTGGCCGTCCACCATCCCTGGTGGAGCGAGATCTTCGCCCGCGGCGCCCTCGCGCAACGCCGCCTCGCGCAAGTCGACCAGAGCGACCCGCGCATCCCCAACTCCGGCACCCCCGCCTGGTGGACGCTGAACCTCCGCGCCGGCATCGAGGCCACCCGCACGACCACGATCACGCTCGCGCTCGAGAACGTCTTCAACTGGCGCTACCGCATCCATGGATCGGGCATCGACGCGCCGGGAAGGACTCTGGTCGCGGCGCTGGAGTGGCGGTTCTGAGACTCCGCGCAAGCTCGCCCGCTTGCGCCGGCGAAGGCTGCCCGGCCCTGATCGGCCGCGCGATCCGATGCCCGGTGAACCGCCTGCGGCATGTCCCGTGCGTGCGCATGGCCTCAGTTCTTCGGGGATTGCGTCATGAAGCCTCTCGCGTAGCTGCTTTCCGCTGCGCTCGGCGTGTCCGCAGTGACGATCGGATCGGTCGGAACCCCGACTCCCCGCTCCGACGACGGACGCGCCGCGTTGATGCAGGAGAAGCTCGCGCTGGCACAGGCGCTGTTGGCGAAGCTCGCGAAGAACGATTTGGAGGGCGTCGCGGGCGATACCGCCACGCTGTCGGCGCTCACCCGCGACGCCCGCTGGAGGATCCACGAGACGCCTGAGTACATGTCGCGCAGTGTCGAGTTCGAGCGCGCCGTGAACGCGCTGGCCAGTGCAGCGACAGGAAAGAGCGGCGACGGCGCTGCACTGGCGTGGGTTCAGGTCAACATGAACTGCCTCGAATGCCATCGCTGGGCACGCGAGGCCGGGCAGGAGAAGAAGCGATGAAGGTCGAGCAGTTGATGAGCCGTCCTGCGATCACGATCGGCGGCTCGCGTGATGTGGGAACGCGATTGTGGTGCGCTGGTGGTCGTCCACGCCAATGGCACGGTCGCCGGCATGGTGACCGACCGTGACGCGTGCATCGCGGCATGGACGCAGGGACGCGCGCTGCGCGACATCGTGGTCGGTAGCGCGATGGCATTCGATGTCGTGAAGTGCCGCGCCGACGAGAACGTCGCCACGATCACCCGACGGATGGCCGAGCGGCAAGTGCGCCGCCTCCCGGTGGTCGACGATGACAACCGGCCGATCGGCGTGGTTTCGCTCTGCGACGTGGCGCGCGAGGCGGCGACGCAGCACGGGTTCGGCGATGGTTCGGCGCGGCGGCTGGCGGAGACGCTCGCGACCGTCACGCGACGCCCGATCGCGGCGGCCGCGGCGGAGCCGGTCCAGGAGCACGCGACGGTCGCGGCCTCCCACTGATCGCACGACGGATCGCCGTGGCCGAGCGATTCGCTCGAGTTCGGTGACGGCTGCCCGCGGGTTGGGCAGCCGTCACCGTTTCGATCGTCCTCGCGACGCAGCCGCCACCCTCCCTGCCCCGTAGCTCACGCGGTTGGCACCACCGAACCAGCACGGGTCCTGACGTTTGCGATCGCACCTCATGGTCGAGCGTGCCGACCCGATGCGCTTCCAGTGGCTTGCGGCGCGCGCGCAGCAGGAGACCGATCGGCGGCTCAGGGTCTACGAGCACCTCGCGCAGCTCGAGCTGTCCGCGGCGAAGGAGTGATGACGATGGACCTCACGACGCGCTGGCTCGGGCTCGAACTCGCGCATCCGATCGTGCCGGGCGCCGGACCGCTGTACGACGGCCTCGATGGCGTGCGTCGCCTCGAAGATGCGGGCGCGCCGCTGATCACGCTGCGCGCGCTGTTCGAGGAGCAGATCGTGGGCGAGCAGTTCGCGCTGGCGCGCGCCATCGACTCGAGCTCCGACGCCTTCGCCGAGGCCAGTTCGTTCCTGCCCGGCACGCACGAGTTCGTGCTCGGCCCCGACGAGTACCTCGAACATCTCCGGTGCTCGAAGGCGGCCACCCGGCTGCCGATCGTCGCGTCGCTGAATGGCACGACGCAGGGCGGCTGGCTCGACTACGCAACGCTGCTCGAACAGGCGGGCGCTGACGCGCTCGAACTCAACCTCTACGAACTCGCGACCCACCCGGAGCGCACCGCGGCGGCGGTCGAGTCGGCGCTGCTCGATGTCGTTCGCGCCGTGCGTCGACGCATCCGGATCCCGATCGCGGTGAAGCTGTCGCCGTTCTTCACCTCACTCCCGAACGTCGCGCACGGGCTGGTGAAGGCGGGCGCCGACGGGCTGGTGCTCTTCACCCGCTTCTATCAGCCCGACATCGACCCGGGCGCGCAGGAGTACCGCCCGACGTTGCGCCTCTCTACGCCTGACGAACTCAACCTCCGCCTGCGCTGGATCGCGATCCTGCACGGTCGCGTCGGCGCGCAGCTGGCGCTGACCGGCGGCGTCCACCACGGCAGCGACGTGGTGAAGGCGCTGCAATGCGGCGCGAGCGTCGTGCAGGTGGTCTCGGCTCTGCTCGCCCAAGGCGTCGACCAGTTGCATGCCCTGGTCGCGCAACTCCGCGTCTGGATGGAGGAGCACGACTGGAACTCGGTCACGTCGCTGGTCGGCTGCATGAGCCACCAGCACTGCCCCGACCCGCGCCAGCTCGAACGCGCCAACTACGCGAGGCTGCTGCAGAGTTGGGCCCGCGAGTGACCCGAAGAGACCGGCAGAACGCGCCCGCGACGTCCTGCCGGTGGGGTTCCATCAGTGGGGGCGCGGCGCTCGTATGCGGGGCTCACGTCCCGAGCGAAGCGAGCGAATGATGGAAATCCTGACTTCCGGCGCGGCCCTGCGCGCTGCTGCGCTCGCAGTGCTCGGCGCGTTTCCCGACGAACTCGGCATCGATCCGGTCACGTTGCTGCAGTAGCGCGAGGCGTGCAACCTGGTCGACGCGCATGAGGCGGAGATCTGGCCGGGCTATCGGCTGAGTGAGATCCCGACGCTGCTGATGAATCCGGGCCAGGCGGAGGTGCTGCTGCGCTTTCCGCAGCCGCCGTCGAGCTACGTGCGCTTCGCTGGCGCGAATCCGCTGACCAACGAACCGCTCTTCGTCCGCCGCGGGACGACGGTGTTCTCGGTCGTGACCGATACGACCACGCTGATCCACAACGTCCGCACGCTGGTGGTGACCGATCGCGGCGCGCGCGACAGCATCGACGGCATCAACAACGACGCGTGGAATCTCTGCACGCAGGTGCACGAGGGCTTCCACGCCTTCGCCGATCGCGCGTTGAAGATCCCCGCCTACAGCGAACTCGACATGGCCGACTATCCCGACCTCGAACCGGAGCGGTCGGCGCGGCTGCAACTGGAAGGCGACGCGCTGATCGCGGCGCTGGCCGCCGAGGCGCCCGATGAACGCGAGGAGCAGGCGCTGCTCTTCCTCGCTGAACGAGTGCGGCGGCGCGACGGCCTGCCGGCGGCGGTCGTGCGCGCCGAGGACGGAAACGAGATGAACGAGGGTCTCGCCACCTACGTCGAGTGGAGAGCGCTCGAGCTCTGGCGCGACCACGGGATCTCGAAGGAGCTGCAGGCGGCGATGCCACAGTTCAAGGCAGCGCAGGAGTTCACGGCCGAAGTGAAACAGCACACGATCCAACTCCGTCATCTGGCGCGCCACACGCTGGCGGTGAACGGCAGCGAGTTCGGGACCGCGGTCGTGCGTCGGCGCGCCTACTTCTTCGGCGGCGCGCTCGGGCGGCTGCTCGATGCGTTGTCGCCGGAATGGAAGCGCTCCGCCGAACAGGGTCGCACATTGACGGAGTCGTTGGTTGAGGCGCTCGGCGCTCCCAGCGATGAAGAGCTCGCCGAGCGGGCCGCGGCGGCAGAAGACGACGCGGCGTTCGCGGAACTGGTCGCCGCGAAGGCAAAACAGTCCGCGCGCGCCACGCAGGATCGCGAGCGGACCGTCGCGCGCGTCATCGATGGCGCCGGCACGTTGCTGCGGATCGACGTCTCTTCGGTCGCCGGCCGCGAGTTCCTGCCGTCGAGCTACACCCCCTTCGGCATCGTCCGCGTCGACGCGAACCGCCGCCTGTTCTGGATGGCGCCGACCAACTTCACGATCGGGGCCGTCACGGTCCGCACCTTGCGCGGCGACGTCGCGATCATCGCCGACGACGAGCGCCAGAAACTGCTGGTGCGCACGCCGGCCGAGGCCGCCGACGTGATCGCCGCGCTCACTCGCCCCGCCGCGCCCGACACGCCCGCCTACCGCGACAGCGCGCTCGAGATCGAAGGCGTCGTCGAGGCGGTCACGACCGAAGCCGATGGATCGGTGGTCGTCCGGTTGGCGAGCGCGCGCGGCGGCTGACGGCGATGTCTCATCGTCCGCCGCGGCGTCACCGTGCGCGGGCGATAACGTCTGCCGCCTTCGTGGGACGCGCGGCGGAGTCGGGCGCGCGCGCGGCGGGAGGGGACGTTGGCACAGCGGGCGACGAATTCGGGAGCAGGCGCGGCGGCAGCGGCCGATGGCGCGCCGGCACCCGACGCCCCATTCGTCGACGAGCGTGCGGCACGCTCGGCGCTCGATGCGACCGTGCAGCACGTCTGGGGCTACTCCTCGCTGCGGCCGCTGCAGGCGGAGGCGATGGTCGCGTCGTTGCAGGGGCGCGACGCGCTGGTCGTGCTGGCGACCGGCGGTGGCAAAAGCCTTTGCTACCAGGCGCCGGCATTGCTGAAGCAGGGCGTGACTGCGGTCATCAGTCCGCTCATTTCGCTGATGAAGGATCAGATCGACGGGCTGCGGGAGAGCGGCGTCGCGGCCGCAATGCTCACTTCGGCGCAGTCGCCGGAAGAGCGGCGCGCCGTGCGCCAGCAACTGCGCGCGGGCGAGTTGAAGCTGCTCTACGCGGCGCCGGAACGACTGGTCCTCGACGGTTTCATCGACGAACTGCTTGGTGCCGGGCTCGCCGCGCTGGTGGTCGACGAAGCGCACTGCATCAGCCACTGGGGGCACGATTTCAGGCCGGAGTACCGCCAGCTCGGCCAGCTGCGCCGCGACCATCCGACCATCCCGATCCAGGCGTTCACCGCGACCGCGACGCCATCGGTGCGCGCCGACATCGTGAAGCAGCTCGGGCTGCGCGAACCGGCGCTGCTGGTCGGCAGCTGCGATCGACCGAACCTCACCTACCGCTTCCAGCCGCGCGGCGAACTGCTGGCGCAGACGCTGGCCGCGATCCGCCGCCATCCGCAGCAGGCCGGGATCATCTACGCGATCCGCCGGCGCGATGTGGAACAGCTCGCCGCGGCGCTGCAGCGCGAGGGCGTGAAGGCGCTCCCCTACCACGCCGGCCTCGAAGCGCAGGAGCGCCACCGGAACCAGGAGCAGTTCCTGAACGAAGAGATCGACGTCGTCGTGGCGACGGTCGCGTTCGGGATGGGCATCGATCGCGCCGACGTGCGCTTCGTGGTGCATGCGGCCCTGCCGAAGGGGATCGAGCAGTACATGCAGGAGAGCGGGCGCGCCGGTCGCGACGGGCTGCCGGCCGAGTGCGTGATGCTCTGGTCGGCGGCCGATTGGCATTCGTGGAAGAACCTGCTCGAGCGGAGCGCGCGGGAGACGGAGGGCGACGCCGCGGTCGAGGCGCGCGCGGCGGCGCCGACGGACGACGATCTCGCCGAGGCGATCCGGCGGATCGGCGCGATGCTCTCCTTCGCCAGCGGCGCGGTCTGCCGCCATCGTTATCTGGTCGAGCATTTCGGTGAGACCTGGTCGAACGAGTCGGCGAGTCCGGCGGACGGCGGCTGCGGCGCGTGCGACGTCTGCCTCGGCGAGCTGGCGGCATTGCCCGATGCCACGGTGGTTGCGCAGAAGATCCTGTCGTGCGTGGTCCGTTGTCAGGAGCGATTCGGCGCGACCCACATCGCCGACGTGCTGCGCGGCGCTGACAGCGAGCGGATGCGGCAGTACGGCCACGACGCTCTCACCACGTTCGGCTTGCTGAAAGAGCAGTCGAACCGCGAGATCCGCCACTGCATCGACCAGCTCGTGGCGCAGCAGTGTCTCGCCGTGGCCGAGGGCGACTATCCAACGCTCGGCGTGACGCCGTTCGGACGCGAGGTGCTGCGCGGGCAGCGGCCGATCGCGCTGTTCGCGCTGCCGAAGCTGGCCAAGACCGCGAAGGGCCGCAGCTCGCTGGCGCGCCTCGCCGCCGACGACACTGCGCTGCCCGTGGACGATGCCCTGTTCGAGCAACTGCGCGCGTTGCGCCGCGAGCTCGCCCACACCCGCGGCGTCCCGCCCTACGTGATCTTCAACGACCGCACGCTCGCCGAACTCGCCTCACGCAAGCCGAAGACCCCCGAGGAGTTCCGCGCCTGCAAAGGCGTCGGCGACAAGAAGGCCGCCGACCTCGGTCCCGCGTTCCTGGCCGCGATCGCCTCGTCCTGATCCGGGTTCGAAACGTCGGTCGGTTCCGCACCATCGCAGGCGCTCCGTTTCGTGGCACCACGATGCCGCGCCATGATCCGGCCCTTTCCGCTCGCTCGGAACTTCGAGGATTCCTGGATGACTTCCGCTCTTCGGAGCGCGTCCTGCCCGCGCGCTCTCGTCGCTGCTCCGCCGCTGCTGGTGATCGTCGCTGCCGCCTGCCAATCGAGTTCCGCCGATCGCGGCGCTGCTCCCACTGCTCCGGATGACGCGCGCTCGCTCTGGACCCGTCATTACGACCTCGACCGCACCGAACCGTCGCTCAAGCTCTCGCCGCATCGCGCGACCTACTTCACCGGCCACTACTCCGACCAGCCGAACCCGGCGTCGAACCCCAGCCCGCAGTTCGACCTCGAGCACGGTGAGCTCGAATTCCAGTGCAGCATCAAGACGCGCCTCCCGCTCGGGCTCGAGCGCCGCGACGGCGTGCCCGACCTCTGGTTCGGCTACACACAGGAGGGGCATTGGCAGGTCGGCCAGCCGTCGGGCCCGTTCCGCGAGACGAACTACGAACCGGAGGGCTTCTTCCTCTGGCCGGTGCGCGAATGGGGCAAGTGGGGGCCGGTCGCGCTCAAGGCGCTCGGCGTCGGCGTGAGCCACCAGTCGAACGGTCGCGGTCGTCCGCAATCGCGCAGCTGGAACCGCGTCGTCGGCCAGGTTGCCGTCGAGTTCGGCGATGCCACAACCATGCTGCTGCGGCCTTGGTGGCGCATCCCCGAGAGCGTCGTCAACGACGAAAACCCTGACATCGACGAATTCATGGGCGACGGCGACCTCGCGCTCGAGCACTCGTTCCAATGGCTCGGTTTCGATTTGTCGGCGGGCGCGCTGGTGCGGAACAACCTCGACTCGCACGCCAACCGCGGTGCCATCGAGGCCTGGTTCGCCGGCCCGTTCTTGCACCCGCGCCTCAACTGGTTCCTGAAGGGATTCAGCGGCTACGGCGAGACCCTGATCGACTACGACCACCGCCAGCAGACCATCGCCTTCGGCGTCATCCTGCGCGACTGGTGAAAAATCTGACTATCTGATCCCGACCCATGGGCAGACCCAAAACGGCTCTCCTGACGTTTTCGCGGCAAATCCACCAGACCCGAATCGCGCGAATCGCCCGTTCTTCCCAGGGAACAGCGTCGGATCCCGCACCTCGGTGGTCCGTCGGTCCACGCAAAAGACCATCGAGGAAAGGACCGACCTCCGGGGCGAGCCACAGTGACCAGCCAAGCCCGTTTGCGCGCGCCGTTCGGCGATCCAGGCTTCCCCTGGGAGGTCCCCGTTGCCGCGAGAAGTCTGGAGAGCCGGAAAAGGTAGACGCCGCGAAGCTGTCCGTGTCACGCGTTCGGCCCGGCCTCGTCCGCGGTCGTCAAACCGCCGGCAACTGCGCAGGGTCCTACGGGTCGTGCATCAATGCACTTGGGGCCGGCGCCGAATGCCGACCCCAAGTTGATTGAATGACGAGTGTCAGACCGGACGGCTGTCTATTCGCCGTGGACGATCGTCGTCTGCTTCACATACAAAAAGCCGAAAAAGCTCGATGTCTGGTGATCGACGTGGTGGACCTTCGTGATCTTGCCGGCCTTCATCGCAGCGTCGAGGCCCGAGTCGCCCGTCGCGATCAGACCGAGCATCCCTATCGAGGACGACTCGCCTACCAACGCGCCGGTCGCGGCGTCCGTCGCCACGGCCAGATTCTGCGCCGGATCAGTCACCTGCGTGAAGAGCAGCCCGGCGACCGACGGGCCACCTGGAAACGTGTTCGAGGTACACCCCGTCAAGAAGCTGACGCCGACGAGACCGGTAACGAGACACGCTCTCGTCAAAAACTTCCCATTGTCGCCCTCCCAGTGTGACCTACACCCCGCGCGCCGGCAGTAGCAAAGCGCAACTCAGCCGGCGCAAGGGTAATCGACTGTGCATTTCTGCCCGTTGCAAGGCGGCCGTCGAGGTTATTCATTAGTTTCGTCACCGGTCGCCGACCGGCCGGTGGTCGTGGCGATCGTGGCATCGGCGCGCATAGGACATCCTGTCCGCCGTTCCAGTCTAGGACCGGAGCGGCGGGAACGGCGGATTCATATCGAGAACGCGCGGTGTCGTTCATTGTCGGTCCTGAATCGTGGTTCTGAGCGCAACGGCGTAGCAGCGCAACGGCGCAATGGTGGATTGACCCGTTCGAGCCACAGATGGAGATCGCGCGTGGCCAAGTTCATCGTCCTGCTCACCGACGACCCGTGCTACTGGGCGCAGTTCTCGCCGGAGCAGATGGGCGACGTGATGAAGCAGTACGCGGCGTGGGGCATGAAGATGCACGCCTCGCGGCGAATCAAGATCGGCCACAAGCTGGCGGATGAAAGTGGCAAGCGGATGCAAATGGTCCGCGGGAAGCTCAAGGTGACCGACGGCCCGTTCGCGGAATCCCACGAAGTCATCGGCGGCTTCTACGTGATCGAAGCCGACAGCTACGACCACGGCCTCAAGCTGTTCGCCGACCACCCCCACATCGCGCACGGCCATCCGATCGATCTGCGCGCGATCGACGCTCCATCGCGCGGACGGGCGAAGCGCGGGCGCGGCGTCGCGAAGCCGCGGTCGAAGAAGGCGTGACGCGACCGGCCGACCCGCGCGCGCTGCTCGACCAGTTGGTCCGCGAGTAATCGGGCGAGCTGGTCGCCACGCTCACCCGCATCCTCGGCTCGGCGCAACTCGACCTCGTGCACGACTGCGTGCAGGAGGCGCTGTTGAAGGCGCTCCGGATCTGGAGCTTCGAGGGCGTGCCTTAGCGGCCGGCCGCGTGGCTGGTGCAGGTCGCGAAGCACCAGGCGATCGACGCGCTTCGACACGCGCGGATGGCGGCGCGCAAGGCCCCGGAGCTCGAGCGCTGGGCGGCGCGCGCGGAGGCAACATCCACCGCGGGACGATCGCACGCCACTCGCGTCGAATCCGGCGCCGAGGCTGACGACGGCGCGCCAGCCGACGACGTGCTGCGCCTGATGTTCCTCTGCTGTCATCCGGCGCTGCCGCGCGAATCGCGTGTCGCGCTCACGTTGAAGAGCGTCGCGGGCTTCCACGTCGCCGAGATCGCGCGCGCCTTCCTGGTCGACGAAAAGGCGATCCGCCAGCGCCTCGTGCGCGCGAAACGAATGCTGCGCGACCTCGCCGCGCCGTTCGTCCTGCCGCGGCCGCGCGAGTTGACCCGGCGCCTCGACGCCGTGCAGGACGTCCTCTACCTGCTCTTCACCGAGGGCTATGCGGCGACGCGAGGTGATGCGCTGGTCCGTCCCGACCTCGCGTGCGAGGCCATCCGACTCGCGGAGCTGCTGGCCGCTCGCGCCGACTTCGCCACGCCGCGCCTGCACGCGCTCCTCGCGCTGATGCACCTGCAGGCGGCACGCCTCCCCGCTCGCACCGACGAGCTCGGGAAACTGCGGCGCCTCGCCGAGCAGGACCGCGCCCGCCACGATTGCGCGGCGTTGCGGCGCGGCCACTTCCATCGCGCGCGCGCGATGGCGGGCGACGAGCTGTCGGCTTGGCACGCGCAAGCCGGCATCGCCGGGGTGCACGCCAGCGCGCAATCGCCCGCCGCGACCGACTGGAGCCAGATCGTCTGGTGGTACGACCGACTGCTGGAACAGCACGACTCGCCGGTCGCGGCGCTCAATCGCGCCATCGCGATCGGCCACGTGGACGGACCCGCCGCCGCGCTGCGCGAACTCGACGCGCTGCTGCCGGCCGCGCGCGGCGAGTTTCTGGCGCGACTCGGCCGCACGAGCGAGGCGCGGGCCGAGTTTGCGCGCGCCGCGAAACTCGCCGCCAACGCCCCGCAACGACGGTGGCTCGAACGGCGCGCGGCGGCGATCTGAGAGCCGCGATCACGACTACAGTCGGCCCCCTCGCACGCCCCGTTCGCCCGGCGCGACCCGCCGCACCGCCGCTCGCCAACGACCTGCCGCACGGAGTCCCGCTGATGCGCCTTCTAGTTTTGCTGATCCTGTTGCTCGGCGCCCTGCTTGCCACGCCCGGCCGAGCGACCGCGATCGCCGCGGCGGCGAAGCGCGCGCGCGAGCAGGGCCGGCCGATCCTCGCGCTGGTGCGGAAGTACGGCGGCCTGAAGGTCCTCGACACGACGATGCTCGCGCCGTTCATGGACGAGGCGATCGTCGAACTGGTGCGCGCGCGGTTCGTGGCACTTTGATTCCAGATCGGCGATGCCGCACCATTCAACACGCCCGAGCGCTACGGCATCGGGCCGGCGGCGTTCGGGACGACGCTGCTCGTGGTCGATGCCGACGGCTACGTGCTCGGCGACACTTTCACGGTGGAAGCATCGTCGCTGCACGACTTCCTGCGCGAGACGCTGCCGGAACCAGACCGGCCGGCGCCGATCGCGCGCGGTGAGGAGTTGTTGGCGCAGTTGGAACACCCGGTGCCGCGGGCGGAAGTGCTGGCGCGTCTCGGGCGCGGCGACGAAGCGCTGGCGCTGCTCGCGCCGATCGCCGCGGACGACCCCGCGTTCCCTGCGGCGCTCTTCACCCGCGGGGTCGTCGAGGCGCGGTCCGACCTCAATGCGGGGCAGGCGACATGGGATCGGCTGCTGCGCGAGCATCCGAAGAGCCGGCACGCGTGGATCGCCGCGCGCCGACGGCCGCGCGCCCCACTGGCGATCGAGCGCGCCGCCGACGCCGAGCGCGACGCCGTCCGCTTCCTGCTCGACGCGCAGTTGGCGGACGGATCGTGGCTGTTTGCGGGCGAGGTGGCGATCGAGATCGCTGGCCGCAACCTCGCGCTGACCCGCGCCATCACCGCGATCTGCGCCACCGCCCTGCTGCCCGCCGCGCGCGAGGCGGACGCCGATCCGCGGATCGAGCCGGCGATCGCCCGCGCGCTGCACTTCCTCCACGAGATCGCGCTGCAGCCGACCGTGTTTTCGGGACTCGCCTACGACGTCTGGAGCGAGCCGGCGCTGCTGCGTTTCGTCGCCGCGGCGGTCGATGCCGGATTCGCCGAGCCCGACGAGTGGCATGACCCGCTCGCGGGCGTGATGAAGTCGTTGCTGGCGAAGCAAAAGCGCGGCGGTGGCTTCAGCTACTACGGCGGCGCCGACGTTGCCAATCCCGATCCTGCGCTCGAGATCTCGTTCAGCTTCGTGACCGCGTGGGCGCTGCTGGCATTGCGCGATGCGCAGGCGAGCGGCGTCGACGTGCCCGAGGAGGCGATCACGCGCGCGGTCGATTGCCTCGCGCGCTGCCGCAACATCGACGAGACTTTCGAGTGCTCGCTGAACCACGTCGCCGAGCAGGCTGGCCGCCGCAGCCAGCTTTCGGGAGCAGCGGGTCGCGGTCCAGTCTGCACGCTCACGCTGCTGCGGAACGGCCGCGCCGATTTGGCGAAGCTCGAAGCCAGCGTCGACCGTTTCCTCGACCATCGCGCCCTCTACGCTCGCGAACAGGGCAAGACCCTGATGCACTGCGGCCCCGAAGCCGAGGGCTCGCACTACCTGCTGTTCGACTACGCGTTCGCCGCGCTCGCCGCCGCCGAGCTGCCGGCCGCCGCTCGCGACCGCGTCCGCGCGCCGCTGCTCGAGCGGGTCCTGGCCGCGCGCACCGACGCCGGCAGCTTCGTCGACAACCCGCTGCTCGGCGATCACGTCGGAACGGCGCTCGCCCTTGAAGCGTTGCGAGCGCTGCGATCGGAGCCAAAGCGGTGACGAAACCGACATTCTGATCCAAACACAGAACGTCGGTTTCGTCACCGGTAGGATCGCGCGCCGCCATGAACTGCACCGCGATCGTCCTCGCTGCCGCTTCCGCGCTATTTGCTGCGGTGGGCGGCGTCGCATGTTCGCCGCAGGAGGCCGTCGTCGCTGTCGTAAGTGAGCCCGCTCCCGACGCAGCTCCCGAACCCGTTCCTGAGTTCGCGACCCTGCCGGTTCCCGACCCCGCGCCCGACTTCGCGCGCGACGTGGTGCCGTTGCTGCAGGACAGTTGCATCGACTGCCACGGCGGCAAGGAGCCGGAGGCTGACCTCGCGTTCGACGCGGTCGTCGACGAGGCGGGCGCGCGCGCGACGGCTGGGATCTGGCGACGTGCGCGTGAGAAGCTGCGGCGCGGCGAGATGCCACCGCCCGAAGCACCGGCAGCTGACAAGACGTTGCTGCTCGCCGCACAGGCCTGGCTCGACGTGCGGCTCGGGACGGGGCCGGGTTCGTGGCCGCTCGATCCTGGGCGCACGACGATCCGCCGCCTGAACCGCGCGGAGTACGGGAACACGGTGCGCGATCTGCTCGATCTCGCGCTGCGACCCGAGGCGAGGCTGCCGCCCGACGAGGTGGGCTACGGCTTCGACAACATCGGCGACGTGCTCGCGCTGCCGCCGCTGCTGCTCGAGAAGTACGCGGCGCTGGCGGAGGAGATCGCCACCGCGGCGCTGCCGGGCGCAGAGCTGCGCACGACAGCGGACCGCCGCTTCGAGGCCGAGTCGCTGCCGACCACGCTGAAGAGCTACGGCGAGGCGGATCGGTTCTCGAGTCTCTATTCCGCCGGCAACGTCTACGTCGATCTGGTGCTGCCGCGCGCCGGCGAGTACGTCGTGCGCGCGCTGCTCTCCGCCGACCAGGCTGGGCCGGAACTCGCGCGCTTCGCGTTCCGCGCCGGCACCAAGGAACTCACGGCCGGCGAAGTCGCCTGCGATGAGACTGGGACCGAGCAGCACGAATGGCGCGGTTGGCTCCACGGTGGCGCGCAACGCATCGCGGTCGCCTTCCTGAACGACTACTACCAGGAGGACGCGCCCGACCCGAAGCAGCGCGATCGCAACCTGCTGGTCGACTGGATCGAGATCTTCGGCCCGCTCGACACCTTCGCGCCGACCGCCAGCGAGCGACGCCTCTTCCCGTGCGGCGGCGACCACGCCCACACCCGCGACTGCGCGCCGGCACTGCTCCGCCGGCTCGCGACGCGCGCCTGGCGCCGTCCGGTGAACGAGATCGACTCTGCACCGATCGTCGCGCTGTTCGACGACGCGCTCGCGGCCGGCGATTCGTTCACCGACGCGCTGCGCCACGCGGTCGCCGCGGTGCTCGTGTCGCCGCGCTTCCTCTTCCGCACCGAGCTCGATACCGCTCCCGACGATCCGACCGCGGTTCGGCCGCTCGACGGCTTCGAACTGGCCGCGCGCCTCTCCTACTTCCTCTGGAGCAGCCTGCCCGACGATCGACTGACGACGCTCGCGGGACAGGGCCTGCTCGGCACCGCCAGCACCGCCGGCGCCTTCGCCGATGAGGCGCGCCGCCTGCTGCGCGACCCACGCGCCATCGCCCTGGTCGAGAACTTCGCGGCGCAGTGGCTGCAACTGCGAATGCTCGCGACCGCGGCGCCCGATCCGACGCTCTACCCCGCGTTCGATGACGCGCTGCGCGACGCGATGCGGTTCGAGACCGAGCTGTTCGTCGAGGCGATCCTGCGCGAGGGGCGGCCGCTGTCGGAGCTGCTCGACGCCGACTTCACCTTCGTCAACGAACGCCTCGCGCGGCACTACGGCATGAGCGGCATCAGCGGCGATCGGATGCGTCGCGTGCGCGTGACCGATCCGGCGCGCGGCGGGCTGCTCGGGCAGGCGAGCCTGTTGGCACTCACCTCGAATCCAACCCGCACCTCGCCGGTGAAGCGCGGGAAGTTCGTGCTGGAGCGATTGCTCGGCACGCCGCCGCCGCCGCCACCGCCGGGCGTCGGCGTGCTCGACGAAAGCAAGGAGGCGAGCGCCTCGGCGACGCTGCGCGAACGGCTGGCGAAGCACCGCGCCGACCCGAGTTGCGCGAACTGCCACCAGAAGATGGACGCGCTCGGCTTCGCGCTCGAGCGGTTCGGCCCGCTCGGCGAGTGGCGCGACCACGACGGCCCTCATCCGATCGACGACCGGGCGACGCTGCCGGATGGGCGGACGCTCGCGGGGGCGGCCGACCTGAAGCGGGCGCTGCTCGAGGACGACTCGCTCACGCGCTGCATCGCGGAGAAGCTGCTCACCTACGCGCTCGGGCGCGGGTTGCACGACGACGACTTGCGGGCAGTGCACGCGCTGGTCGATCGTTACCGTGGCCAGAGCCCGAGCTTCGAGCAACTGATCGTCGACCTGATCGGCCTCGATGCGTTCACTCGGCGGCGCGGGGAATCGACTCGGTGATCCACTTCGCGACACGCGCCCCGCTCTCGCGCCGGACGTTCCTCCGCGGCGCCGGTGTCGCGATCGCGCTGCCGTGGCTTACGGCGATGCTGCCGCGCGCCGCCTACGCGCGCGGACTCCTGTCGGCGCCGACCTCGCCACTGCGCTTCGCCTTCGCCTTCGTCCCGAACGGAAAGTGGATGGAAGATTGGACGCCGGCGGTCGAGGGCGCTGAGTTTGCGCTGTCGCCGACACTCGAACCGCTCGCCGCCTTCCGCAGGCAACTGCTGGTGTTGACCGGCTTGAAGCAGGCGAACGCCGAGGCGCAGCGGGACGGACCCGGCGATCACGCGCGCTCCGCCGCCTGCTTCCTCACTGGCGTCCATCCGAAGAAGACCGAAGGCACCGACATCAAGAACGGCATCTCGATCGACCAGCGCCTCGCCGAGGTGATCGGCGCCTCGACGCGGTTTCCGTCGATCGAAGTCGGCTGCCAGCCACCGCTGGTCTCGGGCGGCTGCGATTCGGGCTACTCGTGCGCGTACTCCTCCAACATCTCGTGGAAGTCGGCGACGACGCCGCAACTCAAGGAAGTCGACCCGCGCGCGCTGTTCGAACGGCTCTTCGGCGCCGGCGACGACTTGACGCCCGAGCAGCGCGCGCGCCGCCTCGCCCGCAAGAAGAGCCTGCTCGACTACGCGCAAGACGACGCGCGCCGCCTCACCGCGCAGCTCGGCACGACCGATCGGCGCAAGCTCGACGAGTACCTGACCGCGGTGCGCGAAATCGAGACGCGCATCCAGAAGGCCGAGGCCGACGCGCAGGCGCAGCAGCCGCCGCCGATCGCGCGCCCCGCCGGCATCCCCACCGACCACGGCGAGCACGCGCGCATCCTCGGGGAGCTCGTGGCGCTGGCGTTCCAGGCCGACCTGACCCGCGTCGCGACGCACATGATCGCGAACGACGGCGACAACCGCAGCTACCCGCAGCTCGGCGCGCCCGAAGGGCATCACGAGTCGTCGCACCACGGCAATGACCCAGTGAAGATCGAGCACGTCCGCCGGATCGACCGCTTCCACGTCGAGCAGCTCGCCGCGATCCTGACGAAGTTCGCCGCGACGCAAGACGGCGACGGCACCCTGCTCGACCACACCTTGCTGACCTACGGCGCCGGCATCTCCGACGGCAACGCCCACAACCACGACCACTTGCCGATCCTGATGGCCGGCGGCGGCAACGCCACCGTGAGCAGCGGCCGCCACCTCCGCCTCGCGCAGCCGACGCCGCTGTGCAACCTCTACCTGTCCCTGCTCGACCGAACCGGCGCCCGCGACGCGAGCTTCGGCGACTCGACTGGAAGGGTCGATCTCGGCTGAGCGGACGATCGCGGATCACCCGTCCTGCCCTGGTACTGGACGGCGTGTCGCTGACAACGCTCGACGACATGCCGGCGGCGCTCATCGCTACCATCCGCGCCCCCGAGCCGCGCGCTCTCTCCCCAGTTCCCGACCCGCGGCGCGCGCCGTTGCCTGGAGCTCCCGATGCCGATGTACGACGAGTCGATGATCCAGCCGCTGCGCGCGGAGCTGACGAAGCATGGCGTGAAGGAGCTGCGGACGGCGGCCGATGTCGATGCGGCGATGAAGCTCGCGGGGACGACGCTGCTGGTGGTGAACTCGGTCTGCGGGTGCGCGGGCGGTGCGGCGCGGCCGGGGATCGCGCTGGCGTTGAAGCACGCGACGCGGCCGACGCAATGCACGACGGTGTTCGCCGGACAGGACGGCGAGGCGACGGCGAAGGCGCGCGAATACTTGAAGCCCTATCCGCCGAGCTCGCCGGCGATCGCGCTGCTGAGCGGCGGCAAAGTCGTCGCGATTCTGGAACGGCGCGACATCGAGGGGCGCGGGCCGCAGGACGTGGCGGCGAAGCTGGTCGCGGTGTTCGACCAGCACTGCGCCAAGCAGCCGGTCTGAGATCCGCGCGATGGGACGCGCGAGTGCAGTGAGCGCGACCGGCGCGGCCATCGCGCTGCTCTTCCTGACGGCAGTCGCCGGCATTTCGGCGCAGGAAGCCGCGCGCCCCGACGCTGGCGCGCCGAAGTTCGACATCGTGGCGCCGGTGCGCATGAGCGCGCAGAACGGCACGACGCTCACGCTGCTTGGCGACGGCTCGATCCAGCTTGGCGGCACGATCGCCGCGACCGAGGTGCTCCGCTTCGAGCTGGAGACGACCGCCAACGGGATCAGCGGCCTCCGGCTCGAGACGCTGCTCGACGCCTCGGCGCCGCCCGGTGTCGGCCCGGGTCTCTCCATCCATGGCAACTTCGTGCTGAACGAGATCGTGGTCGAGGAGGCGCCGCGCAACTCCGACGGCTTTAAGCCGGTTCTGCTCGAACGGCCGAGCGCCGACTTCGAGCAGGCGGGCTTCACCCTCGTCGGCGCCATCGACGGTGTCGCCCACACCGGCTGGGCGATCGCGCCGAGGTTCGGGGTCGCCCACGACGCGCAGTTCGAGACCAGCAAGCCGCTCGGCTACGACGCCGGCGTGAAGCTGCGCCTCCGGCTCGATTGCCTGTTCGGCAGCTCGCACATCCCGGCGCGCCTGCGGTTCGCGGTGACCACGGCCGACCGGCCGCTGCCGATGCGCCGCGAACCGACGGAGATCAGCGAGTCGTTCGGGCGCATCAACCCGGCGATCCAGCGCGGCACGAAGTGGCTGCTGGAACAGCAGGAGCTCGACGGGTTGTGGGAGTCGCGCGCCGAGGACATGAAGCACGGCATGACCGCGCTCGCTGGCTACACGCTGCTCAAGTGCGGGGTGAAGCGCGACCATCCGGCGATCCGCCGCGCTGCCGCCCGCATCGCCTGCGAACCGTCGAACTCAACCTACTCGGCCGGCATGGAACTGATGTTTCTCGGCGAGCTCGCTGACGACGCACTGCAGGGACGGGTCGAGGAGACGGCGCGGCGGCTGCTGTCGTGGATGCAACCCGGCGGCTTCGGTTACCCGGGTGGCGGGCCCGACCTGTCGAACGGGCAGTACGCCGCGCTCGGGCTGCGCGCTGCAGCGAAGCGCGGGGTCAAAATCGAGCCCGAGGCGTGGATCAAGCTCGGCGACGCGGTCGTGAAACACATGGAGAAGGTGACGGGTGCCTACGAAGGCGCCGGCTTCGGCTACTACGCGGGCGGCCCGCCGACCGGCTCGATGACTGCCGGCGGCACCTGCATGCTGAAGATCGCAGACGAGCAGCTCACCTTGGTCGGCATCAGCCGGCCGGCCTATGCGACCGGTTGGCGCAGAGGTGTGACGTGGCTCGATCGGTATTTCACGGTCGACACCAATCCGCGGGCCGGGGGCGGCTGGCTCTATTACTGGCTCTACGGCGTCGAGCGCGTCGGCGGGTTGTGCGACGTGGCGGCGCTCGGGGGCAAGAACTGGTACCGCGAAGGCGCGCACCAGATCATCGGGGCGCAGAAACCGGAAGGCTTCTGGGACAACGACGGCGGCCCGCAGCCGACCACCTGCTTTGCGCTGCTGTTCCTGGCGCGCGCGACTTCGTCGGTGTCGGGCGTCGCCGTGCGCGGCGAAAACATCTACGGCGATGACGATCCGGCGCGCGACGTGAACCTGCGCGCGTCGGGCGATTCGCCCCTGACGCTCTGGATGTCGTCGTTCGGCGGCGCTGCGAAGCTGCTGGAGTGGCCGACCGACGCCGGGCGCGGCCCGCGCGTCGCCGAGGTGCTGTACGTCACTCCGGGTCGCACCCTGCTATCGGACGGGCAGGGCGAGGCGGCGGTGTGGCGGGTGAGCGAAGCGACGCCGAACGGCGCGTTCGAGTCGCTCGCGTTCGACGACTCCGAGTGGCGCAAGGCACCCGGCGCATTCGGCGACGACGCGGTGACCGACTTGCCCGTGCGCAGCGATTGGAAGGGCGATGAGATCTGGTTGCGGCGCGAGCTCACGCTCGACGATGCGCCGATGGTCGCGCCGGAGCTGCGGATCGCCGCCTCGGGGCCGCGTTCGCCCGAAACGCCCGCGGCAGAGCTCGTCTGCCTGTTCGATGAAGATCCGGCGTTCGCCAAGTTGCTGGTGGAGAGCTCGGCCGGCGGCACCGTCGTCGCCCGCGAGACGGGCGGCGCGAACGGGCGCTATTGGTTGCAGGCAACACCGCAGCAGGTCTTCTCTGCGACGATTCCAGGCTGGCGCTTCCCCATCACCGAAGTGCCGCGGGACGGCGAGTTCCGCTACCTGCGCCTCTCCTGGAAAAAGGAGGGCGCGGGCGGCGTGATGGTGCAGGTCGCCGCGAACGGGAATTGGGGGACGACCACGCGGCGCTTCCATGCGGGTGCCACCGGACTGGACTGGCCGAGTACGGCGCTCGACAAGGATGCGCCGCACCAATGGACCGCCGAGACGATCGACCTCTATCAGGCGTTCGGCGGCGCAACGATGCTGACCGGTCTCGCGCTGGTGGCGTGCACCGGCGGTCCCGCCGGCTTCGACGCGATCTACCTCGCGCGCGCGCCGTCTCACTTCGAGTCGATCCCGAAGTCGTCGGCGAGTCACGCCGCGGTCGCGAAGCCGCTCGCCACGACCGCGGCGCTGCATGTTCCTGGCAGCGACGCGGTCGCGCTGCTCGAGATCTTCGTGAACGGAACGCTGCTCTACCGCGGCAGCGATCCGGTCGCGCCCTACGCACCGGTGCCGACGCTGCGGCCGCTCGAGAGCGTGCTGCAACCGGGGCGCAACGTGGTCGCGGTGCACGCGCGACGCGGGCGTTCGCTGGCGGCAATCGATGTCGGGATTGTCGATCAACGGCTGCTGGCACGGGTCGCGGGCACCGGTGATCAGCCCGCTGCGGCGCAACGGTTCGCGGCGCAGGTGAACTTCGAGCACAACGGCAGCTACACCATTCGGGCGCTCGCGCGACTGATCGCGCCACCCGACACGCTCCCGCCGGACGCGCTCCGCGTCGCCTCGGCGCCGATCCAGGTCGTGATCCGCGAGGCGCAGGACCCGGAACTGCTGGTGATCGCTGGTGACGCCGGCCGCAACCTGCTCGGCCCGAGCAACGCGACGGCGCGCGCGTCGAGCTTCCTTAGCGCGGGCCTCGAAGCGGCACTGGCGATCGACAATCTCGCGTCGCGCGGCTGGCTCTGCGCCGACGGCGATCGGCGCCCGTCGCTCTCGATCGAGCTGAAGAAGCCGGTGCGGGCCGACACCGTGCTGATCACGCCGATCCAGCAGCGCGGCTTCGAGCCCGAGCGGCAGGCGTGGCGGCTGCGCCGGGTCGAGGTGTCGCTCGATCGCGGCAAGAGCGGGACGTTCGAGGTCACGCTGCCCGCGGACGGTCGCAAAGGGATGCTGAGACTCCCGCGGATCGCGGTGATTCGCCGCGTCGACGTAAGGCTCCTGGATGCGAGCGACCGACCCGCGATCAAGGACGCCCTGGGGATCGGCGAAGTCGAGCTGCAACTGCGGAAGTAGCTCAGCCTCGGCGCCACTGAGGCCCGGGATTCGCGTTGCGAGCGCGACCGATTTCTGAAACCCCTGACGCGGATCGTGACGGGGATCGTCAATCGAGCGGGCGAGCGCAACGGCGATACTGTCCGGCCGATCGCGCGGCGCGCGGCAGCGGATCGAACTTCACTGCGCTCCGAACTCACCTTCAAAACGAGTGCCCCCGGCATGCCCGAACGCTCTGTCGCCTTCCGTCTTCTGCTGGCTGCGGTCCTCCCTGCGTGCAGTTGCAGCAGCGAGGACAGCGGACCACGCGCCATCACGACGACCCGCGAGATCGACATCGCGCCGGGCCAGCACCAGATTGGGGCCACCAGCGAGGATCGATTCGGCTCGATGACGGCACCGAACGCAGCGGAACCCGCAGCCCCAGCGCGCGAGTTGGTGTGGGACAACCCTCCCGGCTGGATCGAACTGCCGCCGACGGAAATGCGTCGCGCGAACTTGCAGCCGGCCGGGAACCCCGACGCCGAGTGCTACTTCAGCGTGCTGGGCGGCGGCGGTGGTGGGATGCTCGACAACGTGAATCGGTGGCGCGGCCAGATGGGGCAACCGCCGCTCGACGCCGCGGGCGTTGCGGCACTGCCCAAGCGCCTGTTGATGGGACTCGACGGAGTCTTGGTCGAACTTGAAGGCGACTTCACCGCCATGGGTGGCGCCGCGAAGAGCGGCTACGTGTTGCGCGGCGTGATCGCGGCATTCGGCGAGCAGGCGCTGTTCGTGAAACTCACCGGACCGGCGGCCGCGGTCGCGGCGGAGGCGGCGAACTTCGACGCTTTCGCGAACTCCCTGCGACTCGAGGAAGTCGGCGCGAGCGCAGCGCACGACGAGCACGATGGCCACGATCATGCGGCCGAAGCCGCATCCGGCGCGGGATCGACGAGCGGCGCTGCCGCCGCGAACCCGCTCGGTGGCTCGAACCAGGGCATCGAATGGAGCGCCCCGTCGGGCTGGACGCGCGATCCCGACCGCGCGACGCGGGTGGCGACGTTGCGGCCACCCAACACCACGCAGACCGAGTGCGCGATCACCTCGCTCTCCTCCGATGGTGGTGGGATCAAGAGCAACGTCGATCGCTGGCGCGGGCAGATCGGCCTCGGGCCGATCTCCGTCGACGAGCTCGCGGACCTCCCGACCGTGACCCTCTGCGGCAAGGAGGGCGTCCTGCTCGATCTGATCGGCGCGTTCGAGGATTCGATGAACCAGCGTTCCATCCCGCAGGCGCGGATGCTCGGAGCGATGGTGCTGCTGGGCGATCGGTCGCTGTTCGTCAAGATGACCGGGCCCGAGACCGAGATCGACGACGTCGTGCGCGATGCGTTCCGCGAACTCTGCGCCTCGCTGAAGCGGTGAGGGAATGCGCATGCGCTTGCTGATGAATCGGCTGATCCGCCTGACGTCGTCGTTTGGCTTCGTCGCTGTGATCCTGCTGTTCCTTTTCTTGCTGACCTGGCTGGGAACGTTGGAGCAGATCGAGTTTGGGCTCTACGAGACGCAGAAGAAGTACTTCGAGTCGTACTTCCTCGTGCATGAAGCCGGACCGTGGGCGGTGCAGCTGCCGTGGGCCGATGCGGGGTCGAAGCCGCTGATGACGCTGCCGGCGATCCCGATCCCGTTGCCGGGCGTGAATCTGCTGCTGACGCTGCTGATGGTGAACCTGGTCTGCGGCGGCATCGTGCGGCTGCGGAAGGACTTCGCCCGCGCGGGCATCTTGGTGACGCATCTCGGCATGGTGCTGATGCTGGGGGCGGGGTTCGTGAAGTTCCGCTGGTCGCACGAAGGAATGCTGCATGTCGAACCGGGCCAGTCGAACCGCCACTACTTCTCGTTCCACGACTGGGACGTGACGATTCGCGACGCCGCCGCGACCGGCCGCGTGACGGAGCACGTGATCCCCGGCGAAGAGTGGCGCGACCTCGTCAAGGGAACTCGCCGCTTCACCAGCGACGTGCTGCCGTTCGACCTGCTGATCACCAAGACGTTCAAGAACTGCAACGTGTTGCCGCAGGGGCCCATGTTCAAGGGCGACGGACCGGTCATCGACCGCTACGTCGTCAAGGCGATGCCGCCCGATACCGAGAACGAGCGCAACGCCCCCGGCGCCTACGTGACGATCGCGGAGAAGGCGACCGGACGGCAGATCGACGGGATCGTCTGGGCATTCGAGAGGCAGCCGCTCACCGTCCTGGCGGGCGGCAAGCAGTGGTTGATCGAGCTCGGTCGGCGCCGCTACGAACTGCCGTTCGACGTGCGTCTCGAGAAGATCTTCGTCGAGTTCCATCCTGGAACGGCGAGCCCGCGGACGTTCTGGAGCAACATCACCAAGATCGAAGGCTCGCAGCAGCAAGCGATGAGAATCACGATGAACGAGCCGCTTCGTCACACCGGCTACATCCTGTTCCAGACCGGCTGGGGGCCGCAAACGCGCCCGCTGCCCGCGAATCTCTTCTCCGAGTTCACGGTGGTCGAGAATCCGTCCGATCAGTGGCCGAAGTGGTCATGCTTCGTCATCGGGATTGGGCTCTTGTTCCATTTCTGCATGCGCCTCTGGAAGTACATCACCTCGTCGCGCCGGCTCGCCGCCGCGTCGGCCAAGGATTGAGTGAGGGCTTGTCATGAAGCACTTCGCCCGCTGGTCTGCTCCGATCGTCGCGTTGACCCTCTCCGTCGCGACGCTTCGCGCGCAGGAAGCGCCCGAGCGAGCGGCTGAACCGTCGCGCGGCGAAGCGTGGGACGAAGAGCTGGTCGCGATCGTTTCGCGCCTGCCGATCCAGGAGCAGGGGCGGGTCAAGCCGCTGTCAAGCTACGCGCGCTTCATGCTGATGCAGTTGAACGGGCGCGGCACCTTCACCCTGGTCGACGACAAAGGGACGGCTGACGGGGACGACGACACGAAGAGTTTGTTCGGGCCGGTCGAGTTCCTGCTCGATTGCGTGTTCTTCCCGACGCGGGCGCAGTCCTACCGCTGCTTCCAGCTGCAGACCTGGGAAGTGCTCGACGCGATCGGCATCGAGCGGATCGTCGGCCGCGGCAAACGCGATCGCTACAGCTACGACGAGCTCGAAGCGGGCCGGGAGCAACTCATTAAGCAGGCGCAGGCCATGCGCCGCGACCCGATCAAGAGCGACGCGAAGAACCGGACCTACCTCGAAACGCAGGTCTTCCAACTCGCCACCAAGGTGAACGACTTCGAGGGGCTGATGGCGACGCTCTCGTTCGCGATGAGCGATTTCGTCAAGGCGCCAGAGAGCGACGCGGTGCGTGAGCTACTTGGCGGCGACGGCGTGCGTTTCTCTGTGCTGCTCGAGAAGGGAAGCGACCTCACCGCGCTGCAGGCCTCGGCCGAGAACGACGCGACGCGCGAGTCGATCGCGCGGCTGCAGAACTTCGCCGAAGTCATGGCGAACTACTCGAGCCACCTCACGATCTGGCCGCCCGACGCGAAGCCGACGCCCAAGGTGCGCACATCGCTGTACAACGCCAGCCCGGCGGAAGTCAGCGCCGGCGGCAGCACGATCGAGACGTGGTACTCGCTGGCGGACGTGCACCAACGGGTCGGATTGGGCGACAAGACGCTGCTCGCGCTCCACCTGCCGGCAATCGAGGCACTCGAGGAGGCGTGGGCGGCGCGGCCCGATCAGGCGCAAATGAAGGCGGCGCTAAAGCGTGCGGTCGATTCGCTGGTCGCGACGGCGACCGCGCGCGAGGAGTACCGAAAGATCGACAGCGAGATCGGCTACGTCCGCGCTGACCTCTTCTATTGGGCGCAGGTGCTCTACGTCCTTTGCTTCGTGGCGATCGCGATCGGCTGGTTGCTGCGCGGCGCGGAGAAGTACCACCGCGCGCTGCCGTGGGTGCTGACGGTTCCGCTGGCGCTGCAGATCGCGGCCATCGTCTGGCGCGGCTACCTGCGCGCGCGGCCGCCGGTCTCGAACCTCTACGAGACGATCCCCTTCATCACGGCGGCGGCGGTGCTCGTCTGTCTGGTGATCGAGTTCATCGATCGGCGGCGAGTCGCCGTGGTGGTGGCGGCGGCGCTCGGCGCCGCAGGACTGTTCCTGACCCAGCGCTACGAAGTGAAAGAGGCGTTCGAGCGCGGCAACGAAACGATGCCGCAGCTGCAAGCGGTGCTCGACACCAACTTCTGGCTGTCGACCCACGTGACGACGGTCACGATCGGCTACTCGGCGGGGCTGCTGGCCGGAGTGCTCGGCGCGATCTACATCCTCGGCAGACTCTGCGGGCTCCGTCGCGGCGACGAGGCCTACTACAAATCGGTTGCAAAGATGGTCTACGGCGTGATCTGCTTCGGGCTGCTGTTCAGTGTGGTCGGGACGATCCTGGGCGGCGTCTGGGCGAATGACTCGTGGGGCCGGTTCTGGGGCTGGGACCCCAAGGAAAACGGCGCGCTGATGATCTGCTTGTGGGAGATCGCGCTGCTACACGGACGAATGGGCGGTTATCTGCGCGACCTCGGCATCTGCGCCGCGGCGGTCTTCGGCGCCAACATCGTGGTCTTCTCCTGGTGGGGAGTGAATCAGCTCGGCGTCGGCCTCCACGCGTACGGCGAGACCGATGGTGTCGACTTCTGGTTGTGGACCACCTACGGCGTGATGACCCTGATCACCCTCGCCGGCATCTGGCTCGCATCCGAAGCCCGTGCCGCCCGCAAGGACTCCTCCGCGACGCCGACGGCGCCGACGGCCTGATCAGCGACGTTTCAGTTCGGCACCGAAGCGCCGCTCGTCTTCCGAGCGACGCGTCGGGTCGGAATGAAACCGCCGATCGTTCGACGCTCCGTGAACCTCGATGCAGGGTGGCGGCACGGGACCCAATGCACGGGCAGATGTGCCCCTGCGATTCCGCCGTAACTCTTGATCTGAAAAATAGTTAGCGATCGAGCCAACCGGTGTTTCGCAAGCTGGAAGCGGACGGTCGCAGGGGTGAGACGAGCTGAGCCGCGGCCGTCATTTCGGTTGCCTCGATTGAAGCGGCGGATGTGCGTCGATTGTTTGCCGAAAGGCGACGGTTTGCTCCCGAACTGAAACGCCGCGTGGGCGCCACCGCAATTTTCCCTCTTCGCCGCCAGGAGAAAGCGCTGCTATCGTCCCGCCCCGTCGGGCTGGGTAGCTCGGCGGAACAAGGTCCTGCGATTGCGATTGATGGCTCTCGTCTCGGTCTCCCGTGGTGCGCGCGCGGTCGCGATGCGACTGCAGTGCCGTCAATCCCACGAGTCCAAGATCGCGTCCATTCGCGTGAAAGCGTGACCCCCGTTTCGTCGAACTGCCCTGTGATGAGTTGCCGTCCAGTCGTATTGGCCGGTGAGTGGTCTTAAGCACACGCCCGTTGGGTTCTTGGATGCACGTTTGGCCACGCGAGTGGCCGTTAGGAATTGCGGCGCGGGCTGCCCAGCTCGCGGCCGCTGTCCGTTGACCGGAGACTGAAGAATGGGCACGAAGTTGTATGTCGGAAACCTCCCGTACTCGACCACGAGCGAAGAGCTGAACCAGATGTTCGCAGCTCATGGCGGCGTGAAGAGCGCGGACGTGATCATGGACCGCGAGACCGGCCGCTCGAAGGGCTTCGGTTTCGTGGAAATGACCACGGATGACGACGCCAAGAAGGCGATCGATGGACTGAACGGCCAGAAGATGAACGGCCGTCCTCTCACGGTCAACGAAGCCAAGCCGCGCGAAGATCGCGGCGGCGGCGGCGGCGGCGGCTTCCGTCCGCGTAGCGGCGGCGGCGGCGGCTTTGGCGGCGGCGGTGGTGGTGGCGGATTCGGCGGCGGCGGCGGCGGCGGCGGCTTCGGCGGCGGCGGCGGCGGCGGCCGTAGTGGCGGCGGCGGCTTCGGCGGCGGTGGCCGGGGCGGCGGCGATCGCTACTGAGATCCGTCGCTGAACTCAGCTCGGATCAATGATTCTCGAACGGGCCGGCGCGGATCCACGCGCCGGCCCGCTCACTTTCACGGCGACCCTGCGGCTGCGCGCGCCTCGAGCGCGGCGAGTAGCCGTTCCCCGTCTGCCTCGACCAGCAGCGCGTCGACGTGCGCGCGATCGACGAAGCCTTCCGACACCGAACGCTCAAGCTGCGCCAGGAGTGGATCGAAGTAGCCGGCGACGTTCAGCAGGCCGCACGGCCCCGCGGGCCGCCGCAACTGCCTCAGAGTCACGACCTCGAACAACTCGTCGAGCGTTCCGAGTCCGCCCGGGAGCACCACGAACGCGTCGGCCGACTCGATCAGCAGCCGCTTGCGCTCGAACAGCGTCTCGGTGACGGCGAGGTCGCCCGGAGCGATCCCCGGGTGAAGCAACTCCTCAGTGCGCAGGAAGTCGGGGATCACTCCGCGCACGTGCCCACCAGCCGCCAGCACGGCGTCTGCGACCTCCCCCATGAGGCCGACCCGGCCCGCCCCCCACACCAGCGTGATCCCGCGGCGGACCAGGGCCACGCCGAGCTCGCGCGCGGCGGCGGCATAGCGCGGATCGTGTCCGTGCCGCGAGCCGCAGAAGACCGTGACGGCGCGAAACATCACGGCAAGATACCGCCCCATGAATCACCCCACCGTCGTTCAGGTCATCGCCCGCGCGTTCGGCTTGCTCCTGTCTGCGCCGTTCACTGCCGTCCCGATCACCGCCGTCCCGCTCCTCGCGGTGCCGTGGGTTGCGGCGGCCTTGTCTCCCGCCGCCGGTGCGCAGTCGATGAGCGGCGCGCACTGGATCTGGGGCGACGACGGCGGCGGCGGCTCCTCGAAGCCCACGGTCGACCCGAACGAAGCGCTGCTGCTCTCGAAGAGCATCGCACTCACCGGCACGCCGCAACGCGCCTTCGCGTGGGTCACCTGCGACAACCACTTCCGCCTCGTCGTCAACGGCAGCGTCGCCGGACGCGGCGACGACTGGAGTCGCCTGCAGCGTTTCGACCTCACTCATCTGCTGCACGCCGGCGACAACACGCTGATCGCGAGCTGCCACAATGAAGGCGGCCCCGCCGCGTTCGTCTTCGCGCTCGAAGTCACGCGCGCCGACGGCACCAAGGCTCGCGTCGTCTCCGACACGTCCTGGCTGGCCGCATTGCTGCCCGACAACATCGATGCCACCCTCTTGCCCACTGGCGCCTGGAAGCCGGCTCACGACATCGGTCCGTTCGGAATGGCGCCATGGGGCGAGCTGCAGGCACCACCCGCTCCCACGTTTGATCCGCTGCCCGGGTTCGCGCTCGAGACGGTCGCGGAGGGATTCGGCTCGGTCGTCGCGCTTGCCGCCGCCGGTCCCGGCCGTTTCCTCGCCAATGTCGAAGGCGGGCCGATTTTCGAACTGCTCGACGCCGACAGCGACGGCCGCGCCGAAGTCGTGCGCCCGTTCACCGCAGCGATCAAGGGCTGCCAGGGGATGTTCTGGCAGCCCGGCATCACTTGGTTCACTGGTGCCGGACCGGACGGCCACGGTCTCTACCGTCTCCCCGATGGCGCAACCGCGCCGCAGAAAGTCGTCGCACTCGACGGCGACCTCGGCGAGCACGGGCCGCACGCGATCGTCGAAGGCCCCGACGGCTGGCTCTACGTCGCCATCGGCAACCACGCGCGCCTCGGCCAACCGCCAGCCTCGACCTCGCCCTATCGCCTCACTTACGAAGGCCACGTCCTGCCGACCTACGTCGACCCGAACGGCCACGCGACCGAGTGCAAGGCGCCGGGCGGCTTCATCCTGCGCGTTGATCCAAAGGGCGGGACCTGCGAACTGTTCGCCGCCGGCTTCCGCAACCACTACGACCTCGCCTTCGACGAACGCGGCGAGCTCTTCACCTTCGACTCCGACATGGAGTGGGACGTCGGGCTGCCGTGGTACCGACCGGTCCGCATCGTGCACGTCGTGCCGGGCGGCGAATACGGCTGGCGCACCGGTTCGAGCGTCTGGCCGAACAGCGCCGCCGACTCGTTGCCGCCGACGATCGAAGCCGGGCGCGGTTCACCGACCGGGATGTGCCTCTGCACTGGCACACAGTTCCCCGAGCGCTTCCGCGGTTCGATCCTCGCGGCGGACTGGTCGCTCGGCGTGATCTACGCGTTCCGCGGGACCCCGCGCGGGACGAGCTACGACATGACTGCCGATGTGCTGCTGCGAGGCCATCCGCTGAACGTGACCGATCTGGCGATGGACGGCGACGGTTCGCTGCTGTTCGCGACCGGCGGCCGCGGAACCGTCGGCGGCGTGCACCGGCTGAAGTGGGTCGGGGCGCCGGAGCCGGTCGTTGCGCAGCCAGATGCGGCGGCGCGCGCGCGCGAGGTCGTCGCGCAGCTGACGAAGGTGCCGGCTGCGGCGCTGGTCCGCGAGTTCGCATCGCCCGACCGGTGGCGGCGCTTCCTTGCCGCGCGCGAACTCGAGCGCCGCCCAGAGGAGGAGCGCGCGCAGTTGCTGGCCAAGGCGCTCGATCCGGCGACCGAGCCGATCGCCGCCGCCGAACTGCTGATCCTCGAGGCGAGGACGCAGAGCGCGCGCGACCTCGCGACGACGGCGCCCCCTGCGGTCCAGAAAGCCGGGCAACCGCAGACCGCCGCGCGAGCCGCGGCGCGACTCCACCGCGCGCTTGACCTGTTCACGCAGCCGGGCGTCGAAGGCGAACTCCGCCACGCACTGCTGCGCGCGCTCCAGCTCTGGCGCATCGCGATGCAAGACGCGGTGAAAGAGCCAAACGCGTCGAACACCTTGATCGATGGCTCGAAACTGCTCACCGGCTTCCCGTGCACCGACCTCGCCGCCAACCGCGACTGGGCGCAGCTGATCGCCGCGTTCGCGCCGCCCGGCGCCGCGGCATCGCTCTGGCGCGCGTTCCAGCAAGAGCCTTCGCGCGAGCAGCGCGTCGCCTACGCCAATGCGCTGCGCTGCGTGAAGGAGCCGTGGCCGGAGGGCGCGCACGTTGCATTCCATCGCTGGCTCGACGACTCGATCCGCGCCAACACCGGCGGCATGAGCTACGTCGGCTACCTCACGCACATCCGCGACGACGCCGCGATTGGGCTGTCGACGGAAGAGCGCGCAACGCTCGACGCCGAGGCCGCCGCGCGCCTGACCGCCTCGGCCGCGACCGCCCGCCCGCCCGCCTCCGCCGCCGAGCCGCGCGAGTTCGACCGCGTCCTCACCTTCGTCGAGCGGACGCTGCAGGCGCCGCATCGCTCGCTGCCGGAAGGCGGGCTCCTGTTCCAGGAGCTCTGCTCGAAATGCCACAAGCGCGGCGAGTACGGCACCAACGTCGGCCCAGACCTCACCACGATCGGCGCGCGCTTCGGCCCGCGCGATCTGATCGAGTCGATGCTGGCGCCGTCGCGGACGATCTCCGACCAGTACCGCGGCCTGAACGTCTTCCTGAAGAACGGCGACGTGCTGACCGGCATGCCCCTGATCTCGGACGACAAGCACGTGCTGCTGGTCGACCTGACCGGCAAGCAGGTCGACATTCCCGCCACGCAGATCGAGCGGCGAAAGCCCGCGACCAAGTCGGTGATGCCGGAAAGCTTGGCTGACGGGCTCTCCTACGAGCAGTTCGCTGACCTCACCGCCTGGCTGTTGGCACCGACGATCGTGGCGCCGGCGAAGGAGGCGGGTTGGCGGCCGCTGCTCGATGCGCGGACGCTGGCCGCGGCGACGGCTTCGGGCGCAGCGTGGACCCTCGCGGACGGTGTGCTTCGCGGCGCACCGAATGGCGGCAGTGGCAGCAATGGCGGTGGCGATGGCGATGGCGATGGCGATCGCAGCGCCACCGGCGCCGAATGGTTGATCGCGAATCCAGTCGGTGAATTCGCGGTTGAGTTCGAAGCACGCCTTAGCGACAAGGAACAGCAACTGACTTTCCTGTTCCGGACCGCAAGCGGCGAAGCGGAAAGTGGCGCGAGCTACGCAACCGACGCCGGCGGCTCGGCGTGGGGTCGTCTGCGCGAGGCGAACGGCCGCGGCGTGATCGTGCAACCGCGCCAGGAGATCTGGTGGCCGCTGCCCGAACGGAGCGGCTGGAATCACTTCCTGATCACGGCGGAGGGCGCGCGCATCACGGTCCGACTCAATGGCACGATCACCGTCGACACCGAAGATCGCGGCGGGCGCACGGAAGGCGCGCTCGGCTTCGAGTTGCCGGTCGGCGCGACGGCACCGGTCGAGATCCGGCAGCTGCGGTTGCGGTCGAGCCGGTAGCGAACTCCTTCCCGATCAGGCCGCCGTCGCGGCTGGCACGCCAGCTGCGATCCAGGTTCGCGATCCCCCCGCGCGGCACGCCCGCGCCGGCTCGAATCCCGTCCCGATCACGGACTCTTTGGCAATCGTCCCCACGTGAGCCCCCCCGCAGCCGCCGCCTCGCCGCGATCGCACCAAGCCGTGGTGGTCGCTGCTCGCACTTGCGATGGGGATCACGCTTCTCGCATTCCTTGCATGGCGCGATAGCAGTTACTACCGCGCGCCGTTGACCGCGCAGGCCATGCATCCCCGTCACGCGATCCTCTGCTCGAGCGGCGAGGTCGGCTTGGCTCTCGGTGTCGCCGCGATCGCGCTGATGGTGGTGAATCTCGCCTACCTCGTGCGTCGCCGCCTCGTCGCGAGCGACTGGCTCGGCGGGCTGCGCGGGTGGATGGACCTGCACGTCGTGTCGGGGCTGCTTGCCGGCGGCTGCGTGCTGCTGCATTCGACGGTACATCTCCGCAGCGCACCGGCGGCGATTGCGAGCGTCGCGCTCGGCATCGTTCTGATCACGGGCGTGATCGGCCGATACGTCCGCGCGCAGTTGCCGCGGAGGCGCGAAGGGCGCGAACTCTCGCTCGACGAGGCGCGCGCACGTTTTGCAGAGCTGCGCCACCAACTCGCCGCGCTCGGCCTGCCGCCGCTCGAACTCGCCCCGACCGAAGCGAACGGCGCCGTCTCGCGTCTTCTCGCGCTGCGCGGTGTCCTCTTCGGCGACCGGGCGGCACGAGCGGCTCACGAGCGCTATCGCAGCGCTGCTGCGCGAACGCACACCTGACATCGCGGTGCGCCGCCGCGTCGAGCCGCTCCTCGCCGCGATCCTGCGCGAGGCGCAACGCCTCGCTCGCCTGCGTGATCTGTCGGCGTTGATGGCGTCGTGGCGGTTTTTCCATCGCTGGCTCGCGCTGGTGATGGTCGGCACCGCTCTTTGCCACGTCGTTCTCGCCGTGCGCTTCGACTCGCTCGACTTCGGGAAGCTCTGGCGATGAGGGTGCGCGATGTCCTGTTCCTGCTGCTCGGCGTCGCCGTCGTGGCGCTGGCGGGCAATCTGGCCCGCGTCGCCCCGAGTCCCGGCGCACTCGCTGCCGTCCACGCGGCGCGGCCGGAACTGCAGGGGCCGGAAGGTTGCAAACGGTGCCACGCGGCGGGCGGGCGCATCAAGGCCTGCACCGGTTGCCACGAGGCGATCGCGAACCAGCTCGCCAGCGGAGCCGGCTGGCACGGTGCGCTCGTCGCCAAAGGTGCGCAAGACTGCGACCAGTGCCACGCCGAGCATTGGGGCGCCGACTTCCCGCTCGTCAGCGAGCGCTCCTGGGGGGGCAAGCCGGCTGCCGAATGCGCCCACCAACACGTCGATTTCAGGCTCGCGGGGGCGCACGCACAACTCGACTGCGTGCTGTGCCACGTCGACCGGCTGGCGATGGCACCGGCGACGCGGACGTACCTTGGCCTCACGCAGGAGTGTGCCTCCTGCCACGACGATCCGCACGGCGAGGTGATGATCGACGACTGCGCCGCCTGCCACGCGCAGCAGAGCTTCAAGCCAGCCGCCAAGTTCGCGCACGCGCAGCACTTCCAGTTGCTCGGCGGGCATGCGCGCGTCGGCTGCGCGGAGTGTCATCCGGCTGCGCTCGATTTCGCCAAGGTGCGCGGCACAACCTGCGAACAGTGCCACGCCACGCCGCATCGCGAGCTGCCGACAGATCGCTGCGACGCCTGCCACAAGGTTGCTGACGACACGTTCGCGACAGCGACGCCGCGCTTCACGCCGGCCGACCACGCGCGACTCGGTTTTCAGCTGACGCCGCCGCACTCCGATCGCGAGTGCCGCGCGTGCCACGATCCGGAGCGACCTTACGCCGGACGCTTCTCCGGCCGGCGCGCCGAGGACTGCGTCGCCTGCCACGAATCGCCGCACGGCGGCCAGTTCGGCCCCCGCGAATGGCGCTGCGCCGAATGTCACTCGACCCACTTCAAGCCGTCGACGATCACCGTCGCCGCGCATCAGCCTGAACTGCGCGAGCGCCACCAGGAACTCGCCTGCGAAGAATGCCACTTTCCGCCGACGCAAAGCGCGCCCGCGCGCTTCGTCGCGACACCGGCGACCTGCGGTGAATGCCACGTCGATCCACATGGCGGTCAGTTCGAACCGCGCGGCCAGGGCTGCGCGGCCTGCCATGACGAGAGGGCTTTCACGCCCTCGCACTTCGATATGGCGACGCGCCATCCGCCGCTGGTCGGCGCCCATGTCAAGGCGACCTGCGGCGGATGCCACAAGGCGGCCGCGCCCGATGCTCCCGTGCGTTACCTCGCCACACCGCAGGCATGTGCCGCCTGCCACACCGACCCGCACGCCGGGCAGTTCTGCAGTCAGCCGGGTGGTTGTGCCGAATGTCACAACGAGCAGCGATTCGTGCCGTCGACATTTTCCGCAAGTCGCCACCAACCGCCGCTCGCCGGCGCACACCTCGCCGTCGCATGCAACGACTGCCACCGCGCGCGCGCCGACGGGACGCGGATCTGGGCCGGAACGCCGCGCGACTGCAGGAGCTGCCACGCCGATCCGCATGCCGGCCAGCTGACGCGCGCCGGCAACGACTGCAACCAGTGCCATCGCTCCGACGAGCGCTGGCTCCCTGTGACCTTCGACCACCAACGCGACTCGCGCTTCGCCCTCGATGGAGTTCACGCGCAGGTCGCCTGCGTGAAGTGCCATCGCTCGGTGCCACAGGCCGATGGTCGCGAGGTGATCCACTACGCCCCGCTCGGAGTCGAATGCCGTGACTGCCACACCGCACGGTGAAATGCGAGCTTCCGCACCGCACCGCGCCCTCTTCGCGATCGGCGGCGTGCTGCTCCTCGCCGCCTGCTACGCGCTGCGCCCGCTGCCGCGACAAGGCTGGGACGAAGGACGCTTCGGTCCGCTCGTCCCCCATCGCACGTTCCCGACCGACTGCTCGCTCTGCCACGTCGCGCAACGATGGGATCTGCTGAAGCCCGACTTCGCCTTCGATCATGCGGCGGCGACCGGAACCGCCCTCGAAGGAGCGCACGCGAACGCCTCCTGCCTGCGCTGCCACAACGACCGCGGTCTCGTGAGCGAGTTCGTGGTGCACGGTTGCGGCGGCTGTCACGTCGATCCGCACGAAGGGACGCTCGGGGGCGATTGCACGGCATGCCACGACCAGCAGACCTTCGAGCCGACCGGGCGTATCGCCGAGCATGCGAGGACGCGCTTCCCGCTGGCCGGCGCGCACCTCGCCGCCGCCTGCGACCGCTGCCATGAACAGGCTCGCATCGGCCGTTATGTGGGCGCTCCGCTCGAGTGCGCCGCGTGCCATCAAGCTGACCTCGCGAGCGCCACGAGCCCCGACCATGTCGCGCTCGGGTACCAGGACGACTGCCAACGTTGCCACTCGCCGACCGCATGGCGTGGCGCCCACTTCGCGCACACGACCTTCGCGCTGCAGGGGCAGCACCGCGCCGCCGACTGCACCAACTGCCATGTCGCCGGCGGCTTCGCCGGGACTCCGCGCGACTGCTACAGCTGCCACGCCGCGGACTACGCGGCGACCACCGCTCCCGACCACGCCACCGCCGGATTCGGGACGAGCTGCGAGCAATGCCACACGGCCAACACGTGGGGCGATGGGAACTTCGACCACGACTCGTTCCCTATCAGCGGCGCGCACGACGGCCTCGACTGCGCCGATTGCCACACGACCGGCAACTATCCGACGTTCTCCTGCATCGACTGCCACGAGCACCGCCAGTCGGAGGCAGACAAGGAGCACAAGGACGAGCAGGGCTACTCGTGGAACAGCCTTGCCTGCTTCTCCTGCCATCCAGATGGACGCGAATGAGCAGCGCGCGAGGCATCGCGGCGGCGCTCCTCGCGCTGATCGGAGTCGCGTAGGGCGGTGGAGCCGTCGCCCAGGAAGTCGCGCGGAGGGACGCCCGCGGCGAGCTAACGAGCGGCGCGCGCGATCTCGCGGCGACGGTGACGCAGGCGGCTGCCGACGGCGTCTACCTTGGCGTCGGCGGCGATGCCGGCGTCGTCCCCGGCACGCGCGGCACCATCGAGCGTGACGGTCGCGTGCTGGCCGAGGTCGAAGTGCGGCACGTCAGCGCCACCTCCTGCTTCGCCGGCTACGTCACGGCCGAGCCGGACGCAGGCATCAAGGCCGGCGATCGCGCCGTGTTGCGCGGCGTCACGACACCTGGCGCCGCGGCACCTGGCACCGTTGCGCCGCGCGCGCCAGCGACAGGCGAGCGCGACGCTCCCTCCGCTCCGTTCCTACCGCTGCTCGCGCCTCCGGTGCAGGCCGGCACCACGTCGCGCGGGAACTTTTTCCATGGCAGCACCGGCTTCGGCACAAGCTGGCTGCACGACGCGGAGAACGGCCGCGACTACGCCAACCTGCGCCTCTTCGCGAGCGGCGACGTCGAGCGCAGCGGCGGCGACCCTTGGTCGCTGCAGTTCCGCTTCGACCTGAACCGCCGCAGCGGCGACGGCTACTCCGACGACCCAAAGCAGGACGAGTGGCGACTGCGTGCCGACACACTGGTCGCCCGCCGCCACTTCGAGGACGGCAGCGTCGGCGGTTTCGGCCGGTTCCTGCCACTCGCGCTGCCGGGCATCGGCCGCATCGACGGGACCTACGCGGAGAAGACCGTCGGCGAGGGCGCGCGCGTCGGTGGATTGATCGGCTTCCGGCCCGATCGCGACGACCTCGGCGTGCGCACGGATGAAATGGTCATGGCCGGCTGGGGGGCGGTCGAGCAGAAAACGGCCGCCGGCACGCGCCTCGGCGTGACCCTTGGCGGCATGGCGAGTTGGTTCGAGGGGAGCGCCGATCAGCACGCGTTGCTCGCGGAGGCGAGCGCCAGCTTCGCGGGTGGCCACTGGCTCCGAGCGTCGACGCAACTCGACGTCTACGGCGGCGACGAGGGGAGCCGCTCCGGTGCGAGCCTCACGCGATTGCACGCGAGCGGGTTCTGGCGCACCACCGAGAACTTCGGCCTGCGCGGCACCTGGTCGCACTACGAAAACCCCGACACCGATTCGCTGCGCCGCATCGTGCCGGATGACACGAGTTACGGTCGCGGCCGCACGCGTACCGCCCTCGCTGCGCTCGAGACATGGAAATCGGGGCTCGCGCTGGAGCAGGAGATCGCGGTGCTGATGGGCGACGGCACCCCCATGGACTTGCAGGCCACGCTGCGTGTTCGCGATTCGACGCTGTTCGCCTGGCAGACGTTCGGCGGCGACCTCGCCGTGTTCAACCTCGTCGGCCTCGACCAGGACGGACTCGGCGGCAGCACTGGCCTCACCTGGACGCCAAGCGGAAACCTGTCGCTGCGACTCGGCTATGACGCGACAACGCTCGAGGTCGACGGCGGCGACGCGTACTTCACGCAGACGGCATCGCTCTTCGCGACCCGACAGATCGCGAGCAAGGCGTCGCTCTGGTTGCGGCTCGCGAAGAGCCTCGGCGACGATCTCGACACGCTCTCCGCCGATCTCGGACTCACCTGGCGCTTCTAGGAGTGACTAAACAGGATGTCCTCTCGATTCGGCCGGCTGCGAGTGCCGCAGAACTTCGTCGGACTGCATCGACGACCCACGGGGTCGTCCGCTTCGCCCTCCTCGCCCGCGACACTCTCGCTCGGCCTCGGTCGGACGAGTTCATTCAGTCAGGCACTCTGAGATGCTGACCCCGATCCTCGGTTTCATCGCGGTCCTGGCGCCGCTGCTGTTCGCGCTCGCGTGGATCGAGCGGCGCGCTGCGCGCCAGCGCGAGGAGGCCGCGCGCGCCGAACTCGACGATGCACGCAACCGCGGCTCCGATCAGCCGCTCGCGCAGCATCCCCAGATCGAGGCGCTGCAATGGGTCGGCTGCGGACTGTGCGTGAAGGCGTGTCCCGCAGAGGGAGTGCTCGCGGTGCTTGACGGCGTCGCGCGCGTGGTCCACGGCGCGCGCTGCGTCGGCCACGGCCGCTGCGAAGTCGCCTGCCCCGTCGGCGCGATCCATGTGGGGCTCGGCGCGCTGGCGTTGCGCGAGGACCTGCCGCTGCTCTCCGCCGTGCAGGAATCGAGCGTGCCCGGGCTTTTCATCGCTGGCGAGCTCTCCGGCATCGCGCTGATCCGCCATGCCGTCGCGCAGGCGACCACCGCGGTCGACGAGATCGCGCGGCGGTGCAATGGTCGCGGCGGCCGCGATCCAGTCGGCCCTCCGACCGCCGGCCACGAGCCCGGCGTCGTGGACGTCGCCATCGTCGGCGCCGGACCCGCCGGACTCGCCGCAGCGCTGCGCGCGATCGAGCACAAACTCTCCCACGTGCTGCTCGAGCAGGACACGCTCGGTGGCACGATCCTGCACTACCCGCGTCAGAAGCTGGTGATGACGCAGCCGGTCGAGCTGCCGCTGATCGGCCGCCTGAAGAAGAGCGAGTACCTGAAGGAGGAACTCGTCGAGTTGTTCGCGGATGCGGTGCGGCGGTTCCCGATTCGCGTGCGCAGCGAGACGCGCGTCGAGTCGATCGTGCGCGACGGTGATTCGTTCTTGTTGACGACGCGGAATGGCGGCGGCGCAGACGAAGTCGGCGAAGTGCGCGCGCACACGGTGGTGCTCGCGCTCGGCCGGCGCGGCACGCCGCGCAAGCTCGATGTGCCGGGCGAGGAACTGCCGAAAGTCGTCTACCGGCTGATCGACGCAGCGCACCATCGCGGCATCGACGCGCTGGTGGTCGGCGGCGGCGACAGCGCAATCGAGGCATCCCTTGCGCTTGCCGGCCAACCGGGCAACCGCGTCACACTCAGCTACCGCAAGGAGTCGTTCTTCCGACTGAAGCGCCGCAACGAGGAGCGCATCGCCGCGGCGCAGGCGAGCGGCCGGATCACCGTCCTCTTCCGCAGCGAGGTGACCGCAATCGGCAGCGATGCCGTCACGCTGACCGTGCGCGAGGATCCTGGAACGAGCGTCGGAGTGCACACGGGGACGCGCGCCGTCACACTCGACAACCAGCAGGTCTTCGTCTTCGCCGGCGGCACGCCGCCATTCGAACTGCTTCGAGCAGCCGGCGTCGCTTTCCCCTCCCCACCTGCCGCCAAACCCCACGCCGCCAAGCCGACGCGCCCCTAGCCCGTTCGATTCATGATCCCCGTTGCGCGGCGACGGGATGTCGGTTCAGGACGAGAAGGGAATGCGCGGTTCCGACGACGCGGGTGGAACGGCCCTTCGGGCATGCAAACCCGCTGAGGAAGGACCGCGCGTTTTCGACGAAGTCCTGGATCGACCGACCGAGCCGCAGCAGGGGTTTCATGAATAGAACGGGCTGGCCCCATTCAGTTCGGGAGCACGTCGCCGCCCACCACGCCGATCCGTTCTTCTGGCGCCACCTCCGATGCGGCCGCACGCACCGTCACCAGTGTTCCCCCCGCCTCGTCCTTGCGGCGGAGAACCACCCACGCCAACTCGAGACCGACAGGGTGTTCTCGGCAGCAGCCACCATGTTTCGAACCGCGGAGCAGCGCACCGCCCGCTCTTCGAGAACGATCGCGACAAGCGGTACTTCGCTTCGCTGCTGACGACCCAGTTCCACCTCTACGGGCTGAGCACTCTGGGGCAGCTTTCCGCCGCGATGGCGTGGATCGAGCTCACGTACGCGCGGTGGTTCAACCGTGTGCGCGGCCGGTATCCGACGCTGCCGATTCGCGCACCCCTCTTGCGATCTCTTTGCGCGCTCGGTTGGGAGTCGATCGCGACGCTGAGCGACGTCGGACGAACTTGCGCGAAGGAAAACGCTTGGCGCTCACCTCCGGCGGATCGCGAGCGACATCGACTACGCCAGGTGGGCCGACGGCGTCGCCGCGAGCGCGGTGACACGAACCGGTGTCGTGCCAGTTCCAAATGCGGTCGGTGTTTGCGAAGCGAGCGACGGTTCGCTCCCGAACTGAACCGTCGCCCGCGATTACTTCGCCACCACCTCGAGTCGGAGGCCGGACGCGTCGCAGCTGATGGCGACGAGGTGGCCGGGCGGGAGGTACTTCTTCAGCAACGCCGGATCGAGTGCTTCGAGCGCGGCGAGAAACGCGTCGGCGCGCTGCTGCACGGGGTTGGTTGCGACGGGGACATCGTCGATTCCGCCATCGGATCCGTCGCCGCCGGACTCGCTGCCGAAACCACCGCCGCCGTCCTCGCTGCGGTAGGTGAACGTCGTGTCGATCGTTCGGCCGCCCAGCGCATTGGTGAACGAATCGAGGACTTCGTCCGACGTGTTCGCCCACAACAGGATTCCCGGGGCGGCCATGAGCGATGAGTAATTCGCCTTGAAGGACTCCGATCGCCCGAGACTCGGCAGCTCCAGGTTGCTCTTCCGGCGCAGCACGTCCTGCAGCAGCGTCGGCGACGCCGACACGACCAGGAAGTCGTCGACGATCGCGTAGGAGATCGCGACCGGCGGGATCGGCAGCGTGTAGACCACGTAGCCCTCGAACTCGGTCTTGCGCCGCGCCGCGTGCATGCCCTGCGAGCGCAGCAGCTTGTCGAGCGACGCGCCGAGCCCCGCAGCGTTCTTCACGCCGAGCACGAAGGCGACGTTGATCGACGGCCCGCCCATCATCGTGACCGGCATCAGCGCCTCTTCTTCCGGCACCGGCACGATCGTGAGGGCGAACCGTCCATCGAGGTGATCGAGCAGGTCGCGGCGCGGATCGAAAGCGTCGGCATCTGCGGTCGGCGTGGAGCCTTGCGCCACCGGTTCGCCGAACAGCGGGCCGAAGCCCGTCTCCTGCGACAGCGCATCAGCGGCGTCGAGCCCCTTCGCCAGATCCAGCTCGAACGACAACGCCATCGCGGCGTCGCCCGGCAGCAGTTGGAACAGCGCGTGCGGCCCGCCCGGGAACATCGCCATCAGCACTCTCGGCAGGCCCACCGGCGCCCAAGCCTGGAGCGCATCGAAGCGCCCTTCCTCGGCATTCAACGCGAAGCGCGCCGTGAGCGCGCCGAGTTGGTCGAGTCCGAGCTCACGCTGCAGCCGCGTGTCCGGCGACTCGCTGCCGTCCGCGAGCGGCGGCGACTGCTGCGCGCGGATCGACCGACCGCTGTCGATGAAGAACTTCACGCCGCCTGGCCACGCCGCGATCGACTGTGCGAACGCGGCCTGTTGGCCGAGCACTTCGCCGGGCTCACCGCCGAGACCCTGCAGGAAGCGCGTGAAATGGTCGCTCGACGCCGCGCTGCCCGCGGTTGCGCCGACCGCGACGGCCGTGCCCGCGTTCGCCAGCAGGAACGTGCCCTGATCTTCGCGCCCGATCGGTGCGACCTGCACCACTTCGTGCGCGCCGATCGTTTCGTTCTTCAGGACCGCCTCGCCGCGTTCGACCAACTTCTGGACCGCGGCAAGGACGAGCGCGTGCAGCTCGGCAGAGTGCTGCGACGACTCGAGCGCGAGCACGCCGTGACCATCGCCGTCGCCCATCACGTCGCCACCGAGCGCGACGCCCACGCGCCCGTCGATCTTCTTCGCCATCTCGATCGCGTCGACGCCGAGGTCCTCGGACGAGGTCGCCGCCAGCGCTTCGAGCAGTCCCGCGAACGCGTCGCGAACCGGCTGCGCCGCGTCGTCGCCCATCATCCGCCCGTACGCCGAAGCACCCCAATCGGCGAGCAACTCGTCGAGCGAGTCGATCCCGAGGAACAGCAACGAGTCGGCTGGCGCGAAGTGCTCGTAGCCGGGCGTGCGCGGGACGCTCGCGACCGGAGCGTCCTGCGGCGCACCCACCAGCACGGCGACCGGAAGCACGAAGTACGTCGTAGCGACGATTCCCATTCGAGTCGACATCGGCCTCACTCCTGCGGGTAGACGATCACACGGTCGTGGACCAGGATCGCGACGTCGTTTTTCTGGTCGCCGGTCAAGTCGGCCACGACCACCTCGCGCGGCTCGCGGCCGCCGCCGCCGTCGCGCTCAAAGATGCTCTCTTCGTAGATCGGGAACTGCAGCACGTGGGCCAGCCGCCCTTCGACGAGAGCGGCGATGGTCAGCAAGTGGCGGTTCGATTCCGTCATCACCGCGTCGGTGACGCCGTCGGAATTCACGTCGCCGAACGCGAGTTGGTCGAGGAAGGCGTTCTTCAACGGGCTCTCGAAGTCGTCGGTCTCGACGAAACCAACGTCCGCGAGGCCGGCCTGGACGACCGCGAACCGTTCGGCGCAGAGCAGCACGACATCCTGCCTGCCGTTGCCGTCGAGATCGGCGACGCGCAGCCCCTTCGGATCGAGGTCCCCGAGCTCGACCCGGCCGACCGTGCGCGCGGCGCCGTCGACCAGCCGCAGCGCGCGCAGCGTGCGCGAGGCACGGTCGTGCACGATCACCTCGGGCTTGCCGTCGCCGTCCAAGTCGCCGGCCGCGACCGAGCCGACCTTCGCGCTCGGCTCCTCGAGGTTCCACTGCGCCAAGACCTTCGGCGCGCCCTTGGCATCGAACGTCAGCGCGCGCGCGAAGTTGGGGCCCGGCACCAACAGCTCGACGGCGCCATCGCCGTCCACATCGCCGTGGAACAGCGCCGTCCGCGCGATGCCCTTCAGCACGCCGAGGCCGGCGACGTCGGTCGTCTCGACTGCCGTGAACGCGACCTGCCCGTCGGCGCCCTTGCTGCCGAGCAGCACGCGCGGCAGCTCGGTCGGGATCGTGATGAATGCGTCGCGCACGCCGTCGCGATTCAAGTCGACCAGCCAGACGTCGTTCGGATCGGCCGGCGGCTTCGGCAACGCGAAGCTGACCGGTTCACCGCCGGCGACGCGCGCCAACGCGTAGCTCCGTGCACTGCTCTTGCCGGTCGCCAGGAGCGCGATCACCGAGGCCTTGCCCGAACCGTCAAGATCGGCGGCATCGAGCGCCAGCAACGCGTCGCCCTTGAATCCGCGCGTCTCCGGAAATCCCGGCCGCCCACGCAGGTCGAGCTTCGACACGCCGATCGCCCCTTCGTCCGGCGCGGCGACGATGAGTTCGGGCCGCCCGTCGCCATCGAGATCGGCGAGTCGCGGCTGGCGCGCGCCGACCAGGCTCGCGCACGCATCGGAGCGGCTCGAAAGCCCATCGGGATCGCTGCCGTGCAGCACGATGCGCGCGGCCGACGGCTCGCACACCAGGAGCTCCGCGCGACCATCGCCGTCGAGGTCGGCCAGCAGCTCGTCGCGCGCCTTCTCGTCCTTCTGCGTCGCGTAGGCGACGAGTCGCGGCGAGGAGAGCAGGAGCTCGCCCGGCCGCGCGGCGGCTCCCGGCGGAGCGAGCTCGAGCAGCGCGACGCGGCCGCTGCGGCGGCGCACCACCGCGATGTCGGCGCGTCCGTCGGCATCGAGGTCGGCGACCGAATAGTTGCGCAGCTCGGTGAAGGGGAAGAGCCGTTCCGGGCCCATCTCGCCGCCGCCGCGATTCAGCCGGAAGCGCAGCGGCGCGTCGGCCTCGGCCTTCACGTAGAGCAGGTCGTTCTTGGCGTCGCCGTCGAGGTCGCACAACGTGAAGCCGTCGGGCGAGGCGGTCGCGTTCAGCAGCTCGGGCGCTTCGGTGAGCTTCCCGTCGGCACCCTGCAGGAAGATCTGCGTCTTCTTCTTGCCGAGGACCAGCAGGTCGGTGAGCCCGTCGCCGTCGAGGTCGCCGCAACGCAGCGACTGCGGCACGTTCGAGAGCTCGTCGACATCGAAGCGGACGCGATCGCCGAAGGTGCCCTTCGCGTTGCGAAAGACGACGGTGAGCTTGCCGGAGTCGCCGACGAAGGCGAGGTCGTTCTTGCCGTCGCCGTTCAGGTCGGCGATCGCGAGCGAGCTCACCTTCTGCTCGGTCGGGAACGACTCGCGCTCCCAGTGGACCTCGTCGGCGAAGTCGTTGATCCGCTCGCCGACCTGCGTCGCCTGCGAAGAACGCAACGGCTCGCCCGGCTTGCGCTGCAGGAGGAAGTCGAGGCGCGCCTTCGGATTGTTGATCACGGCAAGATCGTTGTCGCTGTCACTGTCGACGTCGGCGGCGATCAGCTTGAAGACGCCGTCGTTCAGGCGCGAGTTGAGCACGCCGCGCCAGCCGTACTCCTCGGCAACCGGGACGCCTTTCGTCGGGCCGCCTGTCGATGGAACGACAGCGGCGGATGCGACGAGCAGGAGCGCGAGACAGCGTGAATCGTCCATCGGAGCGGCTCCGCAGTTCATGCGCTACCGCATCTGCGCACGAGGGCGCGACAATGTAGCGACGGCGACAGCGTTACACTGCCGCCCCCGCAAGGAGTCCCGCATGGCTCGACTGATCGCAACTTTGCTCGCCGCCCTCACGCTCGCGACGCCTCTTTCAGATGCGCGCGCTGACGAGCTGATCCTCGCCGGTGGCGCGGTCGTGCGCGGCCCGATCCTGAAGGAGACGAGCGACGCGCTCCACGTCGACCTCGGCTTCACCGTGCTGACGGTGCCGCGGACGCAGATCCTCGACCGGCGCAGCGACAACGCGGAAGCCGCAGCGACCGCGGCGGGCGCCGAGACTCGGCGCGGGATCTACTCGAAGAAGTCGCTGCCCGAGATTTCCGTGCGCGACGCGGTCCTGCAGTTCGGCGAAGGCGTCGTGCTGATCAAGAATCCGAGCTCGCTCGGCTCGGGGTTCATCATCAGCGAGGACGGATACATCGTCACGAACGCCCATGTCGTGCAGGGCGAGACGGAAGTGACGGTCACGGTCTACAAGAAGGTCGGCGAGCAGATCGAGAAGAAAGCCTACGAGCGCGTGCGGATCGTGGCCGTCAATCCGCAGGTCGACCTGGCGCTGCTGAAGATCGATGCCGAGGAGCTCGGCGAAACCAAGTTGACCAAGGTCTTCCTCGGCGACATCGACACCGTCGGCCAGGGTCAGTCGGTCTTCGCCGTCGGCGCGCCGGAGGGGCTCGAGCGCAGCGTCTCGGAAGGAATCGTCTCGACCACCAACCGCGAGCGTGATGGGCTCGTCTACATCCAGACCACCGCGCAGGTGAATCCCGGCAACAGCGGCGGACCGTTGTTCAATAAGAACGGCGAGGTCGTCGGTGTCGTGGCCTGGAAGCTGCTCTTCAGCGAAGGACTCAACTTCGCCATCCCGATCAATTACGTGCAGCACTTCCTCGACAACCGCGACGCCTTTGCCTTCGACCGCGACAATCCCAACAACGGCCGCCGCTACCTGCCGCCGCCGAAAAAGGGCGAGAAGCCGAAGGGCCAGCAGTAGTCGACGTCGCGCGCGCCGATCGGTCCGCCGTTGCGGTCCAGGAACGGAACGGCGGGCAACGGTGACAAAACCGACGTTCTGTATCTGGATCAGATTGTCGGTTTCGTCACCGGCTGGCGCTCCGGACGCGCTCTTCTTTCATCCTCCCGGGCGGCGGGCATGATGCTGCCCCCATGAACTCGAATCCGGGCATCTCGGGTGACGCGGCGGGCGCGTCGTCCACGTTCAAGCCGTACGTCGCCGACGACGCGCAGATGACCGAGTCGACGATCGGCGCGATCGTGCTCGGGTCGATCCTCGGCATCGTCTTCGCCGCAGCGTCGGTCTACGCCGGTCTCAAGATCGGACTCACGACCTCCGCCTCGATCCCGATCGGCGTGCTGTCGATCACGATCCTGAAGGCGTTCGGCAAGTCGACGATCCTCAAGAACAACATCGTCCAGACCACCGGCTCGGCGGGCGAGTCGCTGGCGGCGGGCGTCGCCTTCACGCTGCCCTCGCTGCTGTTGATGGGCTTCGAGATGGACGTGCTGCGCGTGACGCTGATCGCGCTGCTTGGCGGCATCCTCGGCACGCTGATGATGATCCCGCTCCGCCAGAGCCTGATCGTCAAGGAGCACGGGAAGCTGCCGTTCCCTGAAGGCACCGCCTGCGCGCAGGTGCTGATCGTCGGGGAGAAGGGCGGATCGAGCGCGAAGAGCCTGTTCGGTGGCCTCTTCCTCGGCGCCGCGTGGGCCTATCTCGGCCGCATCGGCAAGCTCTTCGCCGAAGAGCCGACCTGGATGCTCGACCAGATCCCCTGGAAGGGGAAGGTGCTGCCGCTGTTCAACGGCGGTTCGATCAGCTTCGAGACCAATCCGGTGCTGCTCGGCACCGGCTACATCATCGGCTGGCGCACGTCGTTCGTCATGTTCGCCGGCGGCATCCTGTCCTACCTCGTCCTCATCCCGGCGGTGAAGTTCTTCGGGCCGGAGATGACGTCGGCGCTCATCTTCCACAAGGCGACCGGCGCGCTGATCACGGCCGCGGACATGACCCCGACCCAGGTCCGCAACGCGTTCGTGCTCAACATCGGCGCCGGCGCGGTGGCGGCCGGCGGCCTCATTGCGCTCTTCAAGGCGCTGCCGACCATTCTCGGCGCATTCACCCGCGGCCTATCGGGCCTGAGCGGCGGCGGCGGCGCGAAGGTGCGTCGCACCGAACGCGACCTGCCGATGGGACTCGTCGTCTTCGGCTGCATCGCGCTGGTCTTCGCCATCTGGGCGCCGAACCTGTTCAAGGAACAGATCGGGCGCGACATCCTCGGCGTCAACTGGCTCTCCGCGATCCTGATCGTCGTCTTCGGCTTCTTCTTCGTCACGGTGAGCAGTCGCATCACTGGCGAGATCGGCTCGTCGAGCAACCCGATCTCCGGCATGACGGTCGCCACGCTGCTGATCACGTGCATCCTGTTCGTCGCGGTCGGGCGCACCGGCATCTCCTACAAGGAGATGGCGCTCTGCACCGCCGCGCTGGTCTGCGTCGCAGCCAGCAACGGCGGCGCCACCTCGCAGGCGCTCAAATGCGGCCACCTGCTCGGCGCGACTCCGCGCGCGCAGCAGATCGCGATCACCTGGGGCGTCATCACCAGCGCTGCGGTGATCGGCTTCACGCTGCTGTTCCTGAACGACACGTTCACGACCTACCACAAGTTCGACGCGCCGGCCTTCAGCGCAACCCAGACGACGATCGATGCTTTCGCGGCCGAGGGCCACGGCGACGACATCGCCATCGCGAAGGCGAAGGTCAAGTTCCGCGACCAGACCTGGGACGAGCTCTACGTGCGCAAGGCGCAGATGGACCCGTCCGATGCCAACCGCGTGATGGTGCCCGTCGGCCAGTACCTGATCGCCGACGGGAAGATCGTCCACCGCATCGATCCAGGCATCTGCGGCACCGAGAACGATCAGCTCGCGGCCGATGGCAAGACGGTCGAACGCCACATCGACAAGAAGTTCGATGCGCCGAAGGCGCAGCTGTTCCGGAAAGTGATCGACGGGGTGCTGGGCGGCACGATGGCTTGGGAGCTGGTCCTGATCGGCGTCTTCATCGCGATCATGATGGAGCTCTGCGGAGTGCCCGCGCTCGCCTTCGCCGTCGGCGTCTACCTGCCGATCTCGACCAGTTCGACGATCTTCATCGGCGGCTTGGTGCGCAAGTGGTCTGACAAGCGGACGAAGCTCACCGAGACGGAGCAGGAAAGCTCGCCCGGCGTGCTCTGCAGCTCGGGACTCATCGCGGGCGGCGCGCTCGTCGCGATCCTGTCGTGCGCACTGCTTGCGCCGAAGACAGTCACGCGCGAGCTGCCGATGCTCGATGCTGCGGGAACACCACTGCTTGAGGCCGATGGCAAGCCGAAGACGGCGCCAGCGCGGGTCGACACCACGTGGGAGGACGACTTCACGCTCTTCTCCGAGAAGCCGATCGATCTCCACCTCGCCAATCGGCTTGTCGGCCAGGAGGAGACGGTGGGTCAGGCGCTCGGCCGGCTCGGGCTCGACGCGAAGCCGGTGCTGGCGGTCTGCGACGAAAGCTCGCTGGCGATGAACGCCCGCCAGTTCCTCGGCGAGCACAACTGGTGGGGCCTCGGCTGCTTCCTCGGACTCGCGTGGCTGCTCTACATGGTGTCGTCGCGCAAGCCGAAGGCGCCACCCGCGAGCACCAGCGGACCGATCTAGCCCGTTCGATTCTTGATCCCCGTTGCGAGGCGACGGGATGTCGGTTCAGGACGAGAAGGGAATGCGCGGTTCCGACGACGCGGGTGGAACGGCCCTTCGGGCATGCAAACCCGCTGAGGAAGGAACGCGCGTTTTCGACGAAGTCCTGGATCGACCGACCGAGCCGCAGCAGGGGTTTCATGAATAGAACGGGCTAGTGTCCGGTAACTGAAGTCTGCTTCCACGAAGCCGGGCGCTCTTCGACCCAGGCTTCGTCACGCCTCCTCGGTGACGGCTCTCGAAGTCACCTCGTCGGCACTCCTCGCCTGGACCGAACATCGTCTCGGCCCGCGTTCGCAAGCTTCAGTTGCAGGACACTTGCCGCGAACAGGCCCGATCCGTTGGTCACGCGGTGAGGAAGCGGGCGATCTGCTGCTCTGCGTAGAAGCGCGGGGACCACGGGGTGCCAGTGACGAAACCGACGTGGCCACCGTGGTCGCTCAGCGCGAGGGTGATGCGGGGATTGGCGCGCAACACTGACTCGGGCACGGCCGACGCCGGCACGAACGGATCGTCGGCGGCGTGAAGGACGAGCGTCGGCACCGCGATCCCGCCGAGCCACGGTCCCGAGCTCGAGCGCGCGTAGTAGTCGTTCGCATCGCGGAAGCCATGCAGCGGCGCGGTGAAGGCGTCGTCGAACTCGCGAAAGGTCCGCGCTCGCAGCGCACGGGCGAGATCGGCTCGCGACCCCACCATCTGAGCCTTCGCCTGCGCCTTGCACCGCAGCTGCGCGATCAACCGCCGCGCATAGAACCGACCCGGCCCGCTCTCCATCCAATCGGCTCCCGCCGCCAGATCGAACGGAACCGAGACTGCCGCCGCGCGGACCACGACGCGGCGCGCGGACTCGCCCGCCTCCCCGAGCCACCGCAGCACGACGTTTCCCCCGAGCGAGAACCCCACCACCGCGAGCGGCCGTTCCGGCGCGCGGCACCGCAGCAGGTCGAGCACGAACACGAGATCGCCGGTCTCGCCGGCGTGGTAGGCGCGCGGTTGCAGATTTGGCTCGCCGCTGCAGCCACGGAAGTTCACCCCGACCGAGGCCCACCCCACCGCCGCCACCGCCCGCGCGAGCGACGCGACGTAGCCCGACCGCGTCGATCCACCGAGCCCGTGCAACGCGACGACCAGTGGTGCCGTCAGCAGCGCCGCCTGCGGCTCGAGCTCGGCCGGCTCGAACCAATCGAGATCGAGGAAGTCGCCGTCCGGCGTCGGCCAGCGCTCGCGCCGCACGTTCAAGCCAACGCGGCGACGCAGCAGGTGACCCGCGAGCGTCTGCGCGTGCGCGCCACGCGCCCAACTCGGCGGAACGAACCGGTCGATCTCGACCATCGAAGCGCCTCGCTGCACAACCGCTCCACGACGCCCGAACTGGAGTCGACGCCGCCCCGATGGTAGAGCCGCGTGCCCGTGATTGGAGCCCGCCAATGTCCGAGGCGTCCGCCATCGCCACGACTCCGCCGCCTCCCTACTGGGCGGTGATCTTCACGTCGCTACGCACCAAGGTCGAAGCCGGCTACGAGCAGATGGCCGCGGCGATGGTCGAGCTTGCCGCGCGCCAGCCCGGATACCTGGGCATCGAGACCGCCCGTGGCACCGACGGACTCGGCATCACCGTCTCCTATTGGGAGAGCCTCGAGGCGATCGCGGTGTGGAAGGCGGTCGGCGATCACCTCGCCGCGCAGAGCGCGGGCCGCTCGCGCTGGTACTCCGCGTTCGCCGTCCGCATCGCCCAGGTCGCGCGCGTGACGAGCTTCGAGAACGTCGCACCCGGAGCCGCCGGCCCTCGATGACGGGTCGGATCACGCGATCGCGCGCGATCACACGCGCTGATGATGATGGCAGCGTTCGTCCGGAACCATTTTCCGATCGACGAGCCAGCGCGTCAGGAGAACTCCCCGCCCGACCCGCGTCATCCCTCATCCCGATTGAACGTCACGATGCCGACAGAGTCCAAGCGCCACGATCGCCTGGCTGCCGCAGGCGAAGGCTTACAGTCGAGGGGAAAGACTGAATGGACGAGACCCTGGCACGAGGACTGCCTGTCGTTGCGCGGCCTCGATTTGCGCCGCTCGTGCGCTTTGTCGACCTGCTCCAGATCGAACGCACCGTGATCAAGCTCTACGGCGCGCAGGGCGATGCCGCCACGCTCAGCACACACCTCTGCGAGGCGACATGTGCGTTGATCGCGCAGGAATTGCGCCTCAACCCACAGGCCGAATTCTCGAACGGCGTCGGCTTCGCGACGATGTACCCGTCGCGCCATCAGTCCGACGTCACGCTCGACCGCTGGTACGGCGAACTCTCGATCCTGCACGCGGGATTCGCGGGCCAGCCAGCCGCGCCATACGCCTTCCACTCGAGCACGAAGGGGACCGAAGTCCTTCCCGCTTGGTATCTGCCGCTGCTGGAGTTCGAGCGGAAAGCGTGGCAGCGCTGCGTGCTCGACGACGCCGACGCGGCCGCCTACCTTCGAGCGCGCTTCGTCGGCGAGTGATGCAAGCGACGCGAGGATCAGCGTCGCTCACAACAGCCGCAGCACCGACACCAGCCCGCCCTTCTGCGCGACGTTCACGACGCGACGGCGCGAGCCGCGGCCGAGCACGCCAAGGCGCTGCTCGCTGGCATATAGGCCGAGCACGGTGAAGTACTCGGCGAGGCCAACGTTTCCATCCTCGTCGATGACGGGGAAGTCCTTCTCCGCGACCGGCCGGTAGCCCTGCACGACCCACGTGCCGGGATTCTTCACGCCGCGCTCGAGCGCCTGCGTCCACGCCCGCTCGGAGACATCGGGACCGAGCAGGATGCCGGTGCCGCCGTAGCTGCGATTGGGTTTCAGCAGCAGCGATTCGCGATTCGTCGTCATCCACGGCAGCAGGTCGATCGACTCGCCATCCGGCCCGGCCGTCCGCCGCTCCTCGATGAGGCGCGTCCACGGCACGTGCGCGCGGAACACCTTGCGCTCCTCGCTGCTGAACGCGGCGGCGAAGCGCTCTTCGGTGAAGACGTGGAACGCGCTCTTGTGGTCGAACTCGCCGACGAGCGAGCTGATGCAGCGGCCGGCCTTCAGCGCGTGCTTCATGCCGCTCATGTCGACGCCCGCCTCCTCCTGCGCGGCGAGGTCATTCACCTCGTGGTCGCGGTAGACGAGGTCGATCGGGTGGTCGACGCCCGCCTCGGTGCAGGAGAGCTCGCCGTCCTCGACGCGCAGCTCGCGCGGATCGACGTGCCAGCAATTCACGCCCATCGCGCGGAAGAAGGCGACGTTGAACGGGAACTCCTCGACGCCGCCCTTCAACCCCTTGTACTGGCAGAGCGCGATGTTGAAGCGCCGCAGCTTGAGCGAGCGCGCGTGGTCGGCGAGGACCTCGAGCAGCACGATGCGCGGGTCGTCGTTCATCTCGAGCAAGAGCGTCGGCGCGTGCTTGCGCAACGCCGGCACCACGGTCGTCAAAATGATCTCGTCGACCGCGGGCGCGAGGTAGGTCCCGCCGGCGCCGATCGGGTTGTATTCAAAGAACTGCGTGCTCTTCAGCCAGTTCTTGCTGCCGAAGTCGCTGGTCGCGTCCCATCGGCCATAGAGCACGTCGGCCTGCTTGCCACCGAGATCGGCCAGCCACTTCTCCTCGCGCGGCGTCATCGGCAGGTACTTGCGCGCCGCCGCATCGTCGCGCCACAACGCGTAGAGCTTGATCCAGGCGCCTTCCATCACGCGGCAGATCTGGTGGAGGTAGTTGCGTTGGTTGCCACCGAGCACGCGCGGCCGCAACAGGATCGGCGTCGGCTGCGGCCGGCCGTCGTCGTCCTCGTAGACGACGCCGCGCGCGAGGCCTTCGGCGCGCACCTGCGCCTTCAACGCCTTCAGTTCGTCGGGCGGCACCATCTGCAGCAGCCCGTTCAGCGTCGTCCCGAGGCTGTCCTTCAAGTTGCCGCCGCGCAGGAACGGTGAACTCGGCCTCGCCATGCGCCTCTCCATCGAGTCGCGGGATCATGCCGCAGCGCCCGAGCGGAAGAACCTGCCCGACCGAACGCACCGCAGATCGCTCCGTTCGCGCTAGAAAACAGTGCATGCCGTTTGATCCCGAACCCCTTCTGCAGCGTGCGTCACAAGGCGATGCCGCCTCCGTCGCGTCGTTGCTCGAGCGCTACCTGCCTGGCTTGCGCGCCTTCTTGCGGCTCCGCGCCGGCAAGGCGTTGCGCGCGCGCGAGTCGGCAAGCGACCTCGCGCAATCGGTCTGCCGCGAGATCCTGGAGCACGTCGATCGCTACCAGTACCGCGGCGAGGCGGAGTTCAAGAACTGGCTGTTCACCACCGCGCTGCGGAAGCTCGCGCATCGTCGCGCGCACTGGAACACCCAGAAGCGCGGCGCGGGCCGCGAATGGCGTGAAGCCGATCGCGCCGGCAACGACTCCGCGGAGGACGGTCTTGCAGCTGCCTACGCCTCGTTCGCAACGCCGAGCCGCCACGCCGTCGCGCGCGAGGAGTTGGCACGGGTCGAGGCGGCTTTCGACCAGCTCACGGAAGCGCACCGCGAAGTGATCCTGCTGGCGCGCGTCGTCGGCCTGCCGCACAAGGAGATCGCCGCGCGCATGGATCGCAGCGAACCAGCCACCCGCACGCTGCTCCATCGGGCGCTGCTGGCGCTGTCCGAGCTCTTGGCCGAACCAAAGGCGAGCGGTGGATGAGCCTGCGATGAGCCTTCGATGAGCGACGACGACGAGCTGCGCCAGCTCGCCCTCGAATGCATCGATCGCATCGAGCGCGAGGGCTCGGCGGCGTTCGCGGTGATCTGCCAGCAGCATCCGCAGCACGCCGACGAACTGCGTCGCCGCCTCGGACCGCTGCTGCGTACGGGGCTGCTCGAGGGCGCGACTCCACCGTCGGCGCCGCCGCAGCGACTCGGCGACTTCGTGCTGGGCGAAAAGCTCGGCGAAGGCGGCATGGGTGTCGTCTATCGCGCCGAACAGCAATCCCTTCGGCGGAGCGTGGCGCTCAAGCTGATGCGCACGGAGCAGCTCCACTTCGACGGTGCGCGCGAACGGTTCCGCCGCGAGATCGACGCCATCGCTCGGCTGCAGCATCACGGGATCGTCCCGATCCACGCGGTCGGCGAGGAAGCCGGACTGCCCTACTTTGCGATGGAGCTGATCGACGGCAAGTCGGTGGCGCAATTGCTGCGCGAAGTGGCCGACACGCGCCCCGACCGGCTCACCGGCGCCAGCTTCGCGCAGGCACTCGGCCATCACCAAGGGAGTCCGCTGCCGGCTCCGTTCCGCGGCAGCTGGAGCGACGCGTGTATCGAGCTGGCGCGCCAGGTCGCCGAAGCGCTCGCTCACGCGCATGAACGCGGCGTGCTCCACCGCGACGTCAAACCGGGCAACGTCATGGTCACGCGAGATGGGCGCGCCATGCTGGTCGACTTCGGACTGGCGGCAGCGAGCGGTGCCGGCGACCTGACGCGGACCGGCGCACTGCTCGGCTCGCTGCCCTATCTGTCGCCGGAGCAGGTGCGCGGCGACAGCAGTCGCGTTGGCCCGCGCAGCGATGTCTACAGCCTCGGGATCACGCTGTTCGAGATGCTCGCGCTGCGCGTGCCCTACGCGGAGAGCGGCGTCGAGGCGACCTTGCGCGCAATCGAGCTGGGTCGCCCCGCACCGCTGCGCGCGCTCAATCGCGCCGTGCCCTCCGACGTCGAGACCGCCTGCCTCGCGGCGATCGATCCCGATCCGGTGCGGCGCTATTCCGACGCCGCCGCGTTCGCGCACGACCTCGACAACCTCCTCCACCATCGGCCGATCGCCGCGCGCCGGCCCGGCCCGTTGCTGCGCGCCCGCCGTTTCGCGCAGCGCCGGCCCGCCCTGGCGGTCGGCGTTCTGCTCGGCAGCGCCATTGCGATCGGCGGCCCGTGGCTGGTGGCTGCCGCCGAGAGCCGCCAGCGAAAGATCGAGCACGATGCGAAGGAACGGCTCGCGCATGCACTCGAGCGCAGCGAATCGATGCGCTTGCTGGCCGAGGCGAATGCGCTGGCGGAAGAGGATCCCACGCTGGCATTGCTGCTCGGGATCGAGGGTGCCGCAGTGGCACCCGGACCGGTGGCGAACGATGCGCTGCTCGAGGCGCTGCGCCATCTGCGGGAAGTGCGGCGCCTGACACCGACCGATCTGGCCAGCCATCACGCCGCGTTTTCTCCCGACTCGCGCCGCCTCGCGCTCGGCTGCGAGGACGCGTCGGTGCGACTGTTCGATGCGGGGAGCGGCCAGGAGCTCGCGCGACTGCATGGCCATGACGGCGCGATTCGCAGCGCGGCGTGGGATCGCGCCGGCGAGACGCTCTTGACCGCGGCGAACGACGGCAGCGCACGGCTCTGGAACACCGCGGACGGCACGCTTCACCGCGTGCTGCGCCACGGCAGCGAACCGTTGAGCGGTGCCCGCTTCGACCCATCCGATCGCCGCGTCGTCACCTTTGGCAATGACGGCATCGCCATGGTGTGGGCAACGCGGTCCGGCGCGGTGATCTCGAGACACGCGACCCGAGGCCCTCTGCAC
>SIAN01000065.1 GCA_009691715.1 Planctomycetota bacterium
GGCGAACTCGACTCCGTAACGGCCACCGAAGTCGATCCCGCAGATGACACACGCCGTTCCAAAATGGGCCTTGCACAACGCCACGGCCGCGCGGCTGCGCTCGTACGCCACGGTCGTCCGATTCTCGGGAGCGCCTTCGTTCAGCGGGGTAGTCGACGTGATCTCCAGGACCAGCGCTGTCGCGTCGCGGTACTCCTCGATCAAGGACGCGATCGCCGGCCGCTTCGCCACGATGCGATGGATCACCTTCCGCGGGTTGTATCCCAGTCGCTCGACGAGCGTCGCGACGCCGATCGGCGCCGCCGAGAGGTCGAGGAACCAATCGACCGCCACCCGAAACTCAGCGGACGCGCTGCTATCGAATCCGCGAAGCTCGGACGCCGTGTAGTAGAGCGGCGACGGATGCGACACGCCGTCCCACGGTTCGAGAACGGTGCCGACGGCAACGACGCCCACGCCGTTCTCATAGAGCAGGACCACGTCGCCGGAATCGAGCACTCGCAACTGCTCGCCGTATTTCGCCCGGTCACCGCCGGCGGCAAAGAAGCCGCGCTCGAGCAGGATCGGGTACCGCGGCCGCGGAGGGTCGCGGAGCGAGTTCGCGTCCGAGTTCACGAAGAAGTAGTTCATGTCGCGCTCCTGACGGAGGTATCGACCTGCGTCACGGCAGCCCTGGAGACGCTGCGGAGGCGGTTGCGGAGCGCCTCCCGGGCGCTCGTTCGTTCGTCGGCCACTTGCCCGCTCCGGCGCAGGCGCGATGCAAGCGCGCGATCCGGCGACAGCACGAGCCGCTCTCCGCCTGTCAACCAACGCGCAGAGAGAATCGGGCCGAACAAGACCGCAAGAAGCCGTTGTGGGACAAGGGGCCTGTCAACCACCTCGCCGAGGTTCGCCTTTGCGGATCGACCGATGGGGTCCGGATTCTCCGTTTTGCGTTAACCACCATCCCGCTCTCCGAATCGAACGGAGAGTTCGAGAGCAGATCGGCCGTCCGGTTCGCGTGATGCGCTCGAGGGTGCGATCGATTCGGTGCGAATGGAGAACACCGCGCCCGTTCCCCGACGCCGCATCCCGGGGACACGTCGCGACTTGCGACGACTTGCGAGCACTCGACGAGCGCCTCGCGTCAACCGATTCCGCGGAGAGCGGGCCGGCTGGAGCGCGCATTGGCTCCCCGAACGATTCGCAAAAGCGAGCGACTCTCCGTCAGCATTGGTGGATCGACCGAGTGCGCCGCTGAAAGCGACAAGGCCGTTCGCGGTTCGCATCCGATCTTTGGTTGCCCGGTCGATACGCAAATGCGAACCGCCGCCTCTGTGCCGCGACCCGGCCCGCGAGCCGGCCGTCCGTGATCTTGCCGGGGGTACCTGAGCCGTTTGCCCGTACAGAGGACGAGCCCAACACCCCCTCCGGCCGCCGGGGACTCCTCGGCGCCCAGGCGGTCGAGATCTCGACAGAAAAGAACAGAATGTCGTGGTGCGGAGCAGGGCGGCCGACGCGACCATCAGTAAAGGTCCGCGCCTATCGGGCGGTGCGGATCGGATCGCGTCATCGATCAGGCTGCGGGCGCCAGAGCGCGTCGAACCAGCCGGCCGCAAGCACCCCGTCATCACCCTTGGTGAGCACGTCGGTCGAGAAGAGCGTCCAATCGGGATAGCCGACGCCGCTGATGAACGGAGTGAGCGCGTAGCCGAGCCGGGTCCCGCGCGCCCCGCTGTCGGCAATCAACCCTAAGAGCCCGAGCCGCGGATTGGGCAGCACGACGGCCGCGCACAGTGCGTCGCCGGTGAAGCGTCGCTCGCCGATCCGCAGCTCACCGCGGCGCGCATCGAAGGGCGCCTCTTCAGGGACGAGCGCTGCCCAGGCCGCGTTGCTGTCACGGTTGCCGTAGAGGATCACGTTGGTCTCGAGCTCGCCGTCGCGCGCGGTCGCGCAGAGCTGGAGCCAGCGCAGATCGGTGAGGCAGCGCGCGTGGCCGTTCCCGCGGTACCACCAGTGGGCCGCGTCGAAACGCGCCCGCTCGCGCAGCTCCTCATCCTCGGCAGCGTCGCCCTCGGTTCCGTGGATCAGCACGAACTCGTTGTCGAAGGCGCGCTTGAACGGGCCCCCGCCCTGGCTCGCCGCGAACCCCGACTCCTTGCGCATGAAGGTCCACGACTCGTGCGCGCGCAACGCAGCCCACGGATCCCACGGCTCCCAGCCGCTCGTGCCCAGCAGGAACTCTCTGCGTTTCGATCGTTGCTTGAGCTCGGCTGCGTCCTGCGCCGGATCGCCGCTCATCGCCCATTCGGGAAGCGTCGGTGCGGGAAGCTCTTCACCGTCGATCGTCCAGCTGACTTCTGCGGCGTCATCGGGCGCGCGCAGCTCGAGGCGCGACACGTTGCGCGAGACCACCGTGACTTGGGCGGCGGCCGGATCGAAGCGCGCGTCGATGCGGAACGGCTCGCCGTAGCGCAGCAGCTCGACCACGCGCACCCAGTCGCACTGCGCCTGCGTCGAGGGATCGTTGCCGGTGAAGGTCAAGTGGTCGATCCGCTCGGGGCGGCGGCTGGCGCGGAAATGGTCGAAGAGTGCGGGCCAGTCGACGCAGTCGGCGCCTGGTGCTGCGCCGCCATCCCACCAGTGGCCGGCGCCTTCCTCGATGTGGCTCGCGGGCATCGCGCCGCTGTTTCGCAGCGCCTCGAGCAGCGCCTGCGCCTCGCTGGCGGGGACGTTGTCGTCGGCGCTGCCGTGCAGCACGAAGGTCGGGACCTGCGTGAGGTTGTCGATCAGCGTCAGCGTCCGCGACGCGCCATCGGCGGTTTGCCAGAGCGCGGCAAGCGGACCCGCCGGTCGGCCGCCGTAGCTGTCGAAGCTCGCCCAACCGGCGGAGGGAGCGATGGCGGCGAACGTGGCTGGATCGTTCGCGGCCAGGTGCCACGTCCCGTGGCCGCCCATCGAATGGCCGGTGAGGTAGCGCTGTCGCGGGTCGATCGAATGACTGCTCGAGAAATGGTCGAGCACGTCGTAGGCATCGCGCCGCCCCCAGTCCTGCCAGTCGAAGCCGAAGCGGCGGCGGTTGTTCGGCGCGACGATCCAGAAGTCGGGCTTGCTCGAGTAGGCCGCCGCGTGACCGGCGCAGTCGACACCCGCTCCATGGAGCGCCAGCACGACCGCATCGGCGCTGCCGTCGCTCGGCGGCACGATCGCGTATTGCTGCACCGATCCGTCGACCGCCGACCAGTAGCTCGCGCGGCGCAGCGCGAGCGGGTCCTTGATCTCGAGCGTGATCGTGGTGCTCGCCGCGAGTGCTCCCGCGCGCAGTCGGACCGCGACCTCGACGCGGCCGGGTGCGGCAAACAGCGGATGCTCGACGCGAGGAAAGAGCTCGAGCGGGATCTTGAGCAGCGCACGTGGCCCGAGGCCGGCGGGATCGCTCGCAGTGCCGAGCTCGATCGGGTCCTCCGCGCGGTCCGATCCGAAGTCGAGTTCGAGGCGGGGCAGCAGCCGATCGGTCGCATTGATCACGACGAGTCCGACGTGCACGCTCGCTGGCGCACCGGCGACGAGGTCGCCCACCGTCGCGTCGAACGGGTTGAAGAGCAGCTCCGCTGGCGGCGGCGCCAACGCCAGCCGGAAGCCGCCGCGGATTCCGGTCACGAAGAGCTGGTTCGCGCCTTCACGCAACGCGATCGGCAGGCCGCCGCAGCCGTCGCCGTATACGTCGCCGATCTGCGGGATGCCGTTCACCCAGAGCGTCGCGGCACCTGTGAGTTCTGCGAGCACGACCTCCGCAGCGGGCCACTCGACGGTTGTGAATGCAGCAGCGAAGGCACCGTCGAGCTGACCATTGGCGCCGGCCTCGATCGTCTGCCATGCCTGCGGCCGACCCAACTCGCCGGTGAGCGTGTCGCCGGCGATCGGCGGTGCGACTGCGCGATCGAGCAGATGGTGAGCGAGCACGGCGCTCGGGTTGAACGCCCGCCGGCCGCGCTGGTCGAGCGGCCCGATCACCAGCCAGTCGCGGATCACGCGCGGCGTGGCCGCCTCGCCTAGAGCGGTCGAGGCAATCGCGGCGAACCACACCATGGGGAAAAAAAGCAGCATCACGAAGCCTCAGGCCAGTCGCGTCGGTCGCACACGGGCGCTGCGATGATGCCCTCCGACGCTCGAGTTCCCGCGCTGCGGTTCGAGTTTCCGCGTTGCGGTGGTGGGGTGCTGTGATGGAACGAAACTGGGGAGCGAGCAGCGAACTCGCTCCCCAGCAGTGCATCCGAACCAATCTCGTTCGCGGTCGCTACGCCGCAGTTGCGACGCCGCAGTCGCTACAGCAAGGTCACGGCAGGATCTCAAGTGCGTCGGTGTGCTCCGGATTGAGGCTGTAGAGGTTGCCATCCAGGCCGAGCGTGAACGTGCCGGCGGGGTTGCTGCCCCAGGTGGTGCCGGCAAAGTTCAGCACGTCGTCGTCCTGGCCGCTGATCGGCCCTGGCACCGCGAAGTCGCCGTCGGTCGAGATGAAGAGCGGTGCTGCTCACCACGACATTCTGAACTTTCCGTTCGACCTCTCGACGAGGCCGGGATGCCCCGGCGGCCACGCCCGTAGGGTGCAACCGAACGGCCGCCCCCGAATCCCGGCATCGTGTCCGATTGCATGGCCGAATCAACCGATCGGTCGCGGTCCGCTTTCGCCGCCACCAGGATCGCGCTGATTGCCTGAGCCTCGACGCTTGCCAGGCGCCGGCACCATCCCGATACGCTCCCCGCCCGCGCTCCGCTCTCCGTCCTGTCAACCAGCGTGCAGAGAGAATCGGCCCGAAGAAAGCCGCAAAAAGCCGTTGCGAATCACGGGCGCTGTCAACCACGTCGCCGAGGTTCGCATTTGCGTATCGATCGCTCGGCTTCCCGCTCTCCGTTTTGCGTCAACCACCCTCCCGCTCTCTCCTCCGATCGGAGAGTTCGAGAGCAGTTCGGCCGTCCGGTTCGCCTGACATGGTTGGGCGTGCAATCGAATCACGGCGAACGAAGAGCACCGCGTCCGTTTCCGGACGCCGCATCCCGGGGACACGTCGCGACTTGCGACGCGTTGCGAGCACTCGACGAGCGCCTCGCGTCAACCGTTTCCGCGGAGAGCGGGCCCGCTGGAGCGCGCATTGGCTCCC
>SIAN01000039.1 GCA_009691715.1 Planctomycetota bacterium
CCCGGTCGCTCCGCTTGTGCGCCTCGGAGGACCATCACGCCGTCGCGCGGTCACGGCGCAAGAGCGAAACGGCCCCGCCGGCTCGATGCGCCGGTGATCGCCGAGCTCCGCGAGCGCGGCTGGACGACCAAGACCTGGACCAACCCCGCAGGAGGCGTCGTCGCGCCTCACGGACTCTTGATGCGCGCCCTTCCGAGGAACTCGAGTGCCTTCACGTGACCGGGATCGAGTGCGACCGCGGTCTCGGCATGCAGGTTCGACTGCTTCGCGAGGCCGTTGGCCTTGCACCAGATCGCGAGTACCAAGTGCGCGTCGGGGCTCGCGATGTCGAGTTTCTTGCGGCGCGCGAGGTATTCGAGCTGTGGGTCCTCGATGGTGCGGTCGCGCAGTGAATCGCTACCGCCAAAGTTCTGGGTGAAGAGGCTGCCGGGGAACTCGCCGGCGCGACCGACACCGAACTGGCGGTGGCCGCCGAGCATGTTGCGGTGGTGGCCCGACGAGCTGTACCAGCCGTGGAACGCGCCGGTCCCGTCGCCGGCACCGGCGATGTTCTCGCCCGACGCGCCGGAGTAGCCCTCACGCGCGCAGCGGGCACCGAAGCTCGCGTTCTCCGCCACCGGCGAATCGTGGGCGAAGTAGCCGAGCTCGCCCATCTCCTTGCTGTGCTTGCGCGCGGCGCGCACCAGCCGCTCGTCGATCTCGAGGGCGCCGGCTCCCATCATCAGGCGATAGGTGTTGGTCGCGTCCATGCACGCCCGTTCGGACGCATCGGCCGAAGTGGCCATCTCCTCGGCATGCCACTTCGTGACCGCGACGTTCCAGTCGTGCTGGGTTCCGTTGATCCCCGCGGCGTCGCGTTCGAAGCGCGACGTGAACGCCGCGAGCCAGTCGTTCACCTGCTGCAAGTCGGCCGGCAGCGCGAGTCCGACGGATTCGGCGTAGACGACATCCTCTTCGAGCAGCGCGGCGAGTTGTTCGAGCTTCGGCTCGAGCTGACGCGCGAAGACGGCCGGCCGCTCCCACGCCTCGCGCACCCGCTGCACCAGACGGTCGACTTCGGGCTGGCCAACCGCGCCGTGGTTCTCGTCGGGGTATCGCTTCGGATCGAAGATGCAGGCGATCGCGGCCTTGCGCCGCTCGACCAGTGCCTCTTCGAACTTCTTCCGCAGGCGCGCCAGCTCCTGCCCCTTCAGCTGCTCTTCGAGCGCCACGCGATCGCGCCCGAGCTTCACCTCGACGATCGGCTTCAGGATCGAAGCGCCCGTGTCGCCGAGCGTCAGCAGCGCTTCCCACGCCTTCAGCCGTTTCGCATCGGTCTGATCCTTGGCGTCGCGCGCGAGGACCTTCAGGTACTCCTTCTGCGCGGCGTCGGAGGGGGGCGCCGGTGCGGGCGGCACCTGGGCGGCGCCGTGGCTCGCGATGCCCAGCAGCAGCACCAGCAGCCCGCCGACGCAGAGAGACGCGACGAGCGGCCAGCGGCGCGTGAAGAGTTGCAGGGGGCGGCGAGGGCGAGCGGGCATTCGCGACGGAATCTAGCAGCGGATCGTGCAGCGCAGTCGATTCGAGCGGGGTGGTCGCGTCGGTCTCAGTCGAACTCGAACCCATCTCAGTCGCAGCAGCAGTCGTCGCCCTCGGCGATGAGCCAGAGCCAGCCGGCCACCAGCGCGGCGTCGACCGCGACCGTGACCGGCGTGAGCGCGATCGCGCCGACCGTCGAACCTTCGCACCAGTCGATGCGGCCGTCGTCGCGATCGGGCAGCTCCTCCCAGAGCGCCGCGGTCACACAGCCGCCGAGGGGGCCGGCGGCGAGAGCCAACGTGACCGCGCGAACCAGCGTCGCTGCAGTCGGGGTCGAGCTGGTTCGCGCGTGAGCCAACACCATCGTCGTCGTCTCCGTCGGAAAGCGGCGAAGTCGCGACGATGGCAAGCGCGAGGCCGCGCCCGGGGCAACGGGAACGCAGACGCCAGCGCGTAGTTGAATTCGCGCTGGCGTCGTGTTCCAGGGCAGGGCCGACATCGAGTCCTGCGCGCCGTCCGCGTTCGCACAGGGCGGCCGACCGGCCGCCCGCTCGATCACGTTCAGCAGTTGCTGCTGCACGCCGCGAACAGCAGGAAGAGCGGCAGCGCGACGAGCGCGAAGCGGACCGACACGCGATCGAGGAGATTCTTCATCGGGGGGACCTTCGGAGGAGTGGATGCGGGCACCATCGTCGCTTCGCGCCGCCGCCGTGCAATCTGCGCGAACAGCGATGCCGGCGATCAGATTCCCGGTGGGGCAGCGCCGGCAATCGGTTCCTCACCGCTCGAAGTGAAACGTCGCCCAGCGCGGCGTGATCCGCCACGGCGTGATCTCGCAATCGAGTTCACGGCACCAACCGACGGCGGCGTTCTGGCAGTTGTCCCACCAGAGGCTGTAGCCGTCGTTGGTGGCGCAGAGCCACCAGCAGCCGGGCACGGGCTCGCCGCACTTTCCGCTCAGGCGTTGGCGCAGCACGTCGACCCGCGATCGCTCGGCGACGAACGGGTGGCGCTCCAACGTGCTGTCGCCCGCGAGCTGCGCGACGCTCCGACCCGGCCCTTCGATCCGCTCCATCGCGCCCGGCGTCCATTCGCCGAACAGCCCGCCGACCCCGAGCAGCGCCGCCCACGGGTATTGGGTCCAGCTGAAGTCGCTCATGTAGACCCGATCGCCGAAGCCGTAGCGCACCGCCCCGCCCGCGCCATCGGGTAGCACCAGCGCGAGGTGCCCCGCGCCGCGCAGCAACACGACGTCGCACGGATCGCGCAGGGTCGCAGGATCGGGCGGGCGCACCGTCGTGCAGCCCGCGGCGAGCAGAAGCTGCTGCAGCACGACGACGCGTTTCATCTGCAGCGCCTCACTCCAGCCGCACGCTCGCCTCGGCGTAGCCGCCCTTCTCCGCGTCGTAGCTCACCTTTGCGACGCCCTTGCCGCGCAGGACGAAGCGGACCTTCAACTCGCCGCGGCCGGCGATGCCCTGCTCGAGGCGCAACTGCCCCGGCGTCTTGTCGTCGATCATTTCGTCGCGCTCGCGCCGGAATCGATCGCTCACGTAGGACGCCGAGACCACCGTCACGTCGTCGCCGCTGACCGTGAGCAGGTCGGGCCGGCCCATTTTCTTCTGCGCGGCGAGCGCAGCACGGGTTGGGATCGCCTTGCGATTGCCGACGACGACCTCGAGCGCGTAGGTGTCGCCGCCAAGCTTTTCCGCCTTCGCGCTGCGCAGTTCGACCTTCGGCATCGAATCGGCGTGGTACCAGCAGAACGCCGCGTTGCGATGCACCATCTCCTCGATCATGAAGCTCGGCGCGACGCGGCCGGTCATCTTCTTGTCGCCGCCGATCTCGATGTCGCCGTAGAGCGGGTGCTTGGCCGCATGCCATGGCGAGAACGCGTCGCCGAGCAGCAGCTTGTCGTTGAAGAAGCGCTCGCCCGCGTCGCCTTCGGGCGCGCCTTCGACCTTCTGGAAGTACTGGCCCGAGTTCCACAGCTCGTTGGTGAAGCTGAAGATTCCGAGCCCTTCGTAGGTCCAGTTCACGAAGCCGCCGTACACCGTGTAGAGGTCCTTCCAGATCACCATGTACTTGTAGAACGGCAGCATCTTTTCGCCGTCCTTGCCGATCTCGTCGTAGACCGAGACGTCGCCGCGCGGGAACTCGCCGTACGACTCCGCACCCGGCCCGCGCAGGATCATCCCGCCCGCGTTGTGGAACGACTGGACGCCTGCGATGTGGGGGTGCGCCAGGATGAAGTCGGCGATCGCGCGGCATTCGGGGAAGCAGAGCGGCCATTCGCCGGCGCCGGATTGGATGAAGTTCGGCATCCAGCTCGACGGCCAGTTGCGGTTCATGTCGTAACCGCCCTTGTCGTCCTCGTTGGTGCGGCCGTCCCCGTCGTTGTCGAGGCCTTCGCTGCCGAGCAGGATCCAGTCGCCCTTGACGCCTGGCGGCGGTCGGATCAGCACGCGCGGATCGTCGAGATCGAGACGCCAGTCGCCCTCGCCCGGCACATGCTTGCGCATCGACTCGATCGAGCCGTCGCCGTCGAGGTCATCGGCCGGATCCTCGTCGAACAGCCCGTCGCCGTCGTTGTCGGTGGGGCGGGTGCCGCTGCGCGAACTCGACGAGTCGTTGGCCGCGGCGAACCAATGCTGCCGCCCGTCCGGGTTCTGCATCGGCAGCACGTAGAAGACGCGCTCGTCGAGGAGGCGCGTCGCCTGCTCGATGTCGCCGTAGCCTTCGAGCAGGTACCAGACCGCATAGATCGCCGCCTCGGAGCCCTGCACCTCGTTGCCGTGGACGTTGCCGTCGATCCACATCGCCGCCTTGCGCGCGGCCGGCCCGGTCTTCGGATTCTGGACCGTCAGGAGCGGCAGGTCGCGCCCCTCGATGCTCTTGCCGATGAAGTCGAGCTTCACGAACTCCGGCCACGCCTTCTCGAGCTTGCGGCAGAGCTCGACGATCTCGCCGTAGTCGTAGTAACGGTTCCACGCGATCTCGACCTTGTAGGCCGACCGGGTCTGCGCGAGCGCCGGCGCAGCGAGCGGTGCCGCGAACAGCAGGGGTGCGAGCGCGATTCGAGAGGCGACCGCGAGCGGCTTCACGAAGTTCATCACTGGAGCTCCACGGCGCGCTCGTCGTCGCCGGCCTTCTCCGACCACAATCGCAGCAGCACTTCGGTTCCGGGCTCCGCTTGGAGGAGCCACTTCACCTCGCGCCGCCCGCCGCTGCCCTCGATGCGGCTCCAAGTGTGGCGCACCTGGCCCTGCAGCAGCTTCGCGGAGCCGAGGTCGAGGTCGAGGCGCGCCGACTTCGGCCGCCGATTGCGCTCCGCCATGCTCGAAAGCGATGGCATCCAGCCGTCGTTCACGACCGCGGCGGTCACGCGAAACAGGTCGCCGCCGAGGTTTTCGACCTTGAGTTCGCCGAGGCGAAGTTGCGCGAACAGGGCACCGAGCTCGATCAGGAAGTCGGAGTGCTTCTTCGCCAGTTCGGCCACTTGATCGAGCGGCGGGTTCGCGCGCGCGTAGGGCCGCCAACCGCCGACCTCGACTTCGCCGAGGGTCGGATGCCGTGCTGGGGTCCATGGCACGAAGGCGCTGCCGCCCATCGCGTGATCGTTCCAGAGCAGGAGCTTCGCGTCGTCGGCGTCGACCTTCGCGGCGCCGCCGGCGCCCGAGCCACCACCGCCGCCGGGTCCGCCGCCATCCGGCCCGCCACCGCCTCGTCCACGACGGCCACCGCCGCCTCCCTCACGAGCGCCAACCGCTGGCGCCGCCACCTCAGCTTCGCCCTCAGGCTTCGCTTCCGGCGTTGCCTCGACCTTCTTCTCCGGCGGAGCCACGCCGCCATTTCCCGCGGCAGCTCCCTCGTTCGACGGCTCCTTCGCGGCTTCGGGCGCTTTGACGTCGAGCGGCGGCGACCAGAGGTGCGCCGCGAACGTCGGGATGCCGAATTGGAAGTAAGAGAACGGCACGAACGCGCCGTCGTCCGCCTCGAGCAGCGCCTTGCTGGTCACGCCGGTCGTCTTGCGGTAGCGCGTGGCGACCTCACCGTAGAGGCCTTGGTCGTCGCGCACGATCCCGGCGGGCATGGAGCGATTCATCCGGAAGCCGCCAAAGCCGCCACCGACGCCGCCGGCACTGGCGCCACCGCCCGCGGCCGGCGCCTCGCCGCCACTGTCGCCCTTCGCGTCGACTGCGACGTTGTCATGCACGCCGTAGACCAGCGTGATCGCGATCGCTGGATGGTCGAGCAGGAACTGCCCGAGCGCCAGGCTCTCTGGCTCGTCCATCGGGACCCGCCCGGCGGCCGCATCGAACTCCTGCCAGCGCTGCGGGAAGTTGCGGTTGGGTACGCCGTCGCCCGGCCCATCCTCGCCGTATTCGCCGTCGCCGTCGCGATCGATGCCCTCGACGCCGGTCTTCCAGTATCCGCGCTCGCCTTTCAGCGCATCGGCCGGGCGCAGCAGCCGCGGATTCTCAGGATCCGCGATCAACGTTCCGGCCGGGTCGTGCCAGCGCATCTGTGTGATCACGCCGTCGCCGTTCAGATCCTCGGGTGCGTCCTCGTCGACCTGCCCGTCGCGATCGTCGTCGATCGGTCGCAGGTTGCCGCGCAGCTCGCGCTTCACCTCCGCGAACGCCGCCTCGGCGCCGTCGGGATTGGCGCGCGGCACCAGATAGACGAGATGCTCATCGAGCAGTTTCGTGATCGCCGCGTCAGTGCCGTAGCCGTCGAGCAGGCGCTTCGCATGGTCGAGGACGACCGCCGTGCCGACCAAGTGCTGGCCGTCGAGACCCGCGACCACCAACAGCGCCGGCAACCGCTCGCGCTGCGGATGATCGATCATCCCGAGCTCGATGCACCAGAGTTCGCGGCCCGCGCGCGACTTGCCGTAGATCACGAGTCGCGCCACTTCGCGCCGTCCGTCAACCAAGGCGTCGAGCTCTGAGCGGAGCGCGGCGAAGTCGTGCCAGCTCGAAAGTGCGGGTGCCAGGGGAGTGGCGGACGCGGCAGCGGGCGGGCTGGTTACCGGCGGTTCGGTGACGACCTCACCGCCGTTTTCCTGAGATCGGGCGGTCGTGGCAGCCGCACCCACCAGCACGGCCATCAGCCACGCTGCAGTTGGAGCGAACTGCCGAGCGCGGCACCGTTCCGGGCGATCGTTCATGGGTCCTCTTCCTTGCACCTCGTCCCGGTCGCCGCGACTTCATCCGGCGGAGCCGGGACGGGAGGGTCGCGTACGGTAGCTCCCGGGGGAAGTTCAGAAGCTCCCGGCGGCGCCCGCAGTGATCGCGTGCGAGACGCCGCAGTCACAGACGGCGGAAGGCGTCGTCGAATGCACCGAGGCGGGATGATATGTGCGCTTTCAAATCGACGATTGCATCCTGCCCAGGCGATGCTAGGTTCCGTAATGGTTCCACTGTGGAACCATTACGGAGCCACGCCATGGCCAGCCTCACGCTCAAGGGAATGCCCGACGACCTCCTCGCGCGACTGCGCAGGGATGCCGAGGCGCACCGCCGGAGCCTCAATCAAGAGGTGCTCGCTCTGCTCGAGGGGCACTCCCGCCGCGAGCCCTTCGTCCTCGCTGATTTCATGGATCGCGTCCGCCAACGGCGCGAGCGGCTGAAAGGCGCAAGCATCACGAACTCGGAGATCACCGCCACCAAGAACGAAGGGCGGCCGTGATCGTGGTCGACACCAGCGTCCTGGTGCACCTGCTCCTCCCGGACGACGACTCGCCGCTGATCGATGAGGTCGCTTGGGTGGACGATGTCTGGCATGCCCCGGCGCTCTGGCGCAGCGAACTGCGCGACGTGCTCGTCAAGAAACTCCGAGCCGGCGCGCTGACGTTCGAGGACGCTGTCGACTGCCTCATCGATGCCGAGCAACTCCTCGGTGAACGCACCCGTGAAGCGGACCCGGAACGTGTGATCGACCTCGCGTTGCAGAGCGGCTGTACGGCCTACGACTGCGAGTTCATCGACCTCGCCCTGCGTCTCGAACTGCCGCTGGTCACGCTCGATTCTCAGCTACTCACCGCATTCCCCGACGTTGCGGTCGCGCCGGACGAGTTCCTGCAGTCGCACGACCGGCGCTGATACAGTTCGGTGAATGGTTCGCATCGTCATCCTCGGTGGCGGTTTCGCGGGCACCGCGGCAGCCGTCGAGGTTGCGCGTCAGCTCGCGCGCGAGCCCGGCGTGCAACTCCACCTCGTCAGCGACGAGAACTACTCGGTCTTCCAGCCGATGCTGCCCGAGGTGGTGGCCGGCGGGATCGAGCCGACCCACATCGTGCAGCCGCTGCGGCAGCTCGCGGCCGGCGTCCGCTTCCACTGCGCGCGCGTGCACGCGATCGACTGGGAGCGGCGCATGCTGACGCTCGCAGAGAGCGACTCGCCGCGGCACCACCAGCTCGGCTGGGATCAGCTCGTGATCGCGCTGGGGCAGGTGATCGACCTGTCGCGGATTCCGGGGATGGCGCAGCACGCGATGCCGATCAAGACGCTCGGCGACGCGTTCCACCTGCGCAACCACGTGCTGTCGCGGCTCGAGCAGGCGGAGCTCGAATCGGACGAGACGCGTCGGCGCTGGCTGCTCACGTTCGTCACGATCGGCGGCGGCTTCTCCGGCATCGAGACGGCTGCCGAGGTGCATGACCTGGTGCGCCGCGCATTGCCGAGCTACCCGCGCGCGGAGGCGACCGGCCATCGCATGGTCGTCGTCCACTCGCGCGACGTGATCCTGAACGAGCTCGACCCGTCGCTCGGCGCGTTCGCGCAGCAAACGATGGTCGGGCGTGGCGTCGAGTTCCGGCTCGGACGGCGCTCGCAGGAGGCGACGCCGGACGGCGTCCGCCTCGACGACTCGACCTTCCTCTCCGCCGGCACCGTGATCTGCACCATCGGCAACGCGCCGCATCCGCTGCTGACCGGCAGCCCGCTGCCGCAGCAGGGCGGCCGCATCGTGACCGACGCTTGCCTGCGGGTCGTGGGACGCGCCGATGTCTGGGCGCTCGGCGATGCCGCGGCCGTGCCCGACGTGCGGCGCGGCGGCAACTGCCCGCCGACGGCGCAGTACGCGGTCCGGCAGGGAAAGCAGATCGGGCGCAACCTCATCGCGGCGTTGCGTGGCGAACCGTTGCAGCCGTTCTCGTTCGGCGGCCTCGGTCAACTCGCGGTCGTCGGCCACCACTGCGGCGTCGCGCAGATCTGCGGAATCAAGCTGTCGGGCTTCGTCGCGTGGGTGCTGTGGCGGTCGGTCTACTGGGCGAAGCTGCCGAGCTTCGTTTGCAAGGTGCGAGTCGGCCTCGACTGGCTGCTCGATCTGGTCTTCCCGCGCGACCTGACCAAGTTCGAGACACGGCGCTCCGAGGCGCTCTCGGAGTCGCACTGGCGCGCCGGCGACTGCCTCGTCCGCGAGGGGGAGCGCGGCGACACCTTCTTCGTGATCCAGAAGGGCCGGGTCGAGATCGTGCGCGCCGACCTGTCGGCGCCGGGCGGCGAGCGGCGCCTCGCCGAGAAAGGCCCGGGCGAATCCTTCGGCGAGACCGCGCTGCTGACCGATTCGCCGCGCAACGCCACTGTCCGTGCGCTGACAGCGGTCGACGTGCTCACCTTCAAGCGCGCCGATTTCCAGAAGCTCGTCGCGAGCTATGGCGTGCTGCGGCAGCAGATGGAGCGCGACCTCGCGCGGAACGCCTCGGCGTCACCGGGAGCTGACGCGCCGGCGCGGGACGCAGGAACTGTCTGATGCGTGCGCAGTTGCTGCCGCTCGCGGTGCTGACGGTGTCGCTGACGGCGTCGCTGACGGCGACGGCTCGCGACGCGCGCTACTCGACGGACTTTGACTTCCTGGTCGACACGGTGAAGCGCGACTACGCCGGCTTCGCGTGCAAGAAGGATCTCGACTGGGACGCGACCTGCAAGCGGTTCGCGCCGCGGTTCCGCGAGTGCGCAAACGACCGCGACCACGTGCGAAACGTGATGGCGCTGCCGGCGACGTTGCGCGACAGCCACACCGGTGTGCTCGAGACCAAGGTCGACTGGAAGGAGCTGCCGAGCAAGTTCGACGGCCTCTACGGCGCCGGGCTCTGCGTGGGCTTCGACGCCGGCAAGTGGGTTGTGCGCGGCGCGATGCCGGGCCATCCGCTCGCCGATTCGCTGCCGGCCGGCGCACTGCTGCTGGACGTCGGCGGCCTGCCGGCATGGTTCGCGATGGGGCGCGAGGAGCGGCGCGTCGCGCGCTTCCAGGGGCTGTCGAGCGACCGCAGCTTCTGGGCGTCGTTGTGCAACAAGGCCTTCCCGTTCGGCGAGGCGCGAACGCTGGCGGCGCGCTTCCTGCTGCCGGATGGCAAGCCGCGCAAGGTCGAACTGCCGCGCTTCGGGCCGGACGGCAAGTCGTTCGACTTCGTGGGGCTCTACCTGCCCGACGGGGTCGTGCATGCGGACGGCGCGGTCGCGGCGAAGCTCGCGCTGCCGTGGTCGAAGCAGGTCGGCTTCCTGAAGGTCACGGGCGGCCAGGACGCGACGACGGTGAAGGCGTTCCACGCCGCGTTCGACACGCTGAAGGGGATCGACGCGTTGCTGCTCGATTGCCGCGGGATGGGGGGCGGTGGCGACGACTGCGCGTGGGAGATGTGCGGACGGCTCTTCCCGAAGGGCGCCGACAACGGCCGGCACGGGAAGCTGGCGGCGAGCGGTTCGTGGCAGTTCGACGGGCCGGTCGTGATGCTGCAGGATGAGATGGAGGTCTCCTCCGCCGAGACCTTCGCCTGGACGCTGTGCGAGACGAAGCGCGTTGTCTGCGTCGGCCGCGACACCGGCGGCTGGGGGATCATCCCGAAGCGCTTCGCGCCGCCATCAGGGCTCGCTGAGTTCCGCCTCGGAGTCAACTGGCGGGCGACGCCGATCACGCAGTTCCGTACCGAGGAAGTCGGTTGGCCGTGTGACGTGAAGGTGCCGCTCGGCCCGCGGATCTGCGCGTGGAGCGGCGAGGAGCGATACGCGACGTCCGACCCGACGATGGAGCTCGGCACGATCGTGCTGAGGACGCTGCATGGCGGCGTGCCGACCGACGAGGCGCGCGCCGGTTTCGCCGCGCTCGGGGAGGGCAACCTCGCCGCGTGGAGCGCGTTCGAGAAGAAGGCGGCGGCCAGGGACAAGGAGCTCGCCGGCGAGAAGCTGGGGAAGCGGTTCGCCGACGACCTCGAGGCCGAGATCGAGCAGGAGCTCGCCGCGCTGCGTGACGACGAGCTGCCGCCCGACTGGATCGGCGTGACGCGCCGGCTGCCGCGGCTGGTCGCGCGCGCGAAGTCGATAGGGAGCGGGGCGAAGGTCGCGCCGCTCGAGAAGCTGGTGAAGGGCGCGAAGAACGAGATCGCGGCCCAGCAGGCGCTGCTCGAGCTGCTCGGCGATCCCGACCCGAAGGCGTTCGACGACCCGGCGCGGCGCAAGGCGTGGCTGGCGAAGCAAGGCGCGACGAAGAGCGGCGCGTGGGTGAAGGGGGCGTTGTGGAAGTAGCTGTCGCCGCGACGACCGCCGCCGCGCCGGCCTTCCGCTGCCTGCTCTGCACGCACGGCGACGGCGCCTTCGTGCTGCGCAAGGAGTGCTTCGTCCTCACGCGCTGCCGCCGCTGTGGGTTGGTGCAGCAGGATCCGCTGCCGCCCGCCGAGGCCTACGACGCCCGCTATGCCGACGCCGCCACCTACTGCGCCGAGCTGCTGCGCGAGCGCGACCTCTTCCTGCGTCGCGACTCGCAGCTGGTGGCCGACCTGGCGCGCGACGGCGCGACCGGCCCGCTGCTCGACGTCGGCGCTGGCGCCGGGATCCTGATGGAGGCGGCGCGCTCCGCCGGTTGGGAGGCGGTCGGTCTCGAGCTCGCGCAGCCGAGCATCGACCGCATCCGCGGCGAGCTGCGCATGGAGGTCCATCCTTGCGCCATCGAGCGCGCGCCGCTGGCTGCCGGGCGGTTTGGCGCCGTCACCTTCTCCCACTCGCTCGAGCACCTGCGCGACCCGTTGCTCGCGCTGAAGAGCGCCGCGCGCCTGCTGCGGCCGGGCGGTCTCGTCCACGTCGCCGTCCCCAACTGGCACGCCGCCAAGCGGCTCGCGGCCGGCGTGCGCCTGCCGTGGATCTTCGAAGAGCATCTCTCCTACTTCACGCGCGCCACGCTCCGCGACGCACTCGAACGCGCCGGTTTCGAGCTGCTTGCGCTCGGGAGCGGGCCGATGGCGTGCGCGATCGACTGGCGCTTCGCCGTCGTGCTCTACGAGCGCACCCGCGTCGACCGGCTGCTGCGCCGCTTCCTTCGCATGGGCCCGCGCCCGCTGACCGAACTGCTCACCGACAACGTCAGGGTCGACTGTCCGCCGTGGCGCTTCCAGCTCGTGCTGAAAGCGACGCGCGCCCTGCTCGCGGCGTGGCCGGAGCGGTTCTTCTCGCGGCTCGGCCGCGGCGAGGAGCTGCGCGCGACGGCGCGACGGAGTTGACCCGGGTGAATCGGCGGCGACGTCAGGCCGCGTCGCGGACGGGAGGGAAGTGCGCGTTCGCCTCGAGGCGGCGAGGGGGCGACAACTTCGTCGGCGCGGCGATACTGCCGCGCCGCCCGCGACCCGGACATCGGGCGCGCGGTGCTGTGCCGCCCCCTGAGCTTCCGATGCGCCTCGTCCCGAGCGTGCTGTCGATCGCCGTCCTCGCCTCGTCCGCGCCGGTCGCGCTGGCGCAGGTCGTCTATCGCGAGATCCCCGGCGATCGCGAATTCACCGGCGTCCTGATCGCGCGGCCGCGCAGCTTCGAGGAGTGGATCGCCGACGGACTCGCGCCCGCCGCCGCCCGCGCCGAGATCGCGCGCGCGCGCCGTGCGCTCGCCACCTACCCGCTGCAGCGCTACGTGCCGTAGACCGACGAGTCGCTGCTAGAGGTGCACGCCGACAAGCATTGCGACAGCCCGGCGATCTCGGCGGACGGTCGTTTCGTCGTCTTCGACAGCACGACGAACCTGCTCGACCCTGCCGACACCAGCACGACGCGCGATGTCTTTCGCCGCGATCTCGTCGCCGGCACGACCGTCCTGATCAGCTACGCCACCAACGGCCGCGGCGGCGACCGCGGCAGTTCGATCGGCAGGGTGACGCCCGACGGCAACCTGGTGGTGTTTGAAAGCACCGCGACCAACCTCGTCAGCGGCGACTTCAACAACAAGAGCGACGTTTTCGTGCGCGATGTCGCTGCGGGCACGACCACGCGCATGAGCCTCTCCTCGTCGGGCACGGCGGGCGGCGACGACAGCACTAGCGCCAACATCACGCCCGACGGCGCGTTCGTCGTTTTCGACAGCCTGTCGACCAACCTGGTGTCGAGCGATACGAACGCGGCGAGCGACATCTTCCGCCGCGATCGCGTGAACAAGATCACGGCGCGGGTGAGCCTCAGCGACTCCGACGCCGAGGCGAACGGCCGCTCGAACAAGCCGTCGATCAGCGCCGACGGCAACCTCGTCGCGTTCGAGTCGCGCGCGACCAGCCTCGGCACCGCCGACAGCAACGGCTACACCGACATCGACCTGCGTGACATCGCTGCCGGCACGACGCGCAAGATCAGCGTCGGCTGGAATGGCTCCCAGCCGACCAACGACTGCTTCGATCCGCAGTTCTCCGCGGATGGCCGTTTCGTCGCGTTCGATTCCGCCGCGAGCAACCTCGCCGCGGGCGACAGCAACGGCAAGCTCGACTGCTTCCTCCGCGATCGCGTCGACGGCAAGACGCTGCTGATCAGCCGCGCCAGCGACGGCAGCGCCGGCAACGGCGACAGCACGCGCGCGGTGCCCTCGGCCGATGGGCGCTTCATCCTGTTCGCCTCGTTCGCCGACAACTTCACGCCGTTCGACGACAACCAGACGCAAGACGTCTTCCTCCACGATCGCGAGGAGGATACGACCGACCTGGTCTCGGTTGCGCTCGACGGGACCGTCGCTTCGGACTACTCCGAAGCGCTCGACTTCAGCGATGACGGCCGTCTTGCGCTGTTCCAGAGTTCGGCCAAGGACCTCGTCGCCGGCTCGAACGCCAACTGGGTCAAGACCCTGTTGCGCGACCTGCAGGCGGGCGTGACCGAACAGGTCAGCCTCAACTGGGACGGTTCCTTCGTCCTGTCCGAGTGCCGATTCGGGCGGATGAGCGACGACGGCCGCTTCGTGACCGCGAGTTCGCGACCACCGAGCGCGTCAACCTCGGCCCCGACGAGGAGCAGGACGACACCGGCGGGCTCACCGGTCGGCCGAGCGACGACGGTCGCTACGTCGTGTTCGGCTCGGCGGCGACCAACTTCGCGCCGACCGACACCAACGACACCGGCGACCTGTTCCTGCGCGACCGCTGGCGCGGCGAGACGCGCCATCTCTCGCTGTCGAACGCCGGTGTCCAGTCGAAGGTCGGCGTCGACTCACCCGCGATCAGCGGCGATGGCCACGTGATCGTGTACAGCGCCTCCGGCGACGAGCTTGATCCGATCGACCACAACGGGAAGGCCGACATCCTGATGCACGAACGCGCGCCGACCGCGGCGACCTCCTCGCACTACGGAGCCGGCTTCCCGGGCAAGCTCGGCATCCCGACCGCCGACCTCGCGAGCGACCCGGTGATCGGCGCGCCGATCGACCTCGTGGTCTCGAACTCGAGCGGCATCTGGACGCTCGGCTTCCTGCTGATCGGAGCGACCCCGCTCGACCTGCCGGCCGGCTGGGGCGGCGAGTTGCTGGTCGACCCGCTCGTCGCGCTGCCGATCCCGCTGCCGCCCATCGGCTACACGCTCCACGACGAGATCCCGTACGACGCAGAGTTCTGGGGCGTCGTGACCTACGTGCAACTCCTCGAACTCGACCCCTGGGCCGCCGAAGGCATCTCGAACAGCGACGGGATCGAGGTGGTGTTCGGGCAATGAGTGATGTGGCAGGCTTCTGCCTCGCGGTCGCGTTGAGTTCGTGCAACCCGATCTCGGAACGGCGGCTGCCTTGCGTTCAGGCTTGACGCGTCCCGAGCCCCGACCGGCTGCGATCTGCGCAGGGTTCACCGCAGTGATGGGAGGCGCTTCCCGAGCGAGGGCAGTGATGGGCGTCATCTTCGAGCCGTGAGCTCCTGCGCGTCGGCGGCGACCCCGCTCGGCGGTATTTGCGGCGGTATTTGCGGCGGTACTTGCGGCGGTACTTGCGGTTGCGTCTGCGTCTGCGGTTCCGGCACGAACAGCCGCGTCAGCCGCTCGGCGAACTGCTGCGCGTGCTCGCCCTCAGTGTTGACCAACACGACGAGCGCGACGTCTTGCTCCGGCAATCACTCGATCCAGGTGTTGAAACCCTCGATGTTGCCGCCGTGGCCGAACCAGGGCGCGGCTCCGTGGTGCCCTCGCTGCAGCCCGAGGCCGTATTCGATGACGTCGGCGCCGAACTGCGTCGGCTCCGTCATCCTCGCGAAACTCTCGTCGCCGATCACTTCGAGCGCCGGCAACGCACGCGCCCAGATCAGCAGGTCGTGCACGGTCGAGCCGAGCGCGCCCGCGCCGCGCGGCACTTCCATGTTCATCGCCGCAGCGGGGACGAGCTTCCCCGCGTCGACGGCATAGCCGCGCGCACGATGCGGGATCAGTCGCCGCTCGCCGGCATAGCGGCTGTCGTGCATGCGCAGCGGCGCGAAGATGCGCTGCTCGATCAGTGCCGGATAGTCGAGTCCAGCGGCGCGCGCCGCGATCTCGCCGGCGAGGATGAAGGCCGAGTTGTTGTAGGTGAAGCCCTCGCCCGGCGCGAAGTCGGCCGGCAGCCCGTCGAACATCGCCACCACGTCGGGGACCGACTGCGCGGCGGCGCTCTTCAGCCGGAAGTCGGGGAGGCTGGTGAGGCTGGCGATGTCCGACGTGTGGTTCAGCAGCTGGAGCAGTGTCGGATCGCCGCCGGGCGCGCGGAAGAGCGGGAAGTGGCGCGACAACGGATCGTCGAGCGCGAGCTTCCCGTCCTCGACCTGCTGCATGAGCGCGGCGGCGGTGAACTGTTTCGAGACCGAGGCGAGGCGGAAGAAGGTCTTCTCCGTGACCGGCACCTCGTGCTCGAGGTCGGCGAAGCCGAAGCCGCCGGCGAAGAGCGGTGTGCCGTCGCGCAGGACGCCAATGGCGATTCCGGCGACCTGGCCGGATCGAAGCAGCGCCGACGCCTCCGCGGTGATCCTCTGCGAGACCTCGTTGTCAGCGAGGGCTTCGCCGCCAGCGACGATTTCTCCGGCCGCGAGCGCGGCGATCAGCGACCAGGCGAACGACACACTGGATTCGAACGGTATCGGCGCATCCTCGAGGCGACGCGCGGAGGATGCCGCGGCGTAGTGGCTGGCTGCAACCACGTGCTCGCGCCGTCGGTTCAGTCTCGGCCTCAGTCGCCGAGCAGCAGCTCGATCGCGGCGGAGAGGGCGAACCCTTCGGCGACCCGCGGGTCGATCGCGGCGAGTTGCGCGAAGTAGGAGACGCCGATCAGCGCGGGATCGTCGGGGATCTCGTCGAGCGCGAGGACGCCGTTGCCCGCGGTGTCGAAGTCGATCCCGAGCACGTTGTCGGCGTCGACGTAGAGCCTTCCTCCCGCGAACGGCGACCCATCTTCCGGCAACAGCGAGTCTCCGAGCAGCACGAAGCCGCTCCCGCGTCGCAGGCACTGGCGCGCGAGCAGCCGATAGGGATCCACGTGCGGGATCGTTGGCAGCGAGCCGCCGCAGAGACGCGGTTCGCCGCGGAAGCCCTGCGTGCCGCCGCCGATGCGCTCGACGTCGGCCATCCGCTCCGATGGCGTGGTCCCTGCGACTACGGACCAGCGCGTGCAGGCACGGTGGCTCTTGATGAACTGCAGCAGCCGGCTGCCGAGCTTCTTCTTCCCTGACTCGGTCAGGTGCACGCCGTCCGTCCGGATGTCCGTGCACTCGATCGCGAGGCCGTCGGTTCGAGGCTCCAGTCCGTCCGACCAGAAGTAGGGGCCCCAGTCGACCCACGGAGCGACGGGCACGTCGAACTCGGGATCCCAGGCGAGCTCAGGATCGCCTGCGAGCTGCCGCCCGATCACCTCGCGCACCGAAAAACCCTGCTCGAAGTAGTAGGGCTCATCCTCCGGCGAGCCGTCCGAATAACCGTGCCAGAAGAGCGGCGACAAGAACGCCAGCTTCAAGTTCGGGAACGTCTGTTGGAGCAAATGCAGCACGTCGACCCATGCGTCGGCGGTGGCCGTGACGTGGTCGGGAAACGGCAGCTCTTGGAATGCCGTGCCTTCGAGCAGCCAGACCACCTGGATCTGTTCCGCAGTCAGGTGCCGCAGCTCGAGTTCGGCCGGGACGTATTCGGTCCAGAAGTGCGACTGCGGATCGCGCATCCGCTCGAGGTCCTCCCATGGCGCGCCGCACCTAGCGAACGTGACCTCGGCGGCGACCTCGGGATCGCTGCTGGCAGCGTTCATGAACCAGTCGAAGACCTGGTTCGTCAGCGACATCCCGATGCTGGCGACCGCGATGACGCCATCGTCGGCGGGCTCTCCGTCCGGGCCGAGCGGGACGATCTTCTTCGAGCGGTGGCGCCCCGCCTTCAGATGCCCATCCGGAGTGCGGTTGATCCGGCCCGGATAGAGGCCGCCTTCGACACCGAGGTATTCGCCCGCATGCAGGTCGTCGATCGGCAACTGGCCGAGCGGCTGTTTGGAGCAGTCCTGCGCTTCTGCGTCGCCCGCGCCGACGGCGACGAACGTGCTCACGAATGCGCCGACCGCCGAGACGATGAACGACGCCGCGCATGCCGTGTTCGGGTTCATGAACCGAGTCAGTCTCCGAGACGCAGATCGATGGCGGCCGACAGCACATGCTTACCGTCCGGGCCGCTGTCGTCGAGGGCGACGAATTGGCAGTAATAGCGCGCGTTCCAGAACGCGGGGTCGTTCGGGATCAAGTCGAACGTCACGACCGCGTTGCCGAACTTGTCGAGCGTGAGCGGGTCGATCCGGAAGAAGTCGACGTAGAGCGTCCCGCCCCCGAACGGCACGCCGCCGCCGGGGGAGAGCGCGTTGCCGAGCAGCAACATGCCGGCGCCGTGCGGTTCACCGTCGCGCACGAGGACGCGGTAGAGCGCCGGATAGGGCCCGGTCGGGAGGGCATTGCCGCACACGCGCGGCTCACCGGTGGCGCCGGAGGTGCCGATGCCGACACGATTCACTGCCGCCGGCTGCTCGGCCGGAGCTGTGCCCGGCACGACCGACCGGCGCGTGCAGGCGTGATCGCTCTTCCAAAACTGACGCAGGCGCGTGGCCAGCTTCTTGTCGCCAGCATCACTCAGGTGTGCGCCGTCGTTTCGATAGTCGCCGCAGACCAGTTGCAGGCCGTCCTTGCGCGGTTCGAGGCCGTCGGTCCAGAAGTAGGGACCCCACGCGATCCACGCGCTCTTCGTCGCGCCGTACTCCCGGTCCCACGCCAACTCCGGGTCGCCGGCGAGTTGGCGCTCGATCACTTCGCGCACGGCGAAGCCCTGCTCGAAGTAGTACGGCTCGTTGGCGGGCGCCCTCGCCGCGAAACCGAGCCAGTGGACCGAGCTCAAGTAGCACTGCCTTAGGTTCGGGAACGTGTCGTGCAGGATGTGGAGGACATCGATCCAGTACCCGGCCGTCGTGGTGGCGTGCGCGGGGAACGACTCCGACTGTTCGTCGACCCCGTTCATGATCCACGCGACCTGCACCTGTTCGGCGGTGATGCCCGCCGCGAGCAGGCGGTCGGGGATCGTCGTCGTCCAGTAGTCGGCGGCCGGATCGCGGATCACGTCGAGGTTCTGGTACTGCAAGGCGCCGTTCACGAATCGGACCGCCGGCGCCAACGCCTGATCGCCCTCTGCTTGCACGATGAACTGGTCGAACACTCCGCGAGCGAACGAGTTCCCGATCGCGAGCGCGCCGATGACTCCGTCGGCGGCGGGTGTGCCGTCACTCGCACGCGGCACGATCTTCTTGGCGAGGCGGCGGCCGGCAGCGAGGTGCTCCTGCGGACAGTCGTTCAAGCCGCCCGGATAGAGGCCGCCTTCGACGCCGAGGTAGATGGTCTCGCTGGCCTCATCGAGCGCGATCTGTCCGATCGAGCCGCTCGAACAATCCTGCGCCTTCCCGACAGGTGCCAGCCGCGACAGCGTCAGTGCCGACGCGAGGCCCATGGACATGGCGAAAGTCCACTGCGCTTGAAGCGCAGTGGCGTGAGCTGGGTGGGCGAGCATGAGGGGAAGCTCCGCTCGCAGCGCGATCTGGGGGACGGATCTTGCTGATTGATTGCGCGCCCTGGCAAGCGCACCGTCGGATGTCAGCCACTGCGGAGTTCTCGTTGCAACTCGCTGTGTGGGCCGATCGTGAAGTCAGTAACGACGGCGAACCGTCACAATCGGATCACTGCACCGTCATTTCGGCGCTATCTGCTGGGACGACCGACGCGCAGGCGAGCAGCCTCAGTGATCGCCCGTGTAGCCGAGCGCTTCGAGCTCGGCGCGCAGCTTGGCGTCGGGCGTGAATCGCGAGGCGGTCTTGCGGGCCAGGGCGGTCGCGGCGAAGCGCGCCAACTCGTCGCGCAGCGCGGCGGCGAGGATCGGACGCAGCGCACTGACATCGGTCGTCTCGCCGGGATCGGCGGCAACGTCGTAGAGCGCGGTGATGCGCCGGCCGGCGGGAGAGACCAGCTTCATCGAGCCGTAGACGACCGCGCGTTGCGGCTGCTCGTTGCCGATGAAACGCGACGACAGCGTGAGCGGGCGCGGCAGGACGCCTGCTGCCGTTGCGCCGAGGAGTCCCGCGAACGAACGGCCCGCTTCGTCCAGAGAGCCGTCGTCCTCGTTGTCGAACTCGAGCTCGAGATCGAACAGTTCGCGCAGGCTCGGCGCGAGGTCGGGCATCCACACCGGCGCCGACACCACGCTCCCTGCCGGCAGCGGCGCGCCGGGAGCGATCAGCAGCAGCGGCACGTGCACCATCTCGTCGAAGACCTGCGTGTTGTGGCCGACCGCCTCATGCTGGCCGAACGCCTCGCCGTGGTCCGACAGGAAGAGCAGCGCGGACTGCTCGCGGCCACGTGCGAAGAAGAGCTCGGCCACGGTGCCCGCCAGTGCGTCGCCGTACGCGACGTGGTTGTCGTAGAGCGAGCGCATCGTCGCGAGCTCTGAATCGTTCGCCTTCGGTTGCCGATGCGCGAGCTCGGCGAGGAACGCGACGGAGCCGTCGGCGGACCCCTTCGGCGCGCCGAAGCGCCCGGCGAACTCGGGTGGCGGCTGGTAGGGGGCATGCGGTGGCAGCAGGTGCACGTAGAGGAACAGCGGCTGCGCTCGCGGTTGCGCCAGGAAGCGTTCGAGCGCGGGCAACAGCAGCGTGCGCGACTCGCCGGGGAACTCCTGCCATTCGTCGAAGCCGCGGGCGAGCCCGGTCTCTTGCGTGATGAGCTTGTTCTGCAGGAACGCTGCAGTGGCGTAGCCAGCGGCACGGAACGTCTCGGCGAGAGTCGGCAGCTCGCCATCGAGGATCTGACCGACGTCGCGCACGCCGTGCTGTTCCTGCGTGCGGCCGGTGAAGAGCGTCGCGATCGAGGGCACTGTCCACGACGTCTGCGAACGCATCGCCGCGAAGCGAACGCCCTGTGTGGCGAGCTGATCGAGCTTGGGGCTGGTCGCGTTGCTGCTGCCGTAGCAGCCGAGGTGCGTGGCGTGGAGCGCGTCGCACGCGACGATGGCCAGCGACCGGCCGCGCAGCGCTCCGGCGAGCGCTCCGGCTTCAGGCTTCGGCAGCGGCTCGTCCTTGATGCGCACGGACTCGATGGTGGCGCCAGCCGGTGCCACCGCGCGCACTCGCAACGCGCGACTGCCGCGGCCGGGCAGCACCACGGTGGCGGGCGTGCGTGGAGCCGCCGAAAGCGTCGTCGTCACGTGCGCGGTGGCGCCGCCGTCGGTCGCTGCGTCCTGCTCGATTTCGATCGCGAGCGTGCCGCCGCCGCGAGTGAACCAGCCGGCCTCGGCCTGGCCGTGCACCAAGAAGGCCAGATCGACGTGGGTCGGGTCGGTTGGAGCGAAGTCGCGCAGTCGCGGCGCGGCGGTCGGCGCGCTGGCGGACTCGACCGGCGCCGCGCCGACCTTCGTGCCCGCCGGCGGCGTGACCGTTCCTGACGTCGCGCCGCCATCGCACGCGCCGGCGGCAGCGAGCAGAAGTAAGCTCGCAGCTCCCCTTGTCACCCCGCACATGGATCGAGCGCTCACCATGGGTTCTTCGTTCCTGATCGAGCGACTCACCGCGCTGCTGGCTGCGACCGCGGTTTCGACGCCAGCGCCCGCGCCGGCGACCGACGTCGACTTCGAGCGCGACATCGCACCGATCTTCGCGGAGCGCTGCCTGAAATGCCATGCGGGCGAGAAGGCGAAGAGCGGGCTGCGACTCGACGTTCGCAAGAAGGCGATGCGTGGCGGCAACTCGGGGCTTGCGGCCATCGTTCCGGGCGCGGCGGAGCAGAGCCGGCTGATCGAGTTGGTGCGGGGCAAGGACGCGGGTGAGGTGATGCCGCCGCGCGGAACGCGGCTGACCGAGGCGGAGATCGCGACTCTGGAACAGTGGATCGCCGGCGGCGCGACGTGGCCCGACGCGTTCGCGGGCGAAGAGCTCGTGCGCGAGCACTGGTCGTTCCTTCCGCCGACGAAGTCGACGCTTCCGGTCGTCGTGCGTGGAGGCTGGCCGACGAGCGCGATCGACCACTTCACGCTTGCCGCCATGGAGCAGAACGGACTCGTGCCGGCGCCGACCGCCGACCGCGCGGCGCTGGCGCGACGGGTCGCGCTCGACTTGGTGGGCCTGCCGCCGACCGCCGAGCAGGTGGCGGCGTTTGTCGCCGACGAGTCGCCGCATGCGTACGCGCGGTGGGTGCGCCATCTGCTCGACGACCCGCACTTCGGCGAACGGTGGGCGCGGCCGTGGCTCGACATCGCCCGCTACGCCGACTCGGCCGGGTACGGCTCCGATCCGTTGCGGCCCGATCTCTGGCCGTGGCGCGACTGGGTCATCGACGCGCTCAACCGCAACCTTCCGTTCGACCAGTTCACGATCGAGCAGTTGGCCGGGGACCTGCTGCCGGACGCCGCCGACGAAAACCAGCGCGTCGAGCGGCAGCTCGCGACGGCGTTCCATCGCAACACGATGACCAACACCGAAGGCGGCACCGACGACGAGGAGTTCCGCGTCGCCGCGGTGAAGGATCGCGTCGACACGACCATGGCGGCGTGGATGGGGCTCACCTTCGGCTGCGCCAAATGCCACAGCCACAAGTTCGACCCGATTTCGCAGCGCGACTACTACTCGCTGTTCGCGTTCTTCAATCAGACCGAGGATGCCGACCGCGCCGACGAGGAGCCGCGGATCGCGGCGCCGAGCGCGGGGCAGCGGCGGGAGCGCGAGGCATTTGCGCTGCGCGCGAAGGATCTGGCGGTGCGAACAGCGGCGGCGCGCGCGAGCATGCCGGAGACGCGATTCGCGGCGGTGCCGACGACCGGCGCGCGGTCGCAGGGCGCCGCGACGCTCGCGATCGGCGGCGACGGCAGCGTGCGCGCGAGCGGCGCGTCGCCGGCGACCGACCGCTACGACGTCGAGGGCAGCGCGATCGGCTTCGCGACCCTGCGTCTCGCACTGCTCACCGATTCCTCGCTGCCGGGAGGCGGGCCGGGTCGCTCGCCGGGCAACGGCAACTTCGTGCTGAACGAAGTGCGGCTGCACGCGAAGCCCGCCGCGTCGGGCGCGCGCCGATCGCCGCGCGCCCGCTTCGTCCGGATCGAGCTGCCGGGCCGCGCGCGCATCCTCTCGCTGGCCGAGGTCGAACTGCTGCGCTCGAACGGCGAAAACGTCGCTCGAACGGGTCATGCGACGCAGTCGAGCGTCGACTACGGCGGGCCGGCGCAGCTCGCGATCGACGGCAACACGGATGGCCGCTTCGAGAGCGGCACGACCACGCACACGCGCGCCGAAGACGATCCGTGGTGGGAGCTCGACCTCGGCGCCGAGCACGAGTTCGACCGTCTCGTCGTCTGGAATCGGACCGGCAACGGCCTCGAGCAGCGGCTCGCCGGAGCGATCGTCACGCTGTTCGCGCTGCAGCAGGACGGCGCGCGCGCGATCACCTGGCAGGGGCGTCTGCGCGACGCGCCGGCGCCCTCGACCGAGGTCGACCTCGCCGGCTGGCGCGAACTGGTCTTCGCGTCGGCGAGCGCCGACTTCGAGCAGCCGGGTTTCCCCGCAGCCGCGGCGATCGACGGCAGCAGCGCGCGCGAGTCGGGCTTCGCGATCGGCGGGCAGCAGGGTCGGGCGCACGCGCTCGAACTCGTGCTGCGCGCGCCGTTCGACGGAGCGCTTGAGTGGCGGCTCGAGATCGACCAGACGTGGGGCGACGCGCACACGCTCGGCGCCTTCCGCGTGGAAGGGTGCGCCACGCCGCCGCCGCGCGAGTTGCTCGAGCTGGCCGAGGCGGAGCGGTCGCTCGCTGCCGAGCAGGCTGCGCTGGAGGCTGCGATCGTCCGCGTGCCGGTGCTGCGCGAGGTGGAGCCAGAGAAGCGGCGCGCGACCCACGTCCTCACCAAGTCGAACTACCTGCAGCCGGGCGACGAGGTCGCGGCCGCGACGCCGCGCGAATTCCCGTCGCTGCCGGCGGACGCGCCGCGTGATCGGCTCGCTCTCGCGCGCTGGCTGGTGGCGCGTGACAACCCGCTCACCGCACGCGTTGCCGTCAATCGCTTCTGGGCGCAGTTGTTCGCGCGCGGACTGGTCGAGACCGAGGAGGACTTCGGCACGCAGGGCACACCGCCGAGCCATCCCGAACTGCTCGATTGGCTGGCCGTCACGTTCATGGACGACGGCTGGGACGTGAAGGAGTTGCTGTTCAGGATCGTCACGTCGGCGACCTACCGGCAGTCGGCGCGCGGCGGCGAGGTGGCGCGCGCGCGTGATCCGGAGAACCGCTGGCTGTCGTGGTTCCCGCGCCGGCGGCTCGAAGCGGAGCAGTTGCGCGACCAGGCGCTCGCGCTGGCGGGTCTGCTCACGCCGACAATCGGCGGACCGTCGGTCTATCCGCCGCAGCCCGACGGCCTGTGGCAGGCCGCGTTCAACGGCGAGCGCAACTACCCGACCAGCGCCGGGCCTGAGCGCTGGCGGCGCGGTCTCTATTCGTTCTGGCGCCGCACGGTGCCGCCGCCCGCGATGCAGACGTTCGATGCGCCGAGCCGCGAGTCGTGCACCTTGCGCCGATCGGAGACCAACACTCCGCTGCAGGCGTTCGTGACGCTGAACGACCCGAGCTTCGTCGAGGCCGCGCAGGCGCTGGCGCGGCGGATCGTGCAGGAAGGCGGGAGCCGGTTCGACGAACGGCTGGACTGGTCGTGGCGTCTCGCGTTGTTCCGATCGCCGCGCGCCGACGAGCGCAGCACGATCCGCGGCCTGTTCGAGTCCGAACGCGCGCGCCTGTTCGCCGACCCGGCGGCGGCGCGCGCGCTGTGCGAGCAGCCACTCGGCGCGCTGCCGGAGGGACTCGATGCGGCGGAAGTGGGGGCGTGGGTGGTGGTGGCGAACGTGTTGCTGAATCTCGATGCGCTGCTGGTGCGGGGGTGAGCATGGACGCACGCGCCGTCACGCGCCGTTGGCTGCTGAAGCGGGGATCGCTCTCACTTGGAGCGATTGCGCTGCAGCAACTGCTCGGCGAACAGGCGAGCGCACGGTCCGCCGCGAGCGGCGATGAAGCTGCAGCGCGCGAACTCGTCGATCGGCCGCTGCGGCCAAGAGCACCGCCGCTGCCGGCGCGCGCGAAGCAGGTGATCTATATCCACCTGTCGGGTGCGCCGCCGCAGCACGATCTGTTCGACTGGAAGCCGAAGCTCGTGAAGCACCACCTGCAGCCCTGTCCCGAAGAGCTGCTGCAAGGCCAGCGTTTCGCGTTCATCAAGGGCCGTCCGTTGCTGCTCGGCTCGCCCTACTCGTTTGCGCAGCAGGGCGAGTCAGGCACCTGGATGAGCAGCCTGATCCCGAACCTGGCGCGCGTCGCCGACGACCTCTGTGTCATCCGCTCGATGCGGACGACCGAGTTCAACCACGCGCCGGCCGAGCTGTTCCTCCACACCGGCGATCGCAACGCGGGCGCGGCGTCGCTCGGCTCGTGGGCGACCTATGGGCTCGGGAGTGAGAACCAGGACCTGCCCGGCTTCGTCGTGCTGGTGTCAGGCGGCACCGATCCCACCGCGGGCAAGAGCGTCTGGAGCTCCGGTTTCCTGCCGGGCGTGCATCAAGGCGTGCAGTGCCGCGCGGGCAAGGAGCCGGTCTTCTTCCTGAACGACCCGGCGGGGATGCCGCGGACGACGCGGCGCGCGACGCTCGATGCATTGAATCGCCTGAACGAGCTCGAGCACGAACAGAGCGGCGATCCGGAGACGCTCACGCGCATGAGCCAGTACGAGCTCGCGTTCCGGATGCAGCAGTCGGTGCCCGACGCGATGGACCTCGCGGCGGAGTCGCCGGAGATGCTGGCTCGCTACGGCGCGAAGCCGGGCGAGACGAGCCTCGCGTCACATTGCCTGCTCGCGCGGCGGCTGATCGAGAAGGGCGTGCGATTCGTGCAGCTCTACGACTGGGGCTGGGACGTGCACGGGACGTCGGTCGGCGACGACATCGTCACCCAGCTGCCGATGAAGTGCCGGGAGATGGACCAGCCGGTCGCGGCGTTGATCGAGGACCTGAAGCAGCGCGGGCTGCTCGACTCGACGCTCCTGATCTGGGGTGGCGAATTCGGCCGGACGGCGATGAACGAGGCACGCGACGGCAGCAAGTTCCTCGGTCGCGACCACCACCCGCACTGTTTCACGATGTTCCTCGCCGGAGCGGGAGTGAAGGCCGGCGCGCAGGTCGGCGCCACTGATGAACTGGGCTACTCGATCACCGAGACGCCGATCGACGTCCACGACCTGCAGGCGACCGTGCTCCATCTGCTCGGCTTCGACCCGCACCAGTTCAGCTACCCCTGGAAGGGCCTGAACCAGCGTCTGATCGGCCCCGCCGACGAGCCGCGAGTCCGACCGGAACTGCTCGCCTGACCGGTGACGAAACCGACGTTCTGTGTCTGGATCAGAATGTCGGTTTCGTCACCGCTCACTCCGCCCACGCGGCTTTCAGCTCCTCGCGCGACAGGTCGAGGCGGAACAGCAGTTGGTTGTAGTGGTAGCGCGGCGTCGCGTCGGGATTGCCGCTGAACTCGTTGGTGTAGGTGCCTTCGAAGTGGAGGGTCCGGCCACCGTCGCGATCCAGGAAGTCGAGGTGGCAGACGTTGTAGAGCGATTGGCGATCGTGGGTGGCGACCTTCACCGCGGTGGTGAACGGTCCGCTCGGATCGCGCGACTCGGCGTACCAGATCTCTCCAAGCACCGACGTCTTCCCGAATAGCTGGCAGCCGATCAGCACGAACCGCTGCCGCCACTCGTTCCAGCGCACCGTCCCGCTGTGGAGCAACACGCGCTCCTTCGCGTCGACGGCGTTCCGCGGCAGGAAGCGCGCAAGTTCCGGCGCGAGCTGCCCGTCGCGCACCCACTCCGCCTCGAGCTTCGAGTCGACCGGCGGCAGATCCTTCTGCCAGCGCCACCCCGCCGCCGCACCCGCCGGCTCGCACGTCAGCGCCTCGTACTGCGCCGGATCGAGCAGCGCCTCGAACCGCGCCGGCACGCGCACGTTGCAGCTCGGGCTGCCGTACAGCAGCCAGCGCGTGCCCGCCTCCTCGAACTCGATCGGATGGCCGGCCGGATGGCGCCAGCTCTCCTCCGCCGGCAGCACCTTCACCGCATCGAACTCCGCGCGCGCGTCATCCCAGACCGCGATTCCCTGCTCCAGCTCCTTCTCCAGCGACGCGCGCCGCGAGTACCACGCGACCAGTTTCCGCGCGCCGCTGGCATCGGGCACATCAGCGCAACCGCTCACCCAGACCACGCCTTCCGGCCGCTCTGCGAGCGGAATCGTCGCCCGTGCGAAGCCACTCTTCGCATCGACGAAGTAGTCGTACGGCAGTCCGTTCTCGAGGTCGTATTCCGCGTTCCGCACGCACGCGAGGTCGACCGTCGCGCCCGCCATCCGGAACAGCCCGAGTGGATATTCGAGGCGCGACGTGTCGCCCCAGAAGCAGAAGAGCTTCCCGCCATGAATCACCGTCTGGATCGAGTCCTGCCCGGCGACGCGACCTGGCGCCGGCACGTCTGCTCGCGGCAGCGCATGTCCGAGCAGCGCGCTGTCCCGCCACCGTCCCTCGCCAGTCAATCGGCAGAGCCGTTCCGCGAGCTGCGTGCGCGCGACCTTCAACTCGATTCGCTGCCCCGGCCGTGGTGTCACGCGCACGACCGCGTACCCGAAGCCGTCCTTCGCCACCTCGTAGCCGTGGCTGCTCACGGTGAAGGCGACCTCGCGGCCGAGCAGGTCGGGATCGACGATCGCGATCCGGCCCGCGTTGTCGGTCACGAACCGCACGCGATGCACCGTCTCGAGCTGCACGAGCGGCACGCCCTGTCCGCTCGCGGCGTCGACGACGCGGATCTCTGCGCACGGTGCTGTCTCGTCGAGCGCTGCTGTCTCGTCGAGCGGCGCCGCGCCGCGCACGAGCGCCGCGACGATCGTCCATGTGGCCACGCAGTCGAGCGGCATCGCAAAATCTCCAGGATCGCCGCTACATTCCCACCCCGCCCCGCGGGAAAGAAATGCATGAACCCCTCGTCCGACCTTCGCCGCGGCCGAATCGCACTCGTGCTCGCGTTCGCGCTCGCCTTGTTGGCGCCGGCGCCGCTCCGGTCGCCAAGCGCGTCCCCGGCCGCGCCCGCTGCGCCACCCGCCGTTTCGCCGGCCGCGCGCATCGCAGTCGCCGTCGACCGCCGCGTCGAGATGCTGACGCTGGTCGCGCGCTTCGCCGGCTTCGAGGAATACAACCAACCGGTGGCGCGCTCGGCCTATTCGACTGCCGCCGATGCCTGGTTCGCGCCGCACAAGGAGCACGCGCTTTTTGCCCGCTTGCGCGAGCTGCGCGCGTCGCGCGGCATCAGCTTTGACGCGATCCCGAGCCTCGCCGTGCACCTGACCGACTCGGTCGAGCTCGAAGCACGCATCGCGTTCGACACGAAGCCCGAGCGCCTCGACGCACGCTGGCAGCTCGACGAAGTGCGCGGCTTCCTCGAACTGCTGCGGGACTTCGCGGCGACGAGCGACAGCGAGGGCTTCTTCGACAGCCGTGCCGAGCTCTTCGCCGAGTCGGAACGGCGCATGAGCGCGGTCGTGGCGCGGATGAAGGCGCTGCCGTGGTTCGACGCCTTCTTCGGCGAGCGCTCCGCCGCGCGTTACGTCGCCATGCCCGGCCTTGTCTGCGGCGGCGGCAATTACGGCGTCGGCGTCCGCTTCGCCGACGGCACGCCCGAGGAGATCCTGCCGATCTTCGGCGTCGCCGCTTGGGACGCCGAGGGCATGCCGAAGTTCGACCCGGCGATGGAAGGACTCTTCATCCACGAGCTCTGCCACTCCTACTCGAACCCGCTGGTCGATCGCTTCGCGGCGCGACTCGAAGCGCCCCTGACCGTGATCCATGCGAACTGCGCCGAGGTGATGGCACGGCAGGCGTACGGCAACTGGCGCACCGTCGGTTACGAATCGCTGGTGCGCGCCTGCACCGTTCGTGCGCGTTTCGCCACCGAAGGCGCGGCGGCTGCTGCCGAGCAGGCGCGACAGGAGGCGGACTCCGGGTTCACCTGGGTGCCCGCGCTCGCCGCCGAACTCGGCCGCTTCGAGGGCGATCGCGCCACGTGGCCGCAC
>SIAN01000016.1 GCA_009691715.1 Planctomycetota bacterium
CGACCTGCCGCGCCGGCTGCAGATCCCGCCGCCGGCCGTTGCGGCAAGTGCACCAATGTAGTGACAACTTTTGAGCCGAAATCGACGTAAGTCCTTGTCAGGACTCATCTGGCTTTTCTGAACTGCGGAAGTTGGGCTAACTTGCGCGCGCGTGGCGACGCTCACCTACTGCACCAACGTCCACCCCGGCGAGACGCTCGCCGAAGTGAAGCGATCGCTTGACACCTGGACCGTGCCGGTGGCTCGTGCGATCACCGGCGACGCCGCAACGTTTCCGGTCGGGCTGTTTGTGTCGGCCGCGACGGCGGCGGAGTTGAGCGACGCGTCGCGCCTCGCCCGATTTGCCGAATTCCTCGGCGAGCGGCGCCTTGCGATTGCGACCTTCAACTGCTTCCCCTACGGCGGCTTCCACGCCGAGCGCGTGAAGCTCGCGGTCTATCGACCAAGCTGGCTCGACGAGGAGCGGGTGACTTTTACGCTTCAGGCGGCCCGCGTGGCAGCGAGTCTCGCACCGGCCGGCTCGGTCGTGCCGATCTCCACGCTCGCCGGCTCGTGCAAGGAGTTCGGTGGTAGTGATGCGATCGATGCCGCGATCGCCCGCAACCTCGCGCGAGTCGCCGCCGAGCTCGCGACACTGCGCGCCGAAACCGGGCGCGAAATCGTGCTCTGCCTTGAACCAGAACCGTTCACGACGCTTGAAACCAGCGCTGAAGCGGTTGCATTCTTCCGGGAGCATGTCCACTCCCGCGCCACTCGCGCGGCATTCGTCGCTGCCGGTGGATCGAGCATCGACGCCGATGATGCGCTCACCCGCCACGTGGGCGTCTGCTTCGACGCGTGCCATCAGGCGGTCGAGTTCGAGGAGTCGGCCGCGGCCCTTGATCGATTGATCGCTGGCGGCGTGCGAATCGGCAAGCTGCAGCTGTCGAATGCGCTGGCGATCCGGCCGGAGATCGATCGCGCGGCCACGCTTGCCGAGCTTTCGTCGTTCGTTGAGCCACGTTGGCTCCATCAAGCGCTCCTTCGCGCGCCGGATGGGAGGATCGATCGGCACCTCGACTTGGCCGCGGGGATGACTGCGCTGTCGAGCGCCTCGCCAGGCACCGAGATGCGGGTCCACTACCATGTGCCGATCGATCGATCGGCGTTGGGCGTCCTCGCCACCACCCGTCGCGAACTTGGCGAAGCCGTCACTGCAGCGTTGGCGACACGGGCGACGGACTGCCTCGAAGTCGAGACTTACACGTTCCCTTCGCTGCCAAAAGTCGCAGAGCAGCGCCCGCTGGTCGAAGCGCTGATCGGGGAGCTTCGATTCGCACGCCGGCTGATTGACGAAAGTGAGCCGATGTCGACCCATCGCGATTTAGAATCATGAACATCGACGTTGCGATGCCGCGGGATGTAGTCGAGGCGGCGGATCGCGAGTCGTCCAACAGCGCGCTGTCACGAGTTTCCAGACGCCGGGTCACGAACCAACCGTCGACTGCTATGAACGGATGCCAGATTCGGTCGATCCTCCGGTCGGCGCTGCGGCAAACGCGGTCGGTCGCGTTCTTTCGCTCGGGCAAATCACTCCAGGAGCCAATGTCATGCGGAGATTGTTCATGAGCGCCGCGATCTCGGCAATCGCTGCGTTCGCGCTCGCACCCGACCTCAGCGGTGGCTGATGCGGTGGCGGGGGCGCCGGAGGCGCCCGCGGAGGTGGTGGTGGGATGCGAAGCGGTGGTGGCCTGTCACGACAGGGCACTTCAAGCGTCGCGCGACTCCAGATGAAGTGGGAGACGCCAAAACTCGACCTTTACGACGGCGTCGATCAGGAGAACTTCTTCTCGGTGCTGCCAGATGATTTCGCGGCCGCTGGACAACCGCTGATCGTGATGCTCGGCAGCGACCAGCCGGAAGCCGCGCAGAAGATCACCGATCTCGAGACGAAGATCTTCGGCGACGAGAACGTGGCGGTCGGTGCCCGGCTGTTCCGCGCAGTTCGCCTGAAGGGCGACAAAATTACGAAGAGCCACGCGTTCTGGAACACCATCGGCGGGAAAGAGCTTCCGCGCGTGGTGATCATCGATGCGACCGGCCGCAAGGCGGGCGATCTCGAAGGTGGCGACCTGTCGGCTTCGAGCCTCTTCAAGGTGATGAAGAAGGCAGCGTCGAAGACGTACAAGACCGACCTCGACAAGGTGGTCAAGTCGACGCGGGAACTGCTCGACGAGATGGACCAGATCGAGGCGAAGCAGAAGCTGCTTTTGGAGCAGAAGAAGACGGCGAAGGGCGGCAAGATCCTGCAGATCGCCGCAGAGGAGGAGTCGCTCGCGAAGGCGTTGAAGAACGTCCAGACGCGCGACGCCGAGTTGCTGAAGAAGTACGGCGACGATCGCAAGGTGACGAAGGGTTGAGCCGGATTGCCTGAGTCGGACTGAACTTCGGAATACGAATCGTGTTTTGCGCGGGGCGTCGCATGACTTGCGACGCCCCGCTTTTTTCTCGTTCGACCACCGCTCGGCGCCGTTCGCCGCGGGGATGGATCGGATTGTCATCCGAAATATCAATACAAGACGTCGAGAATGCGAGTTCCGGCGCACTGCGTTACGAGGGCCGGATCCGCATCCGATCCGCGCCGCCGCGAGACCTGTTCAAAAGATTTCAGTCACAGGACTTGCAACGTTTCAGCGTTGGCGGCGTAATTGCCGACCGTGCGAGGGGTGCGAGCGGGGACCGGCGTTCCGGTCCGTCGTCCGTGTACGCCGGGGATCGTCCTCAGGACTGCAACTCGGGACTTCTACAGAATTTCAGGAGTCGACTTCGATGCGGAGCTTCGTGTTGGCCGGTGCGATGGCGGTCATTGCCGCCCTCGCGATCACGCCTGACCTCAAAGGTGGCTGAGGCGGCGGACGCTGCGGCGCCAGTATGGCGCGCATCGAGTACAAGTGGGACGATCCGAAGTTCAACACCTACGACGGGCTCAATCTCGAGAGCCTCTACTCGGCACTTCCCGAGCAGTACAAAGTGGCCGGCAAGCCGACGCTCGTCTTCATGACCAGCGATCTTGCTGACGACGCGCAGTACATGAAGAACGTTGACGCGACGACGCTGATGGACGAGAACATCCAGATTGGCGCCGGCATGTTTCAGCAGATGAAGATCAACGGGAACAAGATCAAAGAGAACAACCCGTTCTGGAAGATCCTCGGCGGCAAGCAGTTGCCGCGGATGGTTGTCGTCGATGCAGCTGGCGCAAAGGTCGGTTCGGTCGAAGGCCAGGACATTTCGCCGTCGAAGGTGTTCGCGCTCATGAAGCGCGGCGCGAGCAAGATCTACAAGACTGACCTCGAGACGATCGTCAAGGAATCCAAGACGATCCTGACTGAGATCGACCAGATCGAGGCGAAGCGCTCCGCGCTTGAGACCAAGAAGTCGAAGTCGACCGCGAACAAGGGCGCGGAGTGGGCCAAGGAAGAGAAGGTCCTGAACGAGCAGATGAAGGCTGTCGAGGCGCGCGATCTCGCGTTGAAGAAGAAGTGGAACGAGGATCGGAAGGTCACGAAGGCCTGATCGATCGAGTCGAGTGCCGAGACGCCCCGCAGCTCTCAGCGCAACCAGCAAGCTGATCGAAAACGACACAGCCCGGGCGGAAACGCCCGGGCTGTGTCGTTTTCTTACAGCGCCGTCATGCGCGGTCGGGTTGCCGCCGCCGGGCGCCGCTTCGGTTTCACCAGTTCATCGCTGGTGGGCTCTTGGTCGATCAATAGAGCGAATGACTGCGGTGCGCGTCCTTGGTAGCGCGAGCTAACGTCACTGCCGTCGCGTCGCGTCTGAGGCAGTGTTCGTCTTGAGATCGCGAATGGCCACTACGCCTTCAATCAAGCGCACGGTCGCCTTCGCGCCCTCGCCGGGAACCGTGGAGGCAGCGGCGCTCGATGCTCCGAGCTCGGCGACAGCGGCAAAGCTTTCGCGCGAGCCGGCCGATCGACGATTCGTCCGCGCCGTGATGATCGACTTGGCGGGGCGCTCACCGCTTGAGGTCGAATGGACTGCGGCGAACGGCAAGCCGCGCGGTGAGTGGGTCCACATGGTGGCGCGGAGCATCGCTGCCGCCGAGAGCTTCTATGAAGAAGAGCTCTTCTACTTCCTGCTGATCGACAACTTCCGGCCGTCAACGGACGCCTTCATCGAAATCCCGCAGATGTTGGTCGAGCACAAGATCTCGACGCGCGAGATGCTCCGGCAAATTGTGTCGAGCCAGTTCTTCAACTCCCGCAACCCTGGCAACGACACCTTCGTCACGGTCGTGCTCGAACAGTTGCTTGGCTTCACGGTGCAAAAGGAGCCGGCGGTACTCGATGCTGGCAAGCGGATGTACGACGGGTACACGGCCAACTTCCTGGGCAAGTCGGGATCAAGTCAGGCTGATCTAGTGAGGATCGCGGTCGAGCACTTGAGCCTTGAGTCGTGCTTCCTCTCCCGACGATTCACTTCGATCTTCGTCGATGATCCGCCGAAGAAAAGGCTCGCTGCGGACGCCGCGCGGCTGCGAGCCGATCCGCTTGCATGGTCGGAGATCGTTGCCGGCTGGATCAACTCGCAGGCTTACGACGAACGCCTCGCCAAACCGCGTCCGAAGAGTGATCGCGTCTTCGTGCGATCGCTCTACGCCGACCTGTTCGGCCGAGTGCCGGACTACCAAGAGTTCCGGCGCTGTCGAAACGCGCTGCTGGCGCTGTCGGACTCGCGGCCGCTCCGCTCCGTCCTGATCAAGTTGATGCTCGACTCCGATGCGGCGGATGCCCTTGCCGCCGCGGCGGTCGATCGCAATGGCTACGTGCGTGAACGATTCCTGCAGTTCCTGGGACGCGAACCGACGCAAGGCGAGAGCTCGGCCTTCGTGCGCGAGCTCGGCGATGGCGCGAATCCGAAGCTGCTGCTACGCGCGCTCCTTACCCATTCCGAGTACCAGAGCTACTGAGTCGAACTGACGAGGAGGCTTCCGATGGGACAGCGCAACTTCGATCCAGTCACGCGACGCGGCTTCCTCAAGGCAGGCGCGGCGATCGCGGGTGCCGCGGCGCTCCAAGGGCCGCTGCTTGGCGCTCTCGGACCGACGTCCTCCTCCAAGACCAAGCGCGTGCTTCTGGTGCTCTTTGCCGGCGGAGTCCGCAGCAAGGACACGATCGGCACGCCTGCGAATGTCCCGAATCTGATGCGGCTCGCGGAGAAGGGCATCGTGTTGCCGAATTGCAGGTCGGCCAACCTCGGTCATTACGGCGCGTCGCTCTCGATCCTGACCGGGGTCCCGGAGTACATGGGGATCCGCGAGAACTCACGCGGCTACAACCCAACGATTTTCGAGTACGTCCGCAAGGAGCTGACGCTGCCTGCGAGCGGCGCGTGGCTGTCGGCGAACAATGGGTCGCAGGGAGTCAACTTCGCCTACGGTCTGAACCGGCAGTGGGGCGCCCCTTACGGCGCCAACGTCATCGACGGCGACGGGATCTTCAACCAGGAGTTCCGAGAGGTCATCGGCCAGTTCGGGACGCCGCGCGCCGATTCGGCGAGTGACGCCGATGCGATGGCTCGGTTGCGTGGTGCGATCGAGCAGAAAGGCGACGGCAAGGCGGTGAACGACGAGGCGACCGCCGCGCGCGTCGAGAAGTACATCGTCGACGAACTGACCAAGAGTGAGACGGCAAGCCTTACCGGGCCGGGCGCGGGCGACGCCAAGGCGCTGCGCATCGCGGGGAACATCCTGCAGATCTTCAAGCCGACGCTCACGTGCGTCTCGCTCACCAACGCCGATGTCGCGCATGGCTCGTACAACGCTTACGTCGACGTCATCAAGCGCAACGACCAGGAACTTGGACGCATTCTCGACGCCGTGCAGCAGGACGCGGGGCTGCGCGACTCGACCTCGGTTTTCGTGGTACCTGAATTCGGTCGTGACAAGAACCTGAATCAGCGCAATGGTCTCGACCACGGCGACGGCTCCGAGGAGCTGAACAGGGTGGCCTGCGTCGCATGGGGCCCCGATTTCAAATCAGGGAAGACGATCACCACCGACTGCGACACCATTGACCTCTGCCCGACGATCTGTCGCATGCTCGGAGTCGAGGCGCCGCTGGCGCGTGGCAAGATCCTGCCGCGATTGCTCGGCTGAGCGGCGCCACAATGCGCCGGTTCTTGTTGCTGCTGCGTGCGCTCGCCGGTGTGCTCACTGTCGTCGCCGCGCTCGGAGGCGCGCTGTCACGGGCGTCGCTGGCGTCGCCGGCGATGCCGATTCAGGCAGGGCCGGAGGGCTGTCTGCAATGCCATGTAGGTATCGAGTCGATGCACCCTTGGCACGAGCTCTCCTGCACGGCGTGCCACGGCGGCGATGCGAAGGCGGTTCGCAAGGAGCAGGCGCACGTCCGCCCGCATGTCGCCCCGCCCCACGATGAGCGTCTGTTGCCGCGCGACTTCGACCCGGCTTGGGTGCAGTTCAAGAACCCGAGCGACCTGCGCATCGTCACGGGCACGTGCGGCGCGTGTCACACCGCGAGCTGCGAGGACCTGTTCAAGTCGCTCCACTGCACGACCGCCGGCCACCTGTCGGACGGCCTCTACGAGAACGGATTGACGAAGGAGCGGCGCACCCGCTACTCGATCTTCGCGGTGAAGGACGGCGATGGTCGCATTGGCCGGAACGGATTCGCGGAGTTTCCCGCCTTCCCCGCCAGCGACGACCGCGCGCGAAGTGGAGAGCTCGCCGGCCACGTCGCCGACCTCGGCCGCAAGAGCTGCATGCAGTGCCATCTCTGGAGCAACGGCACCGCCGTTCGCGGGCGCCTCGGTCAGGACGGCAACTACCGCGGCAGCGGCTGTTCCGTCTGCCACGTCACCTACGCCGAGGACGGCCTGTCGCGCAGTGACGACCCGACCGTCGATCGCTTCGAGCCTGGCCATCCGGAGCGCCACGCGATGGTCAAGGCGCCGCCGACTCAGACCTGCGTGCGCTGCCACTTCGGCGATGCCTCGATCGGGCTCAACTTTCGCGGGCTGGCGCAACTGGTCCCCGGGATGCCGGCGGGGCCCGAAGTGGCGGGCACGACGCACGCATTGCAGAACGGCGTGTTCTATTCCAACGACCCGAAGGTGACGCCTCCCGACGTGCACCACGAGCGCGGCATGCACTGCGTCGACTGCCATACGGTGCGCGACGTGATGGGCGACGGCGAGCTCTACGGGTTCATGGAGCACGCGGTCGAGATCGAGTGCACCGACTGCCACGGCAGCTTCGATGAAGTGAGTCGCATGACGACTTCCCGGGGTCGCAAGCTCGATCATCTGCACGCGAAGGACGGGTTGATCTGGCTCGAGTCGAAGGTGGACGGGAAGAGGCACTACATTCCGCAGGCCACCCATGTGATTGATCCCGCGCGCCCGGAGTTCAACGCGAAGGCCGCGCGCGCGATGACGCCGAAACACGCGCGGCTCGAGTGCTACACCTGCCACGCCGGATGGAACGCCAACTTCCTTGGCTTCCACTTCGATCGCAATGAGTCGTTCTCGCAGCTCGACATCATCTCCGGCGAGCGCACCTCCGGCCGCTGCTCGACTCAGGAGAAGGTCTTCGCGACTTACCGGCAGTTCTACGTCGGGTGGAATGACGAGGGGATGGTGGCGCCCTATCTGGTCGGCTTCTCGACCATGGGGAGCGTGCACGGCCGTGACGGCGCGCTCTCCATCGATCAGGCGTTGCCGGTCACCGCGTCTGGAAAATCGGGCATGACCATGGTGCACCACCAGCTCCATTCGACGCGTGGACAGGCGCGCGGCTGTGTCGAGTGCCACCGGTCGCCAGCGACGCTTGGCCTCGGTTCGCCGAGCTTTGGGCTCGCGCGCGAAGTCGCAGCGATCCTCGATGTCCGCGGCGTCCACCTCGTCGCCGTGGATCGCGAGGCGCTCGACGGATCGACGCCGCTCGCGTCCGTGCCGCTGTCCGGTGGAGTTGCCGTGGCGGCGCGCTGTGACGATCTGCAGGGACGATTCGAGACGCTCTACGTTGCGCTGCAGGGCGCGGGCATCGCCGTGATCGACGCACGTAAGCCGGCCTTTCCGGAAGTGATCGCCTTCATCGACTGCGACGACCCGCGCGATGTGCTTGTCCGCGGGGAGATGCTGTTCGTTGCCGACGGCAGGGGGGGCGTGAAGCTGTTCGATGTCGCCGATCCGCGCCGGCCGCGGCTGCTGGTTCGCCTGCCGACCAAGGAGGCGCGCTCGCTCGATCTCGCGTGGCCACACCTCTATGTCGCCGACGGCGCGGCCGGCATTAAAATCTTCGACGTCGCGACTCCCGGGAAGGTCGACCTTGCCGGCCACCTCGACCTGAACGGCGATCCCGGCTACGACGACGACGCGCACGCGGTCAAGGTGATGTTCCAGTACTCACGGCCTGACGACGGTTTTGGTGAACGCAGCACGGCGCGCAAGTTGGCCGTCATCGCGGGCGGATTGCAGGGCTACTTCTTGTTCGACGTGACCGAGGTCGGCGAGCCAGAACGGTTGTTCCCTCCGGGCGGAACGCCAATCCCGAGGACGACGACGGCTTCCCCGCCGGAGAGCACCAATCGAGTGCTCGACGTGCAGGTCTTGTCGCGGTTCGACCTCGGCAGCCCGGGCGGCGATATCCCGACTGAAGAACACGACTACGCGTTGTTCGCGGTGCAACCGCTCGAGGAGACGATGACCCCGGGGGCGCTCGCGATCGTGCGCATCACCGATCCCGAGGCGCCGAAGAGCGTCGCCGCCACGCCGATGCCTGACGGCGCTTTTCGCCTCGCAACGGCCGCGTGGTACCAACCGCCATTCCTCCGCCGCTACGCGCTCGTCGCCGGACGCAACGCGACGGCCGTCGTCGAAACCTCCGCGAGCGACAAGCCCGCCTTGGTCGGGACGCTGTTCGGCGAGGCGTTGCGCGTGCGCGACGTCGTGGTGGAGGAGTTTCCGCTCGATCGGATGGTCGACGAGGCCGGCAAGACGCTGAAGGACATCTCCCACGAAGGGTCGCGGTATTTCGATCTCGCTGAGATCACGCGTCTTCTGCACGTCCCGCTCGCGGCGGAGGATCGTCTCGGGTTTCGCTTCGAGGAGGGCGGACGATGAGCCGGTGGGCGCAGGCTGTGTCGTCTCTGGCGGTTGTGGCGCTCTTCGTCCCGTTGGCTTCGGCGCAGGCCGGCAGTGGTGCCGCGAAGCAGTTCCTTGCCAGCCTCGACCTTGACGGCAACGGCTACGTCGGCCGCGATGAGTGGAGCGGCAGCGGCGCGACGTTTGTCCTTCTCGACGTCGACCTCGACGGTTGGCTCACCGGTCCGGAGCTCACGAAGTCGACCAAGGCGGGCGCGCGCGCCGTCGAAGCTCCCGATCCGAGTCGCCTCGCGGTGGCGATCGGCGACCTGCCCGATCTCGTCGAGCCCTTCCGTCGCAGCTGCCTCGCCTGCCACGATCAGCAGCGGGTGGAGCGGGCGGCGAAGGACGCGAAGGGTTGGTCCGAGACCGTGCGCAAGATGCGTGAGAAGAAGGAGGCGTCGATCACGGAGAAGGACGCGCGCGCGATCGTCGAGTGGCTTTCGGACCAACGCGCGCGGGTTGCGCTGTCGCTGGCAAGCTTCGGCACCGGCGATCCGGTCGGCGCGTGGGGCATGGTGATCGGCGGGGGCGACCTCCACTTGTTCGACCGCGACCGCAACGGAAAGCTCGAGGGTGGCGAGTTGGCGCGGCTGATCCACCAGCGCGCTGATCTCGACCGGGACCAACTCCTGTCGCCGGGCGAGCTAGCGCTGCTGCCGCTCGCGGTCGACCGCCGCGCGCTGTTCCAGAAGCTCGATCGCGACAAGAACGGCGGAGTCAGCCTGAAGGAGCTCGGGATTCCAGCGCCGCTCCTCCAATTGTTCGACCGAAACGCCGACCAGCAGCTCGAGCGCGGCGAGCTGCCGAGTTCGCGCCGCTACGGCGGGCCGATCTCGATGATCCTGATCGGTGACGCGAAGACGGCGCTCGATCTCCTCGACCGGGATCACGACAAGAGCCTCTCCGCCGCCGAGCTCGCTCGCTTTCCGCGGACGCTCATGCGCTTCGACGGCGACAACAACGCCAGCCTCGATCCGAAGGAGCTTGAGACCGCGGTCACAGCTGGTCGTGCCGAAGGCCCTCTCGCGGCCTTCGACGACTTCTTCACCCGCTACGACCTCGACGGTGATGGCAGCGTCGCACGCCGCGAGTTTCCGGGTCGAGACGCCGCGTTCGCCCGCCTCGATCTCGACGGCGACGGCGTGCTGACGTCGCGCGACGCGCAAGGCGGCATGACCCGAGTCGACTTCACGCCCGAGGCGTTGCGCTGGCGCGATTGAATCCTCTAACGCAGGATCTCGATTCCGCCGTGCGCGATGGAGAAGAGCACGCACGGCGGACCGTCGGCGAACGCGATCGGCGCGTGGATCGAACCGGCCTCGAATCGCCGGAACTCGCCCATCCGATGCTCGCCACGCTCGTCGCGGAAGCCGCCTTGGAGAACGAAGACCTCCTCGTCGCCGACATGGCGATGGCGCGGGTACGCGCACCCTGGATCCATGCGCACCAACACCGCCGCGTCGCCGGTCGCCGCATCGGTCCACAGCTCTTTCACGTAGATGCCGGCTCGCCGCGAAACCGGCCAGTCGACAGCCATCGGATCGAAGCGCATCATCCGCCGCCCTTTCCGCCGCGTCCCAGGAGTTGCCGCATGGATCCGCGCGTTGTCGAGCTTACGCGCCTCGCCGCGATCGTCGACCAGCTTCGCGACGACTGTCCATGGGATCGCGAGCAGACGCTGGCGACGATGGCGCCGTGCGCGCAGGAGGAGGCGGCCGAGGTCGCGGATGCGGTTGCCGCAGGCGGTTCGGACGCGATCTGCGAGGAACTCGGCGATCTGCTGATGAACGTGTTGCTCATGGGCCGCATCGCGGAACAGGAGGGGCGATTCAGCCTTGCCGACATCGCGCGGCGAATCTCGGAGAAGCTGGTCCATCGCCATCCTCACGTCTTCGGCGACGCGCACGCGCGCATTTCGCAGCAGGTGCTGTCGCAATGGGATCGGATCAAGGATGCGGAGCGCGCGTCGAAGGGTGGACGCGACCTGGCGCAGTCGCTGCTCGACGAAGTGCCAGAACGGATGTCATCGCTGGCACGGGCGCAGAAGCTCGGCAAGAAGGCGGCGAAAGTCGGGTTCGACTGGCCCGACGCTACGGGCGCGTTCGAGAAGGTGCATGAGGAGTTGCGAGAGCTCGAGGCGGAGCGTGCCGACCATGCGGCGCCCCCGCGCCTGCAGGCGGAGCTTGGCGACCTGCTGTTTGCGGTCGTGAACGTCGCCCGCAAGCTCGATCTCGACGCGGACCAGGCGCTGCGCGAGGCCAGCGCGCGCTTCGACCGCCGGTTCCGGCACGTGGAGCAGACGTTCGGCGCGCAACTGGCCGGGACGACTCTCGCCGAAATGGAGCGGGCCTGGAAAGCGGCGAAGGCGGCTGGGCTCTGAGCCGCGAACGTCGGCGCTCATCCGACTCCGGGGAGAGCCCGGCAGGCCGACGCCTTGCCGACTCCGGAAGTGGCGTTATAGAAAGCGGCAATGCCTGGTTAGGGATTGCGCGGAGTCGCACCGATGGTGCCCCCCAACCCGTCGTGCCTGCGTGCCTTGGTTTCGCTGCTCTCTGACGAGAACCCGCGCGTCTGCGCTCAGGCGCGGCGGGCGTTGCGTGACCACGGCCAGCGTTCGTTCGCCTACCTCGATGAGGCGATCGATGGCGCCGACGCGCGCCTGCGCGGCCGAGCGCGGCTCTTCCGCGAGGAATTGCGTGGTGGACTGCTCGAAGTCGAGATGCGTCGGCTCGGTGAGCGCATCGATGACGATCCCGAGGCGCTCGAGGCGGGATGTCTGCTGTTGGCGCGGACGCGTCGTTTCGAGCTCGACGATCGCTCGATGACGGCGGGGCTCGACGCGATGGCTGATGACCTGGGCGCGCGCCTCGGCAGCGAACGGGAGCCGGCGATCGTCGTCGACGTGATGACCCGATTCTTGTCGTGGGAGCTAGGCTTCCAAGGCAACCAACGCAACTACTATGACCCCGAAAACTGGTTCCTCGACCGGGTTCTCGACCGCCGTCTCGGGATCCCGATCTCGCTCTGCACGGTCTACCTGTTCGTTGCCCGCCGCCTCGACCTGCCGCTGATCGGCATCGGGTTGCCAGGGCACTTCATCCTGAAGCACGCCGTCGCTGAGCCTTCGATCTTCATCGACCCGTTCCACGGCGGCCGTGTGTTCGGTGAAGCCGAGTGCCTGCGTTTCCTGGAGGAGCGGTCAGTCGGGTACGACCCGGGCATCCTTCTGCCGATGTCGGACGGCGCGATGCTGCTGCGGATGATGCGCAACCTCATCCAGAGCTATCGCAATCGTGGCGATCACGGCCGCGTTGTGCTCCTGCAACGGATGAAGAGCATGCTGGTTGGCGAAGAGGTTTCCGGATCCGAACTCGGAGCCGGCGGGGAGCAGGAGCGCTGACCTGACTCCCGCGAATCCGCTGCTACAATCCCGCGCCATGGTGGTTCGAAGGGTGCCCGGAGAACCGGGCGGACGAAGAGCGGGAGGGCAGCGATGGTGTTCACTGGAATTCGTCATTGGTCAGCGGTGCGAGCGACGCTTCGGTCCGCGGCGGCGACGGTCGCTGTCTGCGCGCTGGCGGCGTGCAAGGGCACGTCTGAAGCCGATCAGTCGATCCCTGAGGAGCCGGTCGGTTACGACTCGAGCTATGACAGTTCCGCCGACGACTCGCGCACGACCGACACTTCGCGCGCGGCGGCAACTCTGATGGCGCGGACTCACATCGTTAAGAAGGGCGACACGCTCTTCGCGCTGGCACGCCAGTACTACGCTGACGTTGCGCAGTGGAGGCGGATCCTGGAAGCGAACAGCGGACGGATCGCCAACAAGGACCAGTTGAAGATCGGCCAGGAACTCGTCATTCCCGAATGACGATCGACGGGAGCGCGTGACTCGACCTGCATGACCATGTCTCCCCCGATCCTAGTCCTGGTCCAAGACCTCTTCTTCCGCGCGAAGATCGAGGCAACAGCGCGCGCTGGCGGTTGGCCGGTGTGGTGCGTGCACGATGTCGCGTCGTTGCCGGACGCCGTCGCATGCCGGGCCTGTCTGATCGATCTCGAGTCGGCCGGTGCTGATGCGCTCGCGCGGTTGCCCGGGATCGCCGCGCGGGTGCCGACGATCGCGTTCGCGTCGCATGGCCGGATCGACCTGCTCGAAGCCGCGCGAGCAGCCGGTTGCCGCGAGGCGCTGCCGCGCTCGCGGCTCGCCGCCGAGCTTGCGCGCGTACTCGGTTCGCTCGCTGCAGGCGGCGATCCGTGACCGCGACCCGATGGTCGACGGCGGTGGCGTTGGCCGCCGCTGGTGTCGTCGGGGGGTGCGCGAAGGGCTCGTCCGGCAGCTCGAGCGAGGGCGCGCCGTCGGTGGAGCATTCGCTCGCGGTTCCGGACGAGACTGCGCCATCGGCTGTCGCGCCGCCGCCTAGCGGTCCCGCTTCTTCGCCGCGCGGGCGCTTCGTCAACAGCGACGCCGAACCTTTTGCCTTCGCGGTCGAACCGGACTCGATCGAACTTGGCGTGCTGCGTCCCGATGAGGATTCGGACTGCGCGTTCGAGATCGTCAACCGCGACTCGCGCCCGCTGCGGCTCGTCAACATCGACGGATCCTGCGACTGCGTCGCGTTCGAATACACCCGCGGTGACCTGCCACCGGGGACGCGCCGCAAGGTGGTGGTAAAGGTCAAGGCGGAGAATCGCGGCAACAAGGTGCTGACCGTGTTCGTGCAAGCGAACGATCGGGTCGTGACCACCCACGAATTGGCGATCCGATACTCGATCGAGCCCGCCCTCGTGTTCGAACCGCCGCGTGCCGACTTTGGCCAGCGGGTGATCGGTTCTCCCGGCCGTCTTGAGGTGCGCGTCCGCTATCGATTGCCGATCGGGTGCGAGCCACTGACGCTCGCGCCGAAGTGGGTGACTGAAGTCCCGGCGACGTTCGAGCTTGGCGGCGCACGAGCGGAGCCCTCGGGTGGCGGCCTGGTCGATTTCGATCAACCGCTCGTGCTCGTGCTCGAGGCGAGCCACGCGTTCAAGTCCTTCAAGTCGGAACTGCTCTTCGAGGGTGTCGGCCATCGCCGCTCGGCGCTTCCCGTGACCGGCTCCGTCCACGCCGAGACATGGCTCGATCCGGCGGAGCTTCACCTCGGAGTGACTGAGGTGGGAAAGCTTCGCCAGGGGGCCGTCCGGCTACGCTGGACCGTGGAGCCGGTGAATGCCGATGAGATCACCTGTTCCGTCCCGGAACTGAGGGCGCAGGCGTCGCCGGAACGCGGTGCGCGCGCCCTTCGGATCCAGGTCGAATTCGAGCCGAAGGTCTCTGGCGAGTTCGCCGGAGACGTCACGATCCGCACCAAGCAGGCAGAGGAACCTCTGGTCCTCCGCGTGCGCGCCAAGGTCCGCTGAGGAAAGACATGCGAATGCCCGGTTTGATGCTCTCGGTGGCCGTGTTGGTCGCGGTGTCGCTCATTTCCGCAGGTTGCGACGAGCCCTCGCCGCGGTCGGCGACGCCGGCTTCAGTGGCGACGCCCGCATCTGCTGCGCCGACGGCCGTGGGCGATCCGGCAGCCGCGCGCGCTTCGCTGCCAGCTGCCCTGGTACCCGCCGGCGCCGAGCAAGGCGCCGGCGCGCCGGCGAAGCCCTGCTTCGAAGTGTCCCCGCCGGGTTTCGAGCTGAACGTCGTCGAGCAGAACTCGGTGCACGACCTCGAATTCTCCGTCATCAACTGCGGCGACCGGCCGTTCAACGTCGCCTACGTCACGACCGAGTGCAAATGCATGACGCTCGATGTCGACCGCGCGATGTTGAAGCGCGGCAACTCGGTGAAGGTCAAGCTGCGCGTCACGGCGACCGCCTCGAATGAGCGCAAGACGGCGGCGATCCTCCACCTCTCCGACCCGGCGAAGTCGAAGGTCCGAGTCGAAGTGCACTACGCCGTCGTGCCTGAAATCCTGGTCGAGCCTCGCGGTGTCGGCTTCGGTCGGGTCGAGAGCGGCAAGACAGCCGAAGTCTCCTTGCGGGTGACGATGCACCTGCCGGGGTCGATCAAGGAAATCCCGAAACTCGAGCCATTCATCGCCCATGACCTGCCGATCAAACTGAGATTCGACGAGCCGAGCATCACGACGTCGGCAGGCGGGATGCGCGACTGGGTGGCGACGCTCCATGTCGAGCTGGACGGGAAGGAGCCGATCGAGCAGTTCCTGACCCAGTTGGTGTTCAGGCCGACGGAGAATCTCACGTTCCGCGAACTCGCGGTGCGGGTGACCGGCGAAGTGGTGCCGGCTTGGTATTTCGAGCGCGGCGTCGTCGCGTTCGGCTCGGTCAGCGCCGGCGAGGCGGTCGAGAAGGAGATGCGTTTCTACTACCCCGGCCCCGAAGTACCCGCGGTGCTGTCCCTCGAGACTGACGTCGCCGGACTCGAGGTCACGAGCGCGCCGGACGCTGAGCAGCGCTGCCACGTGCTCAAGCTCAAGCTCGTCGCCAAGGAGTCGGGGAAGATCGAGGGGGTCGTGAAGCTGACCACCTCGCTCAGTTCGGAACCAGCGGTGCTGCGGATCACTGCACGCGCGAAGTGACCGGCGCAGTCTTGTTCGACGATCGACTCGACGATCGACTCGACGAACGATTCGACGAGCTGCGGCAGGCATCTGCGGAATCGGAACAGACATCGGGACCTGAGCCGAATCGCTCAAGCGCGTCGAGTGGGCCGAGCGGGGCCGAGCCGGGCTCGACCGCCATGCGTTCGACGGGTGCTTGCATGGCGATTTCCTCGACGCCCGCGCGCGCAAGGTGCAGTCGAGCGATCGTCGACGCCTTTTGTGCTTCGATCTCCTGACGCAAGTCAGCGAGACGCGCTCGTCCTGACTCGACGGCCGCGAGCTCTGCGCGCACCGCGTCGACGGCGGATCGGCCCGCAAGCGTGCGCAGCGTCTCGACCGATTGATCGACGGCCCTCAGTGCCCGGTCGAGTTCGCGCTCGCGTTTCTCGAGTCGATCGTGCTCGCGCTCGAGGCTGCGGGTCCGGCTGATGCGTTCGCCGTTCTCCGGAATCGCGTTGTGCGTCAGCGCGATCGGACAGCCGAGGCGACTGCGTACGCGTCCGACGAGGGCGAACGTCCCGACGAGGCCAAGGAAGAGCACCGTGCTGGCGCGCATGGCAGGACTCCGGGGCGGCGGCGACCGCGCGGGGGGTGCCCGCGCGGTTCGCCGCCGGATGGTTGAGACGGCGGAAGATCAGTCGCGGCCGACGATGACGACCTGGGGCGGCGGTTCGACCGCCGGACCGAGCAGTCTCGACAGCCGCTCCCGCACGTCGTTCGCTGCGGGCTCCGGAGAGTCGTAGTCGATGCCGGCCGGCTTGCCGCCTGCCGCGAGGCGCAGCCGTTCGTCGAGCAACCGACCCTTCACCTCGAGCTTGCCTTCGAACTTCGCGCAGAGTTGGCGGACCTCGCCGATCGCGGTCTGGAACTCCGCGACGTCGAAGTCGCCCGCGACAGCCTCGGCATAGATCTCCCGTGCTCGCTGCTTCTCCAGCTTCGCCGCGAGAAGGCGCAGCTTCCCGGTCAGCTCGCCGCGCAACGCTTCGCCGCGGACGACGTTCTCCTTCGCCAGCGCGAGGGCGCCGCGACGGACTTCGAGCGTCTGCCCCAGCTGCGCGAGCGTGTCCTGCTGCACGCCCCAGAGATCGAGCTTCTCGGCGACGTCGCGCTCGATCTGGGCGCGGGCATACGAGCTGCCGCCGATCACGAAGCGTTCGCCGGCGGTGGCTAGGAGCGACTGCGCCTTCTCGAGGTTCTTCTTCAGCCGTTCGATCGCCTGCTGGCGGTCGCCTGACTCCTTCTCGAGGCGCTGGACCTCGACCTCTTCCGAGATTGAATGTTCGCGCAGTTCGCGGATTTCGGATTCGAGCGACTGCACGCGTGACTCGATGCCATGCAGCTCGCCGCGCATGCCCTGGATCTCGTCGATCTTCGCGACGATCTCCTTCTTGCCCTGGTCGAACCAGGCGCACACCTGGTCCTTGCCGTAGAGGCAGCCGAGCGCGCCGACGCCGAGGCTGCCGAACACCAACGACTTGCCGAGAAACTTCAACACGGTTCGATCCTCCGATTCGGGAGATGGGTCAACAGGTCTTCGATTCGGTCGTGGCCGGGTGGAGCGCCTGCGCGTGCGCGGTGCGCCAAGCGTCGGCGATCCCCCAGACCCACGGCACGATCAGCCAGCAAGTGAGGAGGACTGCGACGCCGCGCAGAGGCTGGCCGTTCAGCGCCTGTCCGGCGCCTGGCACCAGCGTTCCGGCTGCGGCGCGCAGCCACGGCGTCAGACGCGAGGCGGTCGCACGCGTGCCGTCGGCGCGCACGAGTTCGGCGCCGCAGTGCGGGCAGCCGATTGCGCGCGCGGCGAGGTCGGGCAGCCGCGCGCCGCAGCCGCGGCAGAACGGCATGAAGGCCGGCGCTTCCGCGAATCGAACCCATGCGAGTGGGGCGGCGAACATGAGCTTCTGTTCCTTCTCGCGCCGAATCAGCGGCGCGTCTCGTGGGCGAGGAGGAGGCTCGCGGCGATGCCGCCGAGTGGGACCAGCAGTTCGCGCGGAGCGGCTGCGAAGCCGCCATGCGTCGTGAGCGTGATCGCGATGACGCCGAGGCCGATGAGCAGGAAGAGCACGTCGTCGGCTCGTGCGCCACCGGTGCTGACCGCGACGCCCTTGCCGGTCTCCGCGCAACGGAACGCGTCAAAGAGGCCGAAGACGTATAGGTAGGCGCCGAGCAACGGCGTCATGAACGGTGCGTCGCGCAACATCAGCGCTGCACCGAAGAGGCCGGCACCGCGCATCACGCGACCGGTGTAGGCCTGACCGAGGCCGGGCACGATCGAGAGCGCGGCGGCGAGCCACCTGCTGCGCGCGTGCGCGCGTGGCGCGACGCCATCGACCGGCACCGCAACCGCTGCGCCCGCCGCCGTGACGAACACTGCCGGTTCGGGGTGGAGCGTCGACCTGCAGCTCACGCAGAAGTTGCGAACGCCGTCGAGCGCGCGGCAGCTCGGGCAGAGATGCAGGCCGCAGCGAACGCAGCGCGCGATCGCTTCCACCGCCGGATGGGTCGCGCAAACGAAGGTCACGGCGAGTCCTCCCGCCGAGCTTCGTGATCGGTTTCACGAATTCTCCGGCGGCGGCCTCCTAATCAACGCGCGTGCCACCTCGCAGATCCCGCAAGCGCCGCGTCATCGCTGGCGCAACCGACTGAGAAGAAAGCAGTTGCGGCACCGACTTCGTCTGCCGTCGCTGCCGCCCGCGAGCGCTCTCCGCGGCCGCTTTCCGTACGGTCGTCAGCTTTCCTGACGGCGGATCGAAGGCGGTGGTGGTGCCAGTCGGGCGGTGGCGGCTTCGTGCAGCCCGAACTCGTCGCGACGTCGCCGCGCGGTCTTGTGCGCCAACACTGTCGCCACGACCCACGCGGCCAGCGCCAGTTGCGATTCGTCGCTGGCGAACAGGGTCAGCGTGCCAGCCAGGAACGCGATGCCGAGCATCGGGCGTCCGGCGTAGATCAGCCCTGCGCCCGGCACGATCGACCAGCGCAGTGCACGACCAGGGTTCGGCGGGACGCCGATGCCGGGAGGCGCTGAGAGGAATGGACGTGGACGCTGCGCCGTGAAGCAGAGCGCGCCGACCAGACCGTCGTGCAGCGGACGCCGAAACGCCGACATCCGGCCGAGCAGTTCGAGCACCAGGAGCCACGCGATGCCGACGCCACTGAAGGATTGGAACGACGGCGTCGCAGTGAGCCAGCCCGATTCGGAGGCGACGTGGGCGACGCAGTGCGACAGTGCTGGTGCGAGCAACAGCACGCCGGGAGCTACCAGGAGCGTGCGCGTCGCGGCGCGTAGGACGCCGAGATCGCTACCGTCGCGCCGGCAGAGTCGCAGGCGGAGCCACTGCCGCCCGATGGTCCGGCCGCCACGCACGTCCGCGGCGACGTAGTAGAGGAGCGCCGCCCCGACGGTCGCGAGGGCGAGCGCCATCGCCTGGGTTGGGGCACCGACCGGCAATTCGGGTGCCATCAGGCGCGCCGCCAACGACCCGGCCAGGGTCGGCGCGCCAACGAGGACACTGCCGGCCACAAGCAGCAGGTGCGACAGGAATTCGATCGCGAGAAGGTCGATGAGGAAAGCGAACCCGCGCCGCCACACGCCCGCCGGCTCGAGCACGAACTCGGTCGTCGCTTCGTGCGGCAGCATGTAGGTCGTTCCGCCGTGCTGCACGCGGCGCAACGGCGGATCAGCGCCGCCGATCGGGTCATTCCCGGCGGCGACCCGCTCCAAGTCCTCGATCAGCGCCGCGTGGGTCTGGTAGCGCTGCTCCGGTTCCTTCTGCAGCAGCCGATGCACGATGCGCTCGAGACCGGGCGCGACTGCGGCATTGCGCGTCCGCAGCGGGAGCGGATCTTCGCGAAGGTGCTTCATGATCACCGCGACGGGCGACTCCGCTTCGTGGGGAGGAGCGCCGCCGAGCACGTGATAGAGGGTCGCGCCGAACGCGTAGAGGTCGGCACGATGGTCGACGCGGTCGCCGCGTCCCTGCTCCGGCGCCATGTAGTGAGGCGTGCCGAGGATCTCGCCGGTCACGGTCACGCGTGACTGCGAGTCGACGGCCTTCGCGAGACCGAAATCGGCGACCTTCACGGTTCCGGCTGCCGTCAGCAACACGTTGCCCGGCTTGATGTCACGATGGGTGATGCCGAGTTCTGCGGCGGCGAGGAGGCCGCGGACCGCCTGGAGAGCAATCGGCACGATGTTGTCGGGACGCAGCACGCCCCGCTGAGCAGCGGCGAGCAGGTCCTCGCCTTCGACCAGCTCCATGGCGATCCAAGGCGTCGTGCCGTCGACGCCCGCATCGATGACTTTCACGATGTTCGGATGGTGCAGGGCCGCGGCGGCGCGCGCCTCGCGTTGGAATCGCGAAATGAAGTCAGGGCGTGATTGCAATCCCGGATGCAGCAGCTTGAGCGCGACCTCGCCGCCACTGCGGGTATCGAGTGCGCGCCAAACGCTGCCCATCCCGCCTTGGCCGAGCATGCTGCGGAGCTCGAACGGACCGACCCGATGCGTCTCACGCGGGCCGAGCACCGCAGTTGCAATACTGCCGGTGGAGCGCGGCGGGGACGCAACGGGCGCTGCGGCGGGCCCTGAGGCGGGCGCGGGCGGTGCGCCGGCGCCGACGTGGGGCACGACGCTCCGTTCGCAGCAGGTCGGGCAGGTCACGTCGCGAGTTGCGGCGTCGACCGTCAGCAGCCGGCCGCAGCGGCAGAAGAAGCGCGTCTGTCCCGTCGTCACGCGTCCGGCTCGAGACCGAACGCCTTGATCTTCTCGTAGAGCGTGATGCGGGCGACGCCGAGGATTTCCGCTGCCCGGGTCTTGTTCCAACCGGTCGCCGCCAGCACGGCACGGACGTGCTCCTTCTCCATCACTTCGAGCGAGACGAGCCGGCGCTCGACCCAGGGCGACGCTCGGTCTCCGGATGCGGCGGCGAGTCCGAGGTCCCCCTCCTCGATCTGCGGCCCTGCTGCGAGCAGCAGCGCGCGCTCGAGGGCGTTTCGCAATTCGCGCACGTTGCCAGGCCATGCGTGGCGGCGGAGTCGATCGAGCGCGCCGGGCGCCAGCGGCAGAACCGCGCGGCCCGATCCGCGCGCAAGCTCGAGAAGGAGCCAGGGCGCCAGCTCTTCGAGATCGGCGAGCCGTTCGCGCAGCGGCGGCGCGCACACTTCGACGACCTTCAGTCGGAACAGGAGGTCGGTCCGGAACGCGTCCTTGCGGCAGAGCGCGTCAAGATCGCGGTGCGTCGCGGCGACGAAGCGGACGTCGACGCGAACCTCTTCGCTCCCGCCGACACGGAAAAAGCGCTTCTCTTCGAGCAGCCGCAGCAGCATCACCTGGACGTCCGTCGGAAGTTCGCCGATCTCATCGAGGAAGAGCGTGCCGCCATGCGCCAGCTCGACCAGCCCGATTCGGCGCTGGGTCGCGCCCGTGAACGCGCCCTTTTCGTGTCCGAACAGTTCGCTGCTCACCACATTCGAGGGAAGCGCGCCGCAGTTCACTGCCACGAACGGTGCGCTGCCGCGGGCGCTCTGCTCGTGGATTCCGCGCGCCACCAGCTCCTTGCCCGTTCCGCTCTCTCCGGTGATGAGCACGGTTGCGTCGACGGTCGCTGCCTTGGTCACCATCGCGCGCAGCCGCTGCATCGACTCCGAACCGCCGATCAGCTGGCGTTGCGGCGCGGACTCTCGCAGATGCTCGTTCTCGCGTGCGAGACTCTCCTTCTCCCTGCGCGCGTCGGCGGCGAGGCCGACCTGGTGCGCTGCGGCGGAGAGGAACGAGATCTCGTCGAGGCCGATCGGGGCGGCGAGGCTTCTTGCTGCGACGTAGAGCACGCCGACACGGCCGCGCAACGGGATCGGCGCGCACGCGATGCGGACGCTTCGCGCTGCGACGATGCTCTTGGCACCCTTGAGCTCGGGTTCCGACTGCACGTCGTTCGCGAGGACCGCCTGGCCGTTCGCGAGCACGCGGCGCACGACGGTCATGCTCCACGGCGGCGGCGTCCCGGACTTCGCGTGCGACGCCACGGCGGCGAGTACGAATGGGGCGCCTTTCGCCGGCCGCGGTCCGATCAGCACATGACCGTCATCGAACGGCAACGTGTCGAGCAACGTCTTGAGCGCGCCATGGAGGACGGCGCCAACGTCGGTCGAATCGCCAACCACGCGCAGGATGCCGTAGAGCGCCCGCAGATGGCGCGCGCTCGATTCCGGGGACAGGCTCGCCGGCGGGTACGCGGAGTTCGCCGCGTCGATCGCGAGTTCGATCTCCTCCGGTCCGATCGCGCAGGTCTTGTACGCCTCGGGCGCCGCCTCGTGTGCCTCGACCCGCAGCACGAGGCGCCCGATCACGATCGTGTCGCCGTCCTTCAGCCGCGCGCCGTGGATCCGTGAGCCGTTGACGAAGGTGCCGTTGGTCGAGTGGAAGTCGGAAATCGCGAGGAGCTCGCCGTCGGGGCGCACTTCGCAATGCAGTCGCGACGCGCCCTCCTCGTCGAGGACGACTTCGCATTCAGGTGCTCGGCCCAGCCGCAGCGAACGGTCGACTTCGACCGCGCGACGTTCGCCTTGCGCGTCGGTCCAGACCAGATCGAGGCGCGCCGCTGCCACGTCATCCCTCCGCGTGCGGGCGCGGCAGCGGGGGGTCGGCGCGGTCGCGGGGCGCGAATGCGACGGCCGACTCGACTTTGTGCATGCCGGCCGGCAGGAGTCGCCAGTAGCGCAGCTCGTCGCCGAGTGCCGAGCGCAGCTCGTCGAACAGGTCGAGCTCCGCCTCGCCGTGGAACAGCCGGATCGCGCAGCCGTCCGCGCCGACGTGGGTCACTTCCATGAACAGCATGTCAAGCATGCGCGCGAGGTAATGGGTCCGCTGCATCCATGGCGGCACGCGTGCATCGCCAATGGGCTGGCGAACGCGGGCCAGCATCGGCACCGGGATCCACGGTTCACCGCGGCTTTGCGGCAGGTAGACCTTCGCGCGGTCCTTGCGGGCGTCGAGGACCAGGCCGAACTCGTCGGGGAGCTTCAGCGCATCGCGGTAGGCGGCGTCGCGGCAGATCACGACATCGCCGACGCGCGCGAGCAGGGCGTTCGTCTCGTTGCTCATCGCCGCGGGAGCATACGGGCTCGCGGCGTCCACTCACGCTGACGGCGGAGCGCCGCCCGACAGCGCCTGCACGTACCGCATCCGCAGGTCGGCGAGCAGACGCTTCAAGAACTCCGACTCCTCGGCAGTCAAGTTGCCGTCGGTCTTCTTCTGCAGCATCCCGAGCAGATCGACCATGTTCTTCGCGCGCGGGAGGTCGAGCTTCTCTTTCTGGTGCGTCATCGGATTCTCGATGACGCCGAGGAAGACCTGCGCCTGAGTTGCCAACCCGATCGCCAGCCCAACGAAGCTCGCTGGGTCGAAGCGTGTCTCCGGGCCGCCTTCATCTGCCTGTTCGTCGTCAGCGCGTTCCATTGCGTCTGCTCCGATTCATTGGCCGCGCCGCTGTTCAGCGAGCGGCGGCGTGGCTGGCCGCCTGTCCGCCGTGTTCCTGTCCGTGGCGCAGCGCCGCAGCGATGAACTGGTCGAACAGTGGGTGGGCCGCCGTCGGCTTGCTCTTGAATTCAGGGTGGTACTGCACGGCGACGAACCATGGGTGGTCGCGTCGCTCGATGATCTCGGCGAGGTGGAGGCTCTCGTGCTCGCCGGTGACGACCAGTCCGGCCGCCTCGAGTTGCGCCTTGTAGGCCGGATTGAATTCGTAGCGATGGCGGTGGCGTTCCCGGATCAGCGGCGTGCCGTAGGCCTCGAGCGCGCGGCCCGGCTTGAGAGCGCACGGCTGCGAGCCGAGGCGCATGGTGCCGCCGAGGTCGACCTTCTTCTTCTGCTCGTCGAGCAGGCTGATCACCGGATGAGGCGTCTGTGGATCGACCTCGGCCGAGTTGGCGCCCTTCAGCCCGCAGAGGTTGCGCGCGGTCTCGATGACGGCGATCTGCATGCCGAAGCAGAGCCCAAAGTAGGGGATCTTGTGCTCCCGCGCGAAACGGGCGGCGGCGATCTTGCCCTCGACTCCGCGCTTGCCGAACCCGCCCGGCACCAGGATTCCGTGCACTCCCGCGAGCAGTCGTTCGGCGCCCTCGTCCTCGATCTGCTCCGATTCGATCTTGCGGAATTTCACCAGAGTGCGGTTGCGGACGCCGGCGTGAGCGAGCGACTCGTAGATCGATTTGTAGGCGTCATGGAGGCCGATGTACTTGCCGGCGATCGCGATCTCGACCTCGTGCTGCGGGTGGCAGATGTTCTCGACCAGCTTTTCCCAGTCGGAGAGGTCGGCTTTCGTGTCGGGGAAGCCGAGCCTTCGGCAGATCGTGCCGTCGAGATCCTGGTCGCGCAGGACGAGCGGCACCTCGTAGATCGTGTGGTCGACGTCCTTCTCGACCAGCACTCCATCTTTCGGCACGTTGCAGAACAGCGAGATCTTGCGGCGCATGTCCTCGGTCGGCTCGACCTCGCAGCGGCAGATCAGGATGTCGGGCTGGATGCCGATTTCGCGCAGCTTGCCGACCGATTGCTGGGTCGGCTTGGTCTTCAGCTCGCCGGTCGCGCGCAGATACGGCAGCAATGTGAGGTGGATGTAGAGCGCGCAGTCGGGTCCCTTGTCGAGGCGGTACTGCCGGATCGCTTCCAGGAACGGCAGGCTCTCGATGTCGCCGACCGTCCCGCCGATCTCGGTGATGATCACATCGACATCGGGCGCGATCAGCTGGTCGATCGAGCGCTTGATCTCGTCGGTCACGTGCGGGATCACCTGGACCGTCTGGCCGAGGTATTCGCCCGCCCGCTCCTTGCGCAGGATCTCCTGGTAGATGCGGCCGGTCGTGAAGTTGCACGCGCGCGTCATCGGGGCGTTGCAGAAGCGCTCGTAGTGGCCGAGGTCGAGGTCGGTCTCGGTCCCGTCGTCGAGCACGTAGACCTCGCCGTGCTGGTACGGGTTCATCGTCCCCGGGTCGACGTTCAGGTAGGGATCGAGCTTCTGCATTCGGATCCGCACCCCCCGCCGCTCGAGCAGAAGTCCGATCGATGCCGCAGTGAGGCCCTTGCCGAGCGAAGACACGACGCCGCCAGTGATGAAGATGTGCTTGGTCAACGGACACTCCCCTGCACGAAGCGCCGGTAATCCTCCGGCGTGTCGATCCCGAGTCCATCGCGCGGCGTGATCACCACGCGGATGCGCTGCCCGTGATGGAGCCAGCGCAACTGTTCCAACTGTTCCTGCCGTTCGAGCGGCGCCACCGCCCAACCGGCCGCTTCGAGCAGCGTCTCGCGTCGGAACGCATAGATCCCGCGATGCTTCTGCGGCGTGCACTCGCTGCCGACCCGCGCGCCATGCGGCACGAGGCTGCGCGAGAAGTAGAGCGCGTGGCCGTTGCTATCGACCACAACTTTCACCGCGCTTGCGAGCGCCGCATCGGCGTCGCTGCGGAACGGCGTCGCCAGCGTCGCGATCGAGCACTCGCGGTCGTCGCGACACGCTGCCACCAGGAGGTCGAGGTCGGCGGCGTCGATCTCCGGCTCATCCCCCTGCACGTTGACGATCAGCTCCGCGTCACTCGCCACGCCGCGCGCAACCTCGGCGACGCGGTCGGTGCCGCTTGGATGGTCGGGCGATGTCATCACGACCTCGCCGCCGAACGAGCGCACTGCGTCGGCGATGCGCGGATGGTCGGTGGCGACGATGACGCGTGCGATCGAGCGCGCCGCGCGCACCCGTTCCCAGACGTGCTGGACCAAGTACTTGCCCGTCTCGCGCAGGAGCGCCTTCTCCGGAAGCCGCGTGGATCCGAGTCGCGACGGAATGACAGCGACGGCGCTCAAGGCGATCTACCTGCCCCGCGACGTCTGCGATCGGCATCGAAGAGGCGCTGCTGCAGTTGATAGAAGTGCGTTGCGCTCTTCGCCGAGCCTTCGAGCCGGAAGTCGACCACTTCGTTGAACATCGCCTGCACCGCATGAGCTTGGAGGTTGAAGCAGTCGGAGGCGTCCTTCGCCGGACCTCGCGGCAGCGTGAAGGCGCGCCGCTCACCGTCGGCGGTCACGACCAGCCGGCGAAGCACGTACGACGCATTGGCTGGTTTGAACTCGACCAGTGGCTGCGAGCTCGCCAGGAAGCCCCGCTTCACCAGCTCGGCGATCAGCACGGTCATGCGCGCCGCCGGGATTCGCTTGATGCCGCCTCGACGCAGCTCCGCGTCATCGGCCGCGGCGGACGGATGCTCGTCGCCGACCAGCCCGATGACGCGCGGCGGATCGTGAGACAGGCTTTCGAGGCTGACGACCGCGGAGCCGGGATCCGGGATCCCCTTGCTCCAGTCGGCGCGCGATTCAGGCGAGCCCCCAGAACCGGCACAGCCGGTGAGGAGGAGCGCCGTCGCTACTGCCTGCACGAGCTGCGCAATCGCGCGTGCGGGAGTGGAGGTGGGCGATCGCATCGCGTCAAGTTAGCGAGCGCCGCGAGGTCAGGAAGAGGCGCCCGCGTCGGTGGCGGCTGGTTCCTCCGGCTGCTAACGTCCGCGGGCATGCCAGCGTCGAAGAAGCCGACCCTGCGGCGAATGGTCGTCTACCTCTCAGCGGTCGTGCTGTTCGTCGTCGCGCACCCGACGCGCCCGCTCTTCTACGTTGGCTGCGGCCTCGCCCTGGCAGGGGAGTTCCTGCGGATCTGGGCGTTCGGCCACCTGCGCAAGAACCAGGCGGTGATCCAGAGCGGCCCCTATCGGCACGTGAAGAACCCGGCCTATCTCGGGACCTTTCTGATCATGGTGGGTGTCTTCCTCTGCGCCAGCGACGGGGCGCCCGGCACCCCCAGCCGCTACCTCCTGATCGTGATGCTGCCGCTCGCGCTCGGCGTCTTCTTCTTCTACTACCTCCCGCACAAGTTCCGGGTGGAGGGCGGGCGCCTGCGCCGCCGCTTCGGCTCGACCTGGGACGAGTACGACCGGCGGGTGCCTGACTTCATCCCGAGCCCGTGGCCGCGGGTCGCCGCCGACGGACGCTGGGACGCGGCGCTGGTCCGCGAGAACAGCGAAGTGAGTGCCGCCATGCTGGTCGTCGCGAGCCTCGTGCTGCTCGGGAGCAAGCTCCTTTTCCTGAGGTGAGCGCCGCAGCGTGGTAGCGAACGCCGACTCGCCGACAGCTGCCTCGGACCCACACCCGACCCGCGATGCCATTGGCCGCTCTCCGCAGCGGCTGCTCCACCCGGGCAGCGCGACCAAGGCGGCGATCGTCGTGGTCGAGGGGCCGGAAGGTCCGCGCCTCATGAAAGACGTCTCGGTGATGCACCCGCTTGTCCGGGCGATCTACGGGCGGCGTGTCCTCCGCCGGGAGGAACGCGCGCTAACAGCACTGGACGGGATGGAGGGGGTGCCAAAGCTCTATGGGCGAATTGACGGTGACGCGTTGCTGATGGAGTTCATCACTGCCGAGACCCTGCGCCGCCAGTTCGACAAGTCGCGCCTGACCAAGGCGTGCGTCGCGCTGGCCGATCGGGTGGCGTCATTGCACGGACGCGGCGTCGTCCACCTCGACTTGCGCCAGAAGCGCAACGTGCTGGTCGACGCCGAGGGTGGCGTCGTCATCATCGACTTCCAGTCGGCGCTGGTGCTCGGCCATTCGGGTTGGCGTGGACTCCTGCTGCGATTGCTTGCGCCACTCGATCGGATGGCGGTCCTCAAGCACCGGGCTCGCTACGTCCCCGAAAGTCTCGACGCCAACGACCAGAAGCGCGCGCGGCGCCTGCACCGACTCGGCCAGCTCTGGTTCTTTCACCGACTCGGGCCGCTGCTGCGCGCATTGTTTGGTGGTTCGCGCAGACGATCGCAGCGCTCGCCTTGACTGACCTTCAACGCGGAATAACATCCCGCGCGGTCGCGATGCTCCGGGTCGGAGCATTGCGCGGGACTTCTGAATCGAGATTCGATCAACGCGAATGCAGGTGCGAGGTTTGGCGGCCTCGCGCTTCCGCGTGTCGGAGGGGCAATCGACTGCTTCGGACCGATGCTTTCGGCTGAACTGCACCGAACGGGACAGTTCAATGCTGGAGCAGGCCGCGGTTGTCGTGCAGGGAGGGGCGATGCGGACCATTGGAAGCATCGAGCGGATCTTGGTTGGTGGCATTGTGGTCGTGATCGGCGCGATCTTGACGGTCGCGATCAAGGGCGCGGGTGACTTCGACGCCGCGCAGCGCGAAAAGGCGGTTCATCGCGACAAGTCGGCGTCGCTTGCCGGAACGCCGAAAGGTGGCGGCAAGCTCGGCGACAGCAAGACCGACGACCGCAAGACCGACGACCGCAAGACCGACGACCGCAAGACCGACGCGAAGAAGGACGCACTCGCGAAGAGTGGTGATCCGCGCGGGGCGGCTGGAAGCGTGGCGGGTGGGATTCCACCGCAGAAGTCGGCGGCGAACGCGCCGGCGAACCCGGCGGCAACTCCGCTGACGAATCCTTCGACGAATCCTGGGTCGGACGGCGGCACGCTGCTGCGTCACGATTCCGCGGTCGAGCCTAACGACAGCCGCGAACGCGAGTTGGCGAAGGGCGACGTGGTGGCCGTCGGTGATCAGCGCGGCACCGGACCGAAGGAAGTGAACACCGGCAATCCGCTCATCGACGGAATCCTGACCAAGCAGCTCGAGGCGGCCGGCGAACGGACTGGTGGCCAGCCGTCCGCAAATGGTGACAAGTCGGCCGACAAGGCCGACGTGTCCGACGCTCCCGTCGTCCTCGACGAAGACGGTTCCGGTCGCGACCCGAGCAAGCCCGCTGCCCCGGAGCCTGAAGGTACACCCGAGTACGGCTACGAAGTGCGCAGCGGCGACACTCTCGAGCGGATCGCCCGCGCGCTCTACGGCGACGGCGGAGAGTTCGTCGGGATCATGGCGGCGAACCCGGCTCTCGCCGACAAGAACACGATCCGCACCGGTCAGGTCCTGAAGCTGCACAAGGCGCCGACGCAAGGGCTCGATCTCGTTTCGCACGCAGCGTCTGCCGCCGCTTCTGGCAGCGGATCTCTCGCGGGAAAGACCGCGCCGGGTCCGACGTCGAACACGACTCTCGTCGCGCCTCAGAAGCCGACAAGCGGCTTCGCCCGCATCGGGACGGCGACCGAGCATGTCATCGCCAAGGGCGACACGCTGATGAGCATTGCGCTCGAGCACTACGGAACGAAAGCGGCGTGGAAGCTCATCTACGAAACGAACGCCGTCATCATTTCGGACAAGGACCGGATCAAGGCCGGCCTGACGCTCAAGTTGCCGGCTCGTTGAGTCCACGCGGCGGCCTCAACGTCCCGCTGTCCGTCGGAGCGCTGTCCGTCGGAGCGCTGTCCGTCGGAGCGCTGTCCGTCGGAGCGCTGTCCGTCGGAGCGCTGTCGGTTTGAATGCGCTCCGACCGAAGCGCGGCCGCCTCACCTCGCCTTTTGATCCGGCGGCGGCGGGAGCGCTCTCGGGCTAAGCAGAAGAGCGCGAGTAGCAGTTGAACGACGACGACGAGTCTCATTGCCCCAGAGACGACGATCGTCGCGCTCGGTGACCGGTCGCGTGGCTTGGTGGGAGAGCCGCTTGGCGGGAAAGCCGTGTTGCGGGAACGCCGGCTGGTGGAATGGCCGTCGGGTGGGAAAGCCGTCGCGGCGAGAGTGTTCGTCGAGACTCAGTTTCGTCGAGACCCAGTTTCGTCGAGACTCAGTTCAGCGGCGATCCGGTGATCAGTTGCAGCGTGACGCCGTCGGACTCGAGGATGCTGTCGGAGTGACGGGACACGGCGGCGATCGCGCTCTCAAGCAGCTCCGCGGCGGCGCCAGGCGCCGCCCGCTCACGTCGAGCGACCAGGATCAGGTCGGCCATCCGCGCCTGGAGCACGGACACCAACGACAAGATCTCGGCGGCGCGCTCGATCGGGTCGTCGGGGAAGCGCTGGACTACGCGCGCGGCCCAGATTTCGAGACCATCGACGATCACACATTCGCAGTGGCCGGCCAACTGCGCGATGGCGGAGCCGATGAAGACCGGCTCGTCGAGCGCGCTGGTCGCCGCGCCGGCGTAATCGCGGTCGGCCTCGATCCGCCCACCGGAGATCTTCTCGCGTCGCAATTCGATGTCGGTGGCGACCAGTCCGATCTCGCCGCCGCAGGCCTTCGCGACCTGCGCGACCGACGCGAGCGGACCCAAGGTGCGCGCTAGCACGAGGACGTTGCGAGCCATGATGGGCCTTCGGGAGAGGGCGTTTCGTAGCGGCGTGAGACGGAGCGGAGCATTGTACGGGTCGTCTGGAGCGGTCGGGAGTGAGTAAGCCGGCGATCTCCGTCCTGCTGCCAGTGCGAGACGCGGGGCGGTACCTCGCTACGGCCGTCGGCGATGCGCTCGCGCAGACCGATGTGGTGCTCGAACTGATCGCGGTCGATGACGGTTCGCGCGACGGCTCGCGGCAACGCCTCGAAGCGATGGCGAAGAGCGACTCGAGGCTCAAGGTGGTCGCCAACGCGGGGGTTGGCCCGGCGCGGGCGCTCGATCTCGCGCTCAAGACGGCGCGCCACGACTGGATCGCGCAGATGGAAGCGGACGACCGCTGCCCGCCCGACCGATTGGCGCGGCTCGCCGCGGCGCTCGCGCAGCAGCCCGCTTGGGGCGGCGTCGTCAGTCGCGCGGCTCCATTCGGCTTCCGCAGCGACGGGATGCGGCGCTACCTCGATTGGCAGAACGGTCTCACAACACCTGAGGCGATGGCAAACTCGCGCTTCGTCGAGATTCCGGCGTTGCATCAGTCCGGTCTCTACCGGCGCGCCGCCCTGATCGCGGCGGGCGGCTTCATCGGCGATCCGCGTTGGCCGCTCGACATCGATTTCTGGATGCGGTGGCACGAGCGCGGGCTCGTCGTCGGCAAGGTTGCGCGCGTGCTCTACCGCTGGCGCCAGCACGCGCTGCAGTCGACGCGCACGAGCCCGCTCCATCGTCTCGAGGCGTTGCGGTGGTGCAAGGCGCACTACTTCGCGCGCGGACCGGGCCGTGACCGGCCGCTGGATCTCCTGTCCGTCGGTGCGACGCTCGAGAGATTCGCTGCAGCTCTGCAAGCCGAGGGGCAATCCGGGCTCGTCGCGCACGAGTGGCGCCCAGGACGGCCGCTGCCGCCTCGCCGAGAGGGCGCGCGCCGCCTGTTTGCGTTCGGTACCGAAGTGGCGCGCGCACGGGTGCTGGCGATGACTGGGGCATTCGATCCGGCATGCGACTGGTTCGCTGCATGAGCGCTGCGAGCTTGGTGGGGTCGCGTGACGGCGAGTGTCGGATGCTGGCGCGCGCGCATCGCTCGACCTCGCCGCCGCACCGGAGCGAATCGGCTTTGGCATCGTGCGCCATCCGCGGCCATACGCTGTTTCGTGCCCGCGCCACGAGGTGGTCGAACTGTGGTGCTACGAACCTGCGCGCGGTCGACTCGAACGGGTGCGCGGCCTCAACCTGACCCGCGCCCGTGGTGACGACGACGCCACCGGGAGTTTTGGTCCGCCGCCGTGAGCGGTCAGCGCCTCGGGCGCATGGAGCCGCAGCCAGGCGAGTGCACGATTGACCGCAGCGACGATGTGGGGGTAGCCAGGTCGGGTGCCGCGACGAGGCGCGAGCCGGCGCAGCATCGCCACCGGAAGCGCGACGAATCGCGCGACAAGTTGCGGATCAAAGTGGCCGGCGGCGCCGGATCGGAGCATGGCGATGCTCTTGTGATGAGAGACTGGTTCCTTGTAGGGCCGTCGGCTGCGCAGCGCGTCGTAGACATCGACGATTGCGAACAGACGTGCGGCGAGCGGGATCCGGCGCTTCTTCAGTCCACGCGGATAGCCGCTGCCATCCCATCGCTCATGGTGCGCCCAAGGGATCGCGGTGACGCCGCGAAGCGACAGCGTGCGCGCCAGCAGCCTGCGGCCTGCGTCCGGATGGGTGCGCATCACAGCCCACTCACGTCGATCAAGGCGCCCGCGCTTCAGGAGGATCGGGTCGGGGATCGCGATCTTTCCGACATCGTGGAGCAGCGCGCCGGCGTACACCGCAGCCCGCTGCGCCATCGGCACGTCGCAGACCGCCGCGAACAGCAGCGTCCAGGCCGCGACGCGGTGGGAATGCCCTGCCGTCTCGTGTTCGCGCAGATCGAGTGCATCGACGAGCGCACGAAGCAACTCGTCGCGCCCGTGGGGGGGGCGGTCCGGAAAGAGCGCGACCGACGATGCCAGACGGGGGGTGTCAGGTTCAGACGCCAGTGCCGGAACTCCCAAAAACGGTGGTGCGTGCTTCATCGTCGGCGGGACAAACCAGCCTTGAACTCGCGAAAACGCGCGTTCCGACGGCACGGGGCGCCCGTTACGATGCGGCGGCGGCGGATGAGGCGGGCGGACGCTTCCAGTGCAGTTTGCGCGGTCCCGCGACGCGGTGGAAGCGTGGTCGCGCTCCCTGCGGCAGGAGGGGCGATGAGCGTGGCATCCACCAAGGAAAACTCGGTCTGGCAGGCGCTGACGTTCGACTGCTTCGGCACGCTCATCGATTGGGCGGAGGGGCTTCGACAGGCGCTGACCGACGAGGGTGCGTTCGAGGCGGTGAAGCCGCGGTTCGACGAATTCCTGCACTTCCGTGAGAAGCGCGAGGCGGAGTGGGAGGCGCTGCCCTACCGCCATTACCGCGAGATCCTCGCGGTGTCGCTGCGTGAGGCCTACGTCGAATTCGGTGCGACGCTTGACGAGCCAGCCGCGTTGCGCGTCGCCGACTCGCTGCGCCGCTGGCCGCCGTTCCCCGACACCGTCTCGGCGCTGCGCCGTCTCGGCAGCCACTTCCCGCTGTTGCTGTTGTCCAACGTCGATCGCGCCCCGCTGGCGGCAGTTGTCGAGCGACTCGGGATCCCGTTCGCCGAGCTAGTCACGGCCGAGGACGTGCGCAGCTACAAGCCGGCCCCGGCGCATTTCCAGGAAGCGAAGCGTCGTCTCAGCTCGCGCACCGAAGGCTGGCTGCACGTGGCGGCCTCGCAGTTCCACGACCTCGAGCCGGCCCATGCGCTCGGCATCTCCTGCGCCTATGTCAACCGCACCGGAGCGAAAGCCCCCGAATCTGCGGCGCCGCGGATGATGGTGAAAGACTTGAACGAGCTGTGCAAGAAGCTCGGCGTCTGATCGGACCGGGCGCAGGAGCCTATTTCGCGATGGCCAAGCGTGGACGTGTGCGCCCGTTCCCGGCAGTGAAGATCGGCGTGATCGGGGGCAGCGGGCTCTACGAGATTCCGGGTGCGAAGCGGCTCGCGGAAATCCGCGCGAAGACGCCTTGGGGCGCGCCTTCTGACGCGATCGCGGTGGTGGAGTTGGATGGCGTGCCGGTGGCGTTCCTGCCGCGTCACGGTCGTGGCCACTCCGTCCTGCCAAGCGAGGTGAATGGCCGCGCCAACCTTGCCGCGTTGAAGCAGCTCGGCGTCGAGCAAGTGGTGGCATTCTCCGCGGTCGGCAGCCTCAAGGAGGAGCTCGCGCCGCTCGACTTCGTGGTGCCGTCGCAGCTGATCGACCGTACCCGACATCGCCCCGACACCTATTTCGGCGGCGGCATCGTCGGCCACGTCGCGTTCGCCGACCCCTTCTGTCCGCGTCTTGCCGCACAGCTGGAAGTCGCAATCCGGGAGGCGAAGCTGCCGGGCGGTCGCGGTGGCGAAACGCTCGTCTGCATGGAGGGTCCGCAGTTCTCGACCCGCGCCGAAAGCCAGCTCTACCGGTCGTTCGGAGCCGGGCTGATCAACATGTCCGCGCTGCCCGAGGCGAAGCTCGCCCGCGAGGCGGAGCTCTGCTACGCGCTCGTCTGCATGGTGACCGACTACGACTGCTGGCGCGACGGCGGGAGCGATGTCGACATCCAGATGGTGATCGGCAACCTCTCCCGCAACGCCGAACGTGCACGCGGACTGTTGCCGCTGCTGCTGCCGCGCATCGCGGCTGCGACGCGTACGTGCGGCTGCCCGGACGCGAGCCGGCATGCCGTCATCACGGCGCCGGAACGGCAGCCGGCGGCGACGCGCGCTCGACTTGCGTCGATCCTCCCGCGCTATTTCGGGCCGGTGAGGAAGCCGCGGCGTTGACGCGGGCCGTGCGTGCGGAGCGCATCTGCATGGCGCGCTCGCGAGTGCGATGGCACGGACCGCTGCCGCCAACGCTGCGTTCGTCGAGCGTCCGGTCTGCGTCCGAAAGTCGTTACCAGTAAACAGGTTGCGGCTGGCGATTGGCAGTTTCGAAGCCGCTGCCGACGCAACTGGCGGTCGGCACACCCTTTGTTTCTTCGGGCGCGAACCCCGAGGCGGTCGGAGTCGGCCTCGCGAATGGATCGGTTCAGGCAAGCCCGGTTCCTTTGCGGCAACGGGGCTTGGTTCTCGCTGAGGGGTTCATTGAAACGAATCGCTGACTGGCCGGGTCGCTCGCTCGGACGCCCGCGAGCGTCCCGCCGGGCGCTTTGCCTGCAACCACCGCTCAGCTTCGCGGCCCCGTCGCGCGCTTCGAGCCAATGAACGGTCGCGCTCGCCTCAGGGGTACGCGCGCTCATCCCCCGTAGGAGCACCCCATGCGCATCGTCTCGATCCCGTTCGCGGTCTGGCTCGCCGCATTTCCGCTTTCCGACATCCTCGTCGCCCAGCAATCGCTGGCGGAACGCTTGCCCGCCGACACCTTGCTCTACCTTTCGCTCGACACGGGACGGCTCGTCGATGGCGCGCTCGAGCTCGACCTCGCCAATTTGCTCGACGAGGCGCAGGTTCGCGAGTTCCTCGCTCCAGTCGCTGCGCAGGCCAAGGTCGAGGTTTCGACCGACGGCATCCGTCGGCTGATCAACTCGGTGCCGTGGCAGAGCTACGTGAACGGTCGCGTCGAGCTCGGACTCCGGGGCTTCGAGGTGTCGATCGGCGGGCAGCGACTCACGATCGCACCGAGCCAGCCGATCGACGCGCGCATGCTCAACCGTCTGAGCGCTCTCGCCGAGCAACTCGCGACGGAGGGCGGTGGCTCGGTGGTCATCGAGCCTGACGTTGTGCTGTCGATCGACGTCGGCGACCGTTTCGCAGCGTGGTATGGCGAGATGATCGACGGGCTTCCGCGACAGGGCGTGCCGGTCAAAGTCGAGCGCTGTGCCATCGGCGGCCGCGACGTGACTCGTCTGGCGTTCCAGCCGGACTCCGAAGGCCCGAAGATCGCGCTCCACATCGCGGCCGATCAAGGCCGTTGGTGGGTCGCCGGCAGTGCCGCCGCGCTCGAGCGGACGCTTGCCGGTGGGCAGGGGGCGTCGCTTGCTCGGGATGCCGCGTTCCGCCGTTGCGTCGACCAGGTCGCGATCGAGCCAGCGGCGCTGCTCGCCTACTTCAATGCCGCGCACGTCGCGCGCATCTTCGATCGACTGGTCCCCCCGATCGTGAAGGAGGAACTCGACCTGCTCGGGCTGAGCTCGGTCGAGTCGGTCGGTTTCGCCTCGAGTTTCGTCGCCGGCGGCGTGCGTGACTCGATCGCGCTGTCTTGGTCGCAACCGCCGACCGGCCTGCTGTCGCTGCTGGACTGTGTCGACGGCGGCTTTGACTACTTGAATGTTGCCCCCGTCGAGACCGGCTTCTATCTCGGGCTGCGAATCGCACCCGAGGCATTTGTCGACAAGTTGGCGCTGGTCGCCGACCAGTTTGCGCCCGGATCGTCACGCGGTCTCGACCAGGCATTCGCGCGAATCGAGGCCGAGTTGGGGGTCGATGTCCGCGAGGCGCTGCTCCCGGCGTTCGGCGACGAACTCGGGGTGTATCTCACTCCGCCAGGCGGCGGCGCGATGCTCCCCGACGGCATGGTGATGCTCGAAGTCGGCGATCGCGAGCAGTTCGCCAAGTTGTTCGCGATGGTCCGAGAGATGGCGGCCCAGCAGGGTGCGCCGTTCTCGGACGCGCGCGGTCTGCCGCCGGGTGTCGAGGGATTCACGCTCGCGCTTCCCGACGCGCCGATTCATCCGGCATTCGCCCTCACCAAGGAGGCGCTCTGCATCGCGCCCAACGTGCTTGCGCTCAAGAGTTCGTTGAAAGCGCTCGAGAATGGCCGGACCGAGTCCGCGTTGGGCAACCCACGCCTCCAGCAGGTCTTGACCGGCCTCACGGGCAAGCCGAGTGCAGCCGGCCTATCGCTCCTGGCGTTCGTCGATCTGCACCAACTCGTAGTGCTTGGCTACCCGTTCCTGCCAATGGTCGCCGAAACGTTGCATCGTGAGGTTGGCGTCGATCCGTCCGCGTTGCCCGAGGTCGATGCCGTCGCCCCTCATTTGTCCGGCATCGGCATCGCCGGCCGCTCCGATCGGCACGGCCTGGTGTTGTCGCTCTTCACGCCGACGGGGCTGTTGCCGTTGGCGGCGAGTGCCGCCATCTGGCAGCACTCGGCGCGTGAGTCGGCGCACACCATGGCGGCGATGGCGACGGCGACGCAAGCAATCTCGCCGACGCCCGCCGAGGTTGCTGCGAGCGAGCTGGGGCAGCGAGACCGCCCCGCCGGCAAGACTCGGTCGCTCGGCAGCCTGTTCGCGAGCCTGGAGAAGGCGACCGGCGCGACCATCGACTTCCCGGACTCGATCGCGGACGTGCAGGTGAGCTACCACGCGAAGTCCGGCGATCTGGACGTGATCCTGGCCGAACTCGCTGTTTTGGTGGGCTTCGGCTATTCGATCGACGCGAGTGACGGCGAGCGGCTCGTCACGATCACCCGCGGCTGATCGCGCTGCGGCGGCTGTCGCGCGCGAGTCCACGGGCTTTTCCTCACGCTCCGTCGCCTTGATCAGGCGGCGGAGCGAATTGTTTTCAGCTCCGATTTCCGGCGAGTGGCGCGCTCCGTTCGAGTCGATATTGAGAGCGGCGGAGGGTCTCCGTGGCGCTCGAACATCGATTGCTGATCTACGTCTATCGGCGCCGCACGAGCGGGGTCGAGTACCTGGTCGAACGGCGTTGGCCGGCGCTGGAGTTCGCCTGGTCGCCGATTCCGGCCGAGGTCGGCTACACCGAGTCGCTCGAGTCGGCGACGCGCCGCAACATGGCGCACTCTTGGCACGCCCCGCCGCCCGAGCGCCTCGTCGATCTGCGCGTCTGCGGCCATGTGACGGTTGGCGACCTCGACCTGATCGACTGGGGGATGGGTTACGCCGTTCGCGCCAATTGGGAACCGCGGCCGCAAGAGCTTGGCTTGCGCGCCGACATCGCCTGGCAGCCCTTGCCGGTGGTGATGGGCCTGCTCGAGGACGAGCCTGCGCGACGCGCCCTGTTCCGGCTTCACGTCGCTGCCGCGGAGTGACGGCCTTCGGGCGACGGCCCGATTGCGTCGGGTGGCGGATTCCGGAAGATCGGGGCATGAGCCCGGTCAGATCGGCTCCACCATCGCGCGAGGGACGCCTCTCATGCAGTCAGCAGGGCAGCAGCAGTCGACGCGCCCGCTCCTTCACGCACGCCGGCGCGAGTCGGGAGTTGTGCTGATCCTCGCGATGTTCGTGATCCTCCTGCTGATGGTAATCGTGCCGCAATTCTGCTTCAGCGCTCACGTCGAGCGCGAGCGCGCGATGAACGATGTCACTGAACTGCAGATGGAGTCGATCGCCCGCGCCGCGATCCTGCGGGCGCAAGCTGGGATCCTGGTCGATCTCGAGGACGACCAGAGCAAAGAGGAGGGGAGCGGCGACGATGGGCCGCTCGGTGGCGGAGGCGCTGGCGGCGCTGCCGGTGGCGCGGCGGGAAGTGGCGGCGGAGCGCCGCCGGACGGAAGCGGTGATGCACCTGGCGCCGGCGGCGGCTCGACGAACCACTGCGACTCCCTCGACGAGCCGTGGGCGGAGGGAACGCTCGACTTCACGTTGGGCGACCTGGCCGAACTGAAGACCAAGATCATGATCAGCGATGAGGACGCCAAGCTGAACGTCCTGCTGCTGGCGGCCGAGGAGCGCGAGTACCGCGACGAATGGCGCAGCCGGTTCGAGCGTTGCCTCGACTTGATGCGTGACGGCATGCCCGAGGACCTGGCGATCAGCGACTCCGCCGAGCTAGTCGACAAGATGGAGCGCTGGATGCGCGGCGAGCGCGACCACGACGAGCTCTCCAAGCCGAAACTTCAGTCAGGCGATTGGCAGGGGATCGCCGAGCAACCCACCTACGCGCCGCTTTCGCTCGCCGAGTTCGCACTCGCGGGGGGGATCAAGCCGAACCTCTTGACCGGTTACCTGTACGGCGAGCCAGACGACGATCCTGACGAGCAGAAGTGGGTCCCGGGGCTCTGCCAGGGGCTCACGGTCTGGTCCAACCTCGAATGGAAGGATCTCGAAGTCGAGGAGGCGAAGCCCGACGCCACCGGCGGCCCGAAGTCGGCGCGTGCCGAAGCGCAGGGCGTGAACAACGGCCGCGTCAACGTGAACACTGCGCCGATTTGGGTGCTGAAGAGCCTCTTCCCGGACTCCGAGATCCCGTACTCAGCGTGGGACGACTACGAGAAGTTCCGGCGCGAGCAGCTCGAAGAAATCAAGAGGAAACGCGAGGAGGCGCGCAGTGGCGGCGGCGGGTTCAGCCAGGACGACAAGCCGGATGCCACTGATGCGAAGTACCCGCTGAAGACCATCGATGACCTGCGCAAAGTCGAGGGCTTCACTTCCGACTCCGGCTCGATGACTCCGGAGCGGTGGGACAAGCTCGCGATGTTGCTCACGGTCGAGAGCAACGTCTTCACGATCACTGCGGTGGTGGCCACGCTCCGCCCCCCGGTGCGTTACTACGTCGCGCGTGCCGTGGTCTGGCGCCGTTCGCAGGGCAGCGGCGAGCCGCGTTGCCTCCCAGTCGTCAACTTCGAGCGCGTGCCAGTCTCAGCCGTCGATCTCCGCGAGTTTGCGAAGGAGATCGAAGAAGAGTCGAGCTACTACGACGACTAGTCGCGCTGCTTCGGCGAGTCGTCGCGCTACCTCGACCAGCAGTCACGCCACTACAACGAGTCGCTGCCCCGGGCACGGACGGGTCCTGAGGCGTGCGCGAATTGACACCCGGAGGGAGGCCGGTAACGTCCCTAGGTTCCCCCGGACCCGAAAATGCGCATCCCTGTCATTGCCGGCAATTGGAAGATGAACCTCGATCGCACCGCGGCCGTCGCGTTGGCGCGCGCGGTCCTCGCCGCGTTGCCACCTGGCAGTGCCGAGGGCGTCGAAGTCGGGATCGCGCCACCCTACCCCTACCTCGAGGCGGTCCGCGGTGTGTTGCGTGGCAGTGCGATCTGGGTCGGCGGGCAGGATCTGTCCCCAGAGCCCTACGGCGCGTTCACTGGGGACGTGTCGGCGCCGATGTTGACCGACGTCGGCTGCAGCCACGTGATCGTCGGCCATTCAGAGCGGCGCCAGCGCGGGGAAAGCTCGGAGCTGGTCGGTCGGAAAGTCGCCGCGGCGATCGCGGCAAGACTCGCCCCAGTGCTTTGTGTCGGCGAGACCCTCGCGCAACGCGAAAGCGGCAAGACGGCCGCGGTCGTCCTCGAGCAGCTTGACTCAGGTCTACGCGGAATCACCGCCGGCGAAGGCGCGCACCTGCTCGTCGCCTACGAACCGGTCTGGGCGATCGGGACCGGACGCAACGCGACGCCAGCGCAGGCGGGCGAAGTGCACGCGCTGCTGCGTGATCGCCTGGCGAAACTCTGGTCGCGGGCGGTCGCCGAATCCGTCCGCATCCTCTACGGTGGTTCGGTCAAGCCGGAGAACGCCGGTGAACTCCTCGCAGTCCCCGATATCGATGGTGCGCTGGTCGGCGGCGCCTCGCTTGTCGCTGGTTCGTTCCTGAAGATCATTGCCGCGTGCCCGCAACGGGCGCGCTGACGAGGTAACTGCTCCATGACGCTGTCGCTGCTCACTCTGGCCGGATTCTTCTACGGAGTCCTTTGGTTCCTGCTGATCCTCACCATGCTGCTGCTGATCGGCGTGATCCTGCTGCAGGAGGGCAAGGGCGGTGGCCTCGCCGAGGCGTTCGGCGGCGCGGGTGCCGAGACGTTCGGCGTGAAGGCGCACGGCATCAACAAGTTCACCGCGGTGGTGGGTGGCGTCTTCCTCGTCCTCTGCGTCGTGCTCACGAAGGTTCACCTCGAGCCGACTCAGGAGGAGCTCGTGCCTTCGTTCACGCCGGAGGCTGAGCGGCCCGATCCGAACGACCCGAGAGAGATCTTGAAGAACCTAGTCGTTCCGCCAGGCGGGGCTGGCGCAGGCGCGCCACCCGCGGGTGGTGCTGGCGTCGTGCCCCCACCGGGCGGCGGCGCCGCCAATCCAGCCCCTGGGCCGCAAGGCGACGGCAAGTAATCAGGGCGAAGGAAACTCGGGGAGCTGTCACGTGGACGTCGCAGAAGTCCGTCGTTCGCTCGAAGAGACGCAAGCGCTGCTGAACGGCCATTTCCTGCTGAGTTCGGGCAAGCACAGCGACAAGTACTTCCAATGCGCGCGAGTACTCGCATCACCGGCTCGCGCGTCGTTGCTCGGCGCCGGCATCGGCAGCCGCTTCACCGATCTGCCGGTCGACGCGGTGATCGGCCCGGCGATCGGCGGCATCGTGATCGCGCACGAGGTCGCCCGCTATCTCGGCACACCGAGTTACTACACCGAGCGCGAGAACGGGAACATGACGCTGCGCCGCGGTTTCACGCTGGAGCCTGGCAGCAAGGTGATCGTGGTCGAGGACGTCGTCACGACCGGCGGCTCGGCGAAGGAAGTGGTCGAGTTGTTCCAATCGATGGGTATCGAAGTGGTCGGCGTCGGCGCGATCGTCTGGCGTTCACCGGAGCCGAATGCGAGTTCGCCATTCGGCGCGCTGCCGTTCCGGCCGTTGCTGGTGATGCCGACCGAGGCGTGGGACGTGCCGAATTGCCCGCAATGCAAGCTTGGCAAGCCGTTCCATAAGCCGGGCAGCCGCACGCACGCCGCCGGCGCGGCAGCCGAAGCGGGGAAGTGAGCCGATGCCGGCGAGCATGACCGGCTTCGGCCGCGCGGGCAGTCGCGGGCGTGGCGCGCGGCTCCTCTGCGAGGTGCGATCGGTCAATCATCGGTTCCTGTCGACCAAGATTCGGCTGCCGAGCGCGCTCGGGCAACTCGAGAGCATGGTCGAGCAGCGCGTGAAAGAACGGCTGCAGCGCGGCTCGGTCGAAGTCGCGGTCTTCTGGCGCGATGCCGGCGCGCGCTTGGCCTCGACGCTGGTTCCGAAGGTCGCCGATCACTATTTGGCCGAAATCCGCGGGTACCTGAAGAAGAAGAAGCTGGCGCCCGACGTCAGCGCCGAACTCCTGCTCGGTCTACCAGGTGTGCTGGCTCCGGCCGACCCCGATGCCATCGCCGATGACTTCGCGAAGGAGTTGCGACAGGTCGTCGACAGCGCGCTCGATGCGTTGTGCGAGATGCGGACCCGCGAGGGCGATCGGCTCGCCGCCGCACTGCGGCGCGAAGCGAAGCAGGTGCACGCGTGCGCCGCGGTGATCCAGTCGGGTATCCCGGCGATGGTGCGCAATTACCAGCAGAAGCTCGGCGAACGCATCGCTGCGCTGCTCGACGGTCAGGGAGTCGCGCCCGATCCTGCGATCCTCGCGCGCGAGGTCGCGCTCTTCGCGGACAAGGCGGACGTGACCGAAGAACTCGATCGGCTGAAGAGCCACGAAAGCGAGTTCGAGAAGCTGCTGGCCAAGTCGGGGCCGATCGGCCGCGAACTCGAGTTCCTGGTGCAGGAGATGGGGCGCGAGGTGCAGACGGTGGGGAGCAAGGTGCAAGACACCGCGCTGCTCACCAAAGTGCGCGAAGCCAAGGCGAGCCTCGAGAAGCTGCGCGAACAGGTGGCGAACTTCGAATGATCGACAGCCGCACCGCCGCCGGCCCACCGCCCGGCAGCACGCCCTTCCGTGGCGGTCTGGCGGTGTTGTCGGGTCCGTCGGGATCGGGCAAAACGTCGATCTGCAATGCGCTGCTGGAGGATCCGCGAGTCGAGCTGTCGATCAGTGCGACGACTCGGCCAGCACGGGGCGGGGAGCAGCACGGTCGCGAGTATTGGTTCTATTCGCGCGCCGAGTTCGACCGGATGGTCGCCGCCGGTGACTTCGTCGAATGGGCGCAGGTCTACGCCAATTGCTACGGCACTCCAAGGCGTCCGCTCGAAGAGGCTTCGCGTCGCACCGACCGGTTGATGGTCCTCGACATCGACGTGCAGGGGGCGGCGCAGCTGCGGAAGCAAGCGATCCGGCACGTCTCGATCTTCATCGCGCCACCGAGCATCGATGAGCTGAAGCGCCGGTTGGCGGCCCGTCGCACCGACTCGCCCGAGGTGATCGCCGAGCGGCTCCGATGGGCGGAACAGGAACTGGCTCAGGCCGGCACCTACGACCACGTGATCGTCAACGTCGACCTCGCCGCCACCATTGCCGCCGCCAAGGCGATCCTCGGCCTCTGATCGCCACGTGATCTGAATGGCCCGCGCGCTGCGCTCTGCGCGACGCTCGCGCTACTATCCCCCGCGGTTGGGCGGCCCTGGGAGGGGACGGTCGATCCTGCTCCAAGCGCCTCATTTCCTGTAGCGGGAAGGGGGCACCATGGCCGTTCGCTGCGAGTACCTTGCGTGGCGAGCGAGCGGACGAAAGAACTGTCGTCGTTAATTTGGTTCGGCGCGGGAGCATTCCTGCTGGCCGCCATGGCGTCCTATTCCGAAGACGTGCTTCCCCTCCTGGGGACAGAGCGCTGGCATAACGTCTGTGGTCCGGCGGGATTCGTGCTCGCGCGCGCGCTGCTCTCGCAACTGGGTTACGCGGCCTACCTGATCCCGCTGGCCCTGATCGGTGAGGGGGCGCGGCTGTTCGCCCGACTGCCGTCGCGACCGCTGAAGGTCCGCGTGTTCGGAATCCTGCTGTTCATGCCGGTGTTGGCCGCGGCGCTGCACGATCTGCTCGGCGGCTACAGCACGCGCATCCCCGATCCGGGCGGCGAATTCGGCATCTGGCTCGCCGGACTGCTCAAGCACGATGGCGGTCTCGGATCGGTCGGTGGTCGGATCGCGTTGACGATGTTGCTGCTGATCACCTTCGTCCTCTACGCCGACCTGCTCTATTCGCGCTCGGCAGCGTCGGTACTGAACTGGCTCGGAGAGCGTGGAGGAGTGCTCGCGTTCGTCCGCGGCGGAGCGCCAGTCGGAGGCGCGACCATGCTCGCGGGAGCTTCGGCAGCGGGAGCCGCGCTCGCGCCGGCCAGAAGTTGGTGGCGGCGAGGCGACGTGGCGCTCGACGCGAAGAATGACGTCGCGCCGAACGATGCCGACGATCCGTTCGAAGGCGTGGATTCGATCGAGAGCACAGCGGAGCTCCAGAGCACAGCGGATATCGAGAGCAACGAAGAACTCGACGCGGAGCTCGATCGCGCGCTCGCGCAGCCGTCGAGAGGTGCGAGGAAGCAGAAGAAGAAGAACTCGAAGCGATTGTTGTCCGCTGTCGACGCGGCGATGGAGAGCGACGCCGTCGAAGTCGAGTACCCGGTCGCCGAGCCGATCGACGAGGAGTTGCTCGAACGGCGCCCGCCAACGCCGGCCGAACGCGAGGTCGCAGCGCGCGCTTCCGCACTGGTCGAGGCGAAGGCGAAGGCTGAGGCCGACGCGCAGGCGGCGACCGCGAAGGCGATCCGCGATGCGGTCGCGAAGAGTGGTGCGCCGGCGACGAAAGCTGCGACGGCGGCGCGAGTCGCCGTCGAAACGACCCACCACGGAACGTCCGACACCGAGCTCCTCGAGGAACTCGAAGCCGATCGCGACGTCGACGCGAAGTCCGAAGTTTCGACGTTCGCTGCGATCCGGCCGAGTGCGCCTGCTCGCAAGAGCCCGCCGCCGATGACGCACGCGATCCTGCAGACGCCGGAAGCCCCGGAGCAGGAGCCGAGCCGTCCCTACGTCTTTCCTTCGTTCCAACTGCTCGATCCGCCCGAACGCGACAGCGGCGGCGACTTCCTCAAGTTCACCGAAGAGGCGGCACGCAAACTCACCACGGCGCTCCGTTCGTTCAAGGTCGAGGCGCGCGTGGTCGGCGTGCAGCGCGGGCCCTCGATCACGATGCTCGAAGTCGAGCTCGCGCCCGGCACCAAGCTGACGCGACTGCGCGCGCTCGAGGACGATCTCGCGATGGCGCTCGCCGCCCAGAGCGTGCGCATCGTCGCGCCGATCCCCAACAAGTCGACCGCCGGGATCGAGATCCCCAACGACGCGCGCGCCGTCGTGCGCATGTCGGAGTTGCTGCAGTGGCCGGGCTTCAACCCGCAGAAGTACGCCATCCCGATTTGCCTCGGCAAGGACTCGAGCGGCGCGCCGCGCATCGAGGACCTCGCCAAGATGCCGCATCTGCTCGTCGCCGGCTCGACCGGCTCGGGAAAGTCGGTCTGCCTCAACACGTTGATCATGTCGATCCTGTTCACGCGCACGCCGGACCAGGTGAAGCTGATCCTGATCGACCCGAAGATGGTCGAGCTGTCGTCGTTCCAGAACGTGCCGCACCTCATGTGCCCGGTCGTGACCGACATGAAGCGCGCGGCCGGGATCCTCGAATGGGCGTGCGAGAAGATGGAGGAGCGCTACGCGCTGCTGCACAAGGTGGGCGTGCGCAACATCTACGCCTACAACAAGCTCGGCGAAGACGAGGTCAAGCTGCGCCTCGGCGACGAGCTCTCCCAAGATTTCGAGACGACGCTGCCGTTCATCGTGATCGTCATGGACGAACTCGCCGACCTGATGCTGCAGCACGGCAAGGACGTCGAGCAGTTCATCACGCGCCTGGCGCAGAAGTCGCGGGCGGTCGGCATTCACGTGATCTTGGCGACGCAACGTCCGTCGACCAACGTGATCACCGGCTTGATCAAGGCCAACCTGCCGACGCGCATCGCATTCCGCGTGACCAGCAAGATCGACTCGCGCGTCATCCTCGATCACAACGGCGCCGACAAGCTGCTCGGCCAGGGCGACATGCTCTATATCCCGCCCGGCAGCGCCGATCTTTCGCGCGTGCAGGGCTGTTTCGTGACCGACCAGGAGATTCGCGTCGTCGTCGACTACCTAGCGCAGCAGGGGCCGCCGAAGTACTCGCGCGAATTGGTGCAGAAGCGCAACTCGTCGGACAAGGATCCCGGCGAGATCGACGACCTGTTCGACGAGGCGGCGAAGTTCGTTGTGGAGACGCAGCGCGGCTCGGCGTCGCTGCTGCAGCGCCGCTTCGCGATCGGCTACACCCGCGCGTCGCGGCTGATCGACCTGATGGCGAACGACGGGCTGCTCGGCGAATTCAAGGGCAGCCAGGCGCGCGAGGTCGTGTGCACGAGTCTCGAAGAGCTCGAGCAACGACGTGCCGAACAGCGCAAGGCGCGCGGCGCCAAGCTGACGGCATCCGTGGATGCTCGAAGTGGCGACTCTTCCGGCAGCGAATCCGCGGTCGGCGTGGCGGACGCCGACCCCGGAATGTCTGAGGCCGACGGCGACGAAAAGAACGGCGACAAAAAGAACGGCGACGAAAAGAACGGCGACGAGCAGGAGGGGAAGGCATGACCCTGGGTATTGCGACGACGGCGGGATTCCTCGGCGGCTGGACCACCGGCTGCATCGTGCTGCTGATCGGAGTCTGGCTTTTCCTGGCGCTGCTCGGCATCCGGAACGGCCGCTTCCCGTGGCGCGTGGTCGGAGGCGGGACGTTCATCGTCGGCTCGGCGCTGTGGCTCGGGATGCATCCGGCGCATGCGAGCGCGTGGGAGGTAGACGCCGGCTATCTCGGCTTCGCCGCGGAGTCGTCTCTGCTGCAGCCCGGCGGGTCGCAGGTGGCGCAGAACCTGCTGGCGGCGTTGCTGGCCGCGTGCTCGGTGCTCGGTCTGTTGGTCGCGATCGATTGGCTGCCGCTGATGCCGTTTGCGCCGCTGCTCGGCCACGTCGAAGCGCGGCTCGTGCGCGCCGCAGACGCGCGAGCCGCAGCTCGTGCCGCAGCGGCCGCAGCCGCTCGCCAGCAGGCGTTGGCAACGGCGATCAGGCCGGGGTCCACCGCCGCCACCATGGTTCTGCACTCGACGGCGACGATCGATTCGCCGACGCTGCAGGCCACACCCGCTGCGCCGCCGCTGTCGCTGGCCGACGCTGCCGCGGTCGTGTCAGCCGGGGTCGCGATCGCGAACGTTGAACTCGACGCCGTGTCGTCCGCAGAGGTCGCCGACGCCATCGAGACGGAGAATCTGGAGCCGCGACCGACCGTCACCAGTCTTTGGGATCGCTTCAAGCCGCGCGCTTCGGTTTCGCCGGAGGCGCCCCCGGACGAGAACGCGGTGGACAACGAGGCCGGGGCGACGGATAACTCCTCGCTTGAATTGGGCGTAAGCCGCGCTGAGGCGGCGCCCTTGACGGATGCTCCGACCAACTTGGCGATCAAGTCGACCACGGAGCCGCAGGCGCAGATCGAGGCGTCAACGCCTGCGGCGGACCCAGAACAAAAGGACTCTCCTGTGCCCGATCACGATCTTGAAGACGAAGTGACGATGCCTTCTGACGCGGAATCCGCGGTGGCGACGATCGATGGAGTTCCGTCGCCGATCGCTGATCGCGACATCGCTGATCTTGACAGTGCAGCCGCGAGCGTTGCAGTCCCCGACGTGGCGGTCGGCGAGACGATCGCGCCGCGCCGCAAGAAGAAAGACGACGAGCCCGCCGAGTCGCCTCCTGAGGAGGAGCCGGGCGAGGGCGACGACAAAGAGGGCGACGACAAAGAGGGCGACGACAAAGAGGGCGACGACAAAGAGGGCGACGACGAGCTCGAGGAGGATGAGGAAGAGTGGGAGGAAGACGACGACGAAAAGAAGAAGGAGGGCGACGAAGAGAAGGAGGAAGACGAGGACGAGGAGTGGGACGACGACGAGGAGACGGACGAGCCTGACGACGACGAGTCGGGAGGTGAGGAGGATGACGCGAAGGAAGGGGACGACGCGGACGACGCGGAGGAGGACGACGAGGAGGCGGACGACGGCGACGACCAGAGTTCGTCGACGGATCCCGTGCCGCAGTCGATCGCCGCTGTTTCCTCTTCGATCGAAGTGGCGCCGTTGATTGAAGTCGCGCCATCGATCGAAGGCGCGCCGGCTGAGTCGGTCACTGCCGATGTTCCTTCGACGGCGTCCGCACCGATCGTCGAAGTCGTTGCGATCGACACTTCCAGCATCGAATTGCCGCTGACCGACGCGCCGGTGATCGAGGTTGCTGCGCCGGTGGCGCGTGCGCCGGTCGCGCCCACGCAGGCGCCGATCTCCCGCCCGCCGCTCCCGCCGACGCTCTTCGCCGAGCTCCCCGCCGACGAGCGCGAACTCCTCGGCCGCGCGACTGAGCTGCTCCTGCGACTCGAAAGCGTGTCGTTGTCTAAGCTGCAGCGCGAGCTCGCGATCACCTACTACTCGGCTGCCCGCGTCTTCGAACGGCTGGAGAAGGAAGGCTTCGTGGCGCCTTACACCGGAAGTCTTGCGCGGCTGGTCAGGATCACACGGACCGAATGGGATGCGCGCCTGCGGGCGTGAGCCCGCTGGCACACACCGCTCGCTGTGACGCTCGCCAACAAGATCACGACCGGGCGACTCGCGCTTGCCGTGGTGCTGTTTGTCCTGTTCGACCTGCTCGGGCGCGAGCCGCTGCCAGGCTGGCCGCTCGCGGCGGTCTGCTGCGCCTTGTTCGTCCTAGTGACGGCCACCGACGCGCTCGACGGCTACTACGCCCGCAAACTCGGACAAGTGAGCGACTTCGGCCGCATCGCCGACCCCGCCGCCGACAAGGTGATCATCTGCGGCAGCTTCGTCTTCCTGTCGGCGGTGAGCTGGGGTCGCGAGATCGTCCCGCCCTGGATCGTGGTCACGATCCTCTGCCGCGAATTCATCGTCACGGCGTTGCGCGGATACATGGAACGCAAGGGGCATGACTTCGGCGCCGATCCGGCGGGCAAGATGAAGATGATGATCCAGTGCATCGCGGTGCCGTCGGTGCTTTGCTACCGGATCGCGCAGGACGGACTCTCTGACCAGTGGCCGTCGTTGCCGATGGCGATTCGTTGGGTTGCGATCGTGCTGGTGTGGGCGACGCTGCTGGTGACGGTGTGGAGCGGCCTGCGTTATGTCCGCAAGGCGGCCATCCACTTGAGGGAGGGGTTGTGACGCAACGAGGTCCCGCGCCGCAAGGTGTCGGCCGCAAGCCGCCAACCGCGCTCGACCGCGTGAAGGCGGCGATCGTGTCGAGTTGCGGGCTTGGCTACGCGCCGGTGGCGTCAGGGACGTTCGGCACGCTCGGAGGCGTCGCGGTCGCGCTGTTCTTGGCGCATGTCGCCGTGCCGCAATGGGGCTGGCACTTCGGCCTGGCCGCCGCCGTCGCGGCCGCGATCTGCCTGGTCGTCGGGATCGCGCTCGGCGGTTGGGCAGAGCGCTACTACGGCTTCAAAGACCCCAAGCCGTTCGTGCTCGACGAGGTCCTCGGTTACCTGGTTGCGGTGCTTCGTCTGAAGGGAGGAGTTCCCGGCGCGAACGAGTTGATCCTCGCGTTCTTCGCCTTCCGCCTGTTCGACGTCCTCAAACCGCCGCCGGCGCGCCGGCTCGAATTCCTGCCGAAGGGCGTCGGCATCATGCTCGACGACCTGGTCGCCGGGCTCTATGCGCTCGCGCTGGTGGTCGTGGTGCGCGACTCGAACGTGTGGCAGTGAGGAGGCTGATCGCGTCGAGTGTGCCGGCTCTGCCAACCGTTCGAACCGTGCCGACCGTCCGCGAAGATCGTGCGCAGAGGGAGAGGCACCGATGAAGCCGGCGAGCAAACGTAAGCCTGTCGCTCGCGCCGTCGGCGAAGAGTCGTCGATCGACCTCAAGGCGGTCCGCCGCGCGCGTTCCTCGGGACTCGGTGTCGCCGCCCAGTTTTCGCTGGCGATGTCTGGCACGATCGCGGTGTCGTTGCTGGTGTTCGGACTGATCCTCTATCGGAACCTTGCCGGGAGCCTCTCCGCCGAGATCGACGCGACCGGCGTGCAGGCGGTCCGCGCGCTGGCAGTGGTCGACGCCAACTGTTGGGAGCCGTTCCACGAGACGGCGCTCGAGGGACGTGGCGTGGAGGAGCGCTCCGAGCGTGGCCTACCGCCGGTGCACATGGAGAAGGAGCCGAAAGCGCAGTTCGAGCGCCGCGAGCCGCAAAATCGCGAGCGGCTGCGGCGGCTGATCGAAGCGATTGGCACCAAACTGCTCGACGTCGCGATCCTCGATCCGACGATGAAGCAGGTGATCCTCGGTGATGCGCTTTCGTTCGAACTGGAGGCGACGCGGGACTTCGCCGAGGTCTCGATCCAGGAGGGCGTCTACAACGCCAACGCCGGCACCGTGCGACAGAAGCGGACAAAGGCGCGCGTTTACGCCGCCGACGTGCGTGACGAGATCGGCCGGATTTCTGCGCGCGCCGTCGTCGCGCTTTCCGCGGAGAAGATCGAGGAGACCCTGCACGGCGTCCTCGTCAACATGCTGCTGCAGGTGCTGCTGTTTCTCGGCGGCGGCGTTCTGATCTCCTGGCTGCTCTCGCAGCGCATCACGCGGCCGATCAAACAGCTGGCAGCGGACATCGACACGGTCGCCGGCGGGCGCCTCGAACATCGCACGCATTCGCACAGCAACGATGAGATTGGCGTGCTGGCGCGCAACTTCGATCGCATGACCCAGAATCTGTTCGCGCTCCAGGGAGTGCTCCGCCAGCAGGCGGCGGCGGAGCACCAGATCGAGGTCGTGCGCGAGGTGCAGGCGGCGCTGCTGCCGGAGAAGCTCCCGGCGGTCGCTGGTTTCGAATGCCACGCGGCTGCGCGGCCGGCGGCGAAGGTCGCCGGCGATTTCTACGACGTCTCCGAGATGGGGGGCGGCGCCAAGCTCGCCGCGGTGGTCTCAGCCTCCGGCAGCGGCGTCGCGGGCGCGATGGTCGTGACCATGGCGCGATCGCTGCTGAAGGCGCTGGCCGGGGCGGAGTCGTCGCCGGCTGAGTTGTTGCGGCGCGTCAACCGGCTGCTCGCGCCTGACTTGCGGCGCGGCATGTACGTCTCCGCGCTGCTGGTGCGGATCGAGCCGGCGACTGGGCGAATCGTGGTCGCGAATGCCGGGCACACGCCACTCCTGCTCTGCCGCGCGGGCGCCGGCGCGGCGGAACCGTTCCACAGCGACGGCATCGCGCTGGGATTCGACAAGGGCCCGATCTTCGATCGCACGATCAAGGACAAAGAGCTCGATCTGTCGGCCGGCGCGCGCCTGTTGCTCTGCACCCGGGCGCTCTTCGCGATCAAGAACGTCGATGGTCGCGAGCTTGGCGAGGAATCGGCGCATCGGCTGTTCGCGCGGGAGGCAGGCAAGAGCGGCGAGACTTTCGTCGAAGCGACGCTCGCAGCGATCGAGGCGTATCGCGCCGGCGCCGAGGTGGTCGACGACGTGACCTTCCTCACGCTCCGTCGCGTCGGTGGCTCGAAGTGACGCTCGCCGAATTCCAGCGCCTCATCGATGCGATTTACGGCGCGAAGGACCGCGGCCGCGGGCTCGAAGGCACGTTCATGTGGTTCACCGAGGAAGTGGGCGAGTTGTCACGGGCGCTGCGCCGCGGCAAGCAGGGGCCGCCGCTCGAGGAGGAGTTCGCCGACGTGCTGGCATGGCTTGCCACGCTTGCGAGCATCGCCGGCGTCGACCTCGAGGCAGCGGCGCGCGCCAAGTACGCCACCGGCTGTCCGCGCTGCGCTTCCATCCCGTGCCGGTGCGCCGAGCCGCTGCGACCGACGGCACCTGCGACGCCCTCGATCGGGTGCTGACAGCGAGGCCCTGCGTCGGCCGTCACCGGGGCGGATGGCTAGCGTCTCGCATCGCGCGGCGGAATCTCCGCCGAGGCGCAGGGCCATGAACCAACTCTTCCCAGAATCAGAATCCCCAACTGCGAGCGCACCGTGCCTCTTCGCGCGCGTGGCGGTCGCGCTGCCGGTCGATCGCTCGTTTCACTACCGCATCCCAGTGGCGCTCGCCGACAGCGTGGTTGTCGGCTCGCGCGTGCGCGTCCGCGTCTCCGGTCGGCCCGTGTGTGGCACCGTGCTCGCGCTCGACCGCGTCGCCGATGTGGCGCGCGTGCTCGATGTCGAAGGCGTCTTCGGCGCAGAGGCGCGCGTCGCTCCGGAGGTGATCGACCTCTGCCGGTTCGTCGCCGACCGCTACGGCGCATCGCTCGGGGAGACGCTCGAAAGCGCGTTGCCGCCGCCCGTGCGCCACGGTCGCGGCATTCGCCAGGTTGTGGTCGTGCAGCTCGCCGCGCCGTTCGCCGATCCGAAGCGGGCCAGACTCGAAGCCGACGTGCTGCTGGCGAAGCACGAAAAGCAGGCGCGGCTGCTGCGGCTGCTGGCGGAGGCCGGCGGAGGCGTGAGGGAGATCGACCTGCTGCGACGGGCGCAGGTCGGCAAATCGCCGCTCGAGAGTCTGGAACGGCGTGGACTCGTCGCCCGCACGCGCGTCGATGATCCAGGAGACCCGGCGTTTCTCGCGTCGCCCTCTGCCCGTATCCCGCCGCCGCTGCCGACGTCCGAGCAGGTGGCGGCAGTGAGCGCCGTCGAGTTGGCGCTCGAATCGCGCGAGCATCGCGGCTTCCTGCTGTTCGGCATCACTGGCAGCGGCAAGACCGAGGTCTACCTGCGCTCGCTCGAAGAGGCGTTGAAGCGTGGCCGCCGCGGCATTGTCCTCGTGCCAGAGATCTCCCTTACCCCGCAGACGGTGGCGCGCTTCCGCGGGCGATTCGATCGCGTTGCCGTACTCCACTCGGCGCTGGCGGAGCGCGACCGCCTGCGCGAATGGCGGCGCATCGCGTCAGGCGCCGTCGACGTCGTGGTCGGCGCACGATCCGCGATCTTCGCGCCGCTGCCCGACTTAGGGCTAGTCGTCGTCGACGAAGAGCACGAGCCGAGCTTCAAGCAGCAGAACCCGCCGCGGTACCACGCGCGCGAGGTGGCACTCGAGCGGGCGCGCCGGGCGGGCGCCGTCGTCGTGCTCGGCTCGGCGACCCCGAGCCTCGAGTCGTGGGCCGCCGCAAGTGCTGGCAGGCTCACGCTGCTGCGACTGCGCGAACGGGTCGGCGGTGGCGCGCTTCCGGAGACGCAGGTCCTCGACTTGTCGCACATGCCCTTCACCAAGCACGCGAGCATGCTCACCGACCGGTTGCGCGCCGCGCTCGAAGAGGTGCTGCGCCGTGGCGAGCAGGCGATTCTGTTCCTGAATCGACGCGGCTTCGCGCGCCTGTCGCTCTGCCCGGGCTGCAAGGAGGCGGTGCAGTGCCCTGATTGCGACGTCGCGTTGGTCTTCCATCAGCGCGCGGAGCGGTTGATCTGCCACCTTTGCGGTCGTGAGCAGGCGCCCGACGCGCGTTGCGCGAAGTGCGGCAAGCCCGGCATGCGCTTCCTCGGCTTCGGGACCGAGCGGGTCGAACAGGAACTGCGCCGCAACTTTCCGCGCGCCCGCGTGGCACGCATGGACAGCGACACCACGGCGGCGCAGGGCTCCCATGAGCGGATCCTTGGCGCTTTCGGGCGCGGCGAGTCCGACTTCCTGGTTGGGACCCAGATGATCGCCAAAGGACTCGACTTCCCGCGGGTCACGCTGGTGGGGATCGTCTCGGCCGACACTTCGCTGTCGGTGCCCGATTGGCGCGCCAGCGAGCGGACGTTTCAGCTGGTCGCGCAGGTCGCCGGTCGCGCCGGTCGATCCGCGCGTGGCGGCCGGGTGATCGTGCAGACTCTCCACCCGCAGCATCCGGCGATCACCTGCGCGGTTCGACATGACTACGAGGCGTTCGTCGCCGCCGAATTGCCGCTGCGCGCCGAGGCGAACTATCCGCCGTTCACCCAGATCGTCCGCATCCTGGTGTCGCACGCCGATGTCGATCGCACGCGCGGGGCCGCCGAGAAGGCGAAGGCGAAGCTCGCGCCCATGGCCGGTGAGTTCGGCGTGGAGCTGCTGGGGCCGGCGCCGTGCCCGATCGAGCGGGTGCGCGGCCGCTGGCGCTGGCAACTCCTCCTCAAGTGCCGTGAAGTGAAGGAGCTGACGCGCGTGGTGGCATGGGCGCGCGAGCGGGTGGCGCAGAGTGCACCGGTTCGCGTGACGCTCGACGTGGATCCCGGCTCGATGCTTTGAGGCGCGCTACCGCGTGGAGCTGTCGCGCGGCGCTCAGCTGAAGTACTGGAGCATCAGCCAGAGCAGCCCGCCGAGCCCGATCACGGCGCCGAAGAGGACTGCCAGCAGTCCCTTGCCCACCGTGCCGCCCCAACCCTTCTTCAGCGCATCCTCGAGTCTCGTGACGTCGCGATCGATTTGTTCGAGCGACTTGCGGTCGACCCCGTCGCGAGGATTCAACATGCGGTGCAGCTCGGTCTGCATCGCGACCAGCTTCGGCAAGTGCGCGCGCCCCGCTTCGAGCCGCTTGCTGGCAACGATGGCGTCGAGTGACCCGACGAGCTGGCGGAATCTCTGGCGTGAATCGGTGAGCGTCTCACCGAGGAAGTTGGTGCCGGCGGGCTGGAAGGCGGAGGGGGCGGGCATGGCGGGCGGCGCTCGAGTTCGGGGGGGTGGCGGTACCGATTGAACCACGGCGACGTTCGACGACTCAAGAGGTCACCGCTTCCCGCCGGGGGGCGGAAGACTCGTCCGGTCGTCAGAACTGGCGGCCGCAGCGGCTGAAGGTAGGAAAGACTCGTCGTTTCCGCTCGGGTCGCGTCCTACCTCCCGGCTCCCGCTGGAGTTCCCTCCGTGCGACGCTTCGCCAAGCTCGTGTTCGCGCTCTTCGCTGGTTCCGGTTTCGCGCACGCGGTCTCGGCGGGTGCCCCTCCGGTAGCGCCCACGGTCGTCGCAGCGGACGGTGTCGTGGTCGAACAGGCGACACGCGCCGACCGCGAGTTGGTGGTGCGATTGCGCAGCGACGCGGACCTGTCGGCGCTGCAGACGGTGGCGGTGCTGGTCGCCACCGGCAGCGACGGACAGAGGGTCGAGATCGCTCGCGCGCCACTTGATCGCCGCATTTTTGATCGATCGCCGCGTCGCCGTGCGCGCGTCGCCACCGCGCGTTTCGCGTTGCCGGACGGGGCGCCAGAGGACCTCCGAATCGAGCTCGCCTCCGGCCGCTGAACCGAAGGCCGCTTCCCGATCGCGGCGCTCGTGCCGACGCGTCGCCGGAAAGTCTTTCGGAGCGCCACCCCCGGTCCCGGGGCGGCACTCCGCGTGGTCGAATCCACGTTCCATTCAGCGCACGGATGAGGGCGAGACCGCCATGTGACGAGTTCGCGCAACGGGGGCGCGAGCTGCAAGACGTCGCACGGAGGGCGCGAAGTGGGCCGCAAGTCGAAACAACCGGGTTTCCGCGTGTTCGCGGCCGCGAGTCTCCTGGCGAGCCCGGCGGCAGCGCAATCGTGGTTCGAACGCGAGCAACTGACTGGCGACTGGGATGGTGCGCGCGCCACGCTGGCCGGGCAGGGGATCGCGATCGAAGGTGGTTGGACGGGCGAGCTGGCAGGCGTTCTCGACGGCGGCGTCCGCGAGCGCAGCACCTTTCACAACCTGCTCGATCTGCACATCACGCTCGACCTCGATCTGCTGGCGGGCATCCCGTCGGCGACGATCTTCGCCGACGCGTACGTACTGAACGGCCGGCAGGTCAGCTACGACGTCGGCGACTGGCAGGCAGTGTCGAACATCGACGCAGCGCCGATGCAGCAGGTGGCCGAGTTCTGGTGGGAGCAGCGCCTGTTCGACGACGCGCTGCGGCTGAAGGTTGGCAAGGTCGATGCCTACAGCGAGTTCGGCATGGTCGAGAACGGCGGCGAGTTCCTCCATTCGTCGTTCGCGGCCTCGCCGACGACCGGGATTGTCGGCTATCCCGACCCGGCGTCCGCGATCTGCGCGTTCTGGAGCTGCTGCGAAGACTCCGTCGTGTCGCTCGGCTGCTTCGACGGCTCCGCTCAGGAGGGGATGCTCACCGGCGGCCGTGGCATGCAGACCTTCCTCGGCGCGCCCGACGACCTCTATTTCATCGGCGAGATCGGGACGCGTTGGTGTTGCTGCGAGTCGGAGCTGGCGGGTCGCGCGGCATTCGGCGTCTCCCACCACACCGGCGACTTCGATCGCTTCGGCGGCGGCACCAAGGACGGCGTGAAGAGCTGGTACGCGACGCTCGATCAGCAGCTTTGGCGCGAAGATCCAGCGGACGCGGAGAACCTGCAGGGCCTCGCGCTGGCGCTGCTCACCGGGATCGCGGACGACGAGGTGAACGAACTCGACAGCCACCTTTCGATCGGCATGCAGCGCACCGGCCTGTTCGAGGGCCGCGACGACGACGTGGTCGGATTCGCGTTCTCGTACGTCGAGTTTGCCGCCGACGCCGGCTTCGGCGAGGACGAGGAACTCGCGATCGAGCTGGTCTGGAAGGTCCAGGCCACGCCATGGCTGGTCGTGCGTCCCGACCTGCAGTACGTGATCCATCCGGGCGGTGATTTGAGTCTCGACGACGTGTGGGTCGGGATGCTCCGCGTCGATGTGACGTTTTGATGGGGCGAGTCGTCTTGCCGCAGCGTGAAGTCCCAGGCCAGGAGCGCCCTCGTCACTGAGGCGTAGTCTCCGCCAGCACGTTCTTCAGCGCCAGCAGTCCGTACGCGGTGCTGCAGCTCTTCCCGATCTCATGGTCGTCGAGGAACGCGCCGTCGATCTCCGGCAGAGCCGCGATCTTCTCGAGCAGCCAGTGCTTGAGCGGAGGCTGCGCAGCCGGCGGCAGCAGTCCGATCGAGACCGACGTGTGGTACACGTCATGGAAGAAGAAGAAGCCCCCGAGCTCGCCATCGGTGTGGAAGTCGCATTTCGAGATCTTCTCGAAGCGGTCGTAGAACTGCTGATAGGTCGAGAGCGCATGGGCCAAGCGGCGGATGTCCGAGCGGCCGGCCGCGAACAGCTCACCTTCGCAGAGCGGCATTCGGCCGGACGAGTTCTTGGCGTGGTCGGCGTGAGGTGAGGGCGCCCCTTTCGCGCCGGCCCCGCCGTACGCGAAGGTCCCATCGGCGTGACGCGCGCCTTCAAGTCCTTCGAGCCCCTTCGCCAGCTGAGCGTCTTGCACTGCGACGCCGCGCGCCTTCGCTCGCCGCAGCGCGTCAAGAGCGATCGCGGTCGAGAACGCGTTGGGATACTCGTGCGCCCACTGGCCGTTCATGCCCTGGGTCTTCGTCAACGCCGCGGTCAGCCGCGTCATCCGCTCGATCAGGATCGAGCGTTGCGCATCGTCCTCGGTCTGCTCGAGCGAACGGTCGAGATAGAGGATTCGGTAGGCGTGCGCGTAGCACTCCTCGTTCTCGCCCACGTTCAGGCGTCCGCCGCCTTCGCCGAACAGATAGGCCTCGGCGCGGATGAGCGCGGCATCGATTTCATCGGGGGCGAGGTCGCGCCACTCGAGCAGCGCCGTCGCCGACAACGCCGTGATCGCCATCCAGGCATTCGGCGTGATCGCGGCGGTGCTCCAGTAGGCGTAGCGGCAGTCATTCCAGGAGCCGTCGGCGCGCTGCATCTTGAGCAGCCACTGCACCGCGCGATCGGCGATGTTCTCGGCATCCGCGGGCGTCCGGCGCCAGCGCGTGTCTCGCGGCAGCACGCCATCCTGGGGCAGCGCCGTCTCGTAGGGCCATTCGAATGCGTGGCGCGCCGCGCCGGCCGGGGTCTGGTCCGGCGTGATCAGCAGGTTCGCCGCCGCGCGCCACGCGAACGGGCTCTCCGGATCGCTCTCCGTCAGCGCACGCCATCCGGCCAGCGCCTGCTCGTCGCGACCCGACAGCCAGTGGGTGAGCGCGTCGTAGTAGGCGGTGCGCGTCTTCTCCAGAAGCGCGGGTTCAGGCGTCGCGAAGACGTCGGCCGCCGACGGCTTCTGGTCTTCGGGATCGAGCTCCGGTCGCGCTGCGAGCACGCGGCCGAGCACCGCCGCGAACCAGCGCGGATCGAACGTGCGGATGTGGTCGATGACGTGGACGACCTTGCCGTTTGGCGCGAGGAAGACCAGCGCCGGTTCCAGGCTCTCCCATGCGACCAGCCCGAACTCCTTGCCGACCTCCTTCGACAGCCGCGTGCGCAGCGGGACGAAGTTGTCGCGCACCAACGCGACGAGGTCGGGATCGCTCCAGAGCAGTTGGTCCATGTAGTCGTCGAGCAGCGGCGCGCGATACATCTGGCCACCCTCGAAGCGCCAGACGTGCCAGAGCACCATGCGCTGTTCCGCTTGCGCGCGCGATAGCGCTTCGCCGATCTTCTGCTTCAGCGCCGACGCCGGCAGCTCGCCCTGGGTGAGGGCGTTGCTATCGAGCTTTTTGCCGTCGCGCAGGTACTGGAACGCGCCGCCCGCCTCGTCGACGCCAGGCAGGTCGCGGATCCACTCGATCTGGCTGCCGCAGCGCTCCGCCATCGCCTTCAGCTTCGGCTGGTCGAGTTGCGAGGTGTCGTGGGGCGCGAACGACGATGCGGCCAGGATCAACGTGAGCATCAGCATCCTCCTTCGCGTGCGCTACGGCCGCAGATTGCGACCGGCGCGGAATCGGGCGCGACGGTACCGCGGCAAGCCGGTACCGCGGCAAGCCGGTACCGCGGCAAGCCGGTACCGCGGCAAGCCGGTACCGCGGCAAGCCGGTACCGCGGCGCGACGGTCAGCGCGTCGCGATGGCGGCGCGGTGCTGCGTGATCAACGACTTGAAGCGCTCGAACAGGTAGAGCGAGTCGTGCGGTCCGGGCGCCGCTTCAGGGTGGTACTGCACCGAGAATGCGGGCGCCTTGGTGCAACGCAGCCCCTCGACCGTGCCGTCGTTCAGGTTGATGTGGGTGACTTCGGCCGCCGCGGGATCGAGCGTCTCGGGATCGACCATGAACGAGTGGTTCTGGGCGGTGATTTCGATCTGTCCGGTGGTCTTGTCGAGCACCGGCTGGTTCGCGCCGTGGTGGCCGAACGGCATCTTGCGCGTCTTGCCGCCGAGCGCGAGGCCGAGCAGTTGGTGCCCGAGGCAGATGCCGAAGAACGGCACGCGCTGCTCGAGGAAGGCGCGCGCGTTCTCGATCGCGTAGCGGACCGGCTCGGGATCGCCGGGACCGTTCGAGAAGAACACGCCGTCGGGATTCCGCTGCAGCGCCTCGCTCCACGGCGTCGACGCCGGCAGCACCTCGACGTCGAAGCCGGTTGCGACCAGGTTGCGCAGGATGTTGTTCTTCATCCCGAAGTCGTAGGCGATCACTTTGAAGCGCGGGCCGTTGCGCCAAGTGCCAGGAGGTTGGAACTTGTCGGAATCGACCGAGCGGTCCCAAGTCTCGGCCTGCCGACGAGTGACTTGAGCCACCAGATCGATCCCGTCGGTCTTCGGCGACTTCTGCACGCGATCACGCAGCCGTGCCGGGTCGCCCTCGACCGTGGAGATGCCGACGCGCTGGACGCTGCCGGAGCGGATCTTCCGGACGATCGCGCGCGTGTCGACTTCGGCGATGCCGACCACGCCTTGGCGATCGAGCCACGTGTCGAGGTCGATCGCGCTGCGGAAGTTCGACGCGACCTTCGACAGTTCGCGCACGACGAAACCTTCGAGCCAGCAGCGCCCGCTCTCGCCGTCGTCGTCCGCGATGCCGTAGTTGCCGATGAGCGGGTAGGTCATCACCACGACCTGCCCCTTGTAGGACGGGTCGGTGAGGATCTCCTGGTATCCGCTCATCGAGGTGTTGAACACCACCTCGCCGAACGTCTCGCCCTTCTTGCCGATGCCGACGCCGCGAAACGCAGTGCCGTCCTCGAAGACGAGCCAGGCCGGTGCGCGCATGAGGGACCTTCGCGGAAAGTGGGGGGGCCTACTGTGGCCGCCGCCGCGTCTTCCCGCTGCGTTCGCTGGAGCGTCCGCTCCGCGATCGCCGCGGCGCACGGTTCACGAGCGCGGCACTGTAGCCCGCGCCGAAACCGTTGTCGATGTTGACGACCGTGATGCCGGCCGCGCACGAGTTGATCATCGTCAGCAGGGCCGCGAGACCGCGGAACGAGGCGCCGTAGCCGACGCTAGTCGGCACCGCGATCACCGGGCGATCGAGGAGACCGGCGACGACGCTCGGCAAGGCTCCTTCCATGCCCGCCACGACGACCACGACTCGCGCCTTCCGGATCCGTGGAAGGGCACGGAACAAGCGGTGGATTCCGGCGACGCCGACGTCGTAGTGGGTGGCGACGCGCGCGCCCATCAGCGAGGCGGTGATCCGAGCCTCTTCGGCCACCCGGAGGTCGGCGGTGCCCGCGGCGACGATCGCGACCAGCCCTTCGCCGCCCGCCGCGCGCTTGCGTTGCCAGGTGATCGCGCGGGCCAGTTCATGCCAGCGCGCCGATTTCACTTTTTGGCGCACCGCCGCGAATGCCGCCGGTTCGCAGCGGGTCGCGAGCACGCGGTCGGCGTGCGCCGCGAGTTCGGCGAAGATCCCGGCGACCTGTGCCGGGCTCTTGCCGGAACCGAGGATCACCTCGGGGAATCCGCAGCGGCGTGCGCGGTCGTGGTCGACCTGCGCGAAGCCGAGATCGGTCGACGCGAGCGGGCGTCGCTTGCTCACGGTGCCGGCGCCGGTGCGAGAGCGCGCGCGTGGGCGTCAAGATCGAGTCCGGCGCGAACCCCTTCCGCGAACAGCAGCCGACCGAGACCCGCCACCATCACCGCGTTGTCGGTGGTGAGCTCGCGCGGAGCGAGGTGAAGGCCAAGCCCCTTCTCGGCCGCAAGCTCCGTGACCCGTTCGCGCAACCGCCGGTTCGCGGCGACCCCACCGCCGACCGCGAGCGACCGCGCACCGATCCGCTCGGCAAGTCGCGCGAGCTTGGTCGTCAGCACGTCGACGACTGCGTCCTGGAACGACGCGCAGACATCGCGCACCTCCTGTTCGTCGAGCGTCCGGCGGTCGCGCAGGTTCTGGCCGCGGCAGTGATAGAGCACGGACGTCTTGATCCCGGAGAAGCTGAAATCGAGCGAGTCGCGCGCGAGCAACGAGCGCGGGAAGCGGAAGCGCTTGCGGTCGCCGCCTTCCGCCATCCGGTCGATGAGCGGTCCGCCGGGATAGCCGAGCCCGACGATGGCGGCGACCTTGTCGAACGCCTCGCCCGCAGCATCGTCGATCGTCTCGCCGAGCTTGGTGTGGCGCGTCAGCGATTCGACCGCGAACAACGAAGAATGCCCGCCCGATGCCACCAAGCAGGCAGCTGGCAGTTGTGGCTCGGCCACGCCGTGGAAGCAGGAGTAGATGTGCGCCGCGACGTGATCGACCGGCACCAGCGGCACGTCGAGCGCGAGCGCGAGTGCCTTCGCCGTCGAGACACCGACCAGCAGCGAGCCGATCAGCCCCGGCTGGCAAGTCACCGCGATCGCGCGCACGTCGCTCTTCTGCGCTCGGGCCCGCTCGAAGCACTCTTCGAGCACGGGCACCATGTGCTCCACATGGCTGCGGCCGGCGATTTCGGGGACGACGCCGCCGAACACCGTGTGCAGGTCGATCTGGCTGCGGACGACCGACGCGCGCACCGTGCCGTCGGCTTCGAGCAGCGCCGCCGCCGTTTCGTCGCACGAGCTTTCGATGCCGAGGATCAGACCGTCGAGCGGCAGCCCCATCGCGCGCCTCAGAAATCCTGCGCTGGCGTGCCGCCGCGCAGGACCGTGATCGCGGCGTCGACCTGGCGATCGCGCAGCGGCGGCAGCGTGCGCTGGTGGGTGGCGAGGTGCTGTGCTCGCCAGCGCTGAGGAACGTGTAGCAGGCGCATTCGCTCGCCGAGCTCCTTCGTGCGCGCCTCGTCGAGGCGGATGGTCACATCGGGTTCGAGGCCGCCCAGCACCTTCTGCTGGCGCGTGACGCGCTTTTCGATCGCGCGTCCCGACGGCGTCAGGTACTCGGCGGTGGTGAGCTTCAGCGTCGCCTTTCGATCGGCGCCGTCCGGGGTTCCTGGGCGATCATCGAGCGGGATGTTCCAGATCGACTGCACGACGCCCTTGCCGTACGTCCGCTCGCCGATCAGAAACGCGCGTTGATGGTCCTGCAGCGCGCCGGCCACGATCTCCGCGGCCGAGGCACTGTCGCCGTTGACGAGGATCGCGACCGGCAGATCGGGCCAACGGCATTCCGCCGGATCCGCCGCGTGAGTCACGCTCTCCTTGGGCGCGCGGTAGCGGATGCCGACGATCGTCCCCGACTTGATGAAGCGGTTGGCGAACAGGCGCGACACTTCGAGCAGCCCGCCGTTGTTGAAGCGGAGATCGAGCACCAGCGCCTGCATGCCCTTCGCCAGCAGTTCCGCCATCGCCGCGTCGAGCTCGTGCACCGTCTCGTCGCCGAAGCCGTCGACGTAGAGGTAGCCGACGTCGGCGGTGCCCTCGACCATCTCGCTGCCGACGACCGACTGCTGCGGGATACGGGCACGTTCGAGCGTGACCTCTTCGGTCGTGGCGCCAGCGGCGCGCAGCACCGACAGCTTCACGCGCGTGCCTGGCTCGCCCTTGATCCGCTCGATCGCCTGATCGCGTTCCAGCGTGTCGATCGCGGTGCCGTCGATGGCGACGATGCGGTCGCCCGGAACCAGCCCGGCGCGATCGGCGGGCGAGCCGTCGAAGAGGTAGTCGATGGTGATCGGCGGCGCCGTCGGGTTGGTCGCGAAACCGACGCCGACGTAGTTCTTGTGCGTCTCCTCGGCGAACGGACGGCTCTCCTCAGGCGTGAGGAACTGCGAGTAGGGATCGAGGCGCTTGGTCATCGCCTTGATCCCGCCGTAGACCAGCTCCCAGCTCTTCGGATCGTCGAATCGCTCGACGTAGTCCTGCTCGAGACGGGTCAAGACCTTGGCGATCAGGTCGGCCTGCTGGAAGACGCGCTGGTTTGGTTCCTCGGCGCGGCCCCTGGCCACGACGACTGCCGCGATGATCATCGCCACCGACATCGGCAGCGAGACCAGCAACCCGTTCTTCACGTCGCGCGACATCAGGAGGCCGCTCCAGCAGGTGCGTGCTTGGTGAGGAATCGGCCGACTCGCGCGAGCGCCTCGCGCAACAGTTCGTCGGATGTGGCATAGGAGAGACGGATGCAGCGCGGGTCCCCGAACGCTGCGCCGGAGACGGCCGCCACGCCCACCTCATCGAGCAGTCGGTCGCACAGCGCGGTCGCGTCCGCGAACTTCCCGCCGAGCCACGCCGAGACGTCGGGGAACACATAGAAGGCGCCTTGCGGCGGCACCAGCGTGAGCCCGCGCACGCCCTTCAGCGCGTCGATGACCAGGCGGCGGCGGCGAGCGAAGGCGTCGAGCATCAGGCCGGTCTCGCGGCCATCGCATTCGAGCGCAGCCTGCGCCGCGTGCTGTGAGATCGAGCAGGCGTTGCTGGTGGTGTGGCTCTGCACCAGGTCCATCGCTTCGGCGACCTGGCGCGGCGCGGCGGCGTAGCCCATGCGCCAGCCGGTCATCGCGTACGCCTTCGACAGCCCGTTCACGACGACCGTCCGATCGCGCAACTGCTTGACCACCGCGGGCAGGGAATGATGAGTCGCGCCGTCGAACACGAGCTTCTCGTAGATCTCGTCGGTCACAATCCAGCAGTCGTGGCGCAGCAGCACCTGCCCCAGCGCCTCGATCTCCGCGCGGGTCCACACCGCGCCGGTGGGGTTGCAGGGCGAGTTGAAGACGAACAGGCGCGCGCCGCGCAGCGCGACGTCGAGCTCCAAGAGATCGGGCTTGAAGCCGCGCGCAGCCGCGGTCGGCAGCAGGCGCGGCGTCGCGCCGACCAGCCGCACCGCCTCGGGATACGTCACCCAATAGGGGCTCGGGATCACCGCGATGTCGCCAGGGTCGAGCAGCGCCATGAACGCGTTGTAGAGCGACTGCTTGGCGCCGTTGCTGACGACAATCTCAGCGGCATCGTAGTCGAGCCCGTTGTCGCGCCGCAGCTTGGCGGCGATCACGCTGCGGAGCGACTTTTCGCCGGGGCAGGGCGTGTAGTGCGTCTTGCCGCCGTTGATCGCCGCGTGCGCCGCTTCCCGCGCCGGAATCGGCGTGTCGAAGTCGGGCTCGCCGGCGCCGAGGCTGATGACGTCGCGCCCGCTCTCCTTGAGCTGCGCCGCCTTCTGCATCAGCGCAAGGGGGGCGGACGGCGTGATCTGCAGCAAGCGTTTGGCGACGTTCAAAACGAACCTCCGCGCGAACGCGGGTGCCTCCAGAAGAGTCGGGGGAATGTAGCCTTGCCGTTTTCGTCTCACAAGCGATGCCGCGCCGGACCCTGCCATGAAACGCTTCCTCAAGATCGTGGCAATCCTCGCCCTGTTCATGCTGGGTATCGGCTACGTCGCGTTCCGCGTCATCTTCTTCGACCCCTTCGCCGGCGGCCCGGCGTCGCTCGACCCGCTGGTACCGAAAGACGTCGATTTCATGGTGCGGCGCAAGGGGCTCAAGCGCGACTTCACCGAGTTCCCGCTGCCGCGGCTTTTCGCCTCGCTGAGCAAGCGGGAGGAGTGGAAGGACTTCGTCCGCACGCGCCTTTACCGCGAGGAGATCCCGGTCGCGGCGATCGAGCAGGCGTTCGCCGAACTCGCCACCTTGCCGGCGCAGATCGCGCCGCTCGACGTCATGGCGGACATCGCGGGGCGCGAGGTGCTGCTGTGCGGCCGCTACCGGGCCGACCAGTCGATCGCATGGGCGGCGATCGCGCGCGGCTCGTTTCGGATGAAGCTGATCGTCGACGCCCTCGCATTCGCGGCGGTCCGCAGATGGCGAGGTGACCTCATTTCCGAGTGGTCTGAAAAGGAGGACGTCCAGAGCTTCGTCGCGCAGGGCGAGCGCTGGCACCTCGCGCGAGTCGACGACGCGATCCTGGTCGGCAACGACTTCGAGTTGGTGCGCGACATGCGCAAGCTGGCGGACGCCGATGGGTTGTCGCTCGCTGATTCCCCGCAGTACCGCGCGCAGATCCTCTCCGCTTCGCCGGCCGGTCGACCGATCGACTTCGCAGTCGATGTCGGCAATTCGATGCGCCAGTTCGGACTCGAGTTGGGGCCGCCGGCGCCCGACGACTCGGGGTTCCGGAGAATCGCGCGCGATCTGCTCGTGCCGGAGCGGTTCGGGCCAGCGTTGGGACGCGTCGCGCTCGGCAACCAGCTCGATCTCACGTTCTCCGCGACGATCGATCGCCCGGCGCTCGCGCCGCTGGCGGCGGGGCTGCTCGACGGCACCAGCGGCGACTTCGCGCAGGCGTGGAACTTCTGCGGCATGGCGTTCCCCGCCAAGGTCGCCGCGGCCGTTCACGTCAAGGTCGACATGCGCAAGCTGCTGCGCCGGCTCGAAAGCCTGATCGATCCCGACTGGCGCCGAATCCTGAACGAGGACTTCTTCCCCAACCTGAAGTTCAAGTCCGGCCAGATCCAGGCCCGCTCGCTGGCCGAGCTGTTCGAGTCGTTCGCCGGAATCGTCGGCGACGAGCTCGCGTTCGCGTTCGAGCCGAACGATCCCTACTCGCCGCCCGCGGCGCCGGGCGTCGATCCCGTGATCGAGTACCCCGATCCGCGCCACGGTCCCCGCCTGGCATTCATCCTGCCGGCGGGCGATCGCGACATCGCCACGCAGTTCGTGACCTCGCTGGTCGACGCGCTGCGCACGCGGGTGCGCGAAGTCCCCACGGTCTACACCTGGAGCTACCCGCACATCGACGACGTGAAGTTCAGCGAGCTGAAACTCGCCGACGGGTCGTTCCCGAACGTGGCGATCGGCGTGCTCGACATCGTCGGTCGTCCGTGCGTCGTGATCACGACCACGGGTGCGATGCTCGACGAGATCTGCGTGCAGAAGATGACCAGCGAGTCGGGCCACAACACCGGACTGCAGTCGGAGCTCGCGTTCCGACAGGCGCAGGAGTCGGCGAAGGGGTTCGGGCAGGGCTTCGCGTACTTGAGCTCCGACCGGCTGCGGCGCGTGTGCGAAGAGCTCTGCGTCGTCTTCGCCGAGGACGAGACGCGCCCTGACTGGGTCAAGATCCGGCGCGAGGCCGAGGCCCGCGTGATCGCTGCGAAGCACCCCGAGCTGCGGGGCAAGACGCTCGACGCCAAGCAGCGCCTGACGGTCGACCTGCTGCTCGACGACGAGATCGAGCAGTTGGAACGAGCGTGGTTGGAGCAGACGGTGCCGGCGCGGATCGAGGAGATGAAGCGCGACCTGCGCGGGCTCTCCATCTTCCGTTGGGCGACGCTGCTGTTCTCGAACGACGAGCGCGAACTCGACCTGAAGCTGCGTCTTGCCGCGCCGATCACGTTCGGCGACACGCTCGGCGACACGCTCGGCGGGTGAGGTCGCCGTTGCGGCGCCGCCGTCAGCAGCGGATCAGAGCCGAGTCGAAACCGGGTCAGAACCGGAACAGCGTGAGCGTGTAGCCCTCGCCGAGCGCGAGCTGCTGCTCCGACTTCGGCGCGAGTTGGCGGAAGAGCGAACGGAGCGGCTCGCGTTCGGCGGCGCGCGCCGGAATCACCGCGAAGTCGTGCACGATCACGGCGCCGACCGCGAGCTCTTCGAGGTCGTTGCGCATCGCAGTGACCTGATCGGGCGACAGCGCCGGCACCGACGCACCACCCTCGAGCTGGTGCATTGCGGCGAAGAGCGGCCGCGCGAAGAGCGCGGCGAGGCCCGGCCGCGCCGCCCGTGGGTAGAGCCCGAAGAAGATCGGCCGCTCGTGCGCGGCGCCGAGCGCCATCGCGAAGGCGTTGACGCCGTGTGCCATCTGGCCGTGCGGCAGGACTCCATCGAATGGGACGTCGAGCACCGCGAAGTCGCCCGGCTCGCGCGCCATCGCCGCGATCTCATCGGGGATCCGCAGCGCCGGCGCCGTCGACTGGAGCGGCACCGTGTCGCCCTGCTCCGCCAGCGTCGCCAGCGCGAGCAGCACCGCGGCGCCGCGACGCACGGCCGCGCCGCGCGCCGTCGCCTCGCCCGCGAGCCACGCCAGCGCGCGTGCCGCCGCCAGCGCCGCGAAGAGCTGCACCAGCCAGACCAACCGCGTCGGCGACTTCTCGATCGCAAGCGGCGGCCAGAGCTGCAGCAGTTGCCACGGCATCGGTACCAGCGGCTCTCCGTCCACCTTCAACACCGGCCCCACGGCGAGCAGCAGCAGCAGCAGCGCGAAGCCGACGCTGCGCCGCGCGCCGCCGCCGTCGCGCGCGACCAGCGCCAGCGCGATCAGCGCGATCCAGCCGAGCCCGAGGAAGTGGCTCGCAGTGCCGACGGCGCCGCCCGATTCGAAGAAGGTCGCGTCGCGTCGCGGCAGCAGCTGGCCGGTGAGCGATGCAAAGCGGTCGACGCCGTTGGGGCGCACCAGGTCGGCAACGTCGAGCGAGCCGTACTGCGTCAGGGCGAGCGAATCGCGCATCGCGGGTGAATCGGGCAGTTCGCAGAACACCGCCCAAATGAATGGGCCCGCCAGCAGCAGGAAGAGCGCCGTCGCGAGCAGGAAGGGGCGCGCCCTCGCGACGAGTTGCTGCCTCCCCGCGCGCCGGACCAGCGCCACCGCGACGAAGAGCGCGCCGGCCAGTGTCGCCTGGAAGAAGAGCGGCTGGCTCTGCAGCAGCAGCAGCGCAGAGGCGAGCCCGAACGCCGCCGCGCGGCCACCGCCGCCATCGCGCCAGAAGCGCCACGCCGTCCAGAGCCAGAGCAGCAGGAACTCGGTGCAGAAGAGGTTCAAGCGCGCGGCGTTCATGACGCGGCCGCTCGCCGCAAGCACCAGCAGCGCCGCGAACGCCGCCGCGACGCGCGGCACTCCGAGTTCGCGCGCGAACCGGAAGGCGAGCAGCACGGTGGCGACGCTCGAGAACCAGAGCAGGAAGGCGACCGCGACGTGGCGCGACTGCGGTTCGGGCAGCAGCCATTGGAACGGCAGCGACAGCACGCCGTAGACCCAAGTCGGCGTGTAGAGACCGAACCCCTCGCCGTCGGGCCAGTAGAAGCGCTTGGTGAACAGCAGCCAGCCGTCCGGCGCGTCGGCGAACGCGTCGAGCCAGAAGAAGTTCCACGGGTAGATCGCGGCGTCCCACGGCTCGCAGCAGTCGGGAAGGTGGAGCGCGGTCGGCCGCAGCAGGAAGCTGCCGGAGACGATCGTCGCGGCGATGACCAGGAGCGCAATCACCGCGAGCAGTCCGCGGTCCGGCAGGCCGCCACCGACCGCGACCTGGGTGACGCCGCCGTGATCGTGAGCGCCACGCGGATGTGGCGGATGGGGGGGCTCGTCGACCGCTCGTCCGTCCACTCGATCCGCTCCTTGCCGCGTTTCGCGCGCGTCGGCACTTTGCATTCGTGGCGTGCGGCCGTACACTCCCCCGCCCTTTCATGCGAAGCGCCGGAGTGGCGGAATTGGCAGACGCACTAGGTTGAGGGCCTAGTTCCCGCAAGGGAGTGCAGGTTCAAGTCCTGTCTCCGGCACCAACGCATGAGCCGACGTATCGGATCTCGCGACGCATCCCTAAACGCCTTCGGGCCGTCCGCCCTCCGATCGAAACTCACCGATGGCCGCTGACCGTGGATCGCTCGATGACCCGAGCCGGCGCGCCGAGCCGGCCACCGCGCCTCCACCCTCGGTCGCCCCGCTCGCTCCGCTGCCGTGGCGTGTTCGGTGCTTGATCTGGCTCGGGCTGCAGGTTGCGGGCGGCGTCGCGTTGATCGGTGCTTGGCTCCTGCTCACCGCGATCGCGCCCCTCTTCGGTGGTGGAGAGAGTTTTCTCGAGCGGTGGAGCACGGTCTTCGTCGTCGTGCCGGCGACCTTCATCCCGGCTCTGGTCGGCTGGCACCGGATCGCGTTGGCGCGGTTCGGCAAGCGGGGGACTCTCTTCCGGGTCGTGGCCGAGGTCGCCTTCGCGATCGAAGTGATCGGCTGTGTGCTGTTTCAGAACCTAGCCTGAGTCTGCCGACAGCGACACCGCCAGAATCAGTCGCGTAGCCACATCACCCAACCGTCGAACTAAGCTCCCGCATCCCGTTTCACTTGGCTGACGCAATCGCGTCGGCCGCTTTTGAGGACCTTTCGATGATTGCCGCACTCGTGTTCAGCATGCTCTCGCTCGCCCCCATCGACGAAGCGGCGAAGAGCGCTCTGGCAACCGCCGTGAAAAAACTCGAAGCAGCGCAGAGCTACCACTGCGAGTACATGGGTGCTCCGGGACGCGAAGGCGGCAAGGATGCCGGTGGCGCGGTGGCGGGTGCGGCGGGCGGCGCCGGCAAGCCGGCACGCGGCGGCGAAGGCTGGTCGATCGACTGGCAGAAGGGCAAGCCGGTCCATCTGAAGAATGGCCAAGTCGAGATGTTCCGCGAAGACAAGAACGTGGCGATGATCGACGTCAAGAGCGGCAAGTGGGTCGCGGTCGATCGCAATGCGAAGCCGGCCGGCGACGGTGGCGGCGCCGCAGAGGGCGACAAGGCGCTCGGAATGATGATGCGCATGGCTGGCGAAGTCGACCGAATCGTCTTCCCGCACATGTTGGTGAAGGACCTCGGACCCAAGCTCACGGACGTCACCAAGAGCGAATCGGGCGGCACCTCGACCTTCGTTGCGCAACTCAGCAAGGAAGCTGCGCGCGAGTTCAGCGGCATGAAGGACGCTCGCGCTGGCAAGCCGGCAGGCGAAGGCCGCGAAGGTGGTGGCAATGGCGGCGGCAAGGAACGTAAGGGTGGCAAGGGGCGTCCGGCTGGCGGCGGCGGCGAAGACGGTGATGGCGACGGGATGGCGTTCGCCGCGGCGCAGGAGAAGCCTGGCCAGGACGGTGCGAAGGGCGCTGGCGCTCGCGATGCGGAAACCACCGGTACGATGACGATCGTCGTCGGCAGCGACGGCGTGTCCTCGATCAATCTCGAGGTCAGCGTGAAGGCGCAACAGACGCGCGTCATTCGCAAGTCGTGGAAACTGTCGGGCGTCGACAAGACCATGGTCGAGGTCCCGGCGGATGCTGCCGCGGCGCTCGGCGCGAAGTGAGCAGGCCGCGATGGTTTGCGGCGCTGCCGTTCTGCTGATGGCCTTGGCCGCGCCAGAAGACGCGGCCAAGCTCGTGCTGTCAGGTCTCGCCAAGCAGCTGGTGAGCGCGAAGAACTACACATTCGTCTACGTGCCGGACCTCGCGGCGCGGCAGGCGGCGGCGCCGCCGCCAACGCAAACCCGCCCGAAGATCCAGGTCGCGCGCGACGAGTGGAAGGTCGAATTCACGCGATCCGGGTCGCTGCACTTCCTGCAGGGGCGGGCGGAGTTCTGGCAGCTCGGCAAGCGGATCATCGGACTCGATCGGGCCGACCAGTGGGTGTTGCTCGACGCTTCCGGCCGGCGCGAAGATGGTGCGCGCGATGCGTCGATGCGCGGTTTGAGCCGGATGGCCGGTGAGATCGAGCGCATCGTCTACCCGCACAAGTTTTTGCTCGAGATGGTGAACTCGGCGGTTGCGGTCGAGCTTGAGCCGGCGCCGGCGGACGCCAAGCAAGACGCCCCTAGCCGCTACGTCGTGACCTTGTCTCCGAACAATGTCGCGCGTCTGCTGCGCGGTGCGGCGGGAGCGGGCGATCGCAAGCGACCGGCGGGCGGCGGGACCGAATCGCCAGCGCCCGAGCCCGAGCCAGTGCCAGATCCAGTGCCAGATCCAGTGCCAGATCCAGTGCCAGATCCAGTGGACAACGCCGGCGAACCCGCGGCGGGCGTCGCCGCTCCCCCGTCCGGAGCTGCCAGCGGCGATCACGGTCGGCTCTACGTGACGGTCACGAACGGTGCCCTCGTTCGGGTCGATCTCGATGTCTCCGGCGCGGGCCCGAAGGGCGTTCGCTGGGTGCTAAGGCGGTACGACCTGTCGGCGATCGGAACGACGGCCAGCGAGCCGCCGGATCCGGCGCTCGAACTGCTCGATCCCGACGCGTTCGAGGACGACGACTCCGACGACGACTCCGACGATGGCCAACCCGAAGACCTTGGCGGCGGGCCGGCTGCAGGCGGCCGTCCGCGGTAGCACCCGACTGCCGATCGCCTCGTGCGTGTTCCGTTCCGCGGCATCCGATCGTCGTGATCGTGTGGCGCCGCGGTTGGAAACTGTCTTGCGGACGCCTAGCCTTCGCCGCGGGGAAAGGATGAGGCCGGGACGGCGGTCCGGCCGGCGGGGATCGGCGATGCAGCTCCGCGCGAAAAATGTCCGCGCCTCGGTGAGCAGCACCGATGGCGAGCGTCTGTGGCTCTCTCGCGTTCGACCGCGCAACGACGCCGCGCAACTTGACGGCTGGGAGCGCGATCTCGCGCCGAGCACCAAGCTCGACTTTGCGCTCTGGCGCCACTGGATCACCGCGCGCGAGCACGCCGCGCTCTTCGTCGCGGAGATATGGTCGCATGCGCCGCAATTGCGTGCGCTTGGCCAGCGTGCGACGCTCCATCCGGTCACGCTCGTCTGCGGCTGCACCGAGCCGTCGCGCTGCCGTTGCAACCTCGTCGTTGAGCTCGTCGCGCGTCTGTGCAAGCCGCGCTCGGCGATGACCGCAGCGCGCTGACGGTCGGCGGCGTCAGGCGATCGACGCTCCGCCATCGGCCACGAGTGCGTGGCCGGTGATGAACGAGGCGTCGTCGGAGAGCAGGAACGCGACAGCGGCGGCGATCTCGTCGGCCTGGCCGATGCGACGCAACGGCGCGCGTGCCGCGTAGCCGGCAGCGTTGGCCGCGAAGCCGTCGGCGCCACGCGTCGCGGGGGTCTCGATCAAGCCGGGCAGCACGGCGTTGACTCGGATTCGCCGCGGCCCGAGCTCCACCGCGAGCGCGCGAGCCAGACTGGTCACGGCGCCCTTCGCCGCTGAATAGGCGGCGAGACCCTCGATCCCGAGCAGCGCCAGATTCGACGCGATCGCAACCAGCGCGCCGCCACGCTCGGCCAGCGCCGGCAGCGCATGGCGGACGAGGTGGCGCAGCGCGCGGACATGGACATCGAAGGTCGAGTCCCACTCGGCAGCCGTTGTCTCTCCGAGCGACCGGCTCCGCAGCGCGGCGCCAGCAGCGTGGACGAAGCCGTCGAGTCTGCCGGCCGCTGACTGCGCCGCTGCGACCGCGCGCTCCGCAGTCGCTTCCTGCGCAACATCGCCTGCAACCGTGATGGCTCGCGCCCCGCCGCGATCGAGTTCCATCACGCACGCCGCGAGCGGCTCCGTACGCCGCCCGACCAGGACGATCGTCGCGCCCTCCTGACCCAACCGATGCGCCGTGGCGCGGCCGATCCCGGAACCGGCGCCGGTCACGATGTAGCAACGAGCGGACAAGCGGCCGTTCATGGTGCTTCCTTGCCCAGGAGTTTTCGCAATGCGGCGTCGGCCTCGGCGCGCCGCAATCGGAGCGTGGGCGGCATCACGCGCGGCTCCATCCACTGGCGTTGCCAACCGCGGCGCACCTCCGGCTCCTCCTCGAGGTTCCTCCGATGGATGCAATCGCCGAGGTGGATGTCGATCCAGGCGTCGGCGAATCCCTCCTCGGGACAGAGCGCGGCGAACGGCAGCGGCATCGCTCGCCGCGGCCCGCGCGCTTCCGCGGCGATCGGCCACAGCGCCCGTTTCGCCAGCGCGCCCAAGACTTCGACCGGCGTCTGCGCGTGATTCAGGACCGTGTGCCAAGAGAGCAGCGGCGGCGGGCCGAAGTCAGCCTCGACCAGGAGCTCCTGCTCGGTGAACTGCACCCGCACCGGACCGGCGAGCCAGGGGAAGTGGTGGGCGCGGATCGCCTCGACCAGTTCCTGCAGCGGCAGCCGGGTAAACCAGAGGCAGGGCGCGCCGCGCGTCTTGCGCTTCAAGCCTTCGGGAGTGACGGGCGACATCGCGGGTTCGTTCATCGCGGCGGCGTCAGCTCGGCTCGATCGCCGGCTCCGTCTCGCCATCGGCGACTGTCGGCGGTTGCACCACGAGCGCCGCGTTCGGCGACGCTCCCGGCAGCAGTTCGATGAACCCCGCCGCATTCGGATGGCCGCCGCCGCCGTGGCGCTGGGCGATTTCGGCGACGTTCACGCCGCTGCCTTCGTGCGAGCGAAGGCTCCAGATCTTTCGCCCCTCGGTCTCGAACACGATGGCGACGAACGGGTGGTCCTTCGACAGGCGCCCGCCGATCTCGCTCTGTAGCAGGCACGATGTGATCACCGGGATGCGATGGCCTTCAAAGTCGATCATCCGGATGCGGCTCGCGGCGGTCTCGATCAGGCGATTCTTGTAGCGCAGGATCGGGCGCCCTTCGGCGACCAGCGCGTCGAGCCCCTTCTTCAGGATCTTGTCCCAGGTCTTGAACGAGCGCGAATAGCTCTGCAGCGCGGCCGAGACTTCTTGGCTCCCGGGCAGCTTCCAGAGCCAGAGGTCCTTGTCCTCGACGTAGGGGAGCAGCCATGGACGCGGTTGGTCGGGGAAGAACCAATCCCACGCGAACGTGCAGCCGGCTCGCTTCAGGTCGAAATGGGCGAAGTCGAGACCGGCCAGATCCTGCTGCGCCGTCACGTGGTGGTCGAGCACCAGGATCGAGGTCGCGCGCTCCTTGAATTCGAGCAGTTGCGCGCGCGGAAAGCTGAAGTCGAGGATCAGCAGGTCGCGACCGTCGACCGGGATCTTGAGCGGCTCGCCGAACTGCACCGCGCGATACTCGCCGCCGCCGCCGAAGCGCTGGAACGCCACCCACGCGGCTGCGAAGCCGTCGAGGCACTGGCCGTGATACAGGACAAGAGGCTTCAAGCGGGGCTCCGCGGGTGATGGCGGGCCATTGTGCCGCCATCGAGCTGCGAGCGTGCCGAATGAACGCGTGCAGGCGGAATATGGTGCCGCTGAATGCCACGGATTCGAAGATGACCGCCGATCCTGATTCCTCGCGACCGCGGCCGGCGCTGCTGGCGGCGGTCGCGTTGATCTCGGCTGCCGTGCTCGGCTTCGAGATCGCGCTGACCCGCGTCTTCGCCGTGCTGCTCTGGTACCACTTCGCGTTTCTGGTCATCAGCGTCGCGCTCTGCGGGCTCGGGGTCGGCGGATTCGCGGCGCACTGGCTGCGAGGCAGTGGCCCGCTCTCGCTGCGCACCCTCGCCGCGCTGATCGTCCTGGTGCCGTTCGCCGTCGCCGGCGCGTTCCTGGCCGAGGCGTTCGTCTGTTTCTCCCAATGGAGCGGTCGGCTCTACGCCTGGGACTTGGGCGGCGCTGCGATCGCCGCCGTTGGCGTCGTTGGCCTGCTGCATTGGGTCGGCGGGATCGACGCCTGCCTCGCGATCGCGGTGGTGGCGGCCGGCGCTGGACTGTGCGTTCGCTCCAAAGAGGCGCGAAGGGATTGGCCGCTGATCGCGACGGTGGGCGCACTGCTGCTGGTCTGCGCGAGCAACCGAGCGTCGCCCTGGCTCGATATCCCTCCGCTCCCGCCGAAGCTCGACGGGCAGCAACGCTCCCTCTCCGATCGCGGCGTGACGCCGATCCTGTTCACGGATCTCGGCACGCCCGGCAACTCCACGCGCATCGTCGACAGCCGTTGGGACGCGTTGGCCTGAACCGACGTCGTCGCCGATCCGTCGGTCCGCAACGCCTACCTCCTCTACACCAACGGCAACGTGCCCTCGATCATGGTGCACTGGGATGGGCGCCGAGACCGCATCGCGCCGTTGGTGGCCCACTTCCGGCTGAGCGGTTGGGCGTTCGATGTTGCGCCGATCGGCGGAGCGGCAGCGCCTCGCGGCGACGTGCTGGCGATCGGCCCCGGCGGAGGCTTGGACGCACTGCTGGCGCTGCAGTACGGCGCGCGACGGTTTGACGGCGCCGAGATCAACCCGTCGATCGTCGCGCTGATGAGCGAGCCGAGCTACCGCGAGAAGAACGGCGCCCTCTACCAGCAGCCCGAAGTGCACGTCGCGACGGCGGAAGGGCGGGCGTTCGCGCGCGAGGCGATCGCGGCCGGCCGTCGCTACGACGTCGTCTTCCTCGCGCTGGCCAAGACCGCCACGGCCGGTCAGGGCATGGCGATGGTCGAGGCGTTCATCTACACCACGAACGCGTTCGAGGACTACCTCGGCCTGCTCACGCCGGAGGGCCAGCGGACGGTCGTCGTCGACGACGCGATCCTGCTCGCTCGATTCACGGTCACGGCGCTGTCCGTGCTGCGAAAGCAGGGCATTCCCGAGCCGGCCGCGATGGCCCAAGTCGCGATGATGCACGACCCGCGACCGAGCCCCTACGTCTTCGCGCTGGTGGTGCAGAAGTCGCCGTTCACCGCGGCGCAGACCGAGGTGATGCTGGCAAAGGCGAGCGAGCGCAAGCTCGCGCCGATCTGGATTCCAGGTCGCGTCGCGTCGCCGCGGTTCTGCCCGTTTCCCGACCTCGCCGACGGAACGAAGTCGATCGAGCAATTCGTCGCGTTCACGCGCGAGGAGGGCGAGCGGCGCAGCGGCACCGGGATCGACATCTCCCCGTGCCCCGATGACCGCCCCTTCGTCCTCGACATCGGCCCGACGACGTAGCCGGTCTTCAAGCACCTCGCGCGGGTCTCGGCGTTGGTGGCGGTCCGCGCCGCAGCGATCGGCCTGCGCCGAATGAAGCGCACCTCGGTCGGTAGCGCTTCATGGTCCGCGGACCTGCGCACCGTCGTCTACTTCCTGGCGCTCGGCGTCGGCTTCCTCATGGTCGAGATCCCGCTCGCGCAGAAGCTGATCCTGCCGCTCGGCTACCCGACCCTGGCGCTGACGGTGATCCTGTTCTCCGTCCTCCTCGGTGGAGGCGCCGGCGCGCTCGTCTCGCAGCGCTTCTCCGGAGACGCGCTGCGGCGCTGGTCCGCTGGATGCGCGCTTGCGGTCGCGCTCGTGACGGTCTGCTGCGCGCGTGCGCTCGATTCGCTGTCGGCGGTGATGTTGGAGCAGACGCTGCCGATGCGCTGCGCCATCGCGATGCTGCTGCTGCTGCCGCTCGGCTTCCTTCTCGGCACGCCGTTCCCCGCCGGAATCAGGGTCTTCACCGCCGGCCGCCCGCAGCAGGTGCCGCTGATCTGGGGGCTGAATGGCGTGGCCTCCGTCGTCGGATCGGTCTGTGCCGCGATCGGCGCCAAGGCGTTTGGCTTCTCGTCGACGCTCTGCATCGGCGCCGCCATCTACGTCATCGCCGCCGCGCTGTTGTTGACGGCCGGACGGTCAGCGCAAAGGGCCACCGCCTCCCGCTGAGTCCGGTCCTCGCGCGCCGACCCTCTCCGCCCAGCGTCCTTCGGTCGCGAACGCGCCGCCGAGTCCGCCGTCATCTCTCGACACTCCGCCTCCATTCGGCGGCGCTGCCACCGGTCCGCATCTGCGCGCACAATGCTGGAATTCTGCTGCGAACGCTGCGGCCTCCGGCGGCAGCCGTTCGCCAGCAGCAATTCGCGAGAGGGCAGCGGCGCGCCGCGCCGTCTGCCCGGCGCGCTCTTTGAACTGCGAGGGCTCCGCCCTCGTCAGTTCAAAAGAGCGTGTAGATGAACGGCGCGATGAACGGCGAACTGCTCGCCACCACCAGCAACCCGCCGATCGACAGCATCGCGATGATCAGCGGGATCATGTACCAATGCCCGCGGCGCAGGAACGCCCCGTACACCTCGCGGATGATCGAGAGCTTGTTGGCCATCTTGGTCAGCAGGTAGAGCACGAAGCCGCCGAGCAGCCCAATGCCGACGAACCGACCGGTGGTCGGACCGAGCGCGCCGACCAGCGCTCCGAGGCCAAGCACGATGCCGGTCGCCGCGCCGATCATCAGCGCGACCTGCAGGAACGCGGCCCACGCCGGCTCGTCGCGGTTGGTCTTCGCGTAGAGCGTCCCGAGCAGCAGCCAGACGGCCGCCAGCACGAACGGCCAGCGAGCGGACTTCGCAGGCGGCGCGGCGCCGATCGCCGCAAGGCCCTTCTCGACCGGACCGGCGCCAAGGAATGGATCCGTCGACAGCGCGCGCAACAGTTCGCCGGCAAGCACGCGCGAGCCGGCCGGGTTCACGTGCCAGTCGGTCTCGAAGTAGACCTTCGCGCCGTCCTTCGCGGCGGCGGTCAGCGCTGGCAGCGGATCGAGCACGGCGATGTCACTCTTGCGCGCCAGGTCGAGCGCCTTCTGCGCCGGCGACCTCGGATCGATGTTCTCGCGGCTCGTATCGGACTTCGTGCACCATGCATCGAGCGCGCCGGGCTCGACCTCTTCGCGCGTTGGGATGGCGACCAGCAACAGCTTGACACCCTTCTCGTCGCAGCTCTTCTTCAGTTCGCGAAAGCAGGCTTCGGTGCGCGCCCAGCAATCGGGAATCGCGGCACCCGGCGGTGGATCACGAAGAGCGACGACTTCGTCGGGGGGCATTTGGTTCACCGCCACCTTCCCGATCAGCGTCTCCGGCAGCGCGCCGATCGCGGTGTGGGTCGCCATCCAGCCGCGTTGCGGCGGAGTCACGTCCGGCGCCGGCTCGACGCGGCCGTCGATGCTGAAGCGCGGCTTGGGAATGCCGCCGAACGAGCTCTGGCCGTTGCCGAAGACATCGTTCTGGAAGAAGCACGCCACCACGACGTCGGGTTCGAGCGCGAGTCCGTCCTTGCGCAGCCAGAGCACTTCCTGATCGGTGCTGTAGCCCTCGGTCCCGCCATTCAACGCCTCGACCGCGCGGCCTTCGGCGGAGAGCGCGCGGCCGACGAGATCGACGAAGTGGTCGGAGGGATCGACCGTGTAGCCGAGGACGAAGGAGTCGCCGAGGAAGAGCACCCGCTTCGTGCCCGCCGGCTTCGCGCGCGTCATGCCCGGATCGCCGCGCAGTCCGAGCGAGTTGATCGCGAACGTGATGTCGAACTCGCTGGTCACCTTGCGAGTCGATTCGTTCCGCCGCTTGGTCCAACCGAGTTCCCGGTCGGGCTCGTTGATCACCACGATCGGCCGGAAGCCGGCGAGGCGCAGAATCCCCTCGAGTGCGAGGGCGCCGAGGCAGATCGAAACGAACCAGCCGAGCAAGACGCCGAGCGCGGCGCCGCGCTGCCAGTTGCGTTGCCCTGCACCGCGGCGCGCGATGTACTTCGTGGTCCCGCTCACGACAGCATCTCCGTCACGGTGTCGCCGTCGTGGCGCAGCGCGAACTTGGTCCGCTTCAGGATCTTCTTGGCGTCCTTCTGCACGATGTAGTTCTGCAGGAAGAGAACGTCCATGCCCGACAGCGAGAAGGTGTTGAAGGCGTGCGACGGATCCTCGACGATCGGCTCGCCCTTCAGGTTGAAGCTGGTGTTGAGCACGATCGGGTAGCCTGAGCCCTCGCCGAAGCGCTGGATCATCTTGTAGTAGCCGGGATTGGTCTCTTCGTAGACGGTCTGGATGCGGGCAGTGCCGTCGACGTGGGTGATCGCGTCCAAGTGCTTCTTCTTGTCCTCGCGGACCGGTGCGACGTAGAGCATGAAGCGATACGGGTAGTGCTTCTTCTCGTCCTCGATGTCGAAGAACTCGGACGCGCGGTCGTGGGTCACCGACGGCGCGAACGGGCGGAACGCCTCGCGGAACTTGATCTTCGCGTTCACGATCTCCTTCATGCCGGCGCGGCCGGGGTCGGCGATGATCGATCGCGCACCGAGCGCACGCGGACCCCACTCGAACCGGCCGCGAAACCAGCCGCCGACCCTGCCCGCGGCCATCTCCTCCGCCGCACGCGTGTAGAACTTGTCGTCATCCTCGATCAGCTCGTACTTGATGTCGTTCTGCTTCAGGAACGTCTCAATCTCTGCGTGGCTGTATTCGCTGCCGAGGTAGGCGTGGTCGAGCGCCGGCGCCTTCTTCTCCCGGCCGAGCACGTCGTGGTAGCCCCACATCGCCGCGCCGACCGCGCCGCCGTCGTCGCCGCACGCCGGATGGATGTAGATCTCCTCGAACGGCGAGCCGCGCAGAATGATGTGGTTCGCGACGCAGTTCAGGCCGACGCCGCCCGCGATGCAGAGCTTCTTCAAGCCCGTCTCGCGGTGCAGGTAGTTGGCCATCTTGAGGAGGATCTCCTCGGTGACCTTCTGGATGCTGGCGGCGACGTCGCAATAGAACGGATCGAGCGTCTTGTCCTCGTGCTTGCGATCGCGCGGCGGCCGGCCCATCACCTCGGAGAATTTCGCCGATAGCGTGCTGGTGGGCGACCAGTGGTAGCTGAAGTGGCTCATGTCATGCCACAGCGAGCCGTCCTCGCCGATCTGGATCATCTTCTTGATGCGATCGACGTACTTCGGCTGGCCGAAGGGCGCCATGCCCATCAGCTTGTATTCGCCTTCGTTGACCTCGAACCCGCAGTAGGCGGTGAAGGCGCTGTAGAGCAGCCCGACCGAGTGGGGGAAGCGCATCTCCTTCACGATCTTGATGCGGTTGCCTTTGCCGACGCCCATCGTCGCCGTGGTCCACTCGCCGGCGCCGTCGACGGTCAGGATCGCGGCGTGGTCGTAGGGCGACGTGTAGTAGCTCGACGCCGCGTGCGACATGTGGTGGTCGGCGAAGACGATTCTGTCGGCTTTCACGCCGAGGCGTTTCGTCAGCAGTTCCTTGATCCAGAGCTTCTTGGTCAACCAGGTGTGCATCGACTCGCGGAACACCGCCCAGCTCTTCGGGAAGGTGGCGAATGCGGTCGTGAGAATGCGCTCGAGCTTCACGATCGGCTTCTCGTAGAAGACGATCAGCTCGACATCCTCCAGCGTGATGCCAGCGCGCTTGAGGCAGAAGTCGATCGCGAGGCCAGGGAATCCGGAGTCGTGCTTGATCCGGCTGAAGCGCTCCTCCTCGGCGGCGGCGACGACGACGCCGTCCTGCACCAGGGCGGCCGAGGAATCGTGGTAGTAGAACGACAGGCCGAGCACGTACATGGTCAGTCCTGCCTTCGCGCGAGATCAAGCGTGTCGTTGGTACGCGTCCACGGGTGCCAGGCACTCCCGCGCCAGCGCCGGATCCGCAGCGGATCGCCGAACAGCGACAGCACCAGCCCGGCCGGCCCGACCAGCACGATGTAGAGCACGGTCAGGATCACCCGCGACATCAGGTGGCCGAAGCGCTCGGTGAAGCGGTGGAGTCGCTGCATGAAGCGGAGTGGCGGCGGTGGCGGCTCGACCGGTGCCGCCGGCGCCGAGGGTGGCGCGGACGTCGCAGCCGTTGTGATGGCGGTCGAAGTGGTTTCAGGAGCAGACACTGAGGTGGGCTCCAGCGGTCCATAGAAAGGAGTGGGAAGATACCCCACGCCACGGCGGTTGACGCGGCGGTAGGTGCCGCGATGAAGTGCCGCAATGAGGTGCGGCGAGTTCGGCGACGATCAGACGCTGTTCGACATCGGTGCAGGGGTCGCAAGAGCCTGTTCGTAGGCCGTGAGCGTCTCCTCGACCATCGAATGCAGCGGGAATTGCTCGCGAACGTCGTGCAGCGCTGCACGTCCGAGGCGCCGCCGTTCTTCGGGCGCCGCCAGCAATCCGCCGATCCGGATCGCGAGCGCGTCGGGGTCGGCTCGCCCGACCAGCAATCCGTTCTCACCGTCGCGGACGAAAGAAAGCACGCCGCCGACGCCGGTGCAGATGACGGCGCGCGCCTGTGCCATCGCCGACAGGATGAAGATTCCGTGTCCTTCGCTCTCTCCGACCGACGCGAAGATGTCCATCGGTCGGAACAGGTCGGCGATGCGGGCGCGCGGCAGCGCGAAGGTCACGTGGGGCGTGAGTTCCAGTTGCCGAGCCAGGCGCCGAAGTTCCCGCTCCGACGGCCCCTCGCCGAGCACCAGGAAGCATGCTTTCGCGCCCTGATCGAGCACGAGCCTCGCCGCGGTGAGGAAGGTCTCGATGCCGCGACCGGGAGCGAATCGTCCCACCGTCCCGACGACCGGCAATTCGTCGCTTGGCGGGGTCTCTTCGTCGAGCGAAGAAAGGCTCGCAGCGACGCCGTTGGGGATCACAGTGATCCGTTCGCGTGGGAAGCGGCCGTTCGTGACCAGCGCCTGGCGGACATCCTCGCTCACCGCGATCGCGCGCGTTGTCGTTCCGGGAATTCGCCGGAGCGGCCGTTGCAGCGGAGTGTGCACGGTCACGATGTTGGGGACGTCAAGCGCCTTGCCGATCAAGCCGCCGATCGCCGCGAGCGGATGGCTCTGCACGTGGATCAGCTCGGGATCGAAGTCGCGCGCCAGCTCCATCAGCGTCGGCAGGTAGAGCAGGTCGTGCCACAACGCGCCGTGGACGGGAGCGCGGACCACCGGCACGTCCTGCTCTTCGAGCGCCCCCTCGAGGATCCCGCCGGGCGAGAGCACCGCGATCTTGTGGCCGCGCAGCTTGAGCTCGCGGGCGAGGCTCACCGTGTAGAGGCTGGTGCCGCGCAGCGAGAGCGAGGCGGAGACCAGCAGGATGCGTTGCGCCACCGGAGTGCCGCTCAGTCCGACCCAGCCGCGCCGTGCACGAGCTCACGGTAGAGCGGTGAGTGGTCGAGCAACTCGTTCGGCGTGCCGCGAGCTGCAACGCGACCGCGGTCGAGCACGATCACCTGATCGAACGGCACGCGCTGCGCGAGGCGGTGGGTCACGACGAATGTGATCCTCCCCGCACGCGTGGCGAACAGCCGTTCGAGGATCGCCTCTTCCACTGGGCGGTCGAGCGCGCTGGTCGCCTCGTCGAGCAGGAGCAACGCCGGGTCGCGGTAGAGGGCGCGGGCGATGGAGAGGCGTTGGCGCTCGCCGGCCGAGAACGCGCGCGATTCGACCGGGGTCGCAGTCCCGTCGGGCAGCTCGGCGACCAGCTCGGCGACACCGGCCGACGCGAGCGCTGCGGCGAGGGAGACGCCGCGCGGCGGCAGGCCGAGCGTGACGTTCTCTTCGATGCTGCCGCGGAACAAGAAGGTCTCCTGCGTGACCAGACCAATGCGTGCGCGGAAGGCGGCGGCGTCGAGGTCCGGCAGCGCGACGCCTTCCAGCTCGATCGCGCCGGAATCGTAGCGGCGCAGCCCCGCCAGCAGGTCGAGCAGCGTCGACTTGCCGGCACCGGAGCGCCCTGCGACCAGCACCACCGAGCCCGGCTTCGCCAACAGGTCCACCCGCTCGAGCAATGCGATGCCGGCCGCCGAATCCACGCCGACGCCGCGCAGCACGAGCCCGTGCGCGAGTGGCGGAAAGGGACGTGAACCGTGAATCGGCGGCACCTTGGGCGCGCTCTCGATCAGCGACTTCAGCCGCGCCGCTGCTGCGGCCCCGCGGCGCGTGCGCACCTGCGTGTCGGCCAGTTTGCGCATCGGATCGAGCATCGATGCCAGGATGGCGAAGAAGGTCATCAGCGCCTCGGCCGACAGCTCGCCAGTGACCACGCGGCGCGCGCCGAGCAGGATGACGGCGGCCGCGGCGATCGCGACCATCAGCTCGAGCAAGGGGCTCGACAGCGCCTCGTGGCGGTCGAGCGCCACCTGATTCTTGGTCAGCCCGCTTTGCACTTCATGGAAGCGACCGCGCTCGCGTTCCTCGAGTCCGTAGGCGCGAACGATGCGCCGGCCGCGCAGCCCCTCCTCGACCAACGCGACCAGGTTGCCGGTCTGCGCCAGCGTGCGCCGGGCGCGGTCGCGCAGCCGCCTCGACAGGAACAGCACGAACCCGGTCGCGGCCGGGAAGAGCACGCCGAGTACCAGGGCGAGGCGCGCGTCGATGGCGATCAGCAGCGTGAGCGCGAACAGCAGCTTGAACGGCTCGTGGACGACCTTGCTGAACACCTTCTGGAGCGCGACCCGCATCGCGTCGAGGTCGGCGGTGAAGAGCGACAGCAATGCGCCCTGCGGTGTGTCGCTGCCAGCGCCGCGGAGCAGCGCTTCATGCGCCTCGGTCGAAACGCTCCGCACCGCGTCGTGCACCAGCGGCGCCGCGATCCAGTCCTGCGCCAGTTGCGCGAGCGCCGCCAGCATGATCGCGCCCAGCAGGATGCCGAGCACGAGCAGGAGCGCCGTCGATGGCTCGCGCTCGCGAGCGAACGAGACCAACGCCTCGAACAGCGGTCGCAGCCACGAGGGTGCATGCTCGGAACGTTCGGCGAGTCGCGTCGCCCATTCGCGGTCGAACAGGATCACCAGCAGCGGATAGGCCGACGTCAGCGACGCGCCGCCGAGCAGCGCACCGAACAGCGACGCCGCGAACAGCGCGGCGAGGCGCCCGCGGCGAGCGAGCGGGCGGCGGAACAGCCACTTCAGCGCGGTTCGGTCGTTGCGTGCTGCCACTTGTCTCCAGTCATCTTCGCGACCCGCCGCGCCAGTTCCCGAAACGGCGGTCGTTCGCGTCGGCGCGCGGCCCGGTAGGCAGCGAGGAAGTCGAGGCGGGCGCGCATTGTCGCCGCATCGCCGCCGCGGAAGGAAGCGTTGAGTCGCATCAGATCGCGCGCCACGCGATCAAGGTCGAGTTTTCGCCGCGCGACTCCGTCGAGGTCCACCAGGATCGGCTGACCATCGGCTGCGACCAGGATGTTCTCGGCCTTCAGGTCACGGTGGGAGATCCCCTCGTCGTGCAGTCGGGCGAGCAGTCGCGCCGCGGCCGCAAGCGTGGGCGTCGCCGACGGAGTCCCGAGTCGCGCCACGCTTTCGTGGAGCATCTCGGCGCCAACGACGAACTCACCGACCCACACGCTCTGTGGACGGCGCGTGAACGCGCGGCTTTCGAGGTAGAGCCACGCGATCGGCGTTGCGGCCTCTGCCATCTGCAACCGGAACGTGTTGCGCCAGGCGCGGCGGGCACGGCTCCCGCGGGCGCTGCGTCGCCATGGGCCGCGGTCGTCGAACCACTTGATCGCGAGGGCGTGGCGCCGTCCGCCGGCGCCTGCGATGTCGCACCGCCACAGCTCGGACTCTGGCGTCGCATGCACCCGGACGCCGCCGCACCTCGCAAGACCCGCGCAGAGTCGCTCGATCCGGACGTCCGCGACGAACTCCACGATGAAGTGGTCGATCTCCGCCGGCGCGTCGCGCCGTGCGACGCCGTGGAGTGCGCCGCAGACAAGAGGCTTGAAGGCGCGACCGCTGCCATCGCAACGTCGCTCGTGGTGGCGCAGGAACCGCTGGCGCGAGGTCTCGGCGCGGGTCGACAGCCGTCGGATCGCGGCGCGGCGGGCACCGCGTGCGATCGGCAGCGCGCCGCTCGCGACCAGTGCTCGCAACCGATCGACTGTGCGCGCGCGCCACGCGAAGTGGTGGTAGAGCGCGCACCAATCGCCTTCGCGCGCGGCGGCTGGCGCGCGAGTCGCGTTGCCGAGGTCAATCAGCCACGCCTTGCCGGTCGCATCGACGACGACGTTGCGCGCGTGCAGGTCGCCGTGGGCGAAGCGCGCGCGATGGAGCTCGCCGATCGCGTCTCCGACCTTCCGTGCCAGCGCGCGCCGGGCGGCGGGAGCCGCTGCGTCCCACGCGGTGGCGAGCTCGCACCCGCCCTCGATCCAGCGCAGGAAGAGCGTGGCTGGCGTCGCCACCCGCGCCACCGGTTCGGCGACGACAACGCCGGCCTCGAAAAGTGCCATCGTCGTCCGCCACTCGCGTTCGAGCTGACGCGCGCCGTGCGGTCCGACGTAGCGCTTGCGAGCGAGCGGTCCGGTGCTCGACATGACCCGCTCGACTCGACGCGGGCGGGGCGGCAACCCGTCGAGCAACGCCGATTCAGGCGTCGCGGCGATTGCGGCGAGCTCGGCGGCGGGCGGCGACTTGCCGCGGAAGCTTTCAGGCGAGGCTTGGTTCACGGCCGTGGCTCGGAACAATAGGGCATCCCCGGCCGGAGCGCGCCCTGACTCTTCTTGATCGGTACTACCTCCGCGAGCTCGTGCAGAACCTGCTGTTCACCCTCGCGGTGATCGCGGCCGTTGCGCTCTTCGCGATCTCGGGCGTGGTGTTTTACAAGGCGCGCGAGGTCGATCTCTCCTTCGTCGTCTACCTGCAATTGGTGCGCTGCACGTTGGTCCAGGCGCTTTCGTTCCTGCTGCCGCTCTCCCTGCTGATCTCCGTCGTCATGGTCTACGGTCGCGCCGCCGCAGACAACGAAGTGACGACGCTCAAGGCGAGCGGCATCCATCCGTTCCGCATCCTTTGGCCCGGCGGAGTGCTCGCGCTGGCGCTCTGCCTGTTCACATTTGAGGTCGAGCATCGCCTCGCCCCGCGCGCGATGCACCAGCTGAAGACCCTCCCGCAGCAGGAGGCGACGATGCAGGCGCTGCTGCAGCAGCGGATCAAGACCGGCGAGCGCTCGATCGAGTTCGGCGACGCGAAGACACGCCGGATGTTGCTGTGGGAGCGGCTTGAGGTCGCGTCGTCGGGCGGCGTCGTGCTCGAAAACGTGCTGCTTGAAACCTCGCAGGCGGCGAATCCGCAGTCCGGCACGCTGGCCAAGACCACCCATGTCCGCGCGGACCGGGCGATCGTCCTCTTCGACGGTGAACGCGAGCGGGTGGTGCTGCGGCTGGAGAAGCCGCGGGTGCTGTCGGGCGCCGCTCGCGGCGCCGAGCAGGAGGCGATGACGTTCACCCTTGACCTGACGATCGACGGCGACCGCGGGCGCCTCAAGCTACAGGACCTTTCCGAGCTGTTTGCGCTCGACGCGCGCGGTGCGGAGCGATCGCCAGTGACGGGTGCGTCGCTGCTGCGCAAGTTCAGTCCGATCGAGGTCGCAGGGCGCATCCACCAACGCCTTTCGCGCGCGGCGACGCCGCTCGTCTTCCTGCTGCTCGGGATGCCGCTGGCGCTGGTCTTCCGCAGCGGCAATCGGATGATCGCGTTCCTGCTCGCCAGCGTGATCGGCATGTTCGTCTACTACCCGGCCGACCGGCTGGCCAACGTGCTCATGAGCCAGGAGCTGGTCGGGCCGGTGATGGCGTGCTGGAGCGGCAACCTGCTCCTCGCCGCGATCGGTGGCGGGCTGCTGCAGTTCGTGGTGAGACGATGATCGGCGCGCTGCGTTTCGATCTGCTCGATCGCTACGTCGCCCGCGTCTTCCTCGGCGCGCTGGCGGTGGTGTTCACGTTCTTCTTCGGCTTCTTCCTGGTGATCGACCTGTTCGGCAATGCCGACGATTTTGTCGAGACGGCGCGCAAGCTCGCGATCCCGGCGCGCACGATGGTCGGCTGGGTGGCCGGCTTGTACCTCTACAAGGCGCCGTCAATCTTCCTGCAGGTGGCGCCGTTCGTCACCGTGATCGGCGGCATCGTCGCGGTCGCGCGGCTCAACCGGCAGAACGAGTTGATCCCGGTGCTGATGTCGGGACGCAGCGTTTTCCGGATGCTGCGCCCGCTGTTCGTCGTCGCCGCGCTGCTGACCGCGCTGATGCTTTTGGTGCAGGAGTTCGTCGCTCCCGCTGCCGCCGACCATCGCCTCGCGCGTGCGAGCTACCTGCGCGACGGGAGATCATCGATCGTCGTGCACACGTCGTTCGCGGATGCGCAGCGGCGCCACTGGATGCGGATCGAACTCGATCCGATTCGGGGTGCGCTCAAGCGCGCCGAGGTGCGCTTCGTCGACGGCGAGCGCTCCGAGATCATCGACCTGAAGGACGCGGTCTACGACTCGGTCCGCGGCGGCTGGACGCAGCCGGGCGGGATCGTCCGGTGGGTCGATGACCACGAAGTCCATTCCGAGCAGCGCATCGACCTGTTGGAGAGCGATCTCACCCCGGCGCGCATCGCGGCGCAGGAGAAGGAGCCCTTCGACCTCTCCTTCGCCGAGCTCGGCGCCCTCCTGCGGACGACCGGGGACGCGCGGTTCCAGGTCCTGCTCCACTTCCACATCACCTTTCCCCTGGCCAACCTGCTCCTGTTGTTGTTGGCCCTGCCGTTCGTGCTGCGCTACGACCGGCAGCGGGTGATGCAGGGCTTCGCCATCGCCTTCTTCCTCTGCTTGGCGTACTTCGGCATCGATGCCGCGCTCCGGACGCTCGGGGAGAGCAAGCTGCACCCGATCCTCGCGGCGTGGTTCGCACCGCTTTTCTTCGGGGCGCTCGGGATCAGCCTTTTCGACGGCGTCCAGACCTGACTGCCACCGCTGCCTTGCCCGGGCGCAGCCGGCCCGTAAGATGCCGCGCCCTTTGAACGAGGGTCGCCGCGCAGTTGGCCGGCGCTTCTTTGCCACGCTCGCGGAGGTCCGTCCGTGCCGTTCCAGTGCCACTACTGCTCGAAGAAGACCCAAGTCGGCAATCGGATCAGCCGCCGCGGCCTGCCGAAGAAGGACGGCGGCATCGGCTTGAAGACCACCGGCATTCGCCGCCGCACCTTCAAGCCGAATCTGCAGAAACTCCACGCGATCGTCGACGGCAAGTACACCCGCGTGCTCGCGTGCACCCGGTGCATCAAGAAGGGCTTCGTGGTGAAGCAACTGCGCCAGCGCAAGGTCGTCACGGCGACCTGAGCCAGACGATGCCGCCCCTGCGCGGCATCGGGCGTC
>SIAN01000040.1 GCA_009691715.1 Planctomycetota bacterium
GTTTGCAGCCACGAGGGACGCTTCGCGACGAAACGCGTCTCGACTGATTCACGCTCCGCTCGCCGTAAAGTGCTGCCGTTCTTTGGCTTGGATCAGCTCGCTGAACGGCGTTTTCTTCCGCGCTGGCAGTCTGAAGGTCTCTGGCTCGAGTGCAGGGTCCTGCGCCACTCTGCATCGCGATCGCAAGACTGGCGTTCATGGCTCGCGACGGGACTACCCGCGACCGTTCGCAACCACGGGCAACGCAGCGCGACGAAACGCGATTCGATTGACACACGTTCGACCCGTCGTAAGGTGCTGCGGTTCCTAGGCTTCGGCCAGCGTGCGAGCCTTGCGCCCGATCGGATCGACAAGCTGGGGGTCACTGGTTCGAGTCCAGTATCGCCCACCATCAGGTGCCGATCCGCCTCACGGACCGGCACCGCGGAGCGGTAGCAGGTGCCTTCGCGCGTTGCGACCTGGCGACGCGGCGCAACACCGATGTTGAGGCGCTTCACGGACCGGTTGCGCGAGGCGGATCGGGCGCACGGATTCCTGTTCCGCCGTCGAGGGCCGCACCGATCTCGTGGATCGCGAGTCGATCGAGCAGTTCGACCGTGATCGGTCGTTTGCGATCGGCGAAGGTCCTCGCTGCGAGGAACTCCTGCGCCGGCCGCGAATCGAGCCATGCGGCACGCGCGCTCGCCTGTGCCTCATCGCGACAGGCGAGGATGCAGCAGGTGTCTTCGACAACCACGGGGCGACCGGCATGCGGCCCGACGACCCGAAACCGCGGCTGCGCGTGGAGCGCCGACACGGCGACTTTCCACGGCGCGAACGAATAGTCGCCGACGCCGAAGAGCGAGCCGATCGGGCGGCCGCGGTAGATGCGGCTCTTGCGCCGCTGCAGCCGATCGGCGTGCCGTTCGAGATAGGCGCGGGCGAGCGGCGACGCCGCGAGCCGGACGGCCGGATCCTCGCTCATCGACTGCTGCGGCACCAGCAACCAGCGAGTCGGTGATCGCCCACGCGCGAGATCGGTCGCCTTCAGCAGCGGCCAAACCAGCTCCGACTCGAGTTCGATGCGGTCGCCGAGACCGTTCACGAACCGGCGGCCATCGCCGACAAGTTCGAACAGCGCGGCCGCGTCGTGCTTGATGCCCGATCGCCAACCCGTCGGACGGCTTGATCGCAGAGCCGCGTCCTCGGGTCCACGCTCGACGTCGGCGAGCAGTTCGCCGTCGGCCCACCCGAAACTGCGCGTCGGCGACGTCACGTCGAGCGCCGCGTACACGGCGCAGCTTCGCGCGCGCCCTTGCGTTGCGCCGCCCCCGTCGGCCCTCACCACCAGCAGCGCCGCGTCGACACTCGCCCCGAACCAGCGGCGCGCATCGATCGACCGCAGCGCGCACCTGGCGCCGTCGATGCCGCGGATGTCGTCCCGCCACGCCGCCGCCAGCGCCTTGCGTGCGACCGCGCTCTTGCACAGCAGCGCGACGACGGCCCGACGTTGACCCGCCCAACGCAATGCCGCTCGCACGAGCGCCTCGGAGACGTCGAAATGACCGCGTCCCGTCAGCGCCGCGATCCCGCGCACGCGGTCGATGTTGGTGCGAACGGGACCGTTCGCGCCGCCCACCGTCGCCAGTCGGGCCGTCGTGACCCACGGCGGATTGCCGAGAAGCAGCAGCGGACCGGGCAGCCCCGCGATTCGCTCCGGCCACGGCGCGGTGAAAAAGTCCTCGACATGCCACTCGCATGCCACCGCCACGTGTCGCTGGTCACTTGTCATCGTCGCGGCGGCCGCGGACCGCGCCCGCCCCACCGCGCTCCTCGCCTGCGCGATGTAGCTCGAATCGATGTCGGCGGCGACGACGTGGCGCAACGTCGAGAAACTCTCCAAAGCCGCGATCAAGAACGCGCCCGTGCCGCAGGTCGGCTCGATCAAGCTGACCGGCGCGACGCCCTCGCGCGCGAGCAATGCGCAGACTTCGCGCGCGAGCGCGAGCGGCGTCTGGAAGTCACCGCGCGCCACTTTTCGCGCCGCGCCGTCGGCCGCCGCGCCAAGCGCGTCGCCGGTCGGACCGGCCGCGCGGTCTTGCTCCGTGCCGGGTTTGCTCACGCCGACCATTCTGCCACGCACGCCAACGGCACCGCCGTCTGCTCGTACGATCTCCCGTCGTGCGCGACGCCTCCAAAGTTCTGCTCAGGGCGTGCCGCGACGGAGAGACCCCGAATGACCGATTCGCCGAGCGACGGACTGCACGACCGCTTCCCTGGTGTTCCCGACGTCGGTTTTGGCCGCGCTCTCCGTGACTGCCGGGGCCAACGTCCACTCGATGACGCACCCTCGCCACCCGCGTGCGTCGTCCGACGGCAAGCGCGAACGATGGCGGGACTGCTCACGGCCAGCGCGCTCTTCGGCGGGCTGGCGTTCTCCGCCGCTCCCGCCCGCGCCGCCCAAACGGCGCCGTCTCGCGACCCCGAGCAACAGGCCCGCCGCGTCACGCCGATCGTCGAAGTGGTGCGCAAGGTCGGCCCGACCGTGGTGAACCTGTACGCCGATCTCGAAATCCGCGGCGGGTTCTTCGGGACGCAGGACGCTGGATCGCTCGGCTCCGGCGTGATCGTCCATCCGGCGGGTCTCATCGTGACCAACGCCCACGTCATCACCGGCAACTCCAGCAACTCACGCATCAAGGACGTGACCGTCAGCTACCGCGCCGACTGGAGCGACAACAACGTCGAGATGCAGCAGCACAAGGCGAGCGTGATCGGCTTCGATCGCACCAACGACCTCGCCCTGTTGCAGATCCGTTCGCCGGGTCCGTTCCCGTTCGCGACACTCGGCACCTCCGCCGACCTGATGATCGGCGAAACGGTGGTCGCGGTCGGCAACCCGCTCGGCCGCGAAGGCTCGGTCACCCACGGCATCGTCAGCGCGACCAATCGCAAGCTCGCATCGCCGACCGGCACCGAGTTCGACGACCTGATCCAGACCGACGCGCCGCTCAACCAAGGCAACAGCGGCGGACCGCTGTTCAACATCCTCGGCGAGCTGATCGGCATCAACCAGGCGATCGCCGGCGATCGCCAGTTCGGCCGCGCAGAGGGCCAGGGACTCGCGATTCCGGTCGACCGCGTGCACGAACTGCTCGGCAACGAGTTCAACCCGTTCGACCTGCTCCACCTCTGGCTCGGGCTCGAGGTCGAAGGCAACGGCGCCGGCGCCGGCGCACGCGATCTCGCTGGCAGCAATGGCGGGGCCGGCAGCAATGGAGTCGCCGTAAACCTCGTCGAGCGCGACGGCCCGGCCGCGAAGGCGGGTCTCGCGGCCGGCGACCGGATCGTGCGCGTCGGCAGCTACGACGTCACCGACCGCACCGCCTTCAACCTGTCGATGTCGACCCTCGATGGCACGACCCGCATCCCGCTCACCTACCTGCGCGACGGCAAGCGCCGCGAGACCGCGCTCGAGGCCATCGACATCGATGTCAGCATCCGCGAGCGGCTCGGCGCGAACCTCGTCGCCCAGTCGGGCTACCTGCTCTTCAGCAAGGTCGATCCGCGCGGTGCCGTCGCCGGCATCGGCATCGGCGAAAACGACGCGCTGATCGAGCTCGGCGGCGAGGCGGTCGGATCGGTGCAAGAGGTCTTCCGCCGGCTGCGCACGATCGAGACGGGAGACGAGACCCGGCTGGTGATCCATCGGCTGCGGAGCGGTCGTCCCTACCGCAAGCTCGAAGGCACGCTCAAGCTCTGACGTTCGCGCTCGCTCAACAGCGCCTGTAGTGCCTTGGCGAAGTCGACGGCCCGATCGGCGCGCGGCACCGCGAGCCCGCTCCACGCGCGAGCCTGCAACGCCGTGGCGAGCGCCCCCCATTCCGGCCGCGCCTCCGCTCCACGCGCGTCGATCAACCACTCGATGCCTGCGGCCGCGAGTGCTGCGTCGCCGCCGCCGATCCGAGCGGGGCGCCGTTCCGTCAGCCCCGTCTCGGGGTCGACCCAGACCACTTCGGCGAGGCCGTCGCCTTCAAGCCGACCCGCCCGCACCACCGCCTCTGCCAGACGGGCCGCCGCGACTGTCATCTCCGGCGCCTGCAGCGAGGCGCCCGCGCGCGCCATCGCGTCGACCGTGATGCCGAGGCTCACCCAACTGTTGACCCAGAGGCGCGGCCCACCAGTGAACGGTCGACGATCGCCATCGATGAAGCCGTCGCCCTGCTGCCGCCCGGCGAGTGCATCGCAGAGCTCGCGCGCGAACGCCTGCGCCGGCTCGGCCGCCGTCGCCTGCCAGAGCTCGACCGCGGCACGCAGCGGCCAGGCGAGGCGGCGTTCCGGACCGGCGAATCGATCGGGCTGGCGCGATCGCCAACCCGCCAATGCCGCGACCGTCGTGCGCGCCGCCTCGAATGCTGCCAGGTCGCCGGTCGCGCGCGCGAGTCCGAGTGCCCCGCCGATCCATTGATGTCCCGCCTCGACCTTGCCGCTCGAATGGTCGCGCCCATGCTGCGCGAAGAGACCGGCTGGCGCGCTGCCGTCACGCTCGTGAGTCTGATCCCAGTCGAGCGTGTGGCGCGCGAGCGCCTCGCCGACCGCGATCCAACTCGCCTCCCCTTCCGCCATGCCAAGTGCCAGCAGGCTGCCGCCGAGGTCGTACTCGCCGTTGGCGAAGTCGCCATCCTCGAGCGAATAGCAGCCGCGATCGTCGAGCCGCTGCGGCGCCGCGAGTTGCGCCGCGAACAGCGCGCACCACGCGTCGATCGCCTCGGTCGGCAGCGTCGCGCCCGCCGGATTCCGCGTGCGCGCGACCAGCCACGGTCGCGCGTTGCTCGCGCCGACCCAGCGCCCGCAGCGGAGTTCGAGCCGGCGACGGACGACCTGCCCCGCATGCAGCGAAAGTGACTCCGCGACCAGATCGAGCGTGATGCGGCCGCTCTTCGTCAGCGCACACGCCGCCGGCCGCGCCCGCCCGAAATCGTCCCACCAAAGCTCCACCCTGCGCCGTCCACTGCCGGCCCGCAACGAAAGCGAGCCGCGGTCCGCGCCGCCGACCGCGCCGCCGTCTGCACTTTCGCCTCGCAGCGCCTTCGCTTCCGCCCGCCCCGTTCGATCGGCCGCGACCTTGCTCCCGCCGACGCGCAGTTCGACCCCGCCACCGCCGCCACACTCGACGCTGCCGCCGACTCGCCAGCGCTCGAGCACGAAGTCGCGCGCGGCAGTGAGCGTCCATTCGACCGCGGCAATCGCGCCGTCGCTCGCCACATCGCAACGGATCGCGACCCATGCGGCATCGCGACCGGCATCACCGAAGCGCGCGCGCCAGCTCCACTCGACACCTCCGCCGTCAGGGCCGACGCGCAGCGGCGTGCGCCAATCGGCGCTCTTCAGCGGATCGCCGAGTTCGACCACCGTCATGTCGTGCCAATCGAGCTTCAGCACCGCGGCACCGACGGCGACCAGCAGGTCGCGCCCGGCAGCGAAGCTCGCTCCTTCATCGCCACCGTCGAGCCACTCACGCCCGCCATCGCTACGGCAACGCAGCGGCGCCGCCGGTGCTTTGGTCCGGGTCGGCCGCAGTTCGAGCGCACCGACCGCGTCCGGCACGACGCCAACGGTGATCGCGACCCAGGCCGGCGTCCCATCGGATCGCGCCAGCCAAGTCGAGAATCGCGCGCTCCGCTCGACCGCCCCCTCGAACAGGGCGAACCGCTCGCCGAGATCGACCATCCCGTCCGGCACGAGGATCCCCGCGGGACGCGGCCAAGCGCCTGCGCCCCCCCGCAGAGCATGCTCCGGCGCAACTCTTCGCAGGGATAGTGCGCGCGGCGCTGCCCGCTCCACGCCCGCGGTTCCCGACTCTCCCGTCACGCCGGCCAGCGCGATCACCCACCACCCACCGCAGGACCCGAGCGCAGCCATCGCCGTACTCCCTCGGTCGCGCCCGTCCGCGACGGCGGAAAAGAGCACCGTTTCGCGCGACGGTGACCGCGCAACTGCCTGGATCGGCGCTAGATTCCCCCGCCGATCCATTCGCGGAGAGCCGCCATGACCGAAGCCACCCCGACCGGCAGCGCCCCTTCTCCATCGGGCGACTGGGACGTCGCCGCCCGCACCTCGACCGCTCCCGTCGAACGCGGGTTGATCGGCGAGTTCCTCCACTTCGCGTGGGAGGAGAAGTGGTGGTGGATCCTGCCGAGCGTCCTGATGGTGATCGGTCTCGGTGTGATGCTGTACGCGGCACAGGGCAGTCAGATCGCGCCGTTCTTCTACGCGCTGTTCTGATGCCCGCCGGATCGCGAGTTCACGCACCGATGACGTCCAGCGCGTGGGATCCGACGGAGCGGATCGAAGCGGAACGGCTCCGGAGCGTTGCGCCGCCGCAGAGCGCGCTGGCCCAGCTTCGCCGTGACCTCGCCGATCACAAGGCGTGGTGGATCTTGCCGATGCTGGTCACGCTCGCGGTCCTCTCGCTGCTGCTGTTCATGGCGCGCGGCGACGTGACGGTGCCAGCGATCTACCGGCTCTTCTGAACGCGCATGGCGACCCTGCGTCTGGGTCTCTACGGCGGCTCGTTCGATCCGCCGCATCTGGGCCACCTGCACGTCGCCTGTGCCGCCCATGACGAACTTGGGCTCGACCGCGTCCGCCTGATCCCCGCCGCCGCCCCGCCGCACAAGCAAGGCCGCGCGCTGGCGTCCGCAGCGGATCGACTCGAGATGACCCGCCGCCTCGCCGCCGGGACTCCGTGGCTGGAGGTCGACGCCCGCGAGATCGAGCGCGGCGGGACCTCCTTCACGTTCGACACGCTTTCCGAGGTGCGCGCCGAGTTCGCTGGCCGCGACATCGAGCTCTGCTTCCTGATCGGCTCGGACAGCCTCCTCGACCTTCCGGGGTGGCATCGCGCCGCCGAGTTGATCGATCTCGCGACGATCGTCACGGTGCCGCGCGACCACCGCGCGATCGCCGAGGCCTCGGCGCTGCTGCGCGCCCGCCTGCCCGCGCACGCCGACGCGCTGCTGGCGCAGGTGCTGGAAGTCGAGCCGCTGCCGATCTCCTCGAGCCAGGTGCGTGCGCGCTGCCTCGCCGGCCTCCCGATCGACGAGCTTGTCCCGCGCGGCGTCGCTGAGTGGATCGCCAGCCGAGGGCTCTACCGCGGCAGGACCTCCTGAGCGGGCGCCGCCGAATCGCCGCTATTCGCGAATCGTCCCCTCCGCGGGCGCGCGAGCCGACCAGCGCACTCCGTACTTCTGCGCCAGCTCGCCGCGCGCCTTGTCGAGCGCGGCGTAGCTCGTCTCGTACGCGGTGATCGCGGCACCTTCGCGATCGAGGGCCTCGAACAGGTCCCGCTGCACTTCGCGCACCTGAAACGTCGTCGAGTGCTCGTTCTCCAGTCGCACGAGCTCGGCCTGGTACTGCTCTTCCGCCAGCAGGCGCGCCTGCTTCGCCGCCTCAAACGCGGCCCCGGCGTCGGCGACATCGCGGATCGTGCGACGCAACTCCTCGACGATGAGCATGCGCCGTTCGAGCAGCGCCATCACGGCGCGCTCCTTGGCGAGCTCAGAACGGCGCATCCCGGCGTCGGCCGTCCGATTGCCGATCGGCCGTGAGAAGTCGAAGCCAAGCGACCACCGGTCAAACTCGCGGTCGCGGATCTGAGCCAACGACTCACCGGCGAGATCGATGTTGTTCTTGCTGGAGCCGCCCGCCTGCTTGCCAGCGAGGCCGGCATAGCTGTAGCTGCCGACGAGATCGAGGCGGGACCGCTGGCCGTTCTCGGCGACTTCGAGATCGAGGTCGGCGGCGCGCAGGTCGACTTCAAGCGCGCGCAGGTCGCTGCGCGACGCGAACGCCGCCTCCACGACATCCTCCTCGGACGGCAGCGGCTCGGCACGCAACTGCGGTTCGCTGGTCGGCACCAACTCGCCGCGCCACGCTGCCGGGTCGGCGCCGGGCGACATCAGCGACTTGACGGCATCTTCGGCGCGTGAGACGCCGTTGCCCGAGCGGATCAATGTTTCGCGCCGACGCGCTGCCTCCGCTTGCGCCGTCAGCACGTCGAGACGGGTCATCACGCCCGCGTCGAGCCGCTTCTGGTTGTTGCGCACCAATTCCTCGGCGACCGCGAGCGCCGACTGCGCGGTGTCACGTTCGCGACGCGCGCGCACCAACTGCCAGTAGGCCTGCACCGCGAGGAACGTCGTCTCCTGCACGCGGGCGAAGAAGTCGGCGTCATCGCGCTCGACGAAGAGACGCGCCTGTTCGACCGGCGCCTCGGTCACGGTCTCGCCGAAGCCCCGCAACAGCGGTTGCGTGAGGTTGAGCGCCAGATCGCTCGACAGCGTCGGGTTGAAGTCGAAGAAAGAGTTGGACGGCGACTGGCGGTTGTACGACAGCGCGTAGCCAAGGTCGTAGGAGAGGCCGTTGCGTAGCAGTCCGCGCAGTCCGCCGCCGCCGCTCATCGACTGGTTACTCGGCGCCTGAAAGCTCGACGCGGTCGGCTCGTCGCCGTTGGCACTGTTGAGGTTCGCGTAAAGCTCCGGGTCAAACGCACCAAGCGCCTCGGTCACGCTGGCCACGCGTGCCGCGCGGTCGATCTCGGCGAGCTTCAGCGAGAGGTTGCCGCGCAGCACTTCGCGCACGCAGTCGTCGAGCGACAACTCCACCGTCTTCGTGCTCTCGGTGGTCTTGGCACCCTCGATCGCCGCGTCCTGCGGCAGACCCCACGTCGTCATCAGGGCCACGACGGTCCCCGCGATCACACCGTCCACTTGCTCTGCTCCATCACGTCCCCCAAACCGTCACGTCCCCCAAACCGTCACTTGCCCCAATCCTTCAGCAGTTCCAGCACGGCGCCGCGCAGCTTCACGTCCTCGCTAGCCGCAGCCAGCTTCTTCAGATCCTCGCGATCGTCGTAGGTGACCAGCGTCGGGTGGTGCTTCTTCACCCAAGCGAGCTCCTGGTACGAGTGCCAGCGCGTCCAGTTCGTGCGCGACTCGAGATCGTCGTAGATCCGCTTCCTCACTTCACGACGCCGGTCCTCGTCGCGCTCGATCTTCTGCAGCGCCAGGTTGTGGTCGAGGCAGGCGAGCTTCGCGTCCCAGTCAGGGTCGCTCTTGGCGATCCGGTTATGGACCGAAAAGCGCGGTCCGTTCTCGAATCGCTTCAAGAACAACAACTGCTCGTTGCCGACGAAGAAGTCGTCGGGCGTCGCCAGCAGCGTCACCTCCAGCGCCTCGCCGGTCAGGGCGCGCGGCCGCGCTCCGCTGCGCCACTCGAGGATCGCCACTCGAACGACGTCGGTCCCGCGCAGCGGCGTGACCTCGACCACCTTGCCGAGCAGGACGCCGTGGACCGCGGCGAGGACATCCGCCCCGAACTGCGTGTACCAGACCGTCGTCTCCGGCTTCGCGGCGGGCTGCGGTGGAGCGTCTTGAACATCGCCCTTCGCGAGTGGCGACACGCTGCACGCCAGCGCCCACGCCAGTCCCACCGCGCAACTCCCGCCACGCATCATCGATTGCGCTCCGCTCGACCGAAGGAGCGCGCGAGCTTAGCGGGTGCCGTGGATCAGTGACCCAACGCGTCGCGAGTGGCGATGAAGGTGCGTTGCCGCGCCTCGACCTGCAGCGCCAGCGCGCCGAGCGCGGTCTCGTAGACGGTGCCGCCGCCCAAGCCGTCCCAGGTCGTTCCGGCCTCGAAGTAGCCGGTGGCGCCCTGCTGCGGCAGCAACTCGAGCGTCAGTGCGCGCTCGAACATCTGCCAATCGGCGCGAGTCGTGGCACTCGCGCCCGCCAAGCCGCTCGCCACCAGGAAGCGCAGCGCCGGCTCGGCATGGCCGAGTCCCGCGACCACGGTGCCGACGGCGCGCGCCCATTCGGGATCGCGAACCGCGGGCTGCGGATCGCGCCCTGCCATCGCCTGCACGGCGTGCGACGCGGCGAAGTAGAGATCGGATCGCTCCGCGCGAAGTTGCGCCAGCATCCGCTCGGTGGAGGCTTCGCTCGCCGGCTTCAAGTGGAAATCGAGTCCGCCGTGGCGCGCGGTCGCGAGCAACAGTGCCGACCACGCGGCGACGGCGCCGGAGTGGCGCTTCGCCTCGCCGTTGAAAGCCTGATCGAGCGTGATTTCCACCAAGGAGAGCGCCTGCTCCAGGTGATCGTGATGAGCGCTCGACGCCGCGGCGCATCTCGGATCGCGCGCCCGCAACCGCTGGTGGCGCTCGACCAACGCGAGCGTCGCGAGCGCGTGGCCGACACGCTCTGCTCCCCAATCCCCGCCGCCGCCAGCGAACCGGCCATCGCGTTCCTGCCGCGCCCACAGCCATTGCGCGGTGCGCGTGGCAGCGGCTTCGAGCGCTGCATCCGCGGCGTTGCGCAACGGGACCTGCGGCGCCGGCGCGGCGCCTAGCTGGCCATGAGACACCATCGCCAGCAACGCGAGCGCGGTGACGCCGGTCTCGAACCCAGGGGTGCCGTCACCCGGCGTCCACGAGCCATCCGCACGCTGGTTGCGCGCCAGCCAGTCGAGCGCCCGTTCATGCGCCGCGCGCGACACGACCGGCGGTTCCAGGTCGCGATCACCGGTCGACGGCTCCGACGGCGGCGCACTCCCCACGCCGATCGGCGTCGACGCGGCCCCGTCGTTGTCGACCAGTTGATCCGATGGCGGTTTTGTCGGTGGCGTTTGCTTGCGCTCGCCGGGATCGGTCCACGGCACGCCGGACCGATTCGGCAGCGCGTTTGGATCGTCGTCGGCAGGCGAGTTCACCAACTCGGGCGCCCGTGGAGAATCGGCCGGGTCGCCCGATCCGGGTGCGGGAGGCGGCACGCTGTCGGCCAGCTCATCGTCTCGATCCGGCGTCGGGTTGCGGAGCAACAGCGCCACGCCCAAAGCGCATGGCACCAGCACCGCCGCGACACGCAACTGCCAAGCGCGCGAGTGCAGCAGGCGGTGGCCGACCAAGGCCAGCGGGGAACGCGCCTCGTCGGCATCGACCGCGTCGAGCTCGACGCCAAGCTGGGCGGCGAAGCCGGCCGACGTCTTGACCGCCAACGGTCGACGCAGCAACGCGATCGTCTGCCCGATCGCCGCTGCTTCGCTCCGGCACTCCGCGCAGCGGACGATGTGCAACTGCACCGCGGCAGCTTCGGCCGCCCCGGCTTGACCAAGCGCTTCGTCGATGATGAGACCGCGCGCGATCGAACAGTCGATCGGTTTCGTGCCGGCGCTCATGCCGTTCCCCCTGGCAGCAGCAGCTTCCGCAACGCCTGCACGGCAGCGTGCACGCGCGATTTCACCGTCCCGATCGGGATGCCGAGCAACACGGAGACTTCGGCGTAGGGCAGCGCCTCGATCACGCCGAGTTGCACCGCGTCGCGCAGGTTCTCCGGCAATCTCGCGAGCGCTCCACGCAGATTCACGACATCGTCGGCGAGCATCGCGCTCATCGGCGGCGCCACATCACGGTCGACGACTCGCTCCAAGCGATCCTCCCCCTGATCCGCATCCTCACCCCGCCCGCGCTGGTCGGGTCGCACCCGCCGTGCGCGCGCGACGTCGATCCAGTAATGCCGGGCGATGGTGAAAATGAACGTCGCGAAGCTCGCCTCGGGTTGGTAGCGATCGCGCGACTTGTAGAGCCGCACGAACACTTCCTGAGCGCAGTCTTCGGCGAGCCCGCGGTCTCCGCATTGCCGGAAGAAGAAGCTGAGGAGTCGCGACTCCCAGCGCGTCACCAAAGCGGAAAACGACTCACGTGAACCCGCTGCGGCCTCGACCATCAGCTCGCGATCGTCCTCCGGCATCGAAGTCAGACCCGGCAGCGCAACGTCGGGAGGGGGTGAGCGGTTCAAGAGCCAATCGCCCCCGGGGAATCGTGCGCCTTCAGAGCCGTTTCGAGCCACCGGACGGCTCGCGCTCCAGCCCCGCGAAAACGCAGCCGGCGGGTCTGCGGGTCGAGGTGCGTGAGCTCGATCTCGAGCCGATCGACCGGCAACTCACGCGCGAACCGTTCGCCCCACTCGATCAGTGCGACCTCGCCGGCCGCGAGTACCGGCAGTAGATCGGCGCGCACCAAGTCCTCGAAACTCTTCGTGAAATAGACGTCGAAGTGATGCACCGTCCGTCGCCCGCCGTAGGAGTGGAGCAAGGTGAACGACGGGCTCTTCACGGAGCGCGAGTCGCCACCGCAACCACGGACGAAGCCGCGCACGAAGCAGGTCTTGCCCGCGCCGAGATCGCCGGAGAGGACCACGAGTTCACCGCCGTGACAGCTCGCACCGAACGCCGCTGCGAGCGCCTCCGTCGTCTCTGCGCTGGTGGTGATCCGCTCAGATTCCAAGCGAATGCTCATAGCCGCCGCGCGCGAGCGGGACACGCGTCCCGTCTGGCCGCAACATCACGACGCCTTCCGACGCGGGGAGGACCGTGCCGATCGCGGCGACTTCGAGCGACCGCAGCGCCGGCGCCGCCTTCAATCGTGCGAGCTCGGTCGGCGCGACCGTGAACATGAGCTCGAAGTCCTCGCCATCGTGCAGCGCCTGCTCGATCGTCGCGACGCCGCCATCGGCGAGCGGACGCAGCGGCACCGCGGCCGCGTCGATCTGCGCACCGACCTGCGACGCCGCCGTGATCTGATGGAGATCGCGGGCCAAGCCGTCGGAGAGATCGATGCAACTGGTCACGGCACCGCTTTCGGCCAGCGCGACACCGGCACGCCAGCGCGGCTCAAACGTGAGGTGATGCCCGGCCCGCGAACCGCCGAGCGGCCCGGTCACGACGATCGCGTCGCCGACCCTTGCACCGTCACGACGCAGGGCGCCGCGGCCCTCGAGGAATCCGAGCCCGGCGATGTCGATCACGACGCCACGTTCGGATCGCGAAAGGTCGCCGCCCACCAGCGAGACGCCGTTCGCAGTCGCGATCTCGAGCAAGCCATCGAGCAGCGCACGAACGTCCGCCAGTGCGACGTCAGCGGGCAGCGCCAGCGAGCAGAGCGCGGCGACGGGCCGGCCACCGACCGCGCCCACGTCGGAGAGCACGCGCGCCAAGGCCTTGCGCCCCACCAGCCCCCACGGCTGCTCGCCACGCACGAAGTGCACCGATTCGATCGTCTGGTCGGACTTGAGCACCAGCAGGTCGCCGCTGGGCGCGCGCACGACCGCCGCGTCATGGCCGATGCCGAGCGCCACCTCCGGCCCGCGCGGCGCGCGCGCCGTGAGCCAGTCGATCAGCTCGCGTTCCGTGAAGGGCATCGGGGAAGCGTAGCGCGTCGAAGCGGGCGCACGGCCGCGCTCACGATCGCGGCAGCCCGCGCAGCGACAGCAACACCCGCAGCCGGAGCCGCTCGGCCGCGACCGGGCCGAGCGCGCGCGAGTCGAGATGGCGACATGCCGGATTGTCGGTGAACAGCAGCACATGGCCGGCGGGCACGCGCTCTGGGAGCAGCTCCGCGAGCTCGCGCGGCAGCGAACGCGATTCGCCCCAGATCTCAACGCGCGCCATCGGCCGGTCGATCGCGGCGCGCACGGCCACCACGTCGCCCGGCAGACCAAACAGGCGCGCCATCCGCAGCTCGTGCGTCCCGGTCGCGCGTCCGGTCGGATCGAACAAGTAGATCGCTCCGCGCTGCAGCTCGCCGTCGTCCGCGGCAAGCGTTCGCACCAGAACCCTCGCGCCGGCCTCTACGCTCGGCGTCGAGTCATCCGCAAGCGCGATCGTGGCGAACGTCAGGTCAGCGAAGCCCCACGCGAGGAGGGCCGCACCGATCAGCAACGCGACGCGACGGACCAGGCGCTGCAGTTGGCGTGGGTCCTTCCAGTCGATCGCCATCGAGCGCTAACCCCTGCATCCGTCGGACAGTCGTTCGCGGAGCGTGGCGGCAGCGCGCGCCGGATCGCGCGCATCGAAGAAAAGTCGGATCGCGGCGACGCGCCGGATCCCGACGGCGGCCAGCTCCGGCGCGTGGTCGAGAGTGATGCCACCCAGCGCGAACGCTGGCAATTGAAGCGCGCTCGCCACTTCGGTGAATCCCGCCACGCCCAGAAGCTCGTCGTCCGGCTTGCCGGGAGTTGCGAAGAGCGGCGCTACGAAGGCGTGGTCGCAGCGCCGGAGCTCCGCCACCTGGCGCAGAACCGGGCGATGCAGCGAGACGCCGAAGCGCAGGTCGCCCGCGGTCGCCGCGAGCGCCGACGGCGCCGGCGAACGCTCGCTCAGATGCACCCCACGCGCGCCGAGTGCCTGCGCGAGCGCAACCTCCTCGCTCACCCACAGCTCGATCCCGCCTTCACGACAGGCCGCCGCGGCCACCTCGCCGACCCTGCGTCGCGCGATGGGATCGAACGCCTTCTCGCGCAACAGCACCCGCGTCACGCCGCCGGCCGCCAGCGCGACAATCTTCTCGCGGAGTTCGCCCGCGTCGCCGCGCCCCGGCGTGATCGCGAACAACTCGATCGAGCGGTCAGCCGAGGCGCGGCTCGCCATCGCCCTTCATCCCATCGTGAGGCGCCGGCTTGGCGCCTGGACCGGCCGGCGGCGCAGCGCGGTCCAGGTCCGCCGGCAGCGGACCCGGCGTGACCGCGACCTCGTTGCCGTGGCCGTTGCCATGGCCATTGGCGTCGGCGGAGTGGTGCCCGTTGCCATGCACGTCCCCGTGCGCTGGGTCGCCCTCGAGATAAACCCCTTCATCCGACAGCAGCGCCTGCAGCGTTTCGGCGTCTTCCATGTGCAGCGCCAGCACGCGCGGACTGAGCCGTTCGAGCACGAACCGCTTCAGCCCCGGTCGCTTGAGCAACGCGTCGATGACCTCGCGATGGCGCGCGGTGAGCAACATCGCCGGCCGCAGGTGGACGAACTTCACCTTGTCTGCGTACTCGCGCACCGAGAACACCAGGTTCTGCGGCAGGTCGGTCGTCGAGTGCGCCGCCAGCGTGTCGAGGATCTCCGTCGCCGAGATACCGCCCGCCACCGCGCGCTCCACCGACTTGGGCGTGATCCGGAAGCGATGGGCGTCCTGCGCGGTCACCCGCTCCGCGAAACGGTCGAGCCGCTGGATCAACTCGTAGGCGTCGGCTTCGGGCAGGAGCAGGACCTCGAAATCGGAGTTGACCAGCAGTCGGCTCTTCGTCGGAGGTGCGTCCGACTCCGCCAGTCCAAGCGACTTCGCCGCGAGCGGCGTCACGCAAAACGCGATCGGGCGGCCTGATTCGAGGCCAAGATCGACCATCCCCAGCAGATGGAGCTCATCGACCAGGAACGTCGCCACCACCACGCCGAGCTGGGGCAGGTCGCGCAGATGCGCCTCGGGCGAGTACTGGAAGCGGCTCTGGTAGGCCTCGCGCAGCCCCGCATCGTCGAGCTGCGCCAGGTAGCGCTGCCGCACCGCGCCGACGAAGAGCTGGAAGTCGTACCAGCGCCCGGCCTTGAGCTCGCGCAACCGTTCGAGCGCGAGCTTGCGCAGCCGCGGCGGGTGGAATGCCCGACCGGAATCGTCGAGCAGCGCCGCCAGCAGCTCCTTCAGCTTGAAGTGGACCGACAGGCGCGGCCAAGTCTTGCCCTTGGCGGTGAGCTGCAGCGTGCGATCCTGCATCCGCCGCAGCAGGTGGCGCTGGAGCGCCAGATCGAGCAGGAAGTTGAACAGCGTCTCGGACGAAGCCTCGCCGCCCTTGGAGCACAGGATGAGCTCGTCCTCGATCTTCTTGGCGGCGGCGCGATAGATCTGGCCGCCCTGCGTGTAGCGCACCTTGTCACGCGTCAGGCGCTCGACCAGCAACGCGAGGTCGGACAGGAGGTCGACGCCGAGCGAGCGCACCGTTGCCGTCGGCGGCGGTGCCAAAGTGGAGCGCCGATCGAGCTCGACCGAAAGCACCTCCTCGAACAGGATGATCGTCTCGTCGAAGTGGTTGATGCCGTACTCGCCGAGGGCTAGGTGGCGAACGGTGCCGAGCCGCGCGTTTTCGAGCGACTCCTTCACGTGGCGTCGAGACGGTGCCGACGGATCGAGCAGCGCACGGTCGAGCAGCGCCCGCGCGAGCAGACCGCCGCCCGGTACCAGCGCACGTTCGAACAGCTCGCGTACGTCGTCAGGCAGCTCGGCAATCCGGCGCGCGACCGCCTGCGGCTCGAGCATGACCGGAAGTGTCTCGTGGCTCGGATGGTCGGCGCGAGCGGCCACCATCCGGCGCAGCGAGAAGGACGCCGACAATTCGAGGTCGAGGTCGGTCAACTCGCGCTGCAGCACCTCGCCGAGTTCGGTCGCGACCACGAAGCGAATGGGTTCGTTGGCGACGGCGACCCGCTTGAACAGGAATCCGCGCTTCACCAGCGCCCGCACCGCGGCTTCGACCTCGTGCGGGCTCATGTAGGCGAACGAGCGCGCCGCGCGGATCGCGTCGATGTCCGACTCGAACAACCGTCGGCCGAGAAAATAGCGCAGCAGGTCGATCAGCTTCTTGCCGAGGAAACGCAGGCGGCGGCGCACCACGCCTTCGTCCTGCATGTGCATCGCGAGGTCGGCCGCGACATCGCAACCGGGCGCGGGCCGCCGGCCATCGGCATCCCAGAACACATGGAGCTCGGCCAGGTCGGTCGGGCTCTGCATGCGGAGCAACTCTTCGACCCGCGTCATGGCAGCTCCGCCAGGCTCGTGATCTTGTAGGTGTAGCCACGCTCGGTGAGGTAGCGCTGCCGGCGTTCGGCGCACTCCTCCTCCTTCGTGTCCTTCGACACCAGGCTGTAGAAATTCGCCGGCACGCCGCCCGCCTTCGGGCGCAGGATGCGGCCAAGTCGCTGCGCCTCCTCCTGGCGCGAGCCGAACGTGCCCGACACCTGCACCGCGACGTTCGCGTCCGGGAGATCGATCGCGAAGTTCCCGACCTTCGAGACCACCAGGATCGGGATCTTGCCCTGCTTGAACTCGGCGTACAGGCGCTCGCGCTCGACCGTCGGCGTCTTGCCGACGATCAGCGGCGCGTCGATCGCCTTCGCCATCTTCTCGATCTGGTCGAGGTACTGGCCGATCACCAGCACATGGTCGTTCCGGTGCCGCGCCAGGATCTGCTGCAGCGCCGGCAGCTTGTCGGGGTTCTCGCTCGCCATCCGGAACTGCTCGCGGCTCGGCGACGACAGGTAGGCGAGTCGTTGCTCTTGCGGAAACGGGACACGCACTTCGACGCAATGCGCCTCGGCGATCCAGCCCTGCTGCTCGAGCTCCTTCCACGGCATGTCGAAGCGCTTCGGCCCGATCAGGCTGAAGACGTCCTCCTCGTGGTGATCCTCGCGGACCAGCGTCGCGGTCAGTCCGAGTCGCCGTCGCGCCTGCAGATCAGCGCTGGCGCGGAAGACCGGCGCCGGCAGCAGATGGACCTCGTCGTAGACGATCAGCCCCCAGTCCTTGGCCGCGAACAGGCCGAAGTGGGTGAACGGCGTGATCCCCTTCTCCTTGCGATGTGTCAGGATCTGGTAGGTGGAGACCGTGATCGGCTTGATCTCCTTGCGATCCCCCGTGTATTCGCCGACGTCCTCCGCCGGCACGTGCGACTTGTCGATCAGCTCCGCCTTCCACTGACGGACGGCCACCGTGTTGGTGGTGAGGATCAACGTCTCGCATTGGAGCCGCTCCATCACCGCCATCGATACCACCGTCTTGCCGGCGCCGCAGGGCAGCACGATCACGCCGCTGCCGCCCTTTTCGCTGCCGCCGGCGTGGAACAGGTCGGCGGCGAGCTTCTGGTAGGCGCGCACCGTGAACGGCTTGCCACAGAGCGCGGTCTCGCGCAGTCGGAAGTCGTAGGGCGCGCCGCGCGTGTAGCCCGCGACGTCATCGACCGGATAGCCGAGCTTGAGCAGCGTCTGCTTCACCTCGCCGCGCGCAAGGTCATCGAGCAGCAGCGCGCCGTCCGGCTCGCGCCCGCGGGTCCACTTCGCGAGCACGCCGGCCTGGTCGAGCTCGGCGAGGAGTTTTGCATCGCTGGTCTCGAGCACGAGCCCGCTCGCGCGACGCACCAGCCGCAGCAGCCCGTACCGGCGCAGGAAGTCGCGCACGTCGTGCAGCACGTTCGACGGCGGCGCCTCGCGTCCCATGCGCTGCAGGAAGCCGACGACTTGGTCGGCAGTCACGCCGACCGCCGCCGCGTTCCACAGCGACAACGGCGTGATGCGGTAAGTATGGAATCGCTCGGGCGACTTCTCGAGCTCGGCGAACTGCGGCAGGAACGCCTGCGCCTCGCCGGCCAGCGCGTGGCCCACTTCGAGCAGGATGGTCCGATCGGATTGGACCCAGAACGGGCGATCGGCGGTCATCGGCGCGCCTCCGCCGTTCGCCGTTCGCGGCTCTGCCGTCCGCGCAGCACCGGAGCGAGCGCGCGGCCGGTGTGCGACGCGGCGCACGCCACGACCTGTTCGGGAGTTCCCGCGACGACCAGCGCCCCGCCCGCCGCGCCGCCCTCCGGCCCGAGGTCAACGATCCAGTCGGCGCTCTTCAGCACATCGAGGTGGTGTTCGATCACGACGACCGTGCTGCCGCGCTCGACCAGCCGATGGAAGACTTGGACCAGCTTCTGCACGTCGACGAAGTGGAGCCCGGTGGTCGGCTCGTCGAGCAGGTAGAGCGTGCTGCCGATGCTCGGCCGCGCCAACTCCGACGCCAGCTTCACGCGCTGCGCCTCGCCGCCCGACAGCGTGGTCGACGACTGGCCGAGCTTGACGTAGCCGAGCCCGACGTCGCAGAGCACCTGCAAGATCCGGCGGATGCGCGGCTGCGCGGCGAAGAACTCGAGCGCCTGCCCGATCTCGAGGTCGAGCACGTCGGCGATCGACTTGCCCTTGTAGCGCACCGTCAGCGTCTCGGCGGCGTAGCGCGTGCCGCGGCACGCCTCGCATGGCGTCCAGACGTCGCTCAGGAAGTGCATCTCGACCAGCACCGCGCCGCGCCCCTGGCAGCCGGCGCAGCGCCCGTCGCCCTGGTTGAAGGAGAAGCGGATCGGCGTGAAGCCCTTCATCCGCGCCTCCTCGGTCGCGGCGAAGAGCGTGCGGATCGGGTCGAAGACCTTGGTGTAGGTGGCGGGGTTGCTCGACGGCGTGGTGCCGATCGGCGACTGGTCGATGACGATCAGCTGCTTCACCTGGTGCAGACCCTCGATCCGGAGGCAACCGGCGTCGGTGAGCTTCTTCTCGGCCAGCAGCGCTTCGATCGCCGGCTTCAGCACCTCCATCACCAGCGTCGACTTGCCCGAGCCCGACACGCCGGTCACGACAGTGAGCGTCCCGAGCGGCAACGTCACGTCGAGTTCGCGCAGGTTGTGGCGGGTCGCGCCGCGCACGGTGAGGTGGCCGCGGCCATTGCGTCGTTGCGCGGGCGTCTCGATCGCGGCCTCGCCGCGCAGCCATGCTCCGGTGAGCGATTCGCGCGACGCCTCGATCGCCGCGACCGGTCCGCTCGCGACCAGCTTGCCGCCGTGGACGCCGGCGCCCGGCCCGAGGTCGATGATCCAGTCGGCGGCGCGCATCATCTCCTCGTCGTGCTCGACCACGACGATGGTGTTGCCGAGCGCCTTCAGTCCCATCAGCGTCTCGATCAGCCGGCCCGTGTCGCGCGGATGCAGTCCGATCGACGGTTCGTCGAGCACGTACATGCAGCCGGTGAGCCCGCTGCCGAGTTGCGTCGCCAGCCGGATCCGCTGCGCTTCGCCGCCCGACAGAGTTCCCGCCGGGCGATCCAGGGTGAGGTAATCGAGGCCGACGTCGGACAGGAACTTGAGCCGCCCGCCGATCTCATGCAGCGGCTGCTCGGCGATCTTCTGGTCGGCGGCGGTGAGCGCGGCCGGCAGCTCGGTGAAGAAGCGGCGCGCCGCAGCGACGGTGAAGCGGCCGACCTCGCGCAACGACTGACCGCCGACCGTCACGGCGAGCGCATCGGGCCGCAGCCGTCCGCCGCCACAGCTCGGGCAGGTTCCTTCGGCAGTGAGCGCGAGGATCTTCGCCACCCACCACTTGCCTTCGTCGGCCTCGCGCACCCAATGCTCGATCTCGCCCAAGATGCCGCGGAAGCGCGCGTTGAAGGTGTACTCGCGCGAACGGCCGACCTTCTTCGACGCCATCGTCGTCGTGACGCGATCGGGCACGCCGACGCCGCGCAGCAAGCCGTTGCGCTGTGCTTCGGTGAGCTTGGCGAACGGCCGTTCGAGGTCGGCGCCGAGCTCGCGCGCGGCCGCTTCGAGGATGCTGCGATGCCACGACCCCTTCTTGGTGAAGAAGCGGCCGGGGAACGCCGTCAGCAGCGCGCCGCGCAGCAGCGGTTGCGACGGATCGAGGACGATCTTCTCCTCGACCGCGCGCCGCATCCGTCCCAGCCCGAGGCATTCGGGGCAGGAGCCGAGCGGGTGGTTGAAGCTGAAGTGGCGCGGCGTGAGCTCGCCGTCGGGGTACCAGCTGCAGGCATCGCAGGCGGGTCGCGTGGCGAAGTCGCGACGCGTGCCGTCCCGACCCTCCCCGCCGCCGAGCAGCACGCTCGCCGTCCCGCTGCCGCGACGGAACGCCTCCTCGAACGCCTCAGCAAGACGCGACTGCTTCGCCGGGTCGATCTTGATGCGGTCGAGCACCAGCGCGACTTCGCGCTGCGCGAGCGGCGCCCCCGATGCTGCCGACTCTGCCGCCTCGATCCGCGTCTCGACACCGTCCTGCAGCAGTCGCACGAACCCGTCGCTCTTCAGCCCTTGCAGTGCGCCGGCGAGATCCTCGGCCTTCGCCAACTGCAGCGTCCGCTTCGATCCCGCGACGAACAGCGGCGCGATCACCACCGCCTTCTGCCCCGCGCAGGTCTGCGCGAGCTCGGCCGCGACCCGGCTCGGCGTCCACGCCTGCGCCGCCTTGCCGCAGGTCGGGCAGTGCGGCAGGCCGGCGCGCGCCCAGAGCAGGCGGAAGTGGTCCCACAGCTCGGTCGTCGTCGCGACCGTGGAGCGCGGGTTCTTGACGCCCGCCTTCTGGTCGATGGCGATCGCCGGCCGCAAGCCGCTGATGCGATCGACCTGCGCGCGTTCGAGGCGCGAAAAGAAGCGGCGCGCATAGGTGGAGAGCGACTCGACGAAGCGGCGCTGCCCTTCGGCGAAGAGCGTGTCGAACGCGAGCGACGTCTTGCCCGAGCCGGAGACGCCAGTGATGACCGTGAGCTGATCGTGCGGCAGATCGACGTCGACGCCCTGCAGGTTGTTCTTGCGCACGCCGCGGACGATCAGCTTGGTCGGATCGTCGGCATCAGCGCCAGCCGGCGCCTTGCGTTTCGGTCGCGGCGTCGAGGCACCGTCTCCGCCGGCCGCGCCGCCAGCCGCACGTCCCGCCAGCACGTCGCGCAGGAACCGGCCGGTGTGGGACGCCTTCACCTTGGCGACCTGCTCGGGCGTGCCTTGCGCCACCAGCCGGCCGCCGCCGCCGCCGCCTTCGGGCCCCAGATCGATCAGCCAGTCGCATTGCGCCACCACTTCGAGGTGGTGCTCGATCACCAGCACCGTGTTGCCGCGCTCGACCAGCCCGTGCAGCGCCTTCATCAGCTTGCGCACGTCGTCGACGTGCAGCCCGGTGGTCGGCTCGTCGAGGATGTAGAGCGTCTTGCCGGTCTCGGGGCGCGCCAGCTCGCTCGCCAGCTTGACCCGCTGCGCCTCGCCGCCGCTGATCGTGGTCGACGGCTGGCCGAGGGTCATGTAATCGAGGCCGACGTCGTGCAACGTCTGCAGGATCCGCTTCACCCGCGGCACGTTCTCGAAGTGCTTCAGGCTGTCGCCGATCGACGATTCGAGCAGCTGAAAGACGTTGCGCCCGCCCCACAGCACTTCGAGCGTCTCGCGGTTGAAGCGCCGCCCGCCGCACTCCTCGCACGGCACTTCGACGTCGGCCAGGAACTGCATCTCGATCGTGCGCACCCCGGCGCCGCCGCACGCCTCGCAGCGGCCGCCCTTCACGTTGAAGCTGAAGCGCCCCTTCTTCCAGCCGCGCGCCTGCGATTCGGGCAGCGCGGCGAAGAGGTCGCGGATCAGGTCCCACAGCCCGGTGTAGGTGGCCGGATTGCTGCGCGGCGTGCGGCCGATCGGCGCCTGATCGATCTCGATGACCTTGTCGATCTGCTCGATGCCGGTGATCCGATCGAACTCGCCCGGCGGCTCGACCGCGCCGTGCAGCTGGCGCGCGAGCTCGCGCTTCAGCACCAGATGCACCAGCGTCGACTTGCCGGAACCCGACACGCCGGTCACGCCGATCAGCGTGCCGAGCGGCAGTTCGACCGCGTCGCCCTTCAGGTTGAACTGACGCGCGCCGGTCAGCTTCAGCTTCGCGCCGCTGCCCTTGCGCCGCACCGCCGGGATGCCGAGCTGCTCTTCGCCGCGCAGGTAGCGCGCGGTGAGCGAATCGCTCTTCGCGATCACCTCGTCGACCGGCCCAGACGCCACAATCCGGCCGCCGTTCTTGCCGGCGCCCGGCCCGACGTCGACCAGCCAGTCCGACGCGAGCATCGTGTCGCGGTCGTGCTCGACCACGCAGACCGTGTTGCGCCGATCGCGCAGGTCGTGCAGCGTGCCGAGCAGCAGGTGGTGGTCGCGCGGATGGAGGCCGATCGACGGTTCATCGAGGACGTAGAGGACCCCCTGCAGTCCCGCGCCGACCTGCGTCGCGAGGCGCACGCGTTGCGCTTCGCCGCCTGACAAAGTGGCCGCGCTGCGATCGAGCGAGAGGTAGCCGAGGCCGACCTCCTTCAGGAAGCGCAGCCGCGACGAGAGCTCGCGCACGATCGCCGCGCCGACCAGTGTTTCGCGCTGCGTCAGCAGTCCCGCCCTGGCGAAGAACGCATCGGCCGCGTCGACCGTCCACGCCGCGTAGTGGGTGATCGGCTGGTCGCGGAAGGTGACCGCCAGCGCCTCCTTGCGCAGCCGCGCGCCGTCACACGCGGCGCAGCTCATCTCCGTCATGAACAGTTCGAGGTGTTTCGGATGGCTCTCGCGCCAGGCCGCTTCCATCGCCGGCAGGATTCCCGGCAGCGCGCGCTGGTCCTCGCCCTTCACGGTGAAACCGCTGGTCGCCGACTGGTACTCGAACTTGAGCTTGAACGACTCGTCGGTGCCGTGCAGGAGCGCCTTCTTCGCGGCTTCCGGGAGCGACTTCCACGGTTGATCGATCTTGAAGCCGAGTCGCTTGCCGACCTGTTCGAGCGCGCTCATGCGCAGCTTCACGTACGGCAGGTAGCCGGTCTTGGTCATGACCGCGAGGGCGCGCTCCTCGATCGATTTGCTCGGATCGGGGATCACTTTTTTCGGATCGACCCGCATCGAGCGGCCGAGCCCGTTGCATTCGACGCAGGCGCCTTGCGGCGAGTTGAACGAAAAGAGGCGCGGCTCGAGTTCAGGCAGGCCAAGGCCGCAACCGGGGCAGGCGAGCTTGCCGGAGAACTCGACCAGCAGCGCCTTGCTGCCGTCTTTCTCGATCCACGCGGATGCCTGTCCATCGCAGAGCCGCAGCGCACCTTCGAGCGCTTCGGCGAGGCGGCCGCGCTTCTCTGAGTCGAGCACGATCCGATCGGTCACCAGCTCGATCGTGTGCGTCTGGTAGCGGGCGAGCGCCTGCGGTTCGTCGAGGCGCTTCATCTCGCCATCGATGCGGGCGCGCACGTAGCCCTTGCGCCGCCACTGCTCGAGTTCCTTCTTGTAGTGGCCCTTGCGGCCGCGCACGACTGGAGCGAGCACCTGGCAACGCGCGCCCAAGTGGTCCTTCAGCAGCGTCTCCGCCATCTGGTCGGCGGTTTGCGCCTGCAGCACGCGCCCGCAGCCAACGCAGTGCGGCGTGCCAAGACGCGCGAAGAGCAGGCGCAGGTAGTCCCACAACTCGGTCACGGTGGCGACGGTCGAGCGCGGGTTGCGGTTGACCGTCTTCTGGTCGATCGACAGGGTCGGCGACAGGCCGGTGATGCTCTCGACCTTGGGCTTCTCCATGCGGCCGACGAACTGGCGCGCATACGAGGAGAGCGACTCGAGGAAGCGGCGCTGCCCCTCGCGGAAGATGGTGTCGAAGGCGAGGGAGGATTTGCCGGATCCCGAGACGCCGGTGAAGGTGATCAGGGCGTCTCGCGGCAGGGTGACGTCGACGCCGCGCAGGTTGTGTTCGCTGGCGCCGCGAACAACGATCTGCTGTGCCGGCACTGGCCGTGCGGCTGGTTTCAGCTGCTCGTTCACCATCCGCACACGGTTGCCATCACCGTCACGCACCGATGGACGCGGGGGGAAAAAGGCAGCGATTGTAGCGAGCAAGCGGCGGTCAAGCCGACGCGGAATCCCGACTGCCGACGCCGCCCCTCGATGAGGTGTCGAGACCCGAGTCCAAGTCTGGTCGGTGGCGAAGACCGCCCCGCCTGCGGTACCGTGGCGCCCCCTTTTCCGGACGGAATCGAGACACCATGCGCACGATCGTCAGCGACGCGGCCATTCATTGGGGACAAGTGGCGAAAGAAGTCGCCGACCGCGTGGTCCGGCCGCTCGCGACCAAGTACGACCGGCTGCAGGAGTACCCCTGGGAGATCCAGAAGGAGCTGGCCGCGGCCGGCCTCTTCGGCGTCTGGATCCCGAAGGCCTACGGCGGCCACGGTGCCGGCATCGTCGCGCTGTGCAAGGTGGTCGAGGAGCTGTCCCGCGCCTGCCCGGGCGTCGGCGTGATGTACGCCGTCAACGCGCTTGGCTCGTTTCCGATGATCATTGCCGGCACCGAAGCGCAGAAGGAGCGCTTCCTGCCCCCGATCGCCAAGGGCGAGAAGCTGATCGCTTTTTGCCTCTCCGAAAAGTTCGCCGGCTCTGACGCCGGCGGCATGCGCACGCGCGCCATCAAGGAGGGCGACGACTGGGTCATCCGCGGCGAGAAGAAGTGGACCACCAATGGTGGCGCCGCCGACCTCTACACCGTCTTCGCCGTGACCGATCCGGAGAGCAAGAGCCGCCGCATCTCCGCCTTCATGGTCGAGAAGGGCATGCCCGGATTCTCGATTGGCAAGATCGAGGACAAGATGGGCATCCGCGCGGTGCCGGTGGTCGAGACGCATTTCAACGGCGTGCGCGTCGGCGACAGCCACCTGCTCGGCGGCAAGGCCGGCATGGGCTTCGTCCACTCGATGCAGACGCTCGACTGGGCGCGACCGGGAGTGGCCGCGCAGGCGGTCGGCCTCGCGCAGGGCGCACTCGACTACGCGCTGCTCTACGCCACCAAGCGCAACCAGTTCGGCGCGCCGATCTCCTCGTTCCAGATGATCCAGGAGATGCTGGCCGACATGTCGGCGAAGGTCGACGCCGCGCGCTGGCTGGTCTACGCCGCCGCCTCCGCCGTCGACGAAGGCGACTCGCACGTCACCAAGCTCGCCGCCGAGTGCAAGTACTTCGCCACCGAAGTCGCGATGGAAGTCAGCACCAAGGCCGTGCAGATCTTCGGCGGCTACGGCTACATGCGCGACTACCCGATCGAGAAGTTCATGCGCGACGCCAAGATCACCCAGATCTACGAAGGCGCCAACCAGATCCAGAAGCTGGTCATCGCCCGCAACCTGATCAAGGAAGCGCAGCACCTCGACCACCTGATGAAGTACATCCCGACGGAAGTCCACTGCGACTATCCTGCGTGAGGCGGAGGCCCGGGTATCGAGCGAGCAGGGCGAGTGGCGAGATCGGCGGCGCACGACTCGGCCGCCGCGCGTACCTGCTGTGCGTCGCCGCTGCATTGCTGGCGAGCTGTCGTGCTCCAGCGAGCGGCTCGGGACCGGAGGCCCTGGAGAGAGGACTCGCCGCGCTCGAACGAGGCGGCCGGCTCGGGGTCGCGGTGCTGGATACCGGCGACGGGACGATTTGCGGACACCGACTCGACGAGCGCTTCGCAATGTGCTCGACGTTCAAGCTCGTGCTCGCGGCGATGGTCCTCGACCGCGCCGCTGCCGGCGGGCGGGCCCTCGATGCGCGGCTCAGCGCCGGGCCTGGCGATCTGCTGGCGCACGCCCCCGTCGTCAAGGCCGCCGTCGACGCGGCGGCGGCGCGCGGCGAGACCGCGGCGGAGTTGACGCTCGCCGAACTGGCCGAGGCGGCGCAGACCACGAGCGACAACGCGGCCGCGAACCTGCTGCTGCGCGACCTCGGTGGGCCCTCGGCCTTCACCGCCTTCGCCCGCGCCCACGGCGACGCGACGACGCGGCTCGATCGCTTCGAGCCCGAGATGAGCGACATTCGCTCCGGCGACGTGCGCGACTCGACGACGCCGCGCGCGATGGCGCAGTTCGTCGCCCGGCTGTTCGGCGGTGCGCTGGCACCCTCACCGCGGCAGACGCTGCGGCGATGGATGATCGCGACGACGACCGGCGCCGCGCGCGTGCGCCACGGACTGCCGACCGACTGGCTCGCTGGCGGCAAGACCGGAACCGGCGGCGGCGACGGTGTGACCGTCCAATGCAACGACGTGGTCTGGATCGAACCGCCGGGCCGCGCACCGCTCGTCGTCGCCGTCTACTACGACACCCATGTCGTCGGCGATTGGCCGAGCGACGCCGACGAGGAAGTCCTGGCTGAAGTCGGCCGCCTAGTGGCACGAACGCGATGACCCGATCCGTGAAGGCGCAAACCAGATCCAGAAGCCGGCCATCGCGCGCAACCTGATCAAGGAAGCGCAGCACCTCGATCACCTGATGAAGTACATCCCGACGGAAGTCCACTGCGACTATCCGGCGTGAGGGGCAGCGCCGACAGCAACAGCGCCGGCCCCTGCCGGCGCTGTCACTAGCTCAGCGCCGGCGCTGCCGAGGCATCACTCGCAGCGGCGCCACACCCCCACGACCCGGCCCTGGATCGTCACGTCGGCGGCGTAGATCGGGGCCATCGCGGCGTTCGCGGGCTGGAGGCGGACGCGGCCCTGCTCGCGGAAGACCCGCTTCAGGGTTGCCGAGCCGTCGTCGA
>SIAN01000017.1 GCA_009691715.1 Planctomycetota bacterium
TGTTGAAGGTCGCCCGCGACGTGGGGCTCAACGCCCTGGAGCGGCATGCGCCGGTCGGCGGCTGGATCGTCGACGACACCTCGTTTCCCAAGAAGGGCAACCACTCGGTAGGAGTGACGCGCCAGTACAGCGGCATGCGTGGGAAGACGGACAACTGCCAGGTGGCGGTGACGATCTCGCTCGCCAACGCCACGATGAGCGTGCCGTGCGCGACTCGCCTGTACCTCCCCCGCGGGTGGGCGGACGATCGGCCGCGTCGCCGAGTCGCGGGCGTTCCCGACGAGATTGTGTTCGAAGAGAAGTGGCGCATCGCCTTGGCGCAGATCAAGCACTTGCTTGACCAGGGATTGCCCAAAGCACCGATCCTGGCGGACGCAGGGTACGGCGATGCGACGGCGTTTCGGGAAGCGATCACCGCGCTCGGCCTCTCTTATGCCGTCGGCGTTCAAGGGCAGATCACCGTGTGGCCTCCTGGTCAGATGCCGTTGCCCCCGAAGCGCCGCCAGCCGCGGGGGCGCCCATCCACGCGGCTACGCCGAAGCTCCAAGCATCGCCCAGTGTCGGTCGAGTCGTTCGCCAAACAGCTGGCGCCGGAAGATTGGCACAAGGTGACTTGGCGAGAGGGCGCCAAGGGGTCCATGTGCTCGCGGTTTGCGCGTGCACGGATCCGCGTCGCCCATCGCGATCAGCTCCGATCGCAGGCCTATCCGGAAGAGTGGATCTTGATGGAGTGGCCCAGCGAAGCCGAGGCGCCCACCAAGTTCTGGCTGTCGTCGGCTCTTGCCGACGTGCACCTCGAAGAGCTGGTCACCCTCGTCAAGCTGCGCTGGCGTATCGAGCGTGACTACGAAGAGATGAAGGACGAGCTTGGGTTCGACCATTACGAAGGAAGGGGCTGGACCGGCTTCCACCACCACCTTGCCTTGTGCATCGCCGCGTACGCGTTCCTCACCGCCGAGCGTGCTCGGCTTTCCCCCCCTCAGGCTCTTGCCTTCCTCCGCGCCCCTCCTGTACCCCGAAGCTTCCACCCGCGGGGATCCCCCGCTGCGCCCTGAACGACACAAGTCGGCGTCCATCGCCACGATGCGCGTGCAAGAGGCCTTTGCGTTGCTTCAGTGCACTCCGCTGTGCCCGCTCTGCCGACACGCGGTGCGCGGAGGACGTTGATGACACAGTTGCAGCCGCGGGTGCGCGTCCCGGTCGAATTCCACGTGGTCTCGGCTTGGCGGATCGGGCCGAAGCAGTGCCTTTCGTTCGGCCACTCGAAGCCTGGCGAGCGCTGCGAACGTTCGATCCATGTCGCGGCGCGCCGCGGGGACCCTGCGTTCAACGTGACCGGGGCGAGTCTGCTCCCCAAGCGCAAGGACGAGCGCGTCGACTACGCCGAGACTTCGATCGTCGCGGGTCGCGATGGCAACGGCTTCGAGATCGTCGTGAAGCTCGTCAGCGATCCGATCGAAAGCTATTTCTTCGCCGACCTGATCGTCGAGACCAACGACCCGGTCACGCCGACGCAGCGTCTCCCGGTCTTCGGCTTCCGCGACCCGCCATGAGCCCTTGGCCGCGGGGGCTTGCCAGGACTGCCGCGATCGGCTTAGGTCTCCTTGTTCAGCCGCCCTCGTGACGACTGCTGGGAGCCTGACATGCGCCGACCTGACCGCCGTCTCGCCGTCCTCCTTGCGCTTGGCGCCTCTCCGTTCGCGATGCTCCCGGCGATTCAGCCGGCCACGCATTCGAGTCGGCCAGCGGCAGCGCGATCGGACCGGATGCAGGACGGCTCACGACCGATCGTCGGCGAGCACGACGCGCATACGCTGGTCTTTCGACCGCACGCGGAGGCGACGCCGCAGTTGCGCGCCGCCGTGCGCGAGTTGGCCGGCGCCATCGGCGAACGCGAGATCTGGCGCGGGATGCTCTTCCGGCTCGAGCTGCCGCCCGGTGCCGACCTGCGCTCTACGCTCGTGCGGCTGAACGGGTCAGGCCTGGTCCGCTACGCCGAGCCGAACTTCATCGCCCGAGCCTGCGGTACGCCCAACGATCCGCTCTTCTCCCAGCAGTGGCAGATGGACCAGGCGAGCGACGCCGACATGGACATGGTCGAGGCGTGGGACATCGCGCAGGGCAGTCCCGGCGTGACGCTCGCCGTCATCGACTCCGGCTTCGACTACGTCCATCCCGACCTCGCCAACAAGGCGTGGATCAACCCGAACGAAATCGCGGCGAACGGAATTGATGACGACTCGAACGGCTGGATCGACGACGTCCACGGCATCGACGCGTTCAACATCGACGGCGATCCGATGGACGATCTCGGCCATGGCACGTTCGTGACCGGAGTCGCGGCGGCCGAGCCTGACAATGGGATCGGCATGGCCGGCGTCGCCTGGCAGGCCAAGGCGATGGGTCTCAAGTTCCTGTCGAGCTCCGGCAGCGGCAACCTCGCGGACGCCATCATCTGCCTCGACTACGCGGTCACCAACGGAGCGCGCGTCTCGAACCACAGCTACGCGACTTCGAGCTACTCGCAATCTCTTTACGACGCGTTCGACGCCGCCGGCGACGCCGGGCACCTCGCGATCGTGCCGGGCAGCAACTCGGCCAAGAACATCGATGTGTCGCCGGTGTACCCGGTCTGCTTCGACCTCCCCGAGATCCTCGCGATCACCGGATCCGACGAGACCGATGCCCTGTGCGGCTTCGCCGACTTCGGCAAGGTGAGCATCGACGTGCTGGTCCCAGGCAACAACATCCAGAGCACGACGCTCGGCGGCGGATGGAGCGTCGGCTCGGCGAATTCCTATGCCGCGCCGACGGCAACCGGACTCGCTGCGCTGCTCGCGTCGGCAAGTGGTTCGACCGATGGACAGGTGATCAAGGACTGGATCCTCGACTCGGTCGACCCCTTTGCGTCGTTGAACCTGAAGTGCGCGACTGGCGGTCGCATCAACGCCTGGCGCGCCGCGCGCTACGCCACGCTCTCGAATCTCGCCGATCCGCTCTGGACCTACGACGGGCCGCGGATGAGCGCGACGGTTGGCCGCGCCATGGCCATCCATCCCGACCTCGACGGCGACTCAATCACGGAGCTCGCGATCGGCGCGCCGGGCGACAAGCCGGGGACGACCACGTCGGGATCGGTGCGCGTCGTCTCCGGCCGGACCGGCGCCGAGCTGCGCACGATCGCCCCAGTCAACCAGGCGTTGGCGGCGTTCGGCGCCGCGCTCACGGCGCTCGACGACGTCGATAGCGACGGCATCGCCGATCTCGTGGTCGGGGTCCCCGACCTGAATGCCAACAGCGCGACCGACGCCGGCGGTTGGCGGATCGTCTCGGGCGCGACCGGTGCCGTGATCCGATCGGCGAATGGCTCGGTGAACAGCGGCCACCTCGGCTCGGCACTCTGCGCCACCGGGGACCTCGACGGCGACGGCAGCCCCGACTTCGCGGTCGGGGCCAGCGGCGAGAGCCGGGTGACCGCGCGGCGCGCCATCGACGGCGGTCAGCTCTGGACGATCGCGCGCGCTGCCGCCGACGAGTTCGGGGCGGCGCTCGCGAACGCTGGCGACCAAAACGGCGACGGACTCGACGACGTGCTGGTCGGGATCCCGGGCACCGCGTCGGCCGAAGTCTTGTCGGGAGCGGACGGGTCAACGATCACCACCCTCAACTACGGCACGGCCGATCGGGTCGGAGCGACGGTCGCGAACGTCGGCGATGTCGATCGCGACGGCGCCGATGACCTCGCGGTCGCGAACGATGCGCGCGCCCGAGTGCTGCGCGTTGTGTCGGGCGCCACGGGCGCCTTGCTCTACCGCTTGAACTTCCCTGCCGGCAACGTGGGCGAACTCGCCGCGATCGCTGCGACCGGTGATCGCGATCACGACAAGAATCCCGACTACTGGATCGCTTGGGAAGGCGCCGATGTCGCCGAACTTCGCTCCGGCGCCGATGGGTCGCTGCTGCAGGTCATCCGCTCGACTCCCGGCGACGCCTTCGGCAGCGGGCTGCTGGCCGACGCCGACCTCAACGGCGACGGTGCGTTCGACCTCGCGGTCGGAGCGCAACTCGCCGACCCGGCCGTCGGGCCCGATGCCGGGACCGTGGCAGCGTTCCATTCGCACGAGTTCCGGCTCGAGATCACGCCTTCCGATCCGTTCGAGGGCGACAGCGTCACGGCGAACGTCAGCGGTGGCGAGACGACCGCGCTGTGGATGCTGGTGTTGGTCGACGTCGACGGCGTGCCGCTGTTCCTGCCGCTGCTGACAGACGCGCTCGACGAGTTCGGCAGCTACGAGCTCTCCGACGACGTTCCGACCGGGCTGTCGGGCTCGACCTTCACGCTCATCGCCTACACGCTCAAGTACGCCGGTCCGCGACTGGTTGTCAGCAACGCCGTGGTGGTCGCTGTCCAGTGAGTGGCACGACAGGGCACCACCCTGCCAACGAAGTCGCATTTCGCCTCGACGATGCCGCGGCGTCGCTCGAGCGCACGCCATGCATCCTTGGCGGCAGCGGTTGAGTTTTCCGCCGACCATCTTCGTGGTCCACCCGCGCGAGAATCCACGCAAGTGCTCGATCGAGGCGCTGCGTGGCCGGGTCGGCTTCGTCCATTGGACGTTTCCGAAGCGCGGGCATGAGTCGCTCGACCATTGCGTCCGACTCGGGCTTTGCGGACCGCTCCTGTCAGCGGCGGACTCGGATCGCGGCCTGATGGTGATCGACGGCACTTGGAGATGGGCGAGCCGGATGGAGCCGTTCTTCGCCGACCTGCCGGTGCGCTCGCTGCCGCGATGGACGACGGCCTATCCGCGCATCTCGAAGCGCTTCGAGGATCCTGCCGCCGGTCTGGCGACGATCGAGGCGCTGTTCGCCGCCTACGTCGCGCTCGGTCGCGACCCGACCGGGCTGCTCGACCACTACCGCTGGCGTGACGCCTTCCTCGAACGCAACTCCGCACTTCTGCCGCGCTGAGATCGGCGGGGCTCCGCGGAGCGCCCGAGGCGACCGATCCGTTGCTCGAGGTCGGCCGGCATCGCTTCACGCCGCACGAACTGCGCGACCGCTTCGAAGAAGTTGGTAGCCCCGCGCAGGTCGGGCTCTTCGCCGAGGAACCACGGCGCCCGGACGCCGCGCGTCGCCGGATAGCCGAAGAACGGCCGCATCCAGAACGCCGCCTGGCCGCCCACCAGCAGCCAAAGCGTGAGCCACAGCAGCGCGATCGCGCGCGCGCGGGTGCGGCTGATCGTCCCGGCCACGGACAGCCGGCGCACCTGCCGCAGCAGCGCCAGCGTCCCGCAGAGCGCAATCGCCGCCATGTTCGAGCCGAGGAACAGGTCGTACTCGCCGCGCGGATCGTCGCCTCGGCCCCGGCCGACGCAGGCGAGGAAGAAGACGATCGGAGCGAGGCTGCCAAGGAGCACGGCGACGTCGCGGAACAGCGCGACCGCAAGCCGTTGCGTCGCCATGAAACCGAGCTCGAGCCCGAGCAGCAGCGCCACCAGCCACGCACTCGTCGCCCCGACGCTCGCCGTGACCAGCAGCAGCAGCGGGAACTTGACCATGTCGCGCGACGCGTAGTGGAGATCGTGGCCGAAGCCGGCGGCGAAGCCGTAGAGCGCGGCGCCGGCGACCAACTCGAGCAGTGGGCGTGCGCGACCGGCGACGAAGCTCACGATGAGGCTTACCGCATGCATCACCAGAGCTCGAGCACGCTCGCCATTCGCGCCGTCACGTAGAGGAAGACCAGCAGCCAGCCCAAGACCAGCGTGCCGAGGCCACGCCGCCCGGCGCCGATCGGCACGGCACTCAGGCAGCGACCGAGTTGCGCGATTCCCGCTGCAAGCGCCGCGACCAGCAGCATGGTCGAGAGGCTCCGCCACGAGATCGTGTCGGGACCAGTCGCCGCGCTCATCGTCGCCTTGAGGAAGCCGAGGATGGGAGCGAAGCCGAGGCTGAACAGGCCGGCCACCGCGGGAATCGCCAGCGCCAGCGTGAGCAGCGGCGCGAAGCGCATGCGCAACCCGAGGTAAGTGGCGAAGACATGGAGCGACGGCACGCAGATCAAGGTCGCCCCGAGGTAGAGCGTCGCGACTTTCCAGCACGCCGCCGCGCCGAAGATGCAGCCGTAGGGGAGCGCGAAGATCGTGCTGGCGAGGAGCAGCAGCACGAGCAGGCGCGGCAACTGCGCGCCAGCGAGGACGTCGGCCGCGAGCCGATCGGGTGCGCCAAGAACGAGCTCGAGCAACCGGTCGGGCCGACGGAGAGCGGCCTCGAGTTCCTCGCGCTCGTGCGGGGCGGGGACGGCGACAGGCGTTCGATCGGCGGCGTTCATCGGGATCTCCTTGCGGTTCTTGCTTGGCACGGCAAAGTAACCGGCTCGCTTTGCATCGCCAAGTAACTGGTCGGCGTCGCCCGAAGCTGGCGAAGGCGGGGGGCGGGCGTATCGTGGTCGCCCGCTTGCAACCGCCGCGGCCCGCGCCGGCGCTCGAAAGGAATCGCGATGGGACGCCAGTGGCTGCAGAAGGTCCGCGAAGAGAACGCTGCCAGAAGGGGCAAGGTCTCGACCAAGCTGGTCCGCGAGATCACCGTCGCCGCCAAGTCGGGCACGCCCGACCCCGCGCAGAACTCCCGGCTCGCGATGGCGGTCGAGGTGGCGCGCAAGGCGTCGGTCTCCGCGGCCACGATCGAGCGCGCGATCAAGAAGGGCGCCGGGCTGCTCGACGAGAAGGACCAGTCGGAGCTGGTGACCTTCGAGGGCTTCGCGCCGCACCACGTGCCGGTGATCGTCGAAGTCATGACCGAGAACCGCAATCGCACGGTGCCGGAGTTGCGGGTGCTGTTCCGCGACGGTCAGTGGGGGGCGAAGGTCGGCTTCCTGTTCCAGCATGTCGGCCTGGTCGAGGCGACCCATCCGAAGGCGGATCAGGACCTTGAGGGCGTCGCGATCGAGGCCGGCGCACAGAACGTCGAGCCGCTCGAGACCACGCCGAACGGGCAGTCTGGCGGCCGCTTCATCACCGACCGCGGCGACGTCGACCTGGTCACGAAGAGCCTGCAGAGCGCCGGCTGGCACGTGACGGCGGCCGAGCTCGGCTACGTCGGCAAGGAGAACGTCGAACTCGCGCCGGAGCAGCGAGTCGAGGTGCTGAAGTTCCTCGAAGCGCTCGACGATCAGGACGACGTCCACCGCGTCTACGCGGCGCTGCGCTGAACGCATGAGCGGCGTCTCGCGTCAGGGCAGCGGCCGCGCGCCACCGGGAGTGGTCTTCACTACCGGAGTCGGCCGCACCTGCCCGGACTGCTCGCAACCGGTCGCGGCGTGCGAGTGCGCGGCGCGTCGGGCGCAAGCCGAGGCGCACATCGCGGCGCGTCTCGCCGCGGCTGCCACCGGCAACAAGCCGCTGGTGAAACTGCGCCGCGCGACCGCGCAGCGCGGCGGCAAGGTCGTGACTCTGATCGAAGGCGTGCCGCTGGCTGGCGAAGCGCTCGCCGAGATTGCGCGCGCGTTGAAGCGCAAGTGCGGCGCCGGCGGCACCGTGCACGACGGCGTGATCGAGATCCAGGGCGACCAGCGCGATCGGCTCGCGGCCGAGCTTGAACGCCGCGGCTACTTGGTCAAGTGCGTCGGCGGCTGACGCGGCGCCATTGCGCCGACCGCTCACGCCAGCAGGCCGGGCACCACCTCGCCGGCGACATCGGTCAGGCGGTAGTAGCGCCCCTGGAACTTGAAATTCAGCTGCTCGTGGTCGAGGCCGAGCAGGTAGAGCAGCGTCGCGTGCAGGTCGTGGACGTGGACGCCGCCTTCCTCGATGTTGTAGCCCAGCGGGTCGGTGCGCCCGTGCGCGTGGCCGGCCGCGATGCCGCCGCCGGCAAGCCAAGCCGAGAAGCAGCGCGGATGGTGGTCGCGGCCGTAATCGTCCGCCGTCATCGCACCTTGGCAGTAGGAGGTGCGGCCGAACTCGCCGCCCCAGACGACGACGGTGTCTTCGAGCAATCCGCGTTGTTCGAGGTCCAGCACCAACGCCGCGGACGCCTGATCGGTCTGCCGGCACTGGTTGCTGATCCCGCCGGGCAGCCCGCCGTGCTGATCCCAGCCCTGATGGAACAGTTGCACGAAGCGCACGCCGCGCTCGACCAAGCGCCGCGCCAGCAGGCAGTTCGCAGCGTAGGTGCCGGGCGTGCGCGCCGCCTCGCCGTAGAGCTCGAAGGTCGCGTCGCTTTCGCCGACGAGGTCAGTCGCTTCCGGAATGCTGGTCTGCATCCGAAACGCCATCTCCGCCTGCGCGAGGCGCGCGCCGATCTCGGCGTCGTGAAGGCTCTCCTGTTGCGCCCGTTCGATGCCGTCGAGCGCATCGAGCATCGAGCGGCGCGCGGCGCTCGACACGCCGTCCGGATTGGCGAGGTAGAGCACCGGCTCGCGCCCGGCGCGGAACTGCACGCCCTGATGCTCGCTCGGCAGGAAGCCGCTGCCCCACAGTCGCGAATAGAGCGGCTGGTCGCGCGACGCGTCCTTCGACACCAGCACGACGAACGCCGGCAGGTTGTCGTTCAGGCTGCCGAGCCCGTACGACAGCCACGCGCCCATGGACGGGCGACCCGCCTGCTGGTGGCCGGTGCAGAAGAAGGTGATCGCGGGATCGTGGTTGATCGCCTCGGTATGGAGCGAATTCACGATGCAGAGGCGGTCGACGATCGCGGCGGTGTGCGGCAGCAGGTCGCTCACGAATCGGCCACAGGCACCGTGCTGCCGGAACGGCGTGAACGAGCCGGCGAGCGGCAACAGCGACTGGTTGCCGCTCATCCCGGTCAGACGCTGGCCGCGGCGCACGCTGTCGGGAAGCGGCTCGCCATGGCGCGCCTTCAACTCCGGCTTCCAGTCGAAGGTCTCCAAGTGCGACGGCCCGCCGGACTGGAACAGGTAAATCACCCGTTTCGCGCGCGGCGCAAAGTGGGGACGCGGAGCGGGCGCGCGACCGGCCACGCCGCCGTCGTCGATCGCCGCAAGCGCGGCGCGCCCCAACAGCAGCGCCGACGCACCGAGGAAGGCGCGGCGATCGAGCGCCGGAAATGCGGCGGCATCGAATGGGTTCATCGCACCATCACCACAGCATCGCTCGCCAACAGTGTCTGACAGCAGAGCGTGAGCGCCGCAAGCTCCGCGCGCGCCGCGACCTCGGGTGCCGTTTCAGTTGCGGCGGCGACACCGGGGGCGGCCGGCGCAACAGCGTCGCCGGCGACGGCGCGCGCCGCCGCCGGATCCGCCTGGTATCGAACCCGCTCGCGCTGCCACAGCGCCTCGAGTGCGCCCAGTTCGGCATCCGCAGGAGCGCGGCCTGCGAGGCGCCTGAATGCTTGCGTCAGCCGCAACCTCGCGAGCGCGGTGTGGCCGTTTTCATGCTCCGACGACACCTCCGCGGACACCTCGGCCGTGACGCGGCGCGCCAAGGCCTGCGCCGTCTCGACAAAGACCGGGTCATTCCAGAGCACCAACGCCTGCAGCGGAGTGTTGGTCGCACCGCGGCGCACCAGGCACTGCTCGCGGCTGCCCGCGTCGAACAGCAGCAGGTTCGGCGGCGGTGCGGTGCGTTTGCGGAAGGTGTAGAGGCTCGACCGATGCGCGTCGTCGCCGACGTCGGGCGCATAGCTGCCGGTCGCACCCGCATCCTCCCAGAGGCCGGGCGGCTGCCACGGTTTCACGCTCGGTCCGCCGACCCGCAGCGCGAGCAGGCCCGCAGCGTGGAGCGCCTGATCGCGCACCATTTCGGCCGACAGCCGGAGAGCCGGCCCGCGCGCGAGGCGGCGATTGCGCGGATCGTCGCGGCGCGCGCTCGCTGGGACGCTCGACTGCTGCCGGAAGGTCGCCGACAGCAGCAACCGGCGCAGCAGCGCCTGCACGCGCCAGCCCGACTCGACGAAATCGACCGCCAGCCAATCGAGCAACTGCGGGTGGCTCGGCGGGTCACCCTGCATGCCGAAGTTTTCCTGGGTCTCGACCAGCCCGCGGCCGAAGCACTGCGCGAACAGGCGATTGACTGCGACCCGCGCGACCAGCGGATTGCGTCGATCCGTGCACCAGTCGGCGAGGCCCCGCCGATCGTGTGTCCAGACCGGATCGAACGGGAGCAGCGCCGCGATCGCGCCATCCGGAGCGACCGGGCGCGAGCGATCGGGATCGTCGTAGCGGCCGCGCGTCAGCACGAAGGCGGGTCGAGGATGGGGAGTCGCCTCCATCACCATCAGCTCGGGCAGCGCGTCGTGGAGCTCCTGCCACGCACCGCGCGCGGTGCGCAGTCGCTCCGCCGCGGCCTGCACCACCGGTTCGCGAGCGGCGAACCACTCGGCCAGCAGCGCGCGGGCAGCCCCATCCGCGGACACTGCGCGCGCTGCCGTGACCGTCGCCGCGAGCGCACCGGGCGCGTGCAGTTCCGCCACCTCGACCTCAGTCAACACGCAGTCGAACAGCGACAACTCGTCGGCGGCGCCACCTTTGAGGCCGACATCGCGGTCACGCCAACCGACCTGCAGCGTGCGCGTCGCCGCCACGCCGTCGAGATGATCGCGCACGATCTCGGTCGCGACTGGCGCACCGTCGAACCAGAGACGCATTCCCACCGCGCGCGAGGAGCCGTCGTAGCTCGCCACCACTTCGACGAAGCGCCCGAGCGGCAACGGCTCAACCGTGCGGATCGCCGCCGCCGAGCCGGGCCAGACGTGCACGACGCGCCACGCGAGGTGGCCGTCCTCGATCAGCAGCTCGAAGCCCTGCGGATCGCTCTCGATGGTGAAATGGCTGGTGTGGAGCACCGCCGCGCGCACCTTCGCGTCGGGGCAGTGGACCAAGAGCCGCACCGTGAGCGGGTCGCAGCGGCGGAATGGCGGCGCCCCGAACGTCGGCCCGTGATCGCCATCGAGCGCCGTCGCGCTCCCGCTCGGACCGGGGGCACCGCCGTCGAGTCCCTCCTTCAACGTCGGTGTCGGCATGACCGGCGTCGGCATGACCGTCGTCGGCACGACCGGCGTCGCGCCGCTGGCGAGCCACTCTTCGAGGTGTGTCGTAGCCGCCGCGTGTGCCTCTCCCAACGCCGTCTCGGCCGCCGCCACATTTTCACCGCGTCGCGCGAGCTCCGTCTCCTGCTCCGGCGTCGGCAGGCGCAGCGTCGGCGGCGGCAGGGCGCCGGTCGCGTAGGGGTAGCTGCCGGCTTCGTCAATCGCGCCGAAGAAGGCGCCGAGCCGATGGAAATCGGACTGCGCGATCGGGTCGTACTTGTGGTCGTGGCAGCGCGCACACTCGACGGTGAGTCCGAGGAACGCGGTGCCAAACGTCGCGACGCGATCGGCGATGGCCTCCTGGCGGAACTCCTCGTCGATCGAGCCGCCCTCGTTGGTCTGTCGGTGCAGCCGATTGAACGCGGTCGCGATCTGCTGCTCACGCGTCGCGTTTTGCAGCAGATCGCCAGCCAGCTGCTCGCGCAGGAACTGGTCCCACGGCAGGTCGCGTTCAAATGCCCCAATCAGCCAATCGCGCCATGGCCACGTCCGGCACTCCCCGTCGCTCTGGTAACCGAACGTGTCGGCGTAGCGGGCGACATCGAGCCAGTCGGCCGCCATCCGTTCGCCGTAGCGCGGGGATGCGAAGAGACGGTCGAGCTGCCGTTCGTGCGCGCCAGAGAGTGGGTCGGCCAGGAACGCGGCGGTTTCCTCCGGCGTTGGTGGCAAACCGTTCAACGCGAACGACGCGCGGCGCAACCAGGTCGCCCGATCGGACTCCGGAGCGGGCGCGATCCCGTCCGCCTCGAGCGGCGCGAGCACGAAGCGATCAAGCGGATCGCGACACCATGCGGCGTCGCGAACGTCAGGCAACGGTGCCCGCTGCGGCGGCACGAACGCCCAGTGCGTCTCGTACTTTGCGCCGGACTCGATCCAACGCAGCAAAGTGTCGCGCTCGTGGGTCGAGAGCGGCCGGTGCAGCGTCTCCGGCGGCATCGCGCGCCGGTCGTCGTCGGTGGTGAGCCGCCGCGCCATTTCGCTCGCGGCGAGGTCGCCCGGGACAATCGCTCGCCGACCGCTCTTCAGCGTCGCGGTCGCCCCGTCGAACGTGTCGAGCCGGAGTCCGCGCTTGCGCGCCTCTTCATCAGGCCCGTGGCAGGCGAAGCAGCGATCGGCAAGCAATGGGCGCACTTCGCGCTGGAAGTCAGGCAGCGCGTCGCCGGAGAGTGCGAGCACCAGTGAAGGGAGGTCGCGCGGACGCATGGCGGCGCATCGTACGCAGCGGTCAGGCGCTGCGGACCGCGCTACGATGCCGCGCCCGCTGATGCCGCGCTCCTACCTTCAAGAAGATCATTGCGAACCCATGACCCGAGACGCCGTCCGCTTGCGCGCCATGGTCGCGCTCGTGCTGTCCTGCGCGGCGGCGCTGCGCTGCAACGCGACGGATCACGATGCTGCAACCAAGCGTTCCACGGAGTCCACGATGGCCGTCGAATCGGCGCCGACCGACCTGATCGCCGCCAATCTCGATCCCGCGACCCGCCCCGCGCAGGACTTCTTCCAGTACGCGAATGGCGGCTGGCTGGCGAGGAACCCGATTCCGGCCAGCGAATCGGCGTGGACGATCGGCCATCTGGTCAACGAAGAGCTCTACCGGATCAAGCGCGAGATCGCGGAGAAGGCGGCCGCGCAGCTGGCGGCGCCGCGCGGGAGCGACGCGCAGAAGATCGGCGACTTTTGGGCGGCGGCGATCGAACCGGCGACCGCCGAGGCGATCGGCATCGCTCCGCTCCAACCGTGGCTCGATCGGATCGCCGCCGTCGCCACTCCGGCCGACGCGATTGGCGTCGCAACCGAGCTGCAGGAGATCGGCGTCGAGGCGTTCTGGTCGTTTGGCGTCGGACAGGACCAGAAGCAGAGCGACGTGATGGCGGTGATGCTGAGCCAGGGCGGCCTCGGCCTGCCCGAACGCGACTACTACTTCAACGCCGAGGAGGGCGTCGCCAAGGCGCGCACGGAGTATCCGAAGCACCTCGCGCGCCTTTTCATGCTGCTCGGCCAGGGAGCGCAAGCGGCCGCGAGCGCCGGTGATGCTGTGCTGGTCTTCGAGACGGCGCTCGCGCAGGCGAGCAAGCCGCTCGAGGCGCTGCGCGACCCGCACGCGAACTACCACAAGATGAGCGTGGCGACGTTCCACGAATACGCCCCGCACGTCGAGTGGCGCGCGCTCCTCGATCACCACGGCCTCGCGACGGCGGATGCGCTCATCGTCGGCCAGCCCGAGTTCTTCGTCGTGCTTGACGCTCTGCTGCAATCGACTCCGGTCGAGACGCTGCGCGCCTACCTCACGGCGCAGTTGCTGCACGAGTACGCCGCCTACCTGCCGACGGCCTTCGACCTCGAGCACTTCGCCTTCTTCGGCCGCGAGCTGCAGGGCGCGAAGGAGCAGCGGCCACGCTGGAAGCGCGTGCTCGACGCGCAGGAGAGCGCGATGGGCATGGTGGTCGGCCGGCTGTTCGTGCAGGACTACTTCCCGGCGCCCACCAAGCAGCGCTACGTCGACATGGTCGAGGCCATCCGCACGACCTACCGCGAGCACATCGAGTCGCTCGACTGGATGAGCGCGACGACCAAGGAGAAGGCGCTCGCCAAGCTCGCGACCATGAAGAACAAGGTCGGCTTCCCCGACCGCTGGAAGGACATGAGCGCGCTCGAAGTCGCGCGCGACAGCTTCTGCGCCAACATGGTTCGCGCGGCCCGCTTCGACTTCGCCGACTCGATCCAAAAGTTCGGCAAGCCGGTCGATCGCGACGAGTGGGAGATGACGCCGCAGACCTACAACGCCTACTACAACGCGTCCAACAACGAGATCGTCCTGCCGGCCGGCATCTTCCTGATCCCGGGCCTGAAGGACGCCGACGCCGACGACGCGGTCGTCTACGGCTACGCCGGCGCCAGCACGATCGGCCACGAAATCACCCACGGCTTCGACGACGAAGGCCGACAGTTCGACGCTGCGGGCAATCTGGTCGACTGGTGGACCGCGGAGGATGAGGCGCAGTTCAAGCGGCGCGCCGCGGTGATGGTGGCCCAGTTCGACGCCTACGAGCCGCTGCCGGGCCTCCACATCAACGGCGAGGCGACGCTCGGCGAGAACATCGCCGACTTCGGCGGCGTGGTGCTCGGGCTCGACGCATTCAAGAAGACGGCGCAGTACCGCGAGGGCAAGCCGATCGCGGGGCTGACGCCGACGCAGCGCTACTTCCTCGGCTACGCGCTCGGCTGGCTCGGCCATCCGCGCGAAGCGCGGCTGCGCCAGGCGCTTCTCTCCGACGTCCACTCGCCGGCCAAGTGGCGGGTGATCGGTCCGATGGTGAACGTGCCGGAGTTCATGCAGGCGTTCGACGTGAAGCCGGGCGATCCGATGTGGCGCGACGAGGCGGCGCGCGTCAGGATCTGGTGAGTCGCGGCGGAAAGGCGCGGGGAAGGGCGCGCAGCAGGGCGAGCCAGGTCGCGGGTACGACCGCGTCGAAGTGACCTGGAAACGGGATTTCGCCGATGCCCGATGCCGCGAGCGGCGCGATCGGCAGCCCGGCGAAGAAGATCGTCGCGGCGGCGCGGCGCACCAACCCCGTGACGCCAACAACGAGCAGTCCGACCAGCACCCACGCGCCGGTCCACTGCCGCGACGCCCGCGCCCACGCGCGCACGAATCGCACCCGAGAATCCCCTTCGTCCGCGCGCGGCGGATAGGCGGGCAGGAGCGCTTCGGCGACGGCGAAGCGATCGAGCGACGCCGACCACGCTTCCACCGCGCGCCGGTGATTGGCGGCGAACGTCGCCGGTGAGATGCACCCGTTGAGCACGTAGTTCACGGGATTGCGGCGCTCTAACGCTGACACCATCGACCCGACTGTCAACTTCACGCTTCGCCACGGATCGAGCCAGAGCGCCTGGCGCGCCACGCAACCGAGCAGTTCGTCGGCCTGCCGTTGGGACAGTCCCTCCTTCTCGCGCAACAAGCGATGGAGCCGCCAACCGGCCTGGGAGACCGCGAATACGTCGACGCCGTTCTCGCGCGCAAGTCGCTCGATTCGATGCGCTTCGGGCGTGTCGGCCAGCCGCTTCTCCACCGCCGCGACCCGGCAGAACAGGTGGATGCCGTCGCCGTCCACCATTGTGAACCGGCCGTACTCGAGGTTGTTCCGCGTCAGCACCAGCAGCAACATGGCCAGGAAGCCGCCGAGGAAATGGAGCAGCAGCCGGAGGTGGCGGCGCGGGCCGGTGCACAGCAACGCAACGACCGCTGCCGCAACCAGCGCGACCCCGGAGCTGCGCTGCGCCATCGCTCCAGCGGCGAGCGCGCCGGCGAGCCACCCGTGACTTGCGCTGCCGGACCGAAGCGCGCGCACAAACCAGAAGCCTGTCAGCGCGAGCAGGAACGCGAACAGGCTGTCACTCATCGCGCACTGCGCAGACAGCGAATTCGGCGCATGCAACGAGGCCAGCAAGCTCGCGACGAAACCGACGCGCGGTCGTCCGAGCTGTTCACCGCAGCGCAGCAGCAGCTAGGGGATGGCGGTCACGCAAAGCTGCTGCAACAGCACCAGCGCCACCATCCGCGCGCCCGCCGGCAGCAGCAGGCAGAGCGCGTCGAGCAGCAACGGGTAGGCCGGGTTGCGGGTCTGGAACGGGACCTCGAAACCCGCATGCGAAGTGTGGAAAAGGTAGCTGGCCGTGTCGGGGAAGAAGATGCCTCCCAGGCACGACAGCTCGATCGGCGCAGCAGACAACGCGATCGCGACTGGGAGCGCGCGCCACCGATTGGAGAGTCGCTGTTCGCTCACTTGCGTGAAATCATCGGCGTGAAATCATTGCCGCCGCGAGCCGTGCGAGCAGCAGCCCCGCGACACGCCTCGACGGCAACGCCTCACCGAAGCAGACCCATCCGGCGATCACCGACAGCACCAGCGTGAGCAGGCAGGAGACCGGCAGCGCGACGGAAAGCTCGAGCCTTGCGAGTGCCTGGAACCACAGCAGTGTCCCGATCGCCAGCAGCCCGTCGCCGGCCCAGATCCACGGCGAGCAAAACAGCGCGACGATCCAAGACCGTCCGGTCGCTTGGTCAAGCCGCCTGAGGCCGACTTTCGCCAGCGCCTGCCCCGCGACGCTTCGCTCCGGGGAGACCTGAGATGCGCGCTCGCGGACACACCCTGGTCAAATCGGCGCTCTCGGTCACGATCTTCGCGGCGGTCGCCGGCGTCGCCTGCCTGATCGCACGCGAGACGAGCGGCGCCTTGGCGCAGCAGTTCGACGCGAGCGTGGTGAGGCGCCACGTGAGCGGCACCTCGGCGCTGCTGCTGAACGAGTTCGGCGACGCCAACGCGACCAACCTCACGATCGATGGGCAATCGGCGCTCGGCGACACCGTCACCTTCGAGCTGCCGCTCGATCAGGTGAACGGCGCAGTCACTTGGCGCGCGCGCTCGAGCAGCGGCACCGCAGCGCGCGACCTGCCAGGCGGCAGAGCGAGCTACCTCGTCGTCGTCGCCGACGCCGCGCGCACCGACGTCTGCCGGCTGGTAAGGCGCGCCGTCGACGCGGCTGGGGCGACCGTCGGCGACGACCTCATCTTGGTCGACTCGATCGACGTCCCCGATGCAACGCAGGGCAAGGGGTTCACCATGACTCGCCAGGGCAACCTGTTGACGATTCGCGCGCGCACGACCCACGCGGTGGCGGGTGGCACTCCGGCACCGACGCACGACCTAGTGATCCGATTGCGGAACGGCGGTTGAGGAATCAAAGGAGCATTCTCATGCAACGACACTCGCAGCGCGGTGGCGCGCTGTTCGCGGCGCTGATCGCTACGACTTTCGCCGCCGGCCTCAGCTGGGCGGCGGTCTCGCTCACCAGCACGCAATGATGTGACGTCGCGCGTTCGCTCGAGTGCCTCGCGGCGCGAGCCGCGGCGGAAGCTGCCATCCATGACCGACTCGCCTTCATGCGCGACACGATCCGCCTCGATCCGTTCGACCCGATCGGGCAGCTCGACCAGCTCGCGTTCGTCGGTGGCGACCCGGCGCAGCCGCAAGTCGTCACGTTGGCCACCGACCGATCACTCGCACGCGCGGGCCGGACCTACGGCAGCTACAGCGTTGCCTTCACCACCCGCGTCAACGGCGCGGGCCGCGAAGTGACGCTCACTGCCACCGGCTACGTGCCCGATCGCGCGACCGCGCGGGCCAAACAGTCGGTGAGCGTCGACGTCGCGGTCGAGCCGAGTCGCGTCTTCGACTACTCCTATTTCCTCAACAACTGGGGATGGTTCTACGGCGACACGATCAACGGCTACGGCAACGTGCGCTCGAACGCGCAGTTCGACGCCGCCGGCTACGAACCCGGCGTCTTCGGGACGCCGCGGTACGACGCGATGTCCCTGATCGATCCGACCCATCCCGATCTCGAGGGCTACCTCGACGACAACGAAGACGGGGTGACCGACGGGAGCGATGGCGGGATCTACGCCGGCTGGGACATCGTCGGCGCCACCGAGGTGCGTGGGATGGGAGGGCTGCCCGAGAACCAGCACGACTTCGTTGAGCAGATGCCGATGCCGAACCTGAACGACCTCGCGTTCTACGCGGCGCGCGCGATCGCCGCGAACGGCAGCCTCGCGATCGGCGGAGGACTCAGCGGAACCGGAGCGCCGCTGCCGCCGACCCCGGTCTGCGACGCCGTCCTTGGCAACGAAGTGGGCGAGAAGCAGCACGTGGTACTCATCGGAACTACCGCGAAGCGGATCCTGCTCTCCGGCTCGGTGGTCGTGCGGGGCGACGTCATCATCAAGGGTGTCGTAAGCGGTCAGGGAACGATCTACTCCGGCCGCAACGTCTACGTCGCGCACGACCTCACCTACCTGACCGGGCCGACCTCCTACGCGCCGGCCAGCACGACCGAAACTGATACTGAGACTTGGCTCGCCGCCAACCGGAGCAAGGACTTCCTCGGCCTGTTCGCCAAGGAGAACGTCGTCCTCGGCAACTTCACCAACAGCACCTGGAAGAGCCACGTCGGTGGTTGGCTCGCCGACCCGATGAACACGAGCAAGGAAGACGCCGGCGCCGACCAACTGCCCAACACCGCGGCCGGGCGCGACGGCGTGCTCGGGACCGAAGACGACGACACGCTCGAGGGTGACGGCATCTTCACCGTCGACTAGTACTCGCAAGCGGACGCCGCTCTCGGCCTGATCCCGGCCGGGAAGAACGTCGGCGACACGATCCCGGGCAGCGGCGAGGACACGGACGGCGACGGCGTCTACGACGGCACGATCGGCCTTTCGGCGTTCGATCTTGCGGCCGCACTCGGCCCGACCGCATGGGCGGGGAACCTGCCGGCGGGAGTCACCAAGTTTTCGTCGCTCTCGACGACCTTGATGAAGACCTCGATGAAGACCTCGATGAAGACCGTCCACGCCTCGCTCTACACCAATCACGCCGCTGCGCTGGTCACGCTCGCGTTCGGCTACGACTTCAAGTTGTTCGGATCGATGGTCTCGCGCAACGAGTCGATGATCTACGGCACCAATTCGCTGAACCTCTGGCACGATCGGCGCCTCGCCTCCGGCGGGCTGTTCGGCACGATGTTGCCGCAGACTCCGGCGCCGCTGGTCATCCGGTCGTGGCGCATGCTGGAAAACGACGTCCAAGCCTCCTACGTGACGCCATGAGCGCCGGCCACCAGCCGACACTTGCCGCCGCGTTCGCGGCGTCGTTCCTCTGGCTCGGCATCAACGCGATCTCGCTCACGACGCCGGCACAGGAGGAGGGCGATGAGCCGATCCGCCTGCGCGGCAAGACGATCGCGCTGCGCAACGAACTCCATCGCGACCCGCCGGGCCTTTCCGGTCTCGAAGCGGGCGGCGACGGCTACCGCGTGGACCTGCCGATCCTGCGCAACGCGCTTGGGAGCGGCGCGGCAGTCGATCACGCCGAGCTGCATGCGCGGCAGCTCGCGATCCAATCGGGGGCGCGAATCGACCCGCCGGCGCCAGTCGCAGAGCGCGTGATCGAGGTGGCGGATGTTGCTGCCGGCGATCCGCCGGCAACTCCGGTGAAGATCGGCACGCCGATGCCGTGGATCATCGGATCGCTCGCGCTGCTCGCAACCGGTCTCGTCCGCCGGTTCACGAGACGCACGCACACCCCGCGGTAGTGTGTCGCGTCCTCCAATGGACGACGGCACGAAGCAAGGCACCGACGACTCCCTCCGCCTGACCGCGCTGCTCGAGCAGTTCGCCGTCGATCGCACGTCGCTCTACGACCTGCCTGCGGAGCTGCGGCGCCGGTTGCTCGCTGCGTGCGGCAAGCTCTCCGACCCGGAGGCGGTCGACTACCGGCGGCTCCGCAAGTCGCTGCGCAAGAAGGACCGCCGCAAGGTCCGCGAGCGCGATCTCGCGACGCTCGAGCAGTCAGCGCTGCGGCGCGCGCGGAGCGAGGGCAAGGTCGAGAGCGACCTGCTGCCGAAGCACGCGCTGCCGCCGAAGGACGAGACACCGCAGCCGTTGTTCGCGACGGCAGCCGGTAGGGCCGAATTGCCGCCGCGCAGCACCGCGATCGCGACGACGCTCACTAAGCCGCGCTTCTGCTACGCCTGCAAGGCGCCCTATGTGCAAGTGCACTTCTTCTACGACGCGATGTGCAACGCCTGCGGGGACCTGAACTTCCGCAAACGCGACGAGCGCTGCGACCTGTCGGGTCGAGTCGCGCTGGTGACGGGCGGCCGCATCAAGATCGGCCAGGAGATCGTCCGCAAGCTGCTGCGCTGCGGTGCGACCGTGATCGTGACCACGCGCTTCGCCGTCGATGCCGCGCGCCGTTATTCCGAGCTGCCCGACTTCGTCCGCTTCGCCGATCGACTGCGCGTCTTCGGGCTCGATCTGCGCCACACGCCGAGCGTCGAGCGCTTCTGTGCCGAGCTCGACGCCACGCTCGAGCGACTCGACTTCATCGTCAACAACGCCTGCCAGACCGTGCGCCGCCCGCCGGCCTACTACGCCCACATGATGGAGGCCGAGCAGCGCGGCCTCGAGGCGCTGGCGCCTCCGCAGCGCCTGCTCCTCTCGGGTGTCGCTGGCGCGGTGGGGGGCGCGGCGCTCGCTCGCGCTCCCGATCACGCGGCGGCCGCGGCGCACTCGCAGCTCGCCTGGCACGAGGACGACCGCGCGCCCGCCCACAATCTCTTCCCCGAGCATGCGTACGACGCCGATCGCCAGCAGATCGACCTGCGCAAGATGAACAGCTGGCGGCTCAAGCTGCACGAGGTGGCGACGCCGGAGCTGCTCGAGGTGCAACTGGTGAACGCGATCGCGCCCTATGTGTTGAACGCACGGTTGAAGCCATTGCTGGAGCGGGTGGCGACGGCGGACAAGCACATCGTGAATGTCTCCGCCATGGAGGGGCAGTTCGGTCGCGGGACCAAGACCGACCGCCATCCCCACACCAACATGGCCAAGGCGGCGCTCAACATGATGACGCGCACGTCGGCGCAGGATTACCGCCGGTCGGGCATCCACATGAACAGCGTCGACACCGGCTGGGTGACCGACGAGGATCCGGCCGAAATCGCGTTGCGCAAGGAGCGCGAGGGGTTCCAGCCGCCGCTCGACGCCATCGACGGCGCCGCGCGCGTGTGCGATCCGATCATCTCCGGCTTCCTCACCGGCCAGCACGTGAGCGGGCTGTTCTTGAAGGACTACGTTCCGACTGTCTGGTGAGGCGACGCCTCCGCAGTACCATCGCACGCCCTTCAGTATCTGCTCCGCGAACCAGGTTGGATGACCATGCCCGCACCACGCAACCCGTCTCGTCGAGGCACCAGCGGCAGCAGTACCAGCAGCGCCAGCAGCACCAGTGCCACCAGCAGCACCGGCAGCGCGCGTAGCGGCACCAAGTTGCGGCGCGGGCACGCCGAGCCGCCAAAGAGCCCGGTTCCGTTCATCGCCGCGATCGCCGGGGGAGTCGCGGTGCTCGCGATCGCGGTGTTCCTGTTCAAGCGCGGCGACGACGAACCGGTCGACCACGCTGCGGCGATCGCTGCTGCGGCCGAGGCCGAGAGCGCTGCGGCGGCAGCCGCGGTCGAGGAGGCGGCCGCAAAGGCGGCGGCAGCGGCTGCCGCGATCCCGACGCCACCGCCCGCGCCGAAAGAGCCGCCGTTGCCGGATCGGGAGACGCTGCGCCGTCAAGTCCGGACCGCGGCCTCGGCCGCCGAGGCGGCGACGCTCGCGATCGACGCCGACCGGCTGAAGGACGAGAAGTTGTCGGAGGAGTGCTGGACGCGCGTCTTTCAGCTCGACGCGGATCACCCGCAGGCGCGCGCGAAGCTCGACGTCCGGAAGTTGGCACCGGCGGACGATCTCGAGGGCTTCTCCGACGTTGTGCGAACGCCGCAGAAGGTGGCGCTCCAGTCGTTCTATGACGAGGCGAGCCAGGAGCTCACGCGTAGCGGCCGCGCCGAGGTGGTCAAGCGCTGGAACGAGGTGCGACCGGCGCTCGAGGAGCGCGCGGCGAAAGGCAAGAGCGATCCCTTCTTCAAGGCCATCGATGCGTTGCGCGGGACGCTCGTCGAACGGCCGTTCTTCGCCAAGCTCGAATACGAGATGGTCGAGAGCAGGCCACCGTACGCCCTGTTCGTCGAGGTGGCCGGGACGCCGGCGGAGCGGGAGAAGCGGCGTGCCGCCGTCGAGGCCGGCTACTCCCCCTACCTCGAGGCGTTCGACAAGCGCATCCGCTCCTACCTCCTCCCGCTGACCCCCAAGCCGCCGGCCGAAGATCCGTTCCTGCCGGTCTTCATCTTCCTGAACGAGAAGCGCTACCAGGACTACCAGGTCGAGGACCACGGTGGACGTGGCAGCCCCGGGATGCGCGCACACTACGAGCCGTGGAGCAAGCAGAGCTTCACCTGGACGACGGTGATCAAGCCCGGGCTCGGCGCCTTCGAGTCGGGAGTGCAGACGCTGCTGCACGAGCTGACCCACGCCTGGATCGACCGGCTCGCGTCGAGCGACGGCGGCGAGTCCTGCGCGATCGGCGAGCTCAACACGCACTGGTTCAGCGAGGGGATCGCGGAGTACATGTCGTACCACTTCCGCGACGGCGAAATGATCAAGTTCCAGCCGTGGCGCTCGGGCCGGTTGGCCGAGACCGGCCGCACCGCGAAGCTGAGGGTCGGACTGAAGCGCGCGCTCGCGATGCCACTGCACGGGCTGAACGCGGTCGCCGCGACCATGGTCGGCGACGTCGAAGGCGAGCAGCGCGATGGCCTGATCTCGACCATCTCGAGCGGCTTCTATGCCGACATGAGCAACTTCATCCTCTGGCTCAACTTCCCGGCCGGCGCCAATCGCGCCGCGCAGTGGAAGGAGTACGCGAAGGCCGAGCTTTTTGGCGAAGGCGGCGATGCGGCATTCAAGCGCTGCTTCCCCGGCCTGCTCGAACAGGGAGCGGAGCTCGACGCCATCGTCGACGAATTCGTGAAGCAGATCGCCGGCGGGAAGATCAACGCCTACAAGGAAGTGCAGAAGGCGGGCAGCGACTTCTGACTCGAGTCGCCTGAAGTGTCGCGATTCTGACAAGGGAGCGCATCGCGCCGGCCAAACAGCGCAACGGCCGCTCGCTACATTCCCGTCTCGCACCGCCGTTTCGCGCCGACTTCGTCGCGTGATCGACGCTGCTGGCAGAAGGAGTGTTCATGGTCGCCACCTGGTTCGCGCACTGCTGGATCGTGGTCGCCTCATCTTTCGCCACAGCGGCGCCGATCGGTGGCGACTGCGCGAACTGCTCGCTGACGGCGCTCTGCGCACCGCACCAGAAGGAAGAGGCCGCAGCGGTCGCCGGGCTCGCGGCGAAGCTGAAGTCGAAGGATCCATTCGATCGCAAGGCGACCGTCGACAAGCTGGCCGAGCTCGACCACGCCCGTCCGCTGGGTCCCTCCGCCGAGATCGCCAAGCTGGTCGCCGGCACGCTCGATGACGACAATCATCTGGTGCGACTCGGGTCGGTGCAGGCGCTGGCCGCGAAGATGCATCCCGACGTCGCCGTGCCGGCGCTTTGCAACGCGCTGAACTTGACGATGAAGGCGCTCGCAAAGATGCCGTACGGCCGCGCGGACTGGGGCGGCGGTGGCGGCGCGGGTGCTGGTGAGGACAATCCGCCGCCGGAGGATCCGAAGGCGATCGAGAAGCGCAAGCAGCGCGACGAGTTGAACACGTTGGCGCAGGAACTGGTGAACGCGCTCACGATCCTGCCCGACGACCGCAGCGTCACGGCGCTGATGGAGATGTTGCCGCAACTGTCACGCTGGCACGAAGCATTGCTCACCTCGACCGCCGGCGCCCTGGTCAAGCTCCGCGCGCGCAAGGGCATCGAAGTGGTGGTGCAACGGATCAAGCTCTCCCCGATCGGCGACAGCGGCAGCAAGTGGGGCGGCCCCGACAAGACCGGCGCGACGTTGCGCGATGTACTCGCGCGCGGACTCGAAGACGCCGGCAGCGAACCGGTCCCGCCATGGAGCGACGAGGAAGCGCCCGACTGGGAGCGCTGGTTCGCCAAGAACCAGAAGCACTTTCTGGCGAAGCTCGGGAAGCTGACCGTCGAGGCGATGCAGATGGGCGACGAAGCCGGCGCGAACTGACGCGGCCGGCAGGGCTACTGCAACCAACCGACTACTGCAACGTCACGCTCACGAGGTTGGTGATCGCGCCCTGCTTCGGCTTGTAGCTGTCGACGACCAGCGACTGCAGGTAGCCGGTGAAGCCGATCAAGGTCGGGTCGGAAGGAATGTCGATCGCGATCGTGCGCGCGCCATTGGCACCGATCGGCCCGCGATCGAGCAGGACTGCGGTCACGAGGTCGATCCCGAACGTCCCGAACGGCGGCAGCGGGAAGCTGCCGGTGCCGGTACTGGCCCAGATCCAGGCGTCGGCGCCCTGCGTTCCAGTGCTGTCCCACTCGAGGTCGTAGCCATCGGGCGCGCCGCCGTTCTCGATCCCGACCGCGCGCACCGTGACGTTCGCGAGGTCGCTCCAATCGATCGTCGAGCGGCCGTCGATCTCGGCGCCGCTCGTGACCAATCCGCTGACGTCGCGCCAGAATCCCTGGTCACGTCCGGCAAGGACCGGCACCCCATTGCCAGCGCCACCGACCAGCGGCACCACGGTGTTCCAGGTCGACGAGGTCGACGAGGTCGATCCCGGCGCCGCGAACGACCCGTCCACCGAAAGCTCGAAACGGTAGTCGTCGTCGGTCGACGGCAGCACCGTCCGGTAGCGCACCTTGGCGACGACCTGCGTCAGCATCCCGACCGGCGTCGCATCGAAGCCCGACAGGCGCACTTCGCGGTTTCCGGCCGGCAACACCGCGCCGAAGTCGTCCTCGACCAGTGCGTCGGTGAGGTTTGACGCGCCACCACCCACATCGGTGGCGATCGTCGCGAAGCGGCTGCCGATCCGCGCGAGGAAGCCGAAGTTGCGCGTCTCGGTGGTGGCGCTCGCGGTCACGCCACCGAGTCCCTGCCAGACCTTCTCCTCATGCAGGTCGTACCCGCGCTTCTTCGGATGGATCTTGTCGAGCCCGAAGAACTGGCAGATGAGCGCATCCGCGCCGAGCTTCGTGCCGGTCGCGGGATCCTCGTGCGAGTAGTCCGGCCAGATCTCGGCCACGGCGACGCGGCGGCGTTGGCCCCACGCAACATCGCGCAACACCTGATTCCACACCGCTCCCCACTCGTTGTGGAACGCGTCGTTGCCGTCCTCGTTGTCGTAGACCGTGTTCAGCACCACGTCGCAGTCGGGCAGCTCGGAGAGCAGCGTCGACAGCAGCTCCTGCAGGTTCTGCCGGGCGACAACCAGGTTCGCGGCTGTCTGCGCGTGGTGCCATCGTCGGAGAGGAAGTCGTTGCCGCCGATCGAGATCGAGACCAGCTGCGGCGCCAGCGCGATGGCATCGAAGATCGTCCCGCTCGCCGCCGGGTCGAGCAGATCGTTGGTCTCGTAACCGAGTACCGCCTGCTTCAATAGCGTCGCCGATCCAGCGCGATCGAGCTTCGCAATGGTGAGCGGCTTCACGTAATCGTTCGCGCCGCTCGGCGAATCGCACAGGTTGAAGCCGTACGCGATCGAGTCGCCGAGCGCGACATGCAGCAGCGGCGACCCGGGCGAGGAGGCGCGCAGGTGACCGACCAGGAAGTCGGCGACGGCGGGCCGACGCCGTCCTTGCGGCCAAGCGGGGATCGGATCGGCGTCGGCGCCAAGGTCCTGGAACGACAGGCGCCAATTCGCGCCCGGCAGCGCTTCGAGGACGTACTGCAGGCCAGCGGTCCCCGCGAACGTGTAGCGACCGTCGGCGCCGGAGAGCACCGTCTGGTCGAAGTTGCCGTCCTCGCCATAGAGCGTGACCGGGACGTTCCCGAGGAGCGGCTCGCCGGCGTCACGCACGCCGTCGCGGTTGAGGTCATGGAAGAGCGTGCCGTCGACGGTCTGCGCGCGCAGCGAAGCGACCGCGAGAATGAGCAGGAACGGCAGCGGAAGGGTGACGAGGTGTTTCACGCGAGATCTCCGGATCCGGGCGCCGAGATGATCGCGCGGGGCGGCAGAAACCGACAGGGCCCGTCGGCGCGAGCTCTCCGCGCTCACCGGCTCAGCGCGCCAGTGCTGTGCGCAGCGCCGCGACCGGCGTGAAGTCGGGCTCGTCGGGGAGGCGCAGGTAGTGGACCAGCACGGCCAAGCGCGCCGCGCCACGCGTCCCGTCGTGCCAGCCCGGCGAGTCGCCGCAGGCCTCCACCGCGGCGAAGAACTTCCAGTCGTGCGACTCGCGGCCCTTCGCGACCAGCAGCCCGCGCGCGGCGGCGATGAAATCGCTCGGCGCACCCGGCGCGGCGAGTTGCGCAGCCGTGCGGCACGCCAGGGCGCGACGATCGCCGCCGTGGTCGGCGAGGAGCGATTCGAAGGCCACTCCCGACGCCACTCGGACGGAATCCTCGACCAGGTCGGAGAGACGCGCGGAACGCTCACGCGGCAACTGCTTCGCGCCGCCGAACGCGGCACGCCAGCGCGGAAGCCAGGCCGCCGCCTGCAGCAACGCCGTCCATCGCAGCTCCAGCGAATCGGTGCGGCGCGACAGTTCGTGCAGCGCGCGAATCGAAGTCGTGGCGTGCACCGCGAGCAGGCCGCGATTCTCCATCAGCAGTTCGAGCGCCACGTCGCCGACCAGCGCGAAACCTGCGTCCAACTGCCGTTCGCGCGAATGGTGGACGAGCGCCCGCAGCAACCCACCTCGGGCTGCGGACGCATCGGCACCGAGCGTCGCCAGGTCGAACGCACGCTCGCCGGTGCGAGCGGTGTCACCAAGCCCGAGCTCCGCGAGATCACCCGTCGCGACCCCGCCCTGCGCCGCGATCTGCGCCGCGAGTTCGCGGCTGCGCGGGTAGTCGCGGCTCGCCTCGCTCTCGCCCGGCAACAGCAGCCCCTGCACCAGCGAGCGCAGCAGCGTCTCGGCGTGCTGCCAGCCGAACTGATCCAGCAGCTGAAACGCGCCCGCGGCGAAGATCGGATGGTGGCCGACGTCAGCGAAGTTCCGCAGCGCCCACGGCAGCAACTGCTCGATCAGCGCCTCGCGTGGCGCACCGCGTGCGAGCGCCGTGATCGCGCGATCGCCCCGCTCGGCATCCCAGTTCGCGCACGCCTCCGCCAGCAGCGTCGCGGCGCGCTCCACCGTCGGCAGCGCGCCAGCCGGCGGCGGTTCCGGCAGGCCGCCACCCGGCGGCGCGCGCGCATTCAGCTGCTGGTAGTTCGCCAGCGCGTAGGCGAGCGGCAGCAGCCGTTCCGCAACCGGCAACGCCCGCGCGACCTGCCAGACCGACGGCAGTTGCAGCACGCAATGGAACTGGAACCCGACCGGCTGCGGCCGCACGTCGCTCACGCCGGCGTAGAGCAGCGCCACCAGCAAGCACTCAGGCGTGAGTCCGGCACGCGTGCGCTCGACCAGCTCGGCGACCACGCGCGCGGGCTCGACCGTCTGCACGAAGCGCACCAACTCCCCGAGCTCGCCGCGCACCCCGGCCACTCGCGCGCGTCCGCGCCACCAACCAGACGGCATCGTCGCTGCCGCCAGCGCGAACGACCCGCACGCCGCCTCGCCGATGAACTCCCTGCGTGTCGAGCGGACCATCGTCATCTCCAGCGAGCTCGCTCCGTTCGGCCATTCGCGTTTTCTGCCGCCTCGGCATCATGGCGCGACTCTCTGCCAGGAACTCGCTCACGATGCGCCAGCAACTTCGGTCCCCCGTCGTGATCTCCGCGACGGTCATCCTCAGCGGCCTTCTCAGCAGCCTGCTCGGTTGCCGTGCCGCGCCCGACGGAGCGTCTCACGTGCCCACCCCCGGATCTGGACTGCTCCTCGCCGACCTCGACCTCACCGCCGACAAGGCGCGCGACTTCAATCGCTTCGCCAACGGTGGCTGGCTCGACCAGAACCCGGTGCCGGCCGACGAGGCTGCTTGGGGCGTCTTCGACGAGGTCGAGAAGAGGAACCTCGAAGTGCTGCGGGCGCTGCTCGAGGAGGCGGCGGACGGCGCGGGCGCGCCGAAGGACGATCTCCACCGCAAGCTCGGCGACTACTTCGCGAGCGGCCTCGACGAGGCGGCGATCGAGCGTCGTGGCCTGAAGCCGCTCGCCGGCGACCTCGCCGCGATCGACGCGCTCGTCGATCTGAAGCAGCTCCCGGCGCTGCTCGCGCGACTGCACTGGAACGGCACCTCCGCGCTCTTCGGCATCGGCGCCGGGCCTGACCTCGCCGACTCGTCCCGCAACGTCCTCTGGGTGGTGCAGGACGGGATGGGGCTGCCGGAACGTGACTACTACTTCCGCAGCGACGACACGTCGGTTGCCCTGCGCGCGCAGTACACGGCACACGTGGCGCGACTCGGAGCGCTGCTGGCGAGTGCGTCAGGCAGCACCGACGACGCTCCGGCGGCGGCGCGACAAATCCTCGAGCTCGAAGCCGAGCTCGCCGAGGCCGCCTTCGGCAACCTCGAGTTCCGCGACCCGCAGAAACTGCTGAACAAGGTCGCGTTCGAGCAGTTGCAGTTGATGACGCCGCACTTCGACTGGAGCGCCTACTTCGCGGCGATGGGGGTTGATCGCGGCGCGACGATCAACCTGATCGCGCCCGGCTACTTCGCGGCGCTCGATCGCGTGCTGGTCGAGCGCCCGCTCGACCAATGGCAGGCGTATCTGCGCTGGCAACTCGGTCACGCGCACGCCGAGTACCTTCCGCGTGCCTTCGACGAGGCGAACTTCGAGTTCTTCGGCAAGACGCTCGGCGGCGCACAGCAGCAGCGCCCGCGCTGGCGGCGCGTCGTCGACGCAACTGGGGCGGCGATGGGCGAGGCGCTCGGTCAGGCGTTCGTCGCCAGGACCTTCAGTCCGAACGCCAAGGTCCGTTGCCAGAAGATGGTCGACGACCTGCTCGCAGCCTTCCGCGCGCGCCTGCTCGCGCTCGACTGGATGGGGGAGGAGACGCGGCAGAAGGCGCTCACCAAGCTCGCTGCGTTCAAGTGCAAGATCGGCTACCCGGACCAATGGCGCGACTGGGCCGGCCTCGTGGTCGAGCGCGGCGCGTGGCTCGAAAACCACCAGCGTGCGGTCGCGTTCGAGAAGAAGCGCGACCTGGCGAAGGTCGGCAATCCGGTAGACCGGACGGAGTTCGGCATGCCGGCCTATCTGGTGAACGCCGGCTACAACCCGACCAACAACGACATCACCTTTCCCGCAGGGATCCTGCAGCCGCCCTTTTTCAGCGAGAGCTACGACGACGCGCTCAACTACGGCGCGATGGGGGCGGTGATCGGCCACGAAATCACCCACGGCTTCGACGACCAGGGCAGCCAGTTCGATCCGACCGGCAACCTCGCCAACTGGTGGACGCCGGCCGATCGCGCCGAGTTTGAGCGCCGCGCGCAGGTCGTGACCGAGCAGTTCGACGGCTACGTGGCGGTCGGGGAGCTGCACGTGAACGGCAAGCTGACGCTCGGCGAGAACCTCGCCGATCTCGGCGGCGTCACGATCGGCTACGACGCGCTCCAGCGCGCGCTCGCCGGCAAGCCGCGCCCCGCGATCGACGGCTTCACGCCCGAGCAGCGCTTCTTCCTCGCCTGGGCGCGCGCGTGGCGGTCCAACGAGACGCCCGAACAGCAACGGCTGCAGGTGCAGACGAATCCCCACTCGCCGGCACGGTTTCGTGCGATCGGCCCGCTCTCGAACGTCGACGAGTTTGCCGCCGCTTTCGGCCTGCCGGCCGATGCGCCGATCATGCGGCCAGCCGCGCAGCGCGCGCGGGTCTGGTAGTCCCCCGAAACCAAGGATTCCCGTGATGCGCTTGCTGACTTTGTTCGTGCTCGCGGTGCTTGGCGGTAGCGGCTGCTGAACCGGATTTGGCGAGGTGGTGGACGCGATCGACCGCGACGCTGAAATCGCCGAGTACCAAGAGCAGGTGGCCGCCGAGCGTGAGGCGGCGCGGAAGGTGCTGCCTGAATTCGAGCGCGCCTGGAGGGAACAGGACTTCGCCAAGGTCGCCGACCTCGCAAACGGGCTCGACCAAGCGTTCGACCCCGACGCCAAGCAGGCGTGGACGCGGCTGATGGAGAAGAACGGCCGGTTCGCGAACGGGGCGCCAACGAAGGCCGACCTCGAAGCACGCTTGTTCGGGCTCGAGCACAGCGACGATCAGGCGGCTCATGCCGCAGCGTGGCTCGCTTGGGGCGATTGTTGGACCGAGGAGGGATGCCACCAACAGTCCGCGTTGTGCTACCGCTCCGGTACGGCGTACGCGCGAAAGGGGAGTCGTCCTGCCGTCGTGACTTCGGGCCTGCTGCGCCAGGCGCGAGCGCTGTTGGCGGCGGGACACTTCGAGGTGGTGGCGCGAAAGCTGCAGCAGATCTCGGGACGCGCGGTTCCGCCGGCGCTCGAATTCGAGGCGCAGATCGCCGCCGTGAAGGAAGCGGTCGCGGCCGATCGGGCGGCGCGCGTGGCGAAGGAACTCGGTGATTTCATCTTTCCGGCCGACGTCGTCTTCCCTGGCGCCCTCGCGCGCGCGAAAGGCGTGACGATTGAGCGCGACGGCGCCATGGCAAAGATTCGCCGTGCGGACGGCGCTTTAGCGACCGTCCGCGTCGATGTCGCTCGCCCGCTCGGCAGCCGCGACCCGTGGCCGTGCTGCATGGTGCTCGAAGGGGTCGCGAGCGCCCCCGACGTCGCACTGCTCTTCGCCAATGGCGATCTCTTCATCGGCGCCGACTCGCTGATCGGCAGCGGGCTCTATTTGTCGGCGGAGCGCCCGGCGACCGTTGGCCCCTGTCGTTTCGGCATCCCGCTCGAGCGGGCGACCGGCGCCATCGACGAGACCGTGCACGCGGAGCTGAGCGATGGCGAGGTCAGCGTGGCCGCGAAGTACGCCGACGACTCCGGCTACGTCGGCACCGCGGTGCGCGATGGCGGACGCCTCATCCCGCACGGCTACGGACTCATGTTCCGACCCGAAGAGGGCGGCTAGCTGACGAGCGACGGCCACACCGAGGTCTAGTCCGCGGGCGAGCGGGTCGAGACGTTCGACGACACCGGCGCCTTCGAGAACGCGCGCAGCGAGGTCCGTTCCGAGGCGGGCGACTGCATCGAGCACTTCGACCGCCGCAATGGCGTCTCCGTCGAGTACGACCGCGTGACCTTCTTGAAGACGAAGACCGACCTCGATCGCCTGGCGCAGATCGGCGCACGCGCCGAGGCGGCGCGGCGGTTCCAAGAGGAGCGTCTCGCGAGCGAGGCTCGGCAACGAGAGGCAGACGCGGAGCCGGCAGCGGCCCAATCACCGGAGTACTACCAGGAGCTCTACGGCTGCTGTCTTCGCTGCGATGGCACCGGCTCGCTCTACGTCGCGGGCGGCGCGTCGCAGGAGATGGTCTGGAGCGCGACCGGCGGCAGCGACAGCCGCGGTGGCTGGATCATGGGCACGGCCCATCGCTCGGGCACCCTCGAGACCTGCCATCGGTGCGACGGGACCGGGGTGAGGTAGCTGGAACGATCGCGCAGCTCGCTGTCGGCAGCCGACCTAGCCATGTAAATCGCGCCGGAACACCACCCGCCGGCCGTTGAACGCGATGCCGCGCAGGGACTCGATCACGTGGTCGATCGCGGCGACCGGCAGGTCGACCAGGGCGAAGCGGTCGGTGACTTTGATGGCGCCGATCAAGTTGCCGGGCACGCCGGCTTGGTGGGCGATCGCGCCGACCAAATCGCCGGGGCGCAGACCGTCGATGCGACCGGCACCGACGAACAACCGCGCGCGGCTGGGGTCGTGCGGCGACGGCGACGCGATGCCAGCACGCTGCATCGGCGGCGGCGGCGCGAAAACGAGGTCTTGTTCCTCGGCCTGGTCGCCTGACGCGGCGTAGCTGGCGTCGTGAGCCAGCTTCACCGCGGCGGCCGCCAGATCCATGACATCGAGGTCGTTCGAGAGCTCCTCGACCAGCGAGCGGTAGGGGTCGAGCTCGCCGGCCAGGACCGCTTCCCGCAGTGACGCCTTGGTGAGTTCGAGCCGACGGCTGCGCAGGTCGGCGACGGTGGGGAGGTTCTCGACGCGGATCTTCTGCCGGGTCGCGAATTCGATGTTGCGCAACAGGCGGTGCTCGCGCGGCTCGACGAAGGTGATCGCGACGCCTTCGCGACCGGCGCGGCCGGTGCGGCCGATGCGGTGCACGTAGTCATCGGCATCGGACGGCACGCCGTAGTTGACGACATGTGAAAGATGATCGATGTCGAGCCCGCGCGCGGCGACATCGGTGGCGATCAAGAGCTCCGACTGCCCGCCGCGGAAACGCTTCATCACACGATCGCGCTGCTCTTGGATCAGCCCGCCGTGCAGCGCCTCGGCGCGCCAGCCCTGCGCACCCATCGCCTCGGTGAGTTCGTCGACCTCGATGCGCGTGCGGCAGAAGACGATCGCCGAGGTTGGCTGCTCCATGTCGAGCACGCGGCCGAGCGCGGCGTGCTTGTGCGCACGCGGGACGACGAAGGCGACCTGGCGCACGCGCGGCGCCTCGCCGGCGACGGGCCGCTCTTTCGCAATCGTGATGCGGATCGGGTCGCGCAGGTGTTGCTTGGCGATCGACAGGATGCGCGGTGGCAGCGTGGCGGAGAAGAGCGCGGTCTGATGGTCGGTCGGCAGCTTGGAGAGGATCGCCTCGATGTCCTCCGCGAAGCCCATGTCGAGCATCTCGTCGGCTTCGTCGAGGACGGCCATCTTCACCTGGTCGAGCACCAGCGACCGGCGATTGAGGTGATCGAGCGCGCGACCCGGCGTCGCCACCACGATCTCGACGCCGCGGTCGAGCACGCGCAACTGCTGGCCGATCGACTGGCCGCCGTAGATCGGCAGGACGGTCGCATGCTTCGCCTTGCCGTACTTGTGCACCGCCTCGGCCACTTGCATCGCGAGTTCGCGCGTCGGTACCAGCACCAGTGCGCTCGGCCGGTTCTTCCGCGGCTCACCGGTCACACAGCGCTGCAGCAGCGGCAGCGCAAACGCCGCGGTCTTGCCGGTCCCGGTCGCCGCCTGCCCGAGCAGGTCGCGTCCGGCCAACAGCGGCGGGATCGCCTCGCGCTGGATCGGCGTCGGTTCCTCGTAGCCGAGCGCAGTGAGCGCGGCGGCGAGCTCGGGCGCAACGCCGATCGCGGAGAAGGCGGACGGTCCGGGCGCGACGCTCGCGGCGGGACCATCGGAAGGGGCGGCGGAGTCGATGTCGTCAGAAGCGGTCATTGCACCATTGTGCCTGCCGTCACGCGCGCGCCGAGCGTTCATTTGGCGAGACGGACGTAATCGACGTAACCGACCATCATCTCCTCGAAGGTCTGTTCCCCGACGCGGACGAGCTGTTTGGGGTCCGGATTGCGGGGGTTGGCCGCGCTGTTGTCGTAGCCCGCGAACAGGTGGAGCCGGTCGCCAGCCTCGACCGCGAGCGGCTCGCGTAGCTGGTAGGTGTGCTGCCAGCCGAAGTCGAAGCGCGGCACGTCGAGCAGCGTCTGGCGCGAGCCGTCCGTCCGCTCGAGCTCGAAGCGGAACGACTGGCCGCGCCAGTGCATGTGCGGCATCAGGCCGGTGATCAGCGCCTTGGCGTCGATCGTGAAGGTCCGCGTAAAACGGACATCACTGCTGCGTGGCGGGAGCACCACGTTCGGATTGGCGATCGTCCAGTTGGCGACCTCGTGGGTGACGGCGCCGCGAGCGAAGCGGAGCGCCATCCGGGTCAAGTCGGTGGTCGCGCTGCCGTTGGGCGTGTAGTGGAGCTGGAAGAGGAATCGCGTGCCCTTCGCGACCCGCTTCGCGTAGCCGGGCGGCAACTCGACCGGCCGACCGCCGGGTGCGCTGCCGGCGAAGAGCAGGTCAGGATTCAGCACTCGCTGCTGCAGGTCGGGCGGCAACAGGAAGACGCCGACGTGATGGGTGACGGCGCGATTGCCGGGCAGAACCTCGATCGCTTCCACCAGGCAGTCGCTCGTGAGCTTCGGGTCGACTGGAACGTAGCGGTAGGGGACGACTCCCTCCGCCGGCACGGACTGCGGCGCCGGGAGCTCGACCACGAGGTCGGGAGTTCCAATCGCCCACCCGCTGTTCGCGGACGGCGGTAGCGCCGGACCGGTGGCGCGATCACCGGCAGGAGCACCGGCCGCGGCCCAGCGCGCCAGCGTCTCCTTCTCCGTCTCGGTGAGACGACGGGCATTCAGGAACGACCCGAAACGCGGGTCGGCGTGCCACGGCGGCATTCGACCCGTTCGCGTGACCTCGACGATCGTGGGCGCCCAACCCTTCGCCTCGTCCGGATCAAGCAGCGCCATCGGACCGATGTCGCCCGGTCGATGGCACTCGACGCAGTGGCGAAAGAGGATCGGGGCCGCGTCGTGCCAGAACGTGAGCGCCGCGGCGCCAATCGCGACCGTTGCGCGCTGCCAGCGAGGCCCGCCGGCGGGAAGCGGCGGCAGCGTGATCGGCGCGCCGAGGAAGGCCGCTTCGAGCAGGCTGGCATCGAGGTCGCCGCCGCGGGCGAGCAGGCGCAGATCACGATCGAGCAGGAGGACCTCGCCGGCAGCCGGCACGCCAAGGCGATCGGCGACGACCTGCAGCGGATCGAGCAGCCGCGGAAACCCGGGGGCGTCCCCCGTGCGACTGGGCTCCGACGACGGCCCGGCCGAGTCGGAGTCGGAATCGGAGTCGATCGCGAGGAAGCGGACCCGCCGCGGCGCGAAGGCGCGGACGAGCGGTTCGAGCCGGCTCTGCAACGGCTGTGATGCCACGCCGTGCCGCGAAAGAAAGGCGAGCACGGTGAAGAGGTGGGAGGGCGCGTCGTCCGCGAGCCCGACGCTGGCGCCGTCGGCGGTCGCAAGCACGAACAGTTCGAGCGGCGCGGCGCGTTCGTCGCGTGCGAACATGAGATTCGCGGCGACGGTCACGAGGAACACTACGGCGACCATCGATCCTCCAGCACCCGGCGCACGCCGGCGGTCGAGCACTCAAGGCGCGTCATCGTACGCAACCTGGCTCGGTGCGTAGACCGTCTCGAAGGAGTGGGCTACCGTTCCCACGATGGTGGCGTTGGTCGAGGTGAAACGGCTGTCGAAGCGATTCGGGGCGCGTGCCGCGCTGACCGACGTCTCGTTCGCGGTCGCGCCCGGCGAGATCGTCGCACTGGTCGGCGCCAACGGCTCGGGCAAGTCGACGCTGCTGCGCCTGATGGCGGGCTTGCTGCGGCCGAGCGCAGGCACCGTTTCCGTGCTCGGCCACGAGCCGTTCACCCAGCGCGAGGAGGTGATGCGTGACGCGCGTTTCGCGTTCGCGCCGCCCTCTTTGTTCGATTCACTCACCGCGCGCGAGCAACTCGTGCGACTCACGGCTTCACCGTCTCGCTCCGTCGATTCCGCGCTCGCGACGGTCGGACTTGCGGAGCGCGCTGACGATCGCGTGCGAACCTACTCCTTCGGCATGCGACAACGACTCGCGATCGCGCAGGCGCTGCTGCCGCCACCGCGTCTGCTAGTGCTCGACGAGCCAAGCGAGGGGCTCGATCCGGCGGGAGTGCGCGAGCTGCGGGCGCTGCTGCTGCGGCTCCGTGCCGAGTGCGGCGTGGCCATCGTGTTGGCGAGTCATCTCTCTTCCGAAGTCGAGTCGCTCGCCGATCGCGTCGTGGTGCTCGACAGCGGTCGCGTCGTGTTCGCAGGCAGCGTCGCCGAGTTGCGCGCCGGCGGGGAGCGGCTCGTGCTCGGCGTCGCGGCGATGTCGGCAGCGCGCACGGCGCTCGCATCCGCCGGGATCGTGGCGACTCCGCGTGGCTCGACCGAGCTCCTGTTGCAGCCGCCCGTGCCCGATCTCACCGAGATGCAGGCACTGCTCTCCCAAGCGGGCGTCGAGCTGCTGAGTTACCACGTCGAGACGCCATCACTCGAGGAAGCCCTCTTGGCGCGCGCCGCTCGAGCGACTCCGTGATCGCCGGCCTCGAAGCGCTGCGACTGTGGCGTTCGCGCCGGCCGCTGGTGGCGCTGCTGGCGCTGCTCTGCTTCCTGGTGCTGATGCTGGTCGGGTTCTGGACCTATGCCGAATCACGGACCAAGGGCGCCGCGCAGTTCGAGTACACCTATGAGAACCGCTCCTACTTCAACGGCCTCACCTTCGCGCTCTACGCGTTTTATTTTGGCTTCGTGCTGCTGCTGCCGATCTTCGCCGCGATCGAGGGCGGCGCGCAGATCGCCGGCGACAGCGGTGGCGGGGCGCTCACGCTGCTGCTGACGCGACCGCTGTCGAAGACGCGGCTGTTCTTCGTCAAGGCCGGACTCGCCGCGCTCTTCTCATTGCTGCTCACGGGGATGTTCCTCGCCGTCGCGCTTTTGATCGGGCTGTGCGCAGTCGGCTGGGGTCCGCTGCGCCTCTATCCCGGCGTGCTGCAGATGACCGACACTCCGCAGTTCCTGAAGCGCGGCGAGGCGCTCATGCGCTTTGCACTCGCATGGCCCGCGGCCGGACTCGCGCTGCTGGCGCCGCTCGCCTTCAGCCTCTGGATCTCGAGTTGGGCGAAGAGCGCGGTGAACGCGGTCGGCACTGCCGTCGCGCTCTATCTCGTTTTGCACGTGATCGCAGAAGTGCACTTCTTCGAAGACTTGAGGCCGTGGCTCTTCACCAGCCACACCACCTATTGGCGCGGCCTCTTCGCCGAGCGGATCGACTTACGTGAGATGGCCCGACACGCGGCGGCGCTGGTCGGGTTCACGGCGCTCTTCCTCGCGCTGGCATTCCGGCGCTTCCGACGGCGGGAGGAGACGTGATGGCGGGGGGCGCGCGGATCGAGGCGGCGCTCTGGTTGGTGGCGGCGCTCGCGTTCGCCGGCGCGAGCTGGCCGTCGGCGCCGCCAACCAAGAGCGACGCGAAGGCGGCACTGCGCGAACACGGGACGCTCGCCGTCATGACCTGGAACGTCGGCGGGACTCGCGACGGCCGCGCGCATCCCTTCGACCGGACCGATCTGCCGAAAGTCGTGCAAGCGATCGAAACGATCGATTCGGACCTCTTGCTGCTGCAGGAGTTTCGCTACTCCACGGACTGGGCTGCGTTGCGCGCTGGGCTGTCCGATCTGCGGCGCGAAGGCGATCCCTGGATCAAGGCGAGCGGCGACGTCGCAATCGTGGCGTTTCGTGGCGAGCTGCACGGCGGCGAGCTGACCGGCAACGCGGCGCTCTGCCAATGGACGGTTGACGGCAGGACGATCGAGGTCGGCAACGTTCACGCCCCGGCGTGGAACGCGCGCGAGCGACGCCGCGCGATTGGCAACGTCGCCGATCGGCTGCTGGCGACGCCGGGACCAAGCCGCATCTTCGGCGGCGATCTCAACCTCGACGTCAGCCAGCGCAGTGACTTGTTCTCGAACGACCCCGACAGCGACGTCGCCATCTACAACTGGCTCGCCGAGCGCCTCACCGACCTCGGCCTCAAAGCCGGCCCGACCGCCGAGCCCGACCGGCGACTCGACTACCTGTTCGCGTCGGCTGACCTCGCGCCGTTCCATGCCCTCGTGCTCGAAGGTTTCCGCGGCCCGACCATGGACCACGACCCGTTGCTGGTCACGCTGCGCTTCCGCTGACTCCCTCGCCGAGTGACGCGTTGAGGAATCCGCAGAACAGCCCGCCATTGACGGGCGGGAGCGCGTCCCGATTGACCATGTCGGACGCGATCGCCTCATCGCGACGGGATCCCAGTATTGGCCGAGGCGCAGGATGCGACCGCCGCGATCGAGCACGGCCGCCGGCTGCGCGAAGCCGCCCGCTTGTTTGCCGGCGCAGATGTAGATGCCGCCCTCGTAGCAGCCAGTGAAAAGATCGACCACACCATCGCCCGTCAGATCCTCGAACTGCGGATTGAGTCCGATGCATCACCAGTTGTGGATCGCGATCTCCTGGCCCTCGGCCTGCAGGAAGCCGCGCGCCTCGAACTTCGGAGCGCTCGCGCTACCGACGTTGGCGTAGTGCGCGAGCGTGCCCTTGAAGTTGCCGACGAGCAGGTCGTGTTTGCCGTCGCCATTGAGGTCATGGAACGACGGCCCTGCGTGGGCGAGCTCGTCGCCGGTGTCGATCCAGGCGTCGCCGGCCTTCAAGCGGACGGGAGGGGCGAGTTCGCCGCCGCCGAGGCCGAACCATGGGACGACGATCAACGTGACAAACATGATCGAACTTCTCGGCAGTTGCCGACGAATCGTCGCAGGCCGCGATCGTAGCCGCGCCGCTGGTGCGCACCCGATCGCCGACGTAGAAGACTCCCGCACCGCGCCGGAGGCGATCGCAGGGCAGCGAGGATGACGTGCTCGAATTCGTGCTCCTCTCCTGGGTGATGCAGTCGGCGGTGATGCAGTCGGCGCCGCCGACTGGCGCGCCGGCGGATGCTGCCCATGCCGCCGCTGTCTCTGCCGCCGCTGTCTCTGCCGCCGCTGTCTCTGCCGACAACTGCTGCGTCCTGCGCAGTCGCGTCCGCGCACCCGACGCCCCGGTCCCGACCGATCGCAAGTCGCAGTTGCTGTTCCAGCATGCGCGCCGAGTGGTGGCGAGCGACGCGCTCTTCTACGGCGAGGCGCCGCTTGCGACTTTGCGAGCCGCGCTCGCCGCGCTGCCGCAAGACGCCTCGCTCGCCGATCGCTTCGGGGTCGGCTACCCGCTCGCCGACACGCTGCTGGCGATGGGGGAGCTCGACGCCGCGCGCGCACAGCTCACCGAGTGCCTGGCGTGGGCGCGCGAAGCTGGTGATCCGGCGGCGGCCGCGACGGTCACGCGCCTGCTCGCCGTCGTGTGGATGCGCACGGGCGAGCGGGACAATTGCGTCACTCAACACGGTCCCGAGAGTTGCATCCTGCCGTTCAGCCCGGCCGCGCAGCACACCGCGCGACGTGGCAGCGAACAGGCGATCGCGCTGCTCGATCCGCACCTCACCGCGCATCCCGATGACCTCGCCGCGATCTGGTTGCTGAACATCGCGCACATGACGCTTGGCTCGTGGCCCAAAGCGTTGCCGCGCGAGCGGTTGCTGCCGCCCGAGCACTTCGCCTCCGAGGCCGACTTCCCGCGCTTCCGTGACGTGGCGGCGGATCTTGGGCTCGACACGGTCGGACTCGCCGGCGGCGCGGTGATGGACGACATCGACGGCGACGGCCGGCTCGATGTCGTCGTGACCTCGTCGGGCATGGATGAGCCGATCGCGCTGTTCCTGCAGGACGAGCAGGGGCGCTTCCACGACCGCGGCGCCGAACGCGGCCTCGCCGGCCAAGTCGGCGGGTTCCAGTGCTTCGCGCAGGACCTCGACAACGACGGGCGGCTCGACCTGCTGGTGCAGCGTGGCGCGTGGCTCCACCGCCACGGCGCGATCGAAAACTCGCTCCTGCTGCAGCAGGCCGACGGCAGCTTCGTCGACCGCACGCTCGAAGCGGGCATCGAGGTGGCCGCGCCGAGCCTGGTCGCCGCGTTCGCCGACATCGACCTCGACGGCGATCTCGATCTCTTCCTCGGCGCGGAGAGTCGCGGCAAGGGCAGCGACGAGGACTACCCGTGTCGCCTGTTCCGCAATCGCGGCGACGGCACGTTCGAGGAGATCACGCAACGCGCGGGCGTGTCGAACGACCGCATCTGCAAGGGCGCGGTGTTCGGCGACTACGACGGCGATCGCGACCCCGATCTCTACGTCTCGAACCTCGGCGCGCCGAATCGCCTGTACCGCAACGAGGGCGACGGCACCTTCGTCGATGTGGCCGCCAAACTTGGCGTCGACGAGCCGATCACCAGCTTCTCCTGCTGCTGGTGCGACTTTGACAACGACGGCTGGCTCGACCTGTGGGTGGCCAACTACGCCACGCCGAGCGCGCGGCCGCTCGAGATGGCGGCGTGGTACCGCGATCGGAGCCCCGGTCTCGACACGATGCGGCTCTACCGGAACGACGGGCGTGGCGGCTTCGCGGACGTGACGGCGGCTCGCGGGCTCGCGCGCGTCGTCTTCCCGATGGCGTCGAATGTGGGCGATCTCGATGGCGATGGCTTCGCCGACATCTACCTCGCGACCGGCGATCCCGAATTCGCGTCGCTGTGGCCCAACCTGCTGCTGAAGAACGACCGCGGCCAGCGCTTCCTCGACGTCACGACCGCGAGCGGCACCGGCCATCTGCAGAAGGGCCACGGCGTCGCGATCGGCGACCTCGACGGCGACGGCGATCAGGACCTGTTCGTCGAACTCGGCGGCGTGCTGAAGGACGACGCGTTCTCCAGCGCCTTGTTCCGCAATCCCGGCTCCGGCAACCACTGGCTCACCGTGCGCCCGCGCGGCCGCGACTCGAATCGCTTCGGAGTCGGTGCACGGGTGACGGCAACGATTGAGGAACCGGCGGACGCGGTCGCGCAGGCGCCTCGAAGCGTCGTGACCCGCGATGTCGTCCAATTCGTCGGCACCAACTCGAGCTTCGGCGGCAACAGCCTGCAGGTGGAACTCGGACTCGGGCAAGCGGCGCGCATCCTCGCGCTCACAGTCTTCTGGCCCCGCACTGGCAAGACGCAGCGATTCACGGAGGTGGAGCTCGATCGAATCGTCGTCATCGACGAGGGCAGCGCCGTGCTCGGCAGTGTCGCAAGCGGTGATGGGGCGTCGGAGCCGCGGCGATGAGGCGGCCGCTGCTCGTGACGGCGTTTTGCGTCACGCTCGCCGCCGCGCCGAGTTGCAACCCGCCCGACGCCGCGCCGACGGCGCCGACCACACCCTCCGACGCGACATCGCTCGTCGGCGACGCGCTCGATCGCCGGCTCGAACCGCCTGTCGCCGGCGACCGGGCGCTCGCGACGCTTCGTTTCGAGCAGGCGATGGCCGCGCTGGCGCGCGATGACGCGACGGCCGCTCGAACGGCGTTCGAGAGCGCGGTCGCCGCCGATCCGAGCGATGCGGCGGCCCGAATCGAGTTCGGATTCCTGCTGCTCGAAGGGCACCAACGCGGCAGCTTTGGTGCGGCGCTGCTCGAATTCAGATTTGCCCGCCTCGTCGCACCCGACGATCCGATGGCGATCTGCGGCGAAGCGGTCGCCCGGCTCGAAGTCGGCGATGTATTGCGCGGCGAGCCGCTGCTGCGCCGCGCGTTGGCCGATGGGGCGGTGCAGCGCCACACCGGACGCTTTGCCGTCGCGAGCGTCGCGCAGGCGCGCCTCGATGCCGACGCCGGACGCATCGCCGACGCGCTGCGCCGTTATGCCGAGATCACTCGCCTCGCCACGCTGCCCGCTTCCGTCCGCGCGCGCGCGAAGATCGAGCGGGCTGAATTGCTGATCGCGGAAGGGCGCCTTGATGAGGCCGCGGACGAGGTCGCGGCCGCGATCGCGCTCGATCCGCGGAACGTGAAGGGCCGCTACCACGACGCCGTGATCCGGCGCAAGCGCGGCGACTTGATCGGTGCCGCCGCGGCGCTGCACATCCACGAGCTACTACGCGCGATCGAGGACCACCAGTCGCAGCGCGTCCGCATCGACTCCGCGCGTCTCGATCGCCTGCACGCCGAGCTGGCGCCTCTGCTCGCAGCCGAGGGTGCGAAGGAAGCGGCGGCAGGCACGGCCACCGAGCCGGCCTCGGACGGGCAGCGATGACGCGCGGAATCGTGGCGGTCGCGCTGGCCGTTGCACCGTCCTGCAGCGATGAGCCGGCGCCACCGCCGCTGCCGCTGTTCGTGACCCATTCCGACAGTGGCGTCGGTTTCCGTTTCGCGCCCGGCGGATCGGGCCGCAAGCACCTGGTCGAGATCACCGCGGGTGGCGTCGCGCTGCTCGACCATGACGGCGATGGCGACCTCGACCTCTTCTTCCCCCAAGGCGCCGCGCTTCCGGGCGCTGCGCCTGCCGCTGATTTCCGCGACCGTCTCTATCGCAACGACGGCGGGTGGCGCTTCACCGACGTGACCGACGCGAGCGGCGTTTCGGATGCCGGCCGCGGACCGGACGACTACACCTATTCCGCGGCGTGTCCCGACTTCGATGGCGACGGCGACCCCGATCTCTACCTCTGCAACGCCGGCCGCAACCGCTTCCTGCGCAACGAATCGGGCCGCTTCGTCGACGCGACCGCCGACTGGGGCGGCGACTGTGCGCTCTGGTCGACCGCCGCCGCCTTCGCCGACTACGACCGCGACGGGGATCTCGATCTCTACGTCGTCAACTACGTCGCGCTGTCGCTCGATCATCCGGGCTGCGGCCCGCTCGACCGCGGCGAGGAGTACCGCAGCTACTGCCATCCCGACGAGTTTGCGCCGGCGGACGACGCGCTCTACCGAAACGACGGCGGTCGGCTGGTCGAGGTCTCGATCGAATGCGGCGTCGCCGGCCTTGGCGGCGCAGGCCTCGGCGCAGTTCTGTCCGACTACGACGGCGATGACGACGTCGACCTGTTCGTGGCCAATGACTCGACGCCGAACTTCCTCTGGCGCAACGACGGCGGCTTCCACTTCACCGAAATCGCCGCGGAGGCGTGGGTCGCGGTCGACGCTTCAGGTCTCTCGACGGCCGCGATGGGCGCTGACTTCGGCGACGTCGATGGCGACGGCGACTTCGACCTGATCGTGGCCAACCTCGACCAGGAACCGAACACCCTCTACCTGAACGACGGCAACGGCGCGTTCGATGACCGCAGCAGCGCGAGCGGGTTGGGACCGCCGTCGTTGCGCTTCGTCGGCTTCGGCTGCGAGTTCGCCGATCTCGACCTCGATGGCGACCTGGACTGCCTGGTCGCGAACGGCCATGTCTGCGACAACATCGAATTGCTCGAACCGGCCCAGACCTTCCGCCAGCCGCCGCACTGCTACCTGAACGACGGCGCCGGCCGCTTCACGCAGGTCGGCACGGCGGCGGGGGCGTACTTCGGCGGCCGCTACGTCGGTCGCGGGCTCGCGCTCGGCGACCTCGACCAGGATGGCGACCACGACGTCGTCGTGACGCACTGGAATGATCCGCCGGCGCTGCTCGAGAACACGACGATCGGGCAGCAAGCGAGCGTCACGCCGCACTGGATCGGGATCGCGCTCCGGGGCAAGGGCACGAACCGCGACGCCTTGGGCGCACGAGTGACGGTGGTCGCCGGTGGCCGCCGCCAGGTCGAGGAACTGCGCGGCGCCAGCAGCTTCGGCGCGTTCCATGACCTCGGACTGCGCTTCGGCCTCGGCAGCGCGACCGACGCGGAACGGGTCGAGGTGCGCTGGACCGACGGCACGACCGTCGACTTCGGTCCGCTCGCGGGCGGACGCATCCACCGGCTCGACCAGCCCTGACTGCCAGCCGCTCCGGAATTCGCTTCCCTTCGCTCCGCCCACGATTTGCACGGGCCCCCGGGCGGTGCAAAGTAGGGCGCATGACGTTCGACACCGGCGCCGCCCCCTCGCCGATCCGCCGAGTCGCGCGGAGCAGTTGGATCTTGCTCCAGCTCTGCCTGCTCGGCGGCGTCGCGGCGTCGCTGCGACTCGAGTCGGCCGGGCTCGTTCCCACGTTGATCGCGTGCGGCGTTGGCTTCCTCGTCGTCGCCCACGTCCCCGCATCGGCCCGCGATGGCGCCACGCTGGCGGCGTAGCTGTTCGGCGCCGTCGCAATCCTCGCCAGCGCGCGCGAGTCGATCGACCATTGCGTCCGCGCGCTGCTGGCGGCGACGGTCTTCGTGGCGATGGTCGTCGTGCTTGCGCTTCTCGTGCTGCTGATCCTGCGCGCGCGAGCGTCGGCGCGACTGCGCGTCGCTCTCCTGCTGCTGCTCGCAGCGGCGCTCTGCTTCCTGCGCGCGCGCGGCGACCTTTTCGCCGAGCTGCAGTGGCGCATCTTCGGCGCGATCTTCATGTTCCAGACGCTCGTCTACGCCTACGACGTGCTGAGCGGACGCAAGCGCGAGCGCCTCATCGACGGGCTCAACTACCTGCTGCTGCTGCCGGCCTTCCATTTCCTGCTGTTCCCGGTGGTCGACTACACCACCTTGAAACGCAGCCGCGCCGCCGATCCGCGCGAGTGCGCGCAGCGCGGCATCGCCGGGATGACCCGCGGCGTGGTGCAGCTCGCGCTCTACCGGCTGCTCTACCACCGGGTCGCGATTGGGCCCGACCAGGTCGACTCGTTCCTGTCGCTCTGCCGCTACGTGCTGCCCGCCTACTTGATGTACTTGAACATCTCCGGTCAATTCCACCTGGTTGTCGGACTACTCCACCTGCTCGGCTGGCGCCTGCCGGAGACCCAGCGCCGCTGGTTGCTGGCCGACTCGTTCACCGATTTCTGGCGCCGGATCAACATCTACTGGAAGGAGTTCATGGTCCGGCTGTTCTGGTTTTCCGTCTGGTTCCGGCTGCGGAAGCGCGGCGAGCGGCTCGCGCTGCTGGTCGCCACGACGGTGGTGTTCGTCGCCACCACGCTGCTCCACAGTTGGCAGTCGTTCTGGTTGGCCGGCACGTTCGCGATCGCGCCGCAGGACTTGCTGTTCTGGGGCCTCCTCGGCGCCACGGTCCTGATTGGCGTGCTGCGCGACCACGGCAAAGAGTCGCCCGCCGCCCCTTCGCGCCCACTCACCGTGCGCCGCATCGCCGCCACCGTCGGCGTCTGGATCACGATCTCGCTGCTGTGGTCGATGTGGAGCAGCGCGTCGCTCGCCGACTGGTTCGCCACCCTCGCCTGGCGGAATCGCGCGTGAGCGGCAGCCTTCCGCCGCCCGCCCGCCGTGGCACCCTGAGCGCCTCGGCTCGGCGCTGCTGCTCGCCGCTCTGGCCACGATCGCGATCGCCGGCGACCGCGGCTGACGCGGTCGCCCGTTGTAGCGGCTCGTGCGCGACATCGCCCACGAAGGCCCCAACGCCGCGGACAGCGGGCATCTGACCCGCGACTACTACCGCGGACTGCTCGGCGATTCGGGCGAAGTGCGCGACGGCCTTCCGCTCGATCTCGCGCGGATGCTGCTGCGCGCCGGCGAGGATTTGGAGAAGGTCGAGCCGTTCTTCCGCAGCGAGATCTCGCGCCCGGCCGGAGCTTCGACTTCGCCGGCGTCGAGGTCGCAGTCAACTCGTTCGGACTGCGCGACGACGAATGCGCGCCGCTGCCGGCGGCCGGCACCTTCCGGCTCGCGCTGGTCGGCGCCTCGAACGACATGGGCTGGGGCGTTGCCCACGCCAAGACCTATGCGACGCGCCTCGAGCACCACCTTTCCGCCGCGGCCGCGTTCGCCTGCCCGGTCGAGGTGCTGAACTTCAGCATCCCGGGCTACACGATGCTGGAGCAGCTCTGGTCGATCGATGAGCGCGTCGTTCCGCTTGCGCCGCACGCAATCCTCGTCAGCGTCACTCTGCCGGAGCTGCGCGCCGAGCTCGTCGCGCGACTCGCGGCACGGGTGCCTGCCGGACGCGACCTCGGCTTCGACTTCGTGCGCGACGTCGTGGCGCGCTCCGGCGCAACAGCGGCCGACGACTCGACCGTCGCGATCCGCAAGCTTCGTCCCTTCACCGACCGCCTGGTCGCGTCAATCTTCGCGGCGCTGGCGCAGCGGCAACGCTCGCTGCGAATCCCGATCGTGGTGCTGCTGCTCAAGCTTTAGCCCGGCGACGACGTCGCCCAACCGCTGCGCGCCGCAGCCGTGGCCGCCGAGTCGGCCGGGCTCCCGATCGCCCGTGCCTTCACCGCCTGCGCGTCGTTCGCCGCCACCGAGCTCTACCTCGATTCCCGCGCCGATCACCACCCCCGCGCCGCCGCGCTCGCCGCGCTCGCCACCGCGCTCGCCGCCGGATTCCTGCGCCTCCCGACGTTGCGCGCCGTCGCGCCGTCGCGCCGTCGGGAAAGAAATGACCCCGATCAGGCGTCTGGACAGCGCTCCACCTCGGCCATCGCGCTTCCGAACATGGAGCTTGCTGGCGCCGATGCCGGCGTGACGACCACCTCTAGGGAGCGCATCATGATCGGTCGCAAGATTCTCTCGGCAGCGACGTTGCTCGGACTCGCGACGCTTGGCGCCGCGGCAAAAGGAGACAGCGGCGCGGAGAACTCTCCGCCCTCGGTCACGCTGTCGGAGACGACCGTCGGCGGCAAGCCGGCGCTGTGCGTTGACGTGGTCGATCCCGACGGTGCCGCGGACCTGCTCAGCTTCGGCTTCGAGTACACGCTCGACACCGGCATCGTCTACAAGAACACCCTCGCGATCACGCTCTGGGTGTACGGGAAGAAGGGCATGAGCTCGAGCGACATCGAGGACGGCAAGCGCGTCTGCTTCACCAAGCTGCCGGGCAACGTGGTGAGCCTCAAGGTCACGGCGATGGACTTCGACTGGCACCAGGTGATCGCATCGGCCGCAGTCCCTTCGAGCATCACCGCGGGCCAGCCGAAGTTCGGCGTGGTGAAGGCGCCACCCAAGAAGAAATAGAAACGACGCCGCGCGCTCCTGCGGAGCGCGCGGCCCTTTCGATTCCTCGCTGCTACCATGCGAAGCTTCGCGTCGCAGATCGCGACGCCGGCTGGAGTTGACATGGATCGCCGCGACTTCCTCCGCTTCTCCGGAACCACGCTCGCGCTGGCCTCGACGCCGCTGCTCCGCAGCACGGCCAATGGCCAGGAATCGAAGACCGCAGCGCCCCCGCAGGCTGCCCCGACTCCGCGCAAGAACCGCATCAAGCACTCGGTCGCGCGCTGGTGCTTCGGAGGAATGACGCTCGACGACCTGGCGCGCCACTCGGCCGCCATTGGACTCGGCTCGGTCGAGATCCTTGGCCCCGGCGACTGGCCGGTGGTGAAGCAGTACGGCATCGGTTGCGCCGTCGCCATCGGCATCGGCTCGATCTCAGACGCCTGGAATCGCGCCGACCTGCACGACGAACTCGTCAAGCAGTCGGAGACGCTGATCCCGCAGTGCGCCGCCGCCGGCGTGCCGAACATCGTGATCTTCTCCGGCAACAAGCGCGGCCAGCCCGACGCCGAGGGCATCGCAAACTGCATCACTGGCCTGCGGCGCGTGGCGAAGACCGCCGAGCAGCACGGCATCACGCTGGTGATGGAGATCCTGAACAGCAAGGTCGACCACGGCGACTACGCCTTCGACCGGATGAAATACGGGCTCGACATCGTGCAGGGCGTCGGCAGCGACCGGATGAAGATCCTCTACGACATCTACCACGCGCAGATCATGGAAGGCGACGTGATCCACACCATCAAGGACCACCACGCCTCGATCGGCCACTACCACACCGCCGGCGTGCCGGGCCGCAACGAACTCGACGAGAACCAGGAACTCCACTACCCGGCGATCTGCCGCGCGATCGTCGAGACCGGTTTCAAGGGCTGGCTTGGGCAGGAGTTCATCCCCAAGCGCGACGCCATGACTTCGCTGCGTGAGGCGATCGACACCTGTGATGTCTGACGACTGCGGCGTGCGACGTTTGACGCAGCGCCGCTTCAGTCGTCGCTGATCGCGAGAAGCCTCACACTCGTCCGCGAAAGCCAACCGGCGGACCGGGCGAGTTCGACGTAGCGCGGGGAGGCGGAGTCGATCGCAATCAGGGTGCCGACGGGTAACGGCGGTGCGCTCGGATCGAGCGGCGTGCTCGTCGTGCTCGGCGAGGCCAACCCACGCACGTCGGCGGCGATCACCAGCGCGTGCCGGCCGGCGCCGCCACCCTTCTCGCACCAGTCGCGCAGCGATGCGCGCGCGCGGGTCCCGAGGTTGAGACGGCGGGCGGCGAGATCGACGTTTGCGGCGAGGTCGCGATCGCCCGACAACGGGATCGCCGCATCGAGCCAGTCCGCCAGCGCCAGAACGAATTGCCCCTGGGCGAAACGGGCGTGGCCGAGATTCGCCAGGAGCGCGCCGTGCGGGGCGCCTTCCTCCGTGAGCGCAGCCGCGTACCAGCGCTCCGCCGCTGCGTGATCGCCGTCGCGGCAGGCGCGCCGGCCGAGCGCCGCGCGCTCGAACCAGCTTGAACCGGGCCGTGCGCGACGTTCGTCGAGCGCGCGCAACGGGGCCAGCAGTTCGAGCAGCGCCGGGTCGACCGCCGGCGCCGGCGCGAGCAGCGTGGTGCGACCGTCCGCCGCTGGCCGGACACCAAACGCCAGCGCGCCGCTCTCGCTCCGCCGATAGCGGGGCGCCGGTGCCGGCTCGAACCAGTCGATCGCGAGCGACGGCACGGCGTCGATCGCGGTCGACTCGGCCAGCAGCTCGAACGTGAGCGTCATCGCATCACGAGCCCGCGCGACGGTCTTGCCGCGCACGTGGAAACCGGTGGGCGCGTAGGCGGGCGGCGCGAACTGCTCGAAATTGGCGGCGCCGCGAATCGTCGCCGTGAGCGTGATCGGCTGGCCGAGCTCGACCGTGCTCGCGGAGAGTTCGGCGCCGAGCGTGAGCGTCCCGACCGCGCCACCAAAACCCGGCGGACGCCCCGCGTCGGGCAGCGCGTCGACGATCACGGACTGTCCCGGGCTCTCCACTCGCAGTTCGCGCCGATCCCGCGGCGCGCGGCCGGCGAGGAGATCGTCATCGAAGCCGCTGGTGAAGCTGACCAACGCCGACGCCGGCGCGAATTCGAGCGGCCCGGGTGCAGTCGCCAGGAAGGTCCGCCGCAACACGAGATCGCCGTGACCATCGGTGAAACGCACGATCGCTGCGACCCGCCGATCGCAGAGCGCAAAGCTGAGTGCTTGCGGCGGCGGCGACTCTCCGGCCTCGCTCCAGCCGGGCGCGCGCGCCAACGTCCCGCGCCACTCGAGGAGCGCCGGCGCCAGCAGTTGCAGCGGCAAACCCAGAGGCTGCTGGAACGGCTGCAGCGCGTGGTCGGCGAACCACGCTTCATCGAAGCTGACCCGCACGGAGACCTCGATCGCTTCCCCGACGAACGCACGAGGCGGCACGATCTCCACGGTGACCGACAGCGGCGAAGGACCCGCCTGCGCCGCGGTAACGGGGGCGCCCCGAACGAACAGCGCGAGGAGCGCGACGAATGGCGCGGTGATTGGCGCGATGAGCGACGCGCGGTCGATCACCAGTCACGCTCCACTTCAGCGGCTGCCGCGCGGCGCACCTTCGCCCGCTCGGCTCGTTTCGCAGTCTCGCGCTCGTCGAGCCGTTGCGCGAGTTGCGCCAGAGCCGATTCCGGCAGCGGTTCGAGCAGCGCGGTCAACGTCGCGGGCAGCGTCGCAGCGTCGTTCGCGCTCGGTTCCGGTGGGGCGTCGAACGCCGACCCATCGGGCAGTGGTGGGGCGTCGGTCGGCGGCGCGTTTTGCGCCAACTTGCGCCGCGCGTCGACCACGGGATCGGGGCGCGGGCGCGGCAGCGCGCGCTCGAGCTCGCCGATCCGCAGCAGTGCCCGCTCGCAGTCGCGCCGCAACGCATCCCAATCGGGGCGATCAAGTGCCGCCGCCTGCCACTCGCGCAACGCCGCGCGACAGGGTTCGATCGCTGCAACGCCGCTCGCGGCCGCTGCGGCCTCCCACGCGTCCATGCCACGAAGGAACGCGCTCGCCGACTCGAACCGACTCGGGGCGAAGGCGGCGGCACGTTCGAGCGCGACCGCGGAACGGGTTGCGTCTCCGCTCGCGCGGGCAGCCAACGCCGCGTTCCATTCGGGTGCAGCGCGATCGACAGCGGCCTCGCCGCAGGCGCTCGCCGCCAACACGACGCCGACCGTCCATGCCGCCGCCGCGCGACCGCGCCGCAGCGACGCGCGGACCGCGGCGACGGTCGCTGCCGCGACCGCGAGCAGCACGCACCACGGTGCGAGCGGCCGGCCGACGGGAGGCAGGGCAGCGGCCGCTTCAACGCCGCTCGGCGGTTGTGCAGACAGCGTGGCGAACAGTGCGGCGAGCGGCGCCGACTCGTCGCGCGCGGCGACGTAGCGCCCACCGGTGGCGGCGACCAACGCCTGCAATCCCGCCTCGTCGAGCCGGGTCACGATCTCCAAGCCGGCGCGATCGACGACGAACCCGCCGACCGCGTCGCCCTGGATCGCATCGGCTTCGATCACAGCGCCGTCGATCGCCACCGCACGCGCGATCTTGCTGCCGAACGGCGAGCCGTAACCGACCGCGTGCACCACGATTCCGCGCGCGCGGCATTCCGCCGCGGACCGCGCCGCCTGCGCCGCGAGGTCTTCCCCGTCCGTGAGCAGCACGATCGCGCCACCGTCCGAGTCGGCGGCTCGCAACGCCTGCTGCGCCGCCGCCAACGCGCCGCCGAGGTCGCTGCCGCCCTTCACCACGCTCTCTGACGAGACCGTGCGCGCGAGTTCGGCGAACGCGGCGCCGTCGGCGGTCAGCGGGACGATGCGCACCGCCGTGCCGGCGAACGCGACCAGCGCGAGCCGCAGATCGGTCGCTGTCTCGGCCAGCGCGACCAGTTCGGCGCGCGCCGCTTCGAGCCGCGTCGGCGCCGCGTCGTTCGCCAGCATCGAGCGCGACACATCGAGACAGACGACCAGGTCGCCGCGGCTGGTGGTGCGTGCCGGCTCGCGGCCGAACGTCGGCTCGCGCAGCGCGACCGCCACCGCCGCGACCGCGATCGTCCGCAAGGCGACGCCAATCCGGTCTGCCGCAAGCGCGCGACCGCCGCCGACGACCGCTCCCGCGACCAGCAGAAGCAGCGCCGCGATCCAGCAGCCGAGCACGCCAAGGAGCAGCGGCCCCGAACGCTCGACGTGGCGCCAATGCACGTCGCTGCGGCGCGATCGCTCGAGCTGATCGATCGCGTGGCAGACCGCGGCGACCCCGGCGCCATCCTGCGCTCGAAAAAAGTCCCCGCCGGTCGCGAGTGCCGCCGCCCGGACCTGCCGCGTGTCGAGCGCCTCCGGTCCAGAGACGATCGCGTGGAGTCGGATCGACCGCGCTGCGCACCACTGTGCGGCGTGCAATGGAGCGATCTCCTCCTGCGTCTCGGCGGAGGCGACGTTCTCCTCGCCATCGGTGAGCAGGATCACAACCCGTGACGCCGCATCGCTTCCGGCGAGCAGCTTCGCGCAGCGGGCGAGCGCCGTCCCGATCCCGGTCGCATCCTCGACGCTGTCGGGCGGCACGGTCTCGATCGCGGCCAGCGACTCGGCGATCGCCGCGTGATCACGTGTGAGCGGGGACAACACGTCGGGCCAGCGCGCGAACGCCACCAGCGCGACCCGATCCTCGGGACGACGATCGAGCAGATCGCGCAACGCCGACTGCGCCGCCGCGAGTCGCGTCCGGCCGCCGCCGGCATCGCTCGCCGCCATCGACGACGAGCGATCGAGACAGATCGCGAAGTCGATGCCCTCGATCGGCAGCGGGACGGCGACACGTTCGGCAGGACGCAGCGCCGCGATCAGCAGCAACAGCAGCGCAAGCCGCTCGAGCCGCGCCGGCCATGGCACGAGCCGCTCGCGCCAGCTCCTTGGCAGTCGAACACCTTCGAGCAGCGGTAGCCACGCGGCGGCTGGAGCCGGCGCCAACGACCGGCGCGCCAGCAGCAACAGCGCGAACACGAGCAGCGCGAGCGCGCCCGCTTCCGGAGCCAGCCACTCGAGTTTCATCGTGGCGGCTTCGACTGCGGCAGCTTCTGCGGCTCCGGCAGTCGCTCGCACAGCTCCGCCGCACATCGCCGCAATTCGGCGAGCGCCGCGACCGTCGGAGCGTTCGTCGCGAACTTCGCCGCATCGCCGCGTTCGAGCAACACCGCCAGCGTCGCGATTGCGTCGTCGGGCAGCCGGACCGCGCGCGCGAGCAGCATCAGCTCTTCACGGCTGCGCCGCGGCGCCGGCAGCGCGCGCTCCTCTTCGAGCAGTTCGCGCACCGCATCGGCCAGTGCCGCACCCGCAGCGCGAGGCGGCGGCAAGTGTCCGGCACCTGCCGCCCACGCTTCGCTGTCGCCATTCGGCGGGGAAGCGAGCAGTTCGCGCAGCCGTTGTCGCGCGCGTGCCGCGGTCGAATCGGTCGCGGCCGACGCGCCGTGGCCTGCCGTCCGCCGACGCGCGACGAACGCCACCACGAACGCGAGCGCGGCGAGCGACGCGATCGTGAGCCCTGCCGCGCCGACCGGCGTGCGCCACCACGCGTCGCGATCTGGCTCGATCGCGACCGGCGCGATTCCTGGCGGCCACTCGATCGCTCCTGGCGCTGCTGGATCGAGCTCGCCGACGACGTCACGCGTCAGTGGCTCGCTCTCTGCCTCGCGTCGACCGCGACCGTCGCGCGCGACCGCGGCGAAGCGCACCGGCGCGAGCGCCACCGGCTCAAGCTGGAAGGCGCAGGCGTCGTAGCGGCGCGTCTCCGTCACCCGACCGGCATCGACCGAGCGCGTCACGCTGCGACGCACGACCACGAACGGTGCGAACTGCGTCTCGTCAAACGGCTCCGGCACGAGGCTCCCGTCCCACTCGAGGATCACCGTCAACGGCAGCGCACGGCCGAACGGCAGCGGCCCCGCCGGGAGCACGATCACCACCGCGACCGGCGGCGCCGCGTCGGTCGAAAGGACGGCCCCACTGCCCGCCCAAAGGGCGGCCGCAACCATCGCCACCACGCAACGCAGCGTCTCGGCCAGCACCATCGTCTACGCCCGCGCTCGGCGCGCCGCGCGCCCGAAGAAGAAGCGCGCCAACGATCGCTGCAGCGCCGCTGGATCGGCGCGTGTGGCAAGCGGCAGTTCGAGGAACTCCGCGCCAGCACGCCTAAGGTCGCGTCGGGTGCGCTCGCGCACTTCCGCGATCCGCGCCGCGACCGCGACCCGGACGCGAGGGTCGCGCGCGTCGAAAAGTTGCTCGCCACCGCTTTCCGGATCACGCAGGCGCACGAGGCCGGCGGTCGGCGGCGGCAGCGCATCGGCGGCAAGACCCACGCCGACCAGGTCGTGGCGCGCCGCGCAGCGCAACGCGGCGGCTCGCCACCCGTCGGCATGGAAGTCCGACAGCAGCACGACGATCGAGCCACCCGGCAGCGCGCGCGTCGCCAAATCGAGCAGCGGCACGAGGTCGGCACGGCCGCGAGCAGGCGGCAGCGCGAGCACGTCGCGGACCAAGCGCAGCGCCGCGTGGGCGCCAGCGAGCGGCGCCACCACATGCTCGACACGCGCGCCGCCGGCGAAGAGTGCGACCTGGTCGTGGTCGGCGCAGGCCGCGAGCGCCAGCGGCGCAACCACGCGTGCCGCGGCCTGACGCGGCGTGAAACCGCCGAAGCTGGTGCTCATCGAGGCGGACAGATCGAGCAGGAACGCGACGGTCCGCTCGCGCTCATCGACGTAGCGCTTCACGAACGGACGGCCGTGGCGCGCCGTGACGTTCCAGTCGATTGCACGCGGATCGTCGCCGGCGACGTACTCGCGCACCTCGTCGAACTCGATGCCCGCGCCGCGGAAGCGCGACGCCCACGCACCGGCTTGCAGGCTCATGACCAGCCGCGCGCTCTCCGCCTCGATGCGGCGCACCTCGCGCAGCAGCGCGGCAAGCGTCGGATCGCGCGTCGCCGCAACCATCACGGCACGGGCAGCCGTTCCAGCAACTGCGCGATCACCTGCTCCGAGGTGATGCCATCGGCCATCGCCTCGAAGCTCATCGCGATGCGGTGGCGCAGCACATCGGGCGCCAGCGCGCGCACGTCGTGCGGCGTCGCGAAGCCGCGGCCGGCGAGGAAGGCGTGGGCGCGCGCCGCTTGCGTCAGCGCCACCGATGCGCGCGGCGACGCACCGAAGCGAATCCACGGCACCAGCGCCTCGAGGCCGGCGGCCTTCGGCTGGCGAGTGGCGGCGACCAGCGCGAGGACGTAGCGGACGAGCCGCTCTTCGACGTGCACCTCGTCCACCAGCGCCCGCGCTTCGAGCACGGCCGCCGGCGTCGTCACTGCGCGCGCGACCGGCTTGGCGCGGTTGGTCGCCATGCGGCCGACGATCGCGAACTCCTCCTCCGCACTTGGATAGTCGAGCAGCAGCTTCAGCATGAACCGATCGACCTGCGCCTCGGGCAGCGCGTAGGTGCCTTCGTGCTCGATCGGATTCTGCGTGGCGAGCACCAGGAACGGCTCCGGCAGCTTGCGCGTCTCGCCGGCCAGCGAGACCTGCCGCTCCTGCATCGCTTCGAGCAGCGCCGACTGCACCTTGGCCGGCGCGCGGTTGATCTCATCGGCCAGCACGAAGTGGCCGAAGATCGGCCCCTCGCGCACGGTCCACTCGCCGGTTTTCGGCTGGAACACCTGCGTGCCGACCAGGTCGGCCGGCAACAGGTCAGGCGTGAACTGGATGCGCCGGAACGTGCCGCCGAGCGCCACCGCCAGCGATTGCGCCGCCAACGATTTCGCCAACCCGGGCACGCCTTCGAGCAAAACATGGCCATCGGCGAGCAGCCCGACCAGCATCTTCTCGACCAGTGCGTGTTGGCCGACCAGCACTCGCCCGACTTCACGCGCCACTTCGGCGAAGCGATCGCGGTGGGGCGCCAAGCGAGCGGCGAGCGGATCGGCGACGGTCACGAGTGCGCGGCTCCTCGAGCGATGAAGTGCGGGAGGATAGCGGGGTAACGTTCCGCGGCCTGCAATCCAAGACGAGGCCAGCGATCATGCGCGCGACGTTCCTGCTCACCACGTTGAACCTGTTTTGCACGCTTGCGCCCTTCGCGGCCGGACAAGGCAACCAGCAGGGCCCGCCACCCGGCCTCAGTCGCGAGCAGACTTGGCCGGCGCCGAGCGCGGCGGACTGGAAGAAGCCCTGCCTGCTCACCTTCCAGCGCAACTGGGAGGACGCCGTCGCGGTCGCACAGGAGCAGGGCAAGGCGATCCTGATCTGCGTCAACATGGACGGCGAGATCGCGAGCGAGCACTACGCCGGCATCCGCTACCGCGACCCGGAGGCGGCGAAGCTCTATGCGCCCTACGTCTGCGTGCTGGCGACGACCTACCGCCACACGCCGCGCGACTTCGACGAGGCCGGCGAGCGGATCCTCTGCCCGCGCTTCGGCAGCGTGACCTGCGGCGAGCACATCGCGATCGAGCCGTTCCTGTTCGAGAAGTTCATGGAAGGGCAGCGGGTCGCGCCGCGCCACATCGCAATCGAACTCGATGGCGACGGTAAGGGTGGCACTGAACTTCACGACGTCTTCTACGCGTGGGATGTGAAGTCGGTCCTTGACCAGATCGCGACCACGATCGCGAAGCGGCCGCCGAGCAAACCGGTGGTGCGCGGCGATCGGCCGCTGGTGGCGCGCGTCGCGAGCCGTGACCAGGCCGATCGCCTCGCGGTGGAGAGTGCCTTCAAGCAGGGCGATGCCGCTGCCCGGAAGAGCCTGATGGAGGCCGCCCTCGCGTCGCCGCAGAGCGCGCCGGTCGATCTGCTGCGCCTGGCCTTGCTCGGTTTTGATCGCGAGCTCGCCGCCAAGGCACGCGCGGGTCTTGCGCAAAGCGTGTCGCCGGCGGCAGTCCCGCTGATCGAGGAGGCCCTGCGCGGGCCGCTCGACGGGGCCGAGAAAGCGGCGCTGGTCGCCGCGCTCGAACGTCTTGGCGGCGATTCGCCGCGCGCGCGCACGCTGGCCGTCGTCCATCAGGGCCTCACGCTGCGATCGAGCGCGCTCGACGTCGCGGCCTGGACCAAGACGCCCGATGAAGCCGCCCGCACCGCGCGAGCGGCGTTGCGTCAGGCCCGCCTCACCGACCAGGACGCGATCCTGCGTGGCGGCGACGCGACCGCGCACCTCGAACTGGCGGAAGCACTGCTCGATCAGTCGAGCCGTTGCGATCGCGACGACGATGCGCGGCTGCTGATCGCCGACGCCACCACGATCGGCGCGAAGGCGCTGAGCCTCGGCGCCCACGGCTACCGCGCCTCCGCGCTGCAGGCGATCACGGCGCGCCTCGCGGGGGACGAAGCCAGGGCACGCACGCTCGCCGAGCAGGCGATCACCGCCGGCGCGCCGGACGACCCGACCGAAGCGGGGGCCCTCGACGTGCTCGAACTGTTCGCGCGGCAGCGGGAGTTGGCGCTCGGTCAGGCCCTGCGCGAGCGCAAGCCGTGGCCGCCGCAGTGGCTCACCGACCTGAACGCCGCCTACGGCGCGATGGTCCGCCATCCGCTGGCGAGCGACCGGCATGTGGCGACCCACTACGACGTGCTCGACTGGCTCGGAGCGGGCCAGCCGGCGACGCGCTTCCTCGGCGAGGGACTGGCGCGCTTCCCCGATTCCGACGCGCTGCACGAACGGCTGCGCGCGCGCCTGGTGAAGGAGCGCGGCGCGAGCGGCTTGCTGGAGGCGTATTCGCTGCGCGTCGCTGCCGCGCCGGACTCCGCTGCCGCCCACTCCTATGCCGGCTACGGTGCACTGGTCGCCGCCGAGTTCGAACGCCGCGCCGGCCGCGCGCCCGCCGCAGTGGCCGCCTACCAACGTGCGATCGAGTGGTACGAGCGCGCCATCGCGCTGGCGCCCGACGATCGTGGCGCCGGCGACCACTTCGTCGCGCTCGCGCTGGCGGGCGAGGCACGCGTCGCATTCGAGGCGCAGGACTTTGCCGGCGCAGTCGCCGGGCTCGAAGCGAGCTTCCAACGGTCACCCGATTCCGCAGCGACGCAGGACGGCTTGAACGTGTCGCCGGTCGACAGCGCGAAGATGGTGCTCGGCCAATTGCAGCTCGTCGCGAAGGGCGACCACGCGGACGCGACCGCAACGGGAGAACTGGCGAAGCGCCTCGACACCGCGCTCGCAGCCCTCGATCCGAAGCTGCTCGAACTCCCGGCCTATGAGCGAGGGGTTCCACGCGCCAGCGGTGGGTGAGCGAACGGCCGGCGTTCGACTGCGCCGCAACTGCGACGGCGATTGCCACCGGATTCCGCGTTGACACCGCGTTGGCCGCAATGCTCGATCCGTCACAATTCACGTGACATGTCACAGTGTCACGAACCGTCGTTGACGCCGCCCTTCGGCGCGGCGAGTAATGGGCGTGGAATCACAGCCCAGGCGCCCGGACGGTCGATCTGCCGATGTGCGGCGGTGCCCGCCGATCGGGCGGAGTCACGATTCCTCGCAGGAGAACACGACATGTTCGGACACAAGATCCTCACCGCTGCGGCGCTGATCGGAGTGGCGTCGATCGGCTCGGTGGCACGTGGAGATCACGACGACTCCAATGTGGCGCCGGTGGTCTCGATCAGCGAAGGCACGATCGGCGGCAAGGCGGCGTTGTGCGTGCAGGTCACGGACGCCGATGGCGCCGCCGACATCCTCGGCACCGGCTTCGAGTACACGCTTAGCAATGGACAGGTCTATTCGAGTCCGCTGCGGATCCTGCTTTGGGTCATCGGCAAGAAGGGGATGGTCACGAGCAACATCGACGGTGGCAAGCAGATCTGCTTCACCAAGCTGCCCGGCAACGTCGTCTCGTTGCGGGCGACCGGGATCGACACCCAATTCCATTTTGTCTCGGCCTCGGCGTCGGTCCCGCCTGCGATCACCGCGGGCAACGCGACCTTCGGCATCAAGCGGTAAGAGCCACCAGCGAGCGGTACTGAAAAGCAGCGGGCATCCGGCGCACGGGTGCCCGCTTCCGCATTCATGCCTCCGCACACCGGTTTGCTCAGGAGGCCAAAGCCCACCGCCAGCGTCTGGCAGTCGACCGGCACGAGGTCGCTCTCAGCGACGGTCACGTCGGCCGGAACCGGGTTGTGGGGCAGGAACGTCGCGGTCGTGGTCACCCGCTGGACGAGAGTCCAGTCGCTCGAGAACCAGCTCGAGGCATCGCGGTAGGTGCGGCCCGTGCCGGCGACGGCGAGGAACTCGGAGGCGACGAATCGGGCGAGCGAAGCTGGGCTCCACACGGCGGTTCGCCTGACGCGAGGCCGGCCTGAAGGCTCAACGGTCTAGCGCGTGGAGCGCTGCGGCGCCCTCCGCGTCCGCGGCCATCGCCTCACCGTCGACCGGCTCTGGACGTCGCCAGAGGTCGTTCGCCCGCGCCAACACCGCGACTGCGGCCGGACCCATCGTCTGCAGCCGTCGTTCGAGTTCCAACAGCACCTCGCGCGACGAGCTTCCCGGCCACGCGGCGTTGACGACTTGCGAGCGCCCGCGACACGGCCTCGCGACCAACGCGCGTTCGAGCGCGGCCGGATAGCTGTGGTCCGGATCGGTCGCACCGAGCCCGAAGGTGAACGAGTCGCCGACGCAGAGCACGGCGCACGGCTCGCCCACGCGCAAGTCGCCGTCGCGATCGTGCGCCACCCACGACACAATCGCGTACCCGAGCTGAAGCGCAAGTTCGAGCAGCAGCGTCGGCACGAGCAGCGCAAGCATGATCCGCCCGACTCAGGTGCCTCGACTCCGGCGTGGCGCAGCGGACCTCATCCGGGCACGCCAACCGGCGAACTGGAAGCGCTGCCTTCCATCACGTTCCGTCACCTCGCCCCGATCGGCAGGGCTGCGCCGAGTCCGGGAAGGAATTCGAGGTTCACCTGCGTCGCGAGGTCGCCGAGGCCGGCGCGCAACGCAAGAAGTTCGCTCTCGTCGGCGCAGAGGATTGCCGGGACGAGCAGGAAGTCGCGGCGCTGCGCATTCTCGGCGCGCAGCTTCTCGATCACGGCACGCGGCGAAGAGTCGCCGTAGCCTTGCGCGATGCGCAGGCGGTGGAATCGGCTCTTCTGCTGGATCACGTCGGGTTCTTCGAGCGCTTTCCACTCGGCGAGTTCGTCTGCGGTCGCCGTCGCCGGCAACACGACGATGGTGGTTCCACCGAAGGCGCCCGATGAGCGCGGCAGGCGAGAACCGTCGGCGAAGGCAGCGGGGGTGATCGCAAGATCGGGCGTCGCGGCGAGGCCAGCGGCGCGAACGCGACGCGCAAGCTGGCGCGCGAGCAACCGGCCCGCCGCGTGGTCGGGCAGCGCGGCGAAGAGCGCGTCGGCTGCAGCGCATGGCACCGGTGCATCGAGTCCGAGCGCGGCGCAGGTCGCGGCAAGCTGCGCGTAATCGGCGGCGGCACGATCGGCAGCGACCGCAACAGCGCCAGCGGCGCCGGCACGTTCGACGACGCTGGTCGTGAGCTTCAGCTCCGCATCGCCGGCGGCGAACGCCTGCCACTTGGCGAGCGACTCGGCCGACGCCTCGATGCCGACGGTGCGCGGCGCGCGACGCGGCGAAAGCGGCAATGGCAGCGACAGCGAAGCAAACTCGTCGACCGCGCTCGGCGCGAAGGCCAGCGCTCGGAACGCTTCCTCGTCGAGGTAGCGCGCGGCGTGGAGCGTCATCGTGGCGGCGGCACCTTCGCCGGCGACGACGACGCGCGCTGGATCGATGTTCATGCCCTGCGCGACGTCCTCGCGGGTCACGACTTCGAGCACCTTCGAGAGCGCCTGGCTCGCGAGGCTGCCGCCGTCGCCGAACTGACCCGGGAACCACCAACGGCCGCGCACGCCGCCATCGGGCGCGAGCCACGGGAATGACGGATCGATCACCAAGATCGCCGCGCGATCGCCGATGGCCGGCTTCCACAGTTCGAGCGCCGACGCGCCGGACTGCCCTTCATCGCAGAGCCACACCAGCAAGGGCAGCGGCGCACCCACGGACGCGCCATGCGGCAACACCAGTCGGAAGCCGTGTTCGCGAGCGACGCGCACCGCCAACACGCCGTCCTCGGCGCTGCGCGCCCGCGCCTCGACCACGACGATCACGTCGGCGGTCGCCGGCTTCTCCGGATCGACGCGTGCCGACGCGAGATCGCTCGTCGTCACGATCTGCACCGTCTTGATGTTGACGCCGGGCACCCGTTGCGCCACCTGCCACGCGGTGCCTTGACCGTAGAGGCTGTGGAATCCGCCGTTCACGTGAACCACTTGGGAGTCGGGCCAGCGCGTGAGCGACTGCGCGATCGCGTCGGCCATCGTGTTGTCCCAGAGGTTCTGCCCGTCGTAGAGACGGCTCGCCGCGGCCGCCATGCCCAGCGCGGCGTGGCCTCGCGTCGCGTTTTCCACGCGCACCCAGTATTCGGGCGGGTTCTCGATCAAGCGATCGGGGACCAGCTTCCGCTCTTCCGGCGTCAGCGCCTTCCATGCCTCTTCGCCGCCGCGTGCGAGTTTGCGGCGTAGGTCCGTCGGCAGGTTCGAGGCGATCACCGGCAGGCCATTGCGCCGTGAATACTCCACCAGCCCGCGGTAGTCGGTCTTGTAGTTGCCCCACGGTCGCGAGCGCGCCAGGAACTCCGGCTCGGCGATCCGGCCCGCCAGATAGTCGTCGAGCGCCGGTTGCACGTCGCGCTCAAACATCTCCATCGCCAGCACGGTTGCCCCTTCGCGTGCGGTGGTGAGTCGCAATAGGAACGCGAGTTCGGCGTCATGGGTGAGACGGTCGGTGTGTGTCTCACCGAGGAAGACGACGTCGGCGTCGGCGAGACGCTCGATCGCGTCCGACCACTCGATCGGATCGCCGGTCGCGCCGTCGAAGAGGCGGGAGCCGAAGAGCAGTCGCTCCGCGCCGTAATCCAAGTGGTCCGGGGCCAACTCGCTTGGCCGCGGGAGATCCATGCAGCTCGGCAGCAGGGCGAGAGCGCTTGCGAACCCGACCTTGAGAGCAAGCGGCAACGATGAAGCGCGACGCAAGGACATGGTGATTCCCTGTAACCGACGGCACGCGCCCCAACACCGCTGGCGCTCGAACAATCGAGCTGCGCGATCGTAGCGCACCGTGCAGCACCGGCTTCGAGCTGATCGCGGCAAGATGCGCCGCCTCACGCTCGACCCGCCACTGAGGATCCACCCGTGGAACGACTGCTACTTGCCTGCCTGATCGCTGCCGCGCTCGCGATGCAGGACGCGGCGCCACCAGCCGCGCCGGCCGCGACGCCTGCGCCGGCAGCTCCTAGTGAAGCGCCGGCGATGCTCGCGCGCCCACGCGGCCTCGCGCTGCGCACTCCCGAAGCGGCGCCCGGACTCACGCTGATCGCGCCGTTGCGCAGCCAGACCATCCGTCTCGTCGACCTCGACGGCAACGTCGTGCACGAGTGGGTCACCGACTCGACTGGCGGCACCGAGCACTTTCTCGACGACGGCACGTTGCTGCGTTCGACCGGCACCGGCAACGCGCCGAAGCTGGCGCGCTTCGCGGCGGGTGGCAAGCATGGTCGCCTGCAGCGCCTCGCGTGGGACGGCACGCTGCTGTGGGACTGGAAGTTCGCGACCGAGGAGTACGTGCAGCACCACGACGTGCAGCTCACGCTGGACGGGACGATCCTGTTCATCGCCTGGGAGTACAAGTCGCGCAGCGACGCGATCGGCGCCGGCCGCCATCCGGGTCACGTCGGCACGGAGGGCATGTGGGTCGACGCGATCTTCGAGATCGAGCCCAAGGGCACGAACGACGCCGAAGTGATCTGGGAGTGGCACGTCTGGGACCACTTGATCCAGGACATCGATCCCGAGGCGGCGAACTACGGCGACGTCGCGCAGCATCCCGAACGATTCGACCTGAACGCCGACCTGCGCCGTGAACGTCCGACCGACGCCGAGGTCGATGACCTGCAGAAGCTCGGTTACATCGACGCCAAGCCGACCACCGGCGAGCTCCACGCCGATTGGATGCACACCAACGCGCTCTTCTTCGATGCAGCGCACGACCAGATCGTGCTTTCGTCGCCGCATCTGTGCGAGGTCTTTATTCTCGATCACAGCACTACGTCGGAAGAGGCGCGCGGCAGCAGCGAGGGCCAGTACGGCAAGGGTGGCGACCTGCTCTGGCGCTGGGGCAATCCGCGCAACTACGGCGCGGGCAGTGCCGCCGACCAGCGCCTCTGGTACCAGCACAACGTCCAAATCATCGGCAAGGGCCTCCCCGGCGCCGGCCATGTGCTGCTCTTCAACAACGGCGGCGGACGTCCCGACGGGAGCTGGTCGTCGGTGCTCGAGCTCGAGCTGCCGCGCACGACAGGCGGCGGTCTCGCACTCGTACCGTTCCTCGCCGCCGGCCCGAACGAGCCGGTGTGGAGCTATGCCGCACCGACCAAGAGCGACTTCTTCTCGAGCTTCATCTCCGGCGCGCAGCGGCTCGCGAACGGCCACACGCTGATCTGCGAAGGCGCGAGCGGCCGCGTGTTCGAGGTGAAGCCGGACGGAACGATGGTCTGGGAGTACCTCCATCCCTTCACCGACGCGGCGCTCGGTGATGGCCCGCCCGCACCGCCGACGGCGCTCTTCCGCGCGACGCGAATTCCCGCCGACCACGGCGGACTGAAGGGCAAGGCGCTCGCCAAGCGGCCGTAGATCGCGGGTCCCTGCTAACTTGTCGCGCTCGTTTCGGAAGAGGGCGCGCGAGTGGATCTCAGTCCGTTGCGGATCGATCGCAAGGCAACGCCGGCGGCAACATCGTCGCCATCGGCCCGGCGCCGACGCGGCGGCCTCGGTCGTTGGCTCTTCCTCGCGCTGCTGATCACCGTGGGCTGGCTCTTCTGGGCGCCGCTGATCACGCTGCTCGATCGCGTCCGGCTGCCGGAAGTCGAGCTCGCCACCGCGGTCGCTCCGTCGGCGCTCGCCGCGACTGCGATCGCCGGCACCGCCGCCAACGGCTACGTCGTCGCCAGCAAGCGCGCCGCGCTCTCGGCCGACACGCCCGGTCGCATCGTCGAGATGAACGTCACGGAAGGCTCCGTGGTCAAGAAGGGGTTCGTCGTCGCCCGGCTCTACTCGGACGAGCAGCGCGCCGCCCTGGCGCGCGCCACGGCGGAACTCGCGGCGCACCAGTCAACGCTGGCGCGTGCGGAGGCGGAGACGGCGGCGAGTCGCGGCGAGGTGGCGCGGCTCGTGAAGGCGAGCGCAACCGCGGCGGCAACCTTGGCCGAGCGCGAGGCGTCGCTCGAGCAGACGCGCCAGAAGCGCGTGCGCGCCGAAAAGATGGTCGCCGACGACATCGAGACCCAGCAGTGGCTCGACGATGCGATCGCCGAGCATTCGCGGGCGACCGCCGCGGTCGCCGCCGCCTTCGCGCAGGTGGGGGAGAACGCCGCCGCGATCGCTTTGGCGAACCAACGCGTCGCGGTGCAGGAGGCGGCGACCGATGAGGCACAGGCGCAGGGCGCCGTCCTCGCCGCGCAGCGCGACCAGTCGCAGGCGACGCTCGACAAGACTGAGGTGAAGGCGCCGTTCGATGGCATCGTCGTGCTGAAGGACGCCGAGGTTGGCGAGGTCGTCTCGCCCAACTCGCAGGGCGGCAGCAGTCGCGGCTCGGTCGCGACGATGGTCGACTTCGCGTCACTCGAAGTGCAGGTCGAGCTGCCGGAACGCAGCATCGCCGCGGTCAAGGTCGGCGCGCCGGCACGCATCTTCCTCGACGCCTTCGCCGAGCGGGGCTACGACGGCGAGGTCATGCGCATCTGGCCGACCGCGAATCGCAGCAAGGCCACCATCGAAGTGCGCGTTCGCTTCGCCGCGCCGGACGAGCGGCTGCGGCCGGAGATGGGAGCGCGGGTCGTGTTCCTCGGCGATGGCGTTCTCGCCGCGGCGCCGATCGCGGTCGTGAAGGGCGTCTTCGTGCCGACCAGCGCGATCGTCCGGATCGACGGGCGAGCCGGACTGTTCCGGCTGGAACGCGAGGTCGCCCATTTCGTGGAAGTGACGCTCGGCGAGACGCAGGGCGAGCGTTCGTTGATCACCGCCGGCCTCGCCGCCGGCGACCGCATCGTGAAGGCGCCGCCGGCGCGACTCGAAGACGGCGACCGCGTACGCACCAAGGAGGACGCGTGAGCCAGCCGATGATTCGCGCCCGCAAGCTGACGAAGAGCTACTTGCGCGGCGGTGAGACGCTCACGGTGCTCGACGGGCTCGACCTCGACATGGACGAGGGGCGCTTCTATGCGCTGATGGGACCCTCGGGGTCGGGCAAGACGACTCTCCTCAATTTGATTGGCGGTCTCGACCAGGCCGACGAGGGCGATCTTGTGGTGGCCGGCGCCGACCTCGCCGCGCTCGATTCAAGCGCGCTGGCGCGCTGGCGTGCCGCCAACGTCGGCTTCGTCTTCCAGGGCTTCAACCTGATCCCGGTCCTGACCGCGCAGGAGAACGTCGAGCTGCCGCTGTCGCTCTCGCCGCTGTCGCGAAAGGAGCGGCGCGAGCACGCCCGTTACGCGCTCAAGCTCGTCGGCCTCGATGGGCGCGAAGACCACCGGCCAGGACAGCTCTCCGGCGGCCAGGAGCAGCGCGTCGCCATCGCGCGCGCGATCGCGAGCGACCCCAAGGTGCTGCTCGCCGACGAGCCGACCGGCGACCTCGATCGCAAGTCGGCGGACCAAGTGCTCGAACTCCTGCTGCGGCTCAACGTCGAATTCAAGAAGACCATCCTGATGGTCACGCACGACCCGCATGCGGCGGCCTACGCCGGCTTCACCGTCCACCTCGACAAGGGGCAGCTCGGGTGCATCGAGACCAATCCGCCGCGCGCGGTCGCGGCGAGGGTCTGAGCCGGTGTTCAACTTCAAGTTGGTGCGGCGCTACCTCGGGAAGCACTTGGTCCGCTCGCTACTGACCGTCGCCTCGCTGATGGTGGCGCTCTTCCTGCTCTGCCTGCTGCAGGCCATCGTCGTCTCGCTCGACGCCGGTGTACGCGGCGCCAAGCGCGACCGCCTGATCGTGCAGTCGGCGGTGAGCCTGTTCGTGGACCTGCCGCTCAACTACCAGCAGAAGATCGGCGCGGTCGACGGCGTCGAGTCGATCTGCAAGTGGCAGTACTTCGGCGGCCACTTCCAGGACGACGAGAAGGGTTACTTCGCCCAGTTCGCCACCGACTTCGACACGCTCTTCGCCTGCTACCCCGAGATCGAGGTGGTCGAGGGCAGCAAGGAGGCGCTGCTGGCCGATCGCACGGCCTGCATCGTCGGCAAGTCGCTGGCCGACCGGCTGGGCTGGAAGCTCGGCGACTCGATCCCGCTCGAGGCGACCTTCTTCGCGAAACCCGACGGCAGCGCGTGGGACTTCAAGCTCGCCGCGACCTACCGACCGACGTCGACGGCGATGGACGGCGGGATGATGTTCTTCCGTTGGGATTACCTGGAAGAGACGGTCAAGGCGACGCGCGGCGAGACGCCCGGCACCGGCACCTACGTGTTCCGGACGCGAGCGGGCGCGGACCAGGCGCCGATCGCGGCGACGGTCGAGGCACTGTTCGAGAACGGGCCGCAACGCGTCTCCTGCTCGACCGAGGCGGCGTTCCAGGCGCAGTTCGTCTCGATGTACGGCAACCTCCCGTTCTTCGTCTCTGCCATCGGCGGCGGCGTGCTGGTCGCCATCGTGCTCGCCTGCATCAACACCATGCTGATGGCCTTCCGCGAGCAGTTGCACGACGCCGGAATCCTGAAAGCGGTCGGCTTCACTGACGGCAGCGTCGCCACGCTGATGCTGGCGCAGTCGCTGGTGCTCTGTGGGATCGGCGGTTTCGCGGGAATCGGGCTGGCGAAGCTCACCGAGCCGGTGATGCAGTTGATGCTCACGAGATTCGGCGTGCCGTACGAAGTACCCGCCGAGACGGTGGCGCTGGCGAGCGCGCTGACGATCAGCATCGGGTTGGTCGCCGGCGTCGTGCCCGCGTGGCGCGCGCGTCAGCTGCGCGTGGTCGAAGCGCTGCGGTCGGTGGAGTGAGCCGATGTTGATCCCACTCTCCTACACCCTGCGCAGCCTGTTCGTCCGCAAGAGCGCGACGCTGCTGACGGTCTTCGGCATCGGTGCGACGGTCGCGGTCCTCGCCGGCGTGCTGGCGTTGCGCGCCGGCTTCACCTCGCTCTTCAGCAGCAGCGGCCGCGACGACATCGCCGTCTTCATACGCCAGGGCGCAAGCAGCGAAGGCGAGAGCGGCATCACGCGCGAGACCTGCGATCGGATCATCAAGACGCTGCCGCAGATCGCACGCGAAGGCGGGCCCGAAGGCACTCCGCTCGCCGCGATGGAGTGCTACCTCGCGGTGCGCCGGCAGAAGGCGGACGGCAGCGGCGAGACCAACGTCCCGCTGCGCGGCGTGCAACCGGCGAGCTTCGCCATCCAGGGCGACGCGCTGCGAATCATCGCGGGGCGCAAGCTCACGCCGGGCTCGGACGAGGTGATCGTCGGCCAGAAGCTGGTCGACCGCATCGCCAACTCCCGACTCGACGATGTGGTGCAGGTGAACACCACGCCGTTCCGGGTGGTCGGCGTCTTCGCCTGCGACGGCCCGTCGGAGTCGGAGATCTGGGGCGATGTCGAGCGGATGATGGCCGCGCTCGAACGGCCGGTGGCGAATCGCGTCGTCGCCCAACTCGCACTCGACTGTCAGGGCGACGCCTTCGCCGCGTTCGCGAAGCAGCTGACGGAGAGCGCCGACTACAAAGAGCTGCTGGTCATGGCGAAGACCGAACGCGTTTATCTGGCCGAGATGGCCGGGCCGCTCGGCACGACGCTTTGGTACGTGAGCGCAGTGCTCTCCGTGATCATGGGTCTCGCCGCCATCTTCACCGCGACCAACACGATGCTCTCCGCCGTCGCGAGTCGCACCCATGAGATCGGGATCCTGCTCTCGATCGGCTTCCGGCCGTTGCCGATCTTCCTGTCGTTCCTGTTCGAGGCGCTGCTGCTCGGGTTGGTCGGCGGAGCGGTCGGCTGCCTCATGGCGTTGCCGGTGAACGGCATCGAGACCGGCACCACCAACTTCGCGACCTTCACCGAGGTCGCCTTCGCCTTCCGCGTCACCCCCGAGGTGCTGTGGAGCGCGATCCGATTCGCGTTGATCCTCGGACTGCTCGGCGGCGCGATCCCGGCATGGAAGGCCGCGCGCCTCGCGCCGACCGAGGCGTTGCGACGGCGATGATCTCAATGCGGGGCGTCGCTTTGGCGGTGGCGGCGGGGCACGCGCAGGACGCTGTCCCGCCGCCTGCGCCGCTCCCGTCGCTCGCGCTGCTGCGGACCACTCCCGAATCGTCGGCGTTCGCGCGCACCAGCACCTCCGCGGAAGTCGAGTCGTTCGTGGCGCGCTGCGTCGCGGCGTCGCCGCGCCTCGTGCGCCACTCGCTCGCCACCTCGACCAAGGGGCGTGACGTGCCGCTGGTGCTGGTGGCTGATCCGCCGCAGCCAAGCCTGGCCGCCGCCGCCGCATGCGGGAAACTGCCCGTGCTGATCTTCGCCAACATCCACGCCGGCGAAGTCGACGGCAAGGAGGCTGCGCTGCAGTTGCTGCGCGAGTTTGCGCAGGGCGAGCATGCGGCGCTGCTCGAGCGGTTGGTGATTGCGTTCGTGCCAAACCTGAATCCGGACGGCAACGACGCGCTCGACCGCAAGAACCGCCCCGACCAGAACGGGCCAGTCGATGGCGTCGGCCAGCGAGCCAACAGCCAGGGACTCGACTTGAACCGCGACTACGTGAAGCTCGAGTCGCCGGAGATCCGCGGCCTGGTCGCGGCGGTGCGCGAACTCGACGCCGTGCTGGTCATGGACCTGCACACGACCGACGGCAGCTTCCACGGCTACGAGCTCACCTATTCCACGCTGCTGCATCCGGCGAGCGACCCAAAGCTGCTCGCCTTCGGGCGCGACATCTTCCTGCCAGCGCTGCGGGCGGCAATGAGGGAACAGCAGTTCGCGACCTTCGACTACGGCGACTTCGCCGACGGCAACGCACCCGAGAAGGGCTGGTACAGCTTCGACCACCGGCCGCGCTACGGCACCAACTACTTTGGGCTCACGAACCGGCTCACGCTGCTCTCCGAGGCCTACAGCCACGAAAGCTTCGCGCGACGCATGGCCGCGACGCACGCGTTCGTGTTGGCGGCGCTCCACTTCGCCGCCGAGCACGCCAACGAGCTGCGCGCGCTGCGCCATGCCGCCGACGCGGCCGCGATCGCATTGCCGGGCGCGGAAGCGATCGCGCGGCGCGGCGCGATCTCCAAATCTCGCGACGAAGCCGTGCTCGTGGGGGAGTGCCGCAACGAAAAGGACACCATCACCGGCCTCGGTCGCGTCATCGACACCGGCGTCACCCGCGCGGTCTTGATGCCGGTTCACGTCCACTTCGAGGGCCGCGAACCGATCGCGCTGCCCCGCGCCGGCTTCGCGCTGCCCGACCCAAGCGGAGAGATCGAGGCGCTGCTCGCCCGCCACGGCGTTCGCACAGAGCGCCTCGCTGCCGAACAGGTCGCGACCGGCGCGCGCTTCCGCATCACGTCGCGGCGGGCGTCGGAACGACCGTTCCAGGGCCACAGCCAGGTCGAGTTCGAGGGCGAGGACGAGCCCTGGCGCGGGACGCTCGCGGCCGGAACGCTGTTCATGCCGGCGGCGCAGCCGCTCGCGCGCCTCGCCCTCTTGCTGCTTGACCCGCGCAGCGACGACGGCCTCGCAACCTGGGGCCTGCTCGGCGCAGCCGCCGACGACAGCACACGCTTCGTCGTCGCGCGGATCGATCAGCGCGGTGAGTGACGCCACCGCGCGACACACTCCGCTTGGAGCCGCGCGATGTGGGCTGCGGCGTGTTTCGCGTTGATCCGCCGTAGTGAGATCTGATCTCGTTGCGCCTCAAGTTCGGCCCGCTGTCGATGGATCTGGCCGGCGAGCGTCAGCCCGCAGGCGCGCCGGTGACGGCGGAGAGTCGCCGCGAAGCAGATGTTTCCAGAGGCTCGTCGTGCACTCCTCGCTCGCGGGCGCAGGCCGGACGTTCACTTCTTCCGCGCGAACCCCACCGAGCCCAGCACCTTCGCCGCGTCGTTGTGCGAGTGGGTGAACCCGCGGCGGCGCTCCTCGGCGACGGTGGCGGCGCTGCGGAAGGCGACGATGTAGGCGCGTCGCCAGCCGGCGCTCTTGTTGCCGCCTGAGCCGTGCAGCACGCGCTCGTTGTGGACGGTCACGTCGCCGCGCGCGATCTCTGCGAGCGTCACGCGGTCGCCCTTCACCAGATCGGTGACCAGCGTGTGCGACTTGCCGCGGTCGCCGTGCAACGGTCGGTGGGGGCGCAGCGGCACCAGGTGGCTGCCCGACACGAAGCGCATGCAGCCGTTCTCCGCGGTCGAGTCGTCGATGGCGAGCCAGCAGGTCGCGGTGCGCAGGTCGGGCGTGTCGGTCGGCCAGTAGGCGAGGTCCTGGTGCCAGCCGAAGACCGCGTCATCGCGCTGCGGCCGCTTCGCCAGCAGTTGGTCGTAATCGAGCGCCATGCCGGCACCGCAGAGTTGTTCCGCGATCGACGCCGCCCGCTGCTCGTAGACGTTGCCCTGCCAGGCCGGGTGGTAGCGGCGCGGCAGCATCACGTTGATGATCGAGAACTGCTCGACCGTCTTCGTGTAGTCACCCGACATGTCGCAGAAGTCCTTGCCCGCCACCGTGATCTCGCCGCGCAGGAAGCGGTCGTAGTCGGTCGCGAGCGCGGCAACTTCATCTGGCGCGAGCACGCCCGGCAGGTGGACCCAGCCGTCGCGCTCGAACGCCGCCTTCTGCGCGGTGCTGACGCGGTAGATGCCGCCGTCGCGCGCTGTCGATGGCATCGGCTGCGTCATCGGTGGATCCTCGTTTTCTGCACGCGACCTGCGTCACGCTACCGACGGGTCGAAGATCGTGTCGAGTCCGCTCGGCGCCGGCTCGCCTTAGGATCGGCCGCCAGGGCCCGCAGGTCGCGCCATTCGAGCCAGTCGTTCGGCGCGCGAACCGCAGTGTCAGCAACCAGAGCGTCAGGAACTGCGGGCGCGCCCACTCGATCGTCGGGCGCAGGGTCGTGCGCAACGGCAGCGCAAATCCGGGCGGGAGCGGAGGCGCGTCGGTCGGCACTCGTCAGCGTTAACTTGCGCCATCCGATTGCGCTCCGAGTTTCGTGGTGGCTTCAACAATGGGCGAGGACGGTACGACGGCGACGATCTGCGGGCAAGGAACGTGGCGGCGCATCGCGCCGCCGGATCGCCGTCGCGAGACGGTCGCGGTCGTGCGCGCCGCCGTACTGATCGTCGCCGCAGCGCTCCTCTGGATTGGCCGGAGCCGCGGGCGCGACCGCGCCGACGACTCCGTGACCGCGGCGCCGTGGGAGATCGCCTTCACGGCGTTGACCCCATCGCTGCAGCGTGACGTGCGCGAGTTGCATGAGGCAGCCGAGGAGGCGCTGCGGCGGCGCGCCGACGATGGAAGGTGGCCGAGTGTCGCGCAACTCGCCGCCGACGAGATCGCGCCGTTCGAGCCGCTGCCCGGACGAAAGCTGCCGCGCGCGTTTGTGCGGGTCGAAGCGCCCTTCGCGTGGCAGTACGTGGGCAACGCTCCTGGCGAGCGGACGTTGCTGCTGCAAGTGCTCGAACCGCGGCCGGGCGAGAACGAAGCCCGGCCCGGCGTCCCGCTCGCACCGGACGAGCGCCATCGCGTGCTGCCCGACGGCACCGTGCTGCACGTCTCGTTCTGGATCGGGCCGGAAGCTGCGGCGGGCACGACGGAAACAACGCGACCAGCTGCGCAGTTCCTCGGCGATCCAGCGCTCGCGGGGTTCAGCGAAGTCTTGCGACATGAGGGAGTGCGTCGATGAGACTGCATTGGAACCGGCTGCTGCTCACCGCATCGTCTCTTTCCCTGTTGCTCGGAGCGCCACTCACCCGCGCACAGCAGCCGGCGGCGCCAGCTCCGACGGCACCACCGCTCCGGGTCGGCGTCACGCTCCATCCCTACTTCAGCTGGACGCGCGCCGTGGTCGCCGGCACCGACGTCGAGGTTTGCCCGGTGTTGCCAGGCGAGGTCGACGCCGGCAGCTACCAGCCACGGGTCGAGGAGATCAAGAAGCTCGCCGAACTCGACGTGCTGGTGGTGAACGGGCTCGGTCACGACGACTTCATCACGGCGATGGTGGAGGCGTCGGGCAATCGCCGGCTCCTGACGCTCTGCCCGAGCGACGCGACGCCCGTCTTGAAGGGCGCCCACGGCGAGGCGTCGAACAGCCACACCTTCCTGTCGTTCACCAACGCGATCCAGCAGACCTACTTCCTGGAACGTGAACTCACCAAGCTGCGACCCGCTCACGCGGCGACGTTTCATGCCAACGCGACGGCCTACGCCAGAAAGCTGCGCAAGATCAAGGCCGAGGCGGCAGCCAAGCTCGCCGCAGCGTTCGTTGACAACGAGCAGCCGCGAGTCGCGATGGTGCACGATGGCTACGCCTATCTGCTGCAGGAGTTCGGCTTCGAGGCGGCGGTGGTGGTCGAGCCGGCGCACGGACTCGTGCCGTCCGCCGTCGAACTGGCGGCGGCCATCGTCACCATCAAGGCGGAGAAGATCACCGCCATCTTCAGCGAGGAGAGCTTCCCGGCATCGCTGGTCGAGGTGGTGCGGCGCGACACCGGCGCGGCCGTATTCGTGCTGAGCCATGTCGCCACCGGCGACTACACCGACGACAAGTTCGAGCGCGAGATGGCCGAGAACACGGCGACGCTGGTGCGTGCGCTCGCATTGGTGAACCGCCGCCCGTGAACGAACGTGACGAAAGGGGTCGACGATTGGTGGCGCGCGCGCGCGGCGTCACGCTGCGAGCGCGCGGCGTGAATCTCATCGAGCGACTCGATCTCGCGGTGGCGGCTGGCACCATCCACGCGCTGGTCGGCCGCAACGGCTCGGGCAAGAGCACGTTGCTCAGGGCCTTCCTCGGCGAAACCGATTTCACCGGCGAGCTCGGCTGCATCGATCCGATCGGCTACGTGCCGCAGCAGTTCGAGCCCGATGCCACGGTCGCGCTCACCGTCGGCGAGTTTCTGGCGCTGACGCGACAGCGCTCTCCGCTTTTCCTCGGCCGCAGCGCGAGCCGCGCGCGCGTCGCCCGAGCGCTCGATCGGGTCGGCCTGCGCCACCTCGAACAACGACCGCTCTGCGAACTGTCGGGCGGCGAGCGGCGCCGCGTCCTGCTCGGCCACGCCTTCGAGCCGGAGCCGCCGCTGCTGTTGCTCGACGAGCCGACCGAAGGGCTGGACGCTGCGGCGCGCGAGCGCTTCGTCGAACTGCTGCGCGCGGCGCGCGCGGCTGGCAGCGGCGCGCTGCTGGTCACGCACGATCGCGCGCTGGTCGCAGCCTGCGCCGACGAAGTGACCGACCTCGACGCGCTCGACGCGAAGGGCGCGGCATGAACTGGTTCGAGCTGCCGTTCCTGCGCCGCGGTTTCATCGCGGTTCTGCTGATCGCGCCGCTGCTCGGCGGCCTGTCGCACCTCGTCGTCGCGCGCCGCCTCGCCTTCCTGTCGACTGCGCTCGGTCAGGCAGCGCTGACCGGCCTCACCATCGGACTCGCGCTCGGTGAGCCGCTCGACGAGCCGTGGGGCGGGATGACCGGCTTCTGCCTGCTGCTGGCGCTGCTGATGGTCTGGCTCAAGCGGCGAGCGGCGTTGCCCGCCGACACGCTGATCGGCGTCTTCGTGGCGTTCACCCTCGGACTCGGCATCTGCCTGCTGGTCGCGGTCACGCAACGATTCAATGTGCATCAGATCGAGGCGCTGATGTTCGGCAGCCTGCTCACCGTGACCCACGGCGATCTGTTGCGCCTCGCGCTGCTGCTCGTCGCGGTGGTCGTCGTGCTCCGCCGCTCCTACAACGATCTCCTGCTCGACAGCGTCGCGCCGACGCTCGCACCGGCCTACGTGAAGAACCGCGCTCGCCTCGAGTACCTGCTGGTGATCGTGCTCACCATCGCCATCGTCGCCAGCTTGAAGATCGTCGGCGCGCTGCTGGTCGAGGCACTGGTCGTCATCCCCGCCGCCGCCGGCCGCCAGCTCGCCACCACGCTGCGCGCCCACCTGCTGGCGAGCATCGCCATCGCCTTCCTCGGCGGCACCGGCGGCCTGGCCCTCTCCTGCGCCTTCAGCGTCCCGAGCGGCGGCGCCGTCGTGCTGGCGCTGGCGCTGCTGTTCGTGCTGGCGTACGCCGTCGGGGCGGTACGGCGCGCACGGAAACGCTGAGTCACTCCCCGCGCAACGCCGCGACCCCGGCGATCACGCGCGGAGCCGGCCGTGCGACACGAAGCGCCCGCACCGACCGCCAGCTGATGTCGATCAGGCTCAGGTCGGAGAGGCCGCCGCCCGACTTCAACCGGGTCGGCGTCGAGATCAGGTACTCGAGTTCATCGTCGAGGTCGAAGTTGCCGGCGACGACGGCCGCCGCGGCGCGATCGAGGGTGAGGTGGCTGAGCGTGCGGCCGGGTGAGAACAGCAGCGCCGCCGGATCGTCGGCGCGCGAGGAGAGCAGCAGCAGCTCCTGCGCGTGGTCGCGGCTCACGTCCGGGAGTGCGGCGACCGACGCGCCTTGTCGATCGGCGAGGTGGCGCGGGAGCGTGAGGCGGCCCTTAAGCGCGAACTGAGCGGGATCGAAGAAGGCGACGCTGCCGCGACCGGTGAGCGAGGCGATGACCAGCTCTTCGCGGCCGTCGCCGTCGAAGTCGCCGCAGGTTCCGGCGCGGCCGATCCCGAGGTCGGCGTCGGTCGGCGCGCCGAACTGGCGTGACTGCGAGTCGACGAAGCGCTCCCACGCGAAGAAGCCGCCGGCCGCGCCGGAGCCGCCGTCCCATTCCGGGGCTCCGGCCACCAGCGCGGCGCCGCCTTCCGCTCGCGGCACCGCCACCAATGCGGAGCCGAACTGCCCGCCGGCGCCGCCCGCGTCCCAGCGCTCGCGACGTGCGAAGTCGGGTCCGAAGAAGACTTCGAGCGAAGGGCCATCGAGCGCGGCCGAGATTTCCGCCGGATGGGGCGCGCCGACGGCGAGGTCGGCGAAACCGTCATGGTCGAAGTCTCCGGTCGCGAGCGTCTCGCCGAAGCGGGCGCCGCTGCCAGGAAGGCTGCTCGACAGACGGGTCGATTCGGTGGGATCGAGCGGACCGAAGAAGACCCAGGTTTCGCCGGCCTCCGCGGTCGCGCCGACATCCGCGCGCGGGTCGCCGACCGCGACGTCGATCCTGCCGTCGCCATTCCAGTCGCCGGTCGCGAGGCTGGCGCCGAACTGGTCGTGATGCTGGCTCGAATCGCCGACGCGGCGCCACGGCACCAGCACCTCGGTGACGGTGAGCGACGAGGGCGGGACGAACAGGACGATCCCGTCGCCGTCCGGGTCGCGCGAGGGCGAGCCGGTGATCAGCTCCGCTTCGCCGTCCTGATCGGTGTCTTCGAGCAGCAGCGCGCACCCGTAGTCCTGCTCGAGGTCGCCGAACTGCGCGGACTCGAACACCTCGACGTACGGGATCATGGCGGGCCCTTCCACCTTCACGCCGCAACCGGCGCCAAGCAGCAAGAGGGTTCCGTATGCGCCTCGAACTGCCGATCGAGCTGCCATGCTGTGTTGCTCCCGCCACCGCGACGCTTGATGCGGCGACCGGCAGCGCTGCACTCGATCGGCGGGAGTGCGGGGACGACTTGCCGACGGCGGATCGCGAGCCGCCGCGCGCGAAAAAGTTTGGCGCGGCGACTGCGAAAGAAATGCGGAGCGAGCGGCGGCGGCGTTTCCAACCACGCCCGGGAAGGCGGACTCTCCCCGGCCTGCTCGCGCCGATCAGCGTGCGCCTGCGAATCGGAGCCTCTCATGCGACTTCTCACTGCCATCGCCGTGTTGCCGGCCGCTGTTGCCCTCGCCCTCGCTGCCGGCTGCTCGATGCGGCTCGGTCATTTCGGTTCGGCTGACGTCTGGGTCGAGGCAACTGAGAAGTGCGACTTCAACGCCGCCGACTTTGACTGCGTCGCTGTCGTCACGCACAACGGCCGGATCGACGTGATCGCGGGACCGGAGGGGCGGGAGATGATCGAGCTGGTGGCGGCGAAGCGCGCGGGCGGCGACGACCTGGACGAAGCGAATGCGGCGCTGGCGGCGCTGGTGATCAGCCGCGAATCGCGCGGCCGGGTGCTGGAAATCCAGGCCGACTGGTGCGGCGACCCGAGCGACGACTGGGAGGCGCGCGTCCACTTCACGCTGACCGTCCCGCCGCGCCTCGCTGCTCGCCTCGAGTCGCACAACGGCGACGTTGCCTCGACCGGACTCTTGGGCGCGATCGACCTGTCGACGCACAACGGCGACATCACCATCGCGGGCGCGCGCGGGCGGGTCACGGCCGAAAGCCACAACGGCCGGATCGAATGCTGCGCCGACGGTGAACCGATCGAACTGTCGACCCACAACGGCGACATCTGCTTCGCCACCACGTCAACGCGCGTGTCGGGTGCGATCGAAAGCCACAACGGCGACATCGAGGTCGACCTGCCGCTCGGGGCCTGCGGCACGATCTTCGGCCATGGCAGCTTCAGTGCGCGCGATCTCGCGGCCACCGTGCAGATCGACGGTCGCGACTTCAAAGTCGAGCTCGGCGAACCGGCCGCCGCGCGACTGCGGCTCGCGACGCACAACGGCAGCGTGCGCCTGAAGCAGCAAGAGTCGCGCCGCTTCGGAAGGCGCGGTGGCGACAGTCGCGTCAGAGCCGCTCGCGGATCGCCTTCCAGGTGATGCGGCGGAAGTGGTTGTTCAGCTCCGGGCCGCCGAGGCCATGGCGCGACTTGGCGTAGGGCATCACCTCGAAGCGATCGATGCCGGCGCGTTCGAGGGCGTAGGCGAGCTGGATCGTGTTCTGGAAGTGGACGTTGTCGTCGATGGTGCCGTGCGCCAGCACGAGGTAGCCCGACAGGTCTTTCGCCGCCTCGATGCACGAAGTCGCGGCGTAGCCCTCGGGGTTGTTCTGCGGCGTCCGCATGTAGCGCTCGGTGTAGATCGTGTCGTAGAGGCGCCAGTCGTAAACGCCGGCGCCGGCCACGCCGAGCTTGAACGCTTTGCTGTGAGTCAACGCGTAGGCCGACATGAAGCCGCCGTAGCTCCAGCCGGTGATGCCGACGCGGGTCGTGTCGCAGTACCCGATGTTCATGCCGATCCAGGCGAGCGCGTCTTCGAGGTCGGCCAGCTCCTGCACACCGAGCTGCTTCCAGCACTTGGAAATGAAGGCGTGGCCGCGCTGGCTCGACGTCCGGTTGTTGACCTGCAGGACGACGTAGCCCTGCTGCGCCAGGAACTGGGTCCAGGCGTCGCCGTTCCAGCGATCGCCGACCGACGGCGCGTCAGGGCCCGCGTAGGTCGGTAGCCAGATCGGGTACTTCTTCGTCGGCTCGAGCGGCGACGGCATCACGACCGTCGCGTCCATCAGGAAGCCGTCGCGGGTCGGGATCTGGAACAGTTGCGGCGGCGAGTACTCGTACTCGGCGAGCGCCTTCACCTCGCTCTTCGCCACGGTCTCCAGCACCCGGCCGTCGGCGCCGTCGCAGAGGCGGATCTCGGTCGGGAAGGCGACGCTCGACACGCGATCGAGGAAGAACGACTTGTCGCCATTCCAGTCGACCGCGTGGCTGCCGGGGCCGGTGGTGAGACGCACCAGTCCGCTGCCGTCGAGTCCGATGCGGTAGTGGTTGACGGCGACCGCCGACTCCTTGCGCGCGCTGAACCAGAGTTGCCGCTTCGCTTCGTCGACCGCCGTGATGCCGACCACTTCCCATTCGCCCGCGGTGATCGCGCCGAGCCGCCTGCCATCGGCCGCGTGGCGAACGACGTGCTTCCAGCCGCTGCTCTCCGTCTCCCAAAGGAACGTCCCGTCGGTGAGCCAGCGCGGCTCATCGAGCCGGTTCACCCAGCTCGCGGACGACTCGCGCAGCAGCCGCGTCGGTTTGCCGCTGTCGGGATCGGCCAACATGAGATCGAGCCACATCTGCTCCCGATCCTGCACCTGGTAGCAGAGCTGCTTGCCATCCGGGGTCCAGCCCACGTGTACGACCAACGGCTCGTCCTTCGAGTAGAGGCCGAGGTCGACCCACGTCACGCGGCCATCGCGCGCGCGCGCCACGCCGAGTCGCACGGTCGGATTCGGGTCGCCCGCCTTGGGGTAGCGCGTGTCCTCGAGCTCCGCGCGATTCGGCACGTGATCGACGATCGGATGGTGGGGGACGCCGCTCTGATCGAGACTGAGGAACGCGAGGTGGCGGCTGGTCGGGCTCCACCAGGTCGCCTGGAAGTTGCCGCGCCCGTAGATCTCCTCCTGATAGACCCAGTCGAGCTTGCCGTTCAGCCGTTCCGGGCTGCCGTCCTTGGTGAGGCGCCGTTCGCGGCCACTGTCGGTCTCGACCAGGAAGAGATCGTTTGCGCGCACGAACGAGGCGAGCCGGCCGTCGGACGACAGGCGGACGTTCTCTTCGTCCTCGCTGCCATCCGTGAGGCGGCTCGCCTTGTCGCCACCGTGGCGGAAGAACCAGAGGTCGTTGTCGGCGTCGAGCAGCAGCGCGTTGCCGTCGCTGCTCGCGAGACGGCGACCGGCAGCGACGCGCTTGGCGGAGGCGTCATCGAAACCGGGCAGCTTGGTGAGCGCCGCGAGGATCGCCGCCTCACGCGCGGCGGCGTCCGCAGTGGCCGTGGCGTCCGCCGAAACCGGCACGCTCGTCGCGAGCGTTTTCGGATCGAGCCAGACCGTCTTGCCCTCACGCTGCAGCTCGATGTGGCGGCCGTCGCGGGTGAAGGAGACCGACGGCGGCGTCCCGCTGAACGAGACGCGGTCGGCGCCGGCAAACGTCTGTTCGAGCGTGAGGCGCTTTTTCTCCGTCGCCGATTGCGGTGGCTGGGCGAGTGCGAGCAGCGACGGCGCAGAGAGCGCGAGGAGCGCGAGCGGCGCGAAGAATGAGCGGTGCGTGCGAGCCATGCGAGACGTGCTCCCGACCAGGATCGAAAGGGGGGCGGAACGATACGCTGCGACCCATGGACCACGCGCTCGAACCGCCGCCCGAAACGCTCGCCGCCTGGTTCCATGCGGCCGTCGATTTGGCACTTGAACACGTCGGCGCGCTGCAAGACCAACCCGCGCACGGACCGGCGCCGAACGCAGCCGAACTGGCTGCCGCTGGCGCGCCGATCCCGGAGCAGGGCCAAGATCCGCGGCCGCTGATCGCGCGACTGATCCGCGATTGGGTGCCGAAGTCGTTCACCACCGCGGGGCCGGGCTACCTCGCTTACATTCCCGGTGGCGGGCTGCCGACGGCGGCGCTCGCCGATCTCATCTCTGGGCTCACCAATCGGTTCATCGGCGTGGCGGCGGCGGCGCCGTTGCTGGTGCGCCTTGAAGTCGCGGTGCTGCGCTGGCTGCTCGACGAGTTCCGCTTTCCGGCGGGCGCGCGGGCGGTGCTCACGTCGGGTGGCTCGGTGGCGAACCTGATCGCGATGGCGGCGGCGCGCGATCGGACGGTCGGCGAGGAGGTGGGTCGCGGCGTCGTCTACGTCTCGAACCAGATCCACCACTCGAACACCAAGGCGGCGCACGTCGTCGGCTTCCGCCGCGCCCACGTGCGGCAGCTGCCGGTCGACGCGCAGTTTCGGTTGCGCCTGGATGCACTCGCGGCCGCGGTCGCGGCGGATCGCAGGGCGGGATTGCTGCCGGCCGTCGTGATCGCCAATGCAGGGACCGTGCACAGCGGCGCGGTCGATGCGTTGCCGGCACTCGCCGACTTCGCGGCGCGGGAGAGGCTCTGGTTGCACATCGATGGCGCGTACGGCGCGTGCTTCCAGCTCTGCGCCGAAGGCCGCCGCCGTCTCGCCGGCATCGAGCGTGCCGACTCGCTCTCGATTGATCCGCACAAGGGGCTCTTCCTGCCCTACGGAACCGGCGGCGTGCTGGTGCGCGACGGCGCCGACCTGCGCCGGCCGTTCGCGCAGGAGAGCGCCTACCTGCCGCTCGCGGTCAACGACGAGGCACTGCAGGACTTCACCGATGCGTCGCCCGAACTGTCGCGCGACTTCCGTGGGCTCAGGCTGTGGTTGTCGCTCCAGACGTTCGGCGCGAACGCGTTCCGCGAGGCGCTGGCGGAGAAGCTCGAACTCGCGGGCCGGGCGCACGCGGCAGTGGCGGCGATCCCGGGGCTCGAGGTGGTGAGCCCGTGCGATCTGTCGCTCTTCGCCTTCCGCGTCGCGCGGCCGGGCGCCGATGGCGACGCACTCTCGCGCGAACTGCTGGCGCGCGTGAACGCAAGGCAGCGCGTCTTCCTGTCGGGAACGCTGCTCGAAGGCCAGTTCGCGCTGCGTGTCTGCGTGCTCTCGTTTCGGACCCACGCGGAACGGATCGATGAGGGGCTCGTGCAACTGCGTGAGGAAACGGCGCGACTGCTTCGGAGTGCGACATGAGCCGATCTCGATGGAATGTGTTCGCAACGCTGCTGGCGTTCGCTCCCGGTCCGGGCGAGCGGCCGCGCGCGGCGCGCAACGAGGAGATGCCGCCCGCCGTCTACGCAACGCGTCGCGCTTCGCTGCTCGAACAACTCGACGAAGGCGCGGTCGCGGTGCTCTTCGCCGCTCCCGTTCATGAGCGCAACCACGACGTCGACCACTCCTACCGGCCGGCGAGCGACTTCTGGTACCTCACTGGATTCGGAGAGCCGGGCGCCGCGGTAGTGATCACTCGCCGCGACGGCGCTCCGTACACGGTCTTGTTCGTGCCGCCCGCCGACGCGGGCCACGCGCTCTGGAACGGGGCGCGGCTCGGGGTGGAGGGCGCGGCGCCGCTCGCTGACGAGGTTCGATCGAACGCGACGCTGAAGAGCGGACTCGCCGAACTGCTGAAGGGCGCGCGCGCGGTGCTGGCACGGGACGAGGGCGATCGCGATCGCGGCGCGTTGCTCGATGCGGCGCTGCTCGAAGCGGCACTGCCCGCCGGCATCCTCGCCGACGGCCGCGAACTGCACGCTGCGATCGGCCGGCTGCGGCTGATCAAGGACGAGCATGAGATCGCGCTGCTGCAACGCGCGGTCGACATCTCCGCCGTCGGTCATGTCAACGCGATGCGTCACGCCAAACCGGGGCGCTACGAGTTCGAGGTCGAAGCCGTGATCGAGGCGAGCTTCGCGATGCAGGGCTCGCGACGGGTCGGCTACGACTCGATCGTCGGCGCCGGCGCCAACTCCTGCGTGCTGCACTACCAGACCAACCGCACGCTGATCCCGGAGGACGCCACGATCGTCATCGACGTCGGCGCTGAGTACGGGATGTACACCGCCGACATCACCCGCACGCTGCCGTCCGGCGGCCGTTTCACCAAGGAACAGCGACTCGTCTATCAGGCGGTGCTGGACGCGCAGGAGGCGGCGATCGCCGAGGTGAAGCCGGGCGCCACGCTGGCCGCGATCAACCGCACCGCGCGGCGCGTCATGTCGGAAGCGCTGGTGAAGAGCGGCGTGGTGAAGTCGTCAGATCAGGCGATGAGTTTGCAACCGCATGGCGTGAGCCACTGGCTCGGGCTCGACGTGCACGACGACTGCCCCTACGGCGCCGAGGACGGGCGCGGAGAGATGCGCCTCGCACCGGGAATGGTGCTGACGGTCGAGCCGGGCTGCTACATCGCGCCGGGCACGGCCGGCGTCGACGCGCGCTTCCACGCGATCGGCGTGCGCATCGAGGACGACGTGCTGGTCACGGCCGACGGCTGCGTCGTGCTCTCCGAAGCGCTACCGAAGACGATCGCTGAAGTCGAGCGGCAGATGGCGGAAGAGAGCGCGTTTCCACGGCTGCTCGATCAGGAGCCGCGGCGTTGAGCGAGGCGCTTCGCGACGCGAAGCCGGTCGACGTGGAGCTCGCGCTGCCGAGCGCGGTGCGGCCGCACTGCGGCGGGAAGGCCAGCGTCGAGCTGGCGGCCGCCGACGTGCGCGCGCTGCTTGCGGCTTTCGCCGCGAAGTGGCCGGTGGGGGGGCGCATGGTCTGCGACGAGCAGGGGCGCCCACGGCAGCACCTGAACCTTTTCGTGGGACTCGAATCGATCCGCTCTCTGCGCGGGCTCGACACGCTCTTGCATGAAGGCGACGTGGTGTCGATCGTGCCCGCGGTTTCGGGAGGGTGACCGAGGCGCGTCACGCGTCGCGGCGATCGTGAATCGCGGCGACAGGGAGTCGACGATGGCTGCGCGCCTGCTGGTCACGGTCGGGACGAAGAAGGGCCTGTTCGTGCTGGAGGGGAGCAAGCACGGGCGGCGCTTCGACGTGCACGGGCCGTACTTCCCCGGCCTGTCGGTGAACGCGACGCTGTTCGACCGGCGTGGCACGCCGCGCATCGTCGCCGCCGCGAGCTCGCCGTGGTTCGGCTGCGGGGTCCACGTCGCGCCGATGCAGCTCGCGAAGGGGGGCGGCCCGAAATGGAAGGCGACCGGCGGCGTGCCGGCCTTCGCCAAGGACGATGCGAGCGCCCGCACGCTGAAGCAGATTTGGTCGCTCGCGGAAGGGCCAGGCAAGCGCGACTGGTTCTGCGGCGTCGAGCCGGCGGCGCTGTTCCACAGCGAGGACGGCGGCAAGGGCTGGCAGCCGGTCGCGAGCTTCAACGAACACCCGCATGCGAAGAGCTGGAGTCCCGGCGCGGGCGGCCTCTGCCTGCACACGATCCTGCCGTCGAAGGACGCGTTCCACGTCGCGGTGTCGACCGGCGGCCACTACTGCAGTCGCGACGGCCGCGCGACGTTCAAGCCGGAGAACAAAGGCATCGACGCCCACTTCAATCCCGATCGCAATCCCGAGTACGGGCAGTGCGTGCACAAGATCGCGGCGCATCCAAGCCGGCCGGAGCGGCTGTACGCTCAAAACCACGGCGGCGCCGCGGATCGGCAGGATCTTTCCGTGCTGCGCAGCGACGATGGCGGGCGCACCTGGACCTCGATCGCGAAGGGGCTACCGAGCGACTTCGGCTTCCCGATCGTCGTCCACCCCGATCAGCCCGACACGATCTACGTCGTCCCGCTCGAGACGGCGACGCGCACCTGCCCGGGTGGCAAACCCACCGTGTGGCGCAGCGAAGACGCGGGCGAAACTTGGGAGCCGTTGCGCAAGGGGCTGCCGAAGAAGGAGGCGTGGTACACGGTGCTGCGCGATGCGATGAGCGCCGACGACGCCAAGGAGTCGTCGCTCTGGTTCGGGACGACCACCGGACAACTCTGGCGCGGGCGCGACGGCGGCGACGAGTGGGAACAGGTGGTGGCCAATCTGCCGCCGATCCACAGCGTGCGCGCCGCGACGGTGTGAACGGCGACTGCCGACTGCTGTACCGATGCCTCGAACTCGCTTCACCCTCGCCGTTCCGACGCCGTTCGAACTGCCGCTCGCGCTCACCGGGCATGGCTGGTACGACCTCGCGCCGCATGACTACGTCGCGGGCTCGACCTGCTTCACCACCGTGATCGCGGTGGGGGATGCTGCGGTCGACGTGGCGGTCACGCAACGCGGACCGGCGCACCTGCCGCGGCGTGCTGCAGGCGTCGCTGCCACCGCCGCTGCCAGCGCCGCTGCCAGCGCCGCTGCCAGCGCAGTTCCCGACGTCAAGCTCGAGTTCGAAGTGACTTCATCCAGCGCGATCGGCGCCGCGACGCGCACGGCCGTGCGGTCGGCGGTGCGGCGAATGCTGCGGCTCGACCATGATTTCGCGCCGTTCTTCAAGCGTTGCGCCGAATGGCCCACGGTGCACTGGGCTTCGCGCCGTGGCGGCGGCCGGCTCCTGGCGAGCGCCACGCTGTTCGAGGACCTGCTGAAGATCCTGTTCACGACCAATTGTTCGTGGGCGGCGACGAAAGGCATGGCCGCGCGGTTGTGCGCCGCAATCGGGCCGCGCGCGCCGTCGGGTCGGGCGGCGTTCCCAACGCCCGTCGCGTGCGCGGCGGCCGACGACGCCTTCTGGCGCGACACCGTGCGCGCCGGCTACCGCGGCAACGCCGCGCGGCGGCTGGCCGAGCGTTTCATCTGCGGCGAACTCGACGAGGCACACTTCGCCGGAACCAACCTGGCGACGTTGCCGACGCCGGCCCTGCGCGAACGGCTGCTGTCGCTGGAAGGCTTCGGTCCCTACGCCGCCGGTCTCGCGCTGCGCCTGCTCGGCCGCCACGACGACCTCGCGCTCGACTCCTGGTGCCGCGCGCGCCTCGCGACGATGACGGAGCGCAAGCCACCGCCGAGCGACCGCGCGGTCGCTCGGCGTTACGCCCGTTACGGCGACGACCGCGGCCTGGTGCTCTGGCTCGAGCTCACCGCCGATTGGCATGGCGAGACGAGCTTCGCGACCGGTGAGTCGTGGCCAGCGGCGCGTGAACGGGCGCGGGCGCGACCACAAGCACCGACGAGCCGCGAGCAGCGCGCCTTGCGCGGGAACTAGCGCCGGCTAGGTTGTCCCGGCAACAGGCAGGGCTGGAGCCACCATGAAGAGCGCCAAGGATGAGGTCCTCGAGATCCTCGACAGGTTGCCGGAGGACGCGTCGCTCGAGGAGATTCAGTACCGCATCTACGTCCGGCAAAAGATTGAGCGCGGGTTGAAGGATCTCGACGAAGGGCGCACGCTTACGCACGAGCAGATGAAGGCGCGGGCGGTTAAATGGCTTTCGAGCTGACTTGGTCGAGTGCGGCTTCAGAAGACCTCGCAGAGTTCCACGCGTTCATTTTGCGCGATTCACTGATGTATGCGGTCGGGTGCGTGCAGCGAGTCATCAACAAGGCCGAGTCACTGGCAGAGATGCCGGAGCGTGGACGAGTCGTTCCGGAGTACGCGGATCCTGCCGTGCGTGAAGTCATCGTCGGCAACTACGGCCTCGTCTACCGAATCTGGGCCGACATCATTGGCATCGTCGGCGTGATTCATGGCGCGCGAGTCATGCCGATTCGGTGACGCGGGATGGAGTTTCGCGCCCTCATGGCAACGCCCACCCTCGCGCACGTCGTCGTCGTGCTGGTCGAACCGTCCGAGCCGGGCAACGTCGGCGCCGTCGCGCGCTCGATGTGGAACTTCGGCGCGACCACGTTGCGACTGGTCATCGCAAACCCTGCGCGTCGGACGCTGCTGCTCGGTTGCGATGCGCGCGCGCGCGCCTGCCACGGAGTGGCGCTGCTCGATGGAGTGCAACTGTTTGAGGACCTGCGCAGTGCCCTCGTCGGGCTCGGGCGGGTCTACGCCTTCAGCGCGCGCGTCGGCAAGTTCCGCCAGCCACGGAGTGATCTGTCGACCGCAGCGGCGGCGATTGCGCACGACGTCGCGGGCCGGCCGGCGCTGGTCTTCGGCCGCGAGGACAGCGGACTCACCACCGAGGAAACGCTGCAAGCGCATGAACTGCTGACGATCCCGGTGCCGGGCGCCGATCCGGTGATGAACCTGTCGCACGCCGCCACGATCGCGCTCTGGGAAGTGGCGCGCGTCGGCACGCTCGCGCCGCCGACCGACTTCCGCGGCCCCGCGCGCGTGGCGAGCGCCGAAGATCGCGCCGCGTTGCGCGACGACTTCGCCGCGCTCCTCACCGCGACCGGCCTGCCGCCGGGCGTGCATGGCGACCTTCACCGCCGCATCGTGCGCCGCTTCATCGACCTGTTCGATCGCGGCGGCGGCCAGCACGCCGACTCCGGGATGCTGCGCGGCGTCTTCGTCGCGGTCCGCCGCACGCTGGCGCGCCAGCCGGGGAACGGTGCGGCCGAACTGCGCGCCGCCGCTGATTCGCTGCCGTCCGAAGAGCCGCACGCGTGAGGATCCTCCTGATCGTGCCGCCGCCGCCGGCAGCGGTCAGCGGGAACGAACGCAGCGCGCGCCGCCTTGCCGACGGACTCACGCGGCGCGGGCACGCGGTGGAGATCTGCACCTCGCTCGAAGCGCCGGCGCGCGCCGCGCGTTACCTCGCGGCACGCGAGGAGCCGCCGTTTCACGTGGTGCACGTCTATCACGCGTTTCGCGCCGCGAGTTCGGCGGAGTTCGCTGCTCGCAGCGGGCAGAGCGGCGGATTGGGACCGGCCCGCGTGCGATCCGCGCGGGTACTCACCTTCGCCGGCAGCGATCTGCCCGACCTGCCGCTCGCGACCGACCATCGCGATTTGATCTCGGGCGAGGTCGCGCGCGCTGACGCGGCGATGGTCGCTCTGCCGGAACAACGGCACGCGGTCGAGCGCGCCTGGCCGCGCCTCGCCGGTTGGGTTGCGGTCGTCGGCAAGGGCGTCGTCGCACCAAACGGCGAGTTCCCGTTGCGCGAGCAACTCGGTTGCCGCGACGACGAGCGACTCGCGCTGCTGCCAGCCGGCGTGCGACCGGTGAAGGGCAACCTGCGGGCGGTCGAGTGGTTCGCCGACGTCGTCGCCGCCGAGCCGCGCGCGCGCCTTGTGCTGCTCGGCCCGGAGATCGATCGCGCCTACGGCCGTGCGCTGCGTGCAGCACTTGCGACGGTGCCGTACGCGTGGTGGCTCGGACCAATCGACGCGGGCGCGATGGGAGGTGCCTACGCCGCCGCCGACGCCGTGATCAACGTCTCCGACTACGAAGGGCTGAGCAACGCGCTGCTCGAGGCACTCGCCTGCGGACGGGCCGTTGTCGCCCATGCCGTGCCCGGTAACCGCGAATGGCTCCACGACGGCGAGCAGGCGCTGCTGTTCCGCGACCGGGCCGAATTCGTCGCAAAGCTGCTGCCCGCGCTGCGCCGCGAACCCGCAGTCGCCACGATCGCCGCGCGCGGCCCGGCCTGGGTCGCCGCGCACCACGATCCGGAACGAGAGATCGAGCAGCTCCTCGCGCTCTACCAGCTCGCGCTGGCGCGCCGCGACGCCGCGATCGGCGAGTGAGCCGCTCCGTTTTGCGCTACACGACTCGTGCCCGCTGCGCCCTCCGCCGCTATGGTCTGCCGCCGATCCGGGGCGTAGCTCAGCTTGGTAGAGCGCGTGGTTTGGGACCACGAGGTCGCAGGTTCAAATCCTGTCGCCCCGACCAC
>SIAN01000041.1 GCA_009691715.1 Planctomycetota bacterium
CCGGCAGACCGCTCTTCAGCAAAGTCGAGAGCGTGACCGCGAACCGCGAGATCGCCTGCTTGCGGAAGAGGTCGCCCATGATCGGCATCTGCAGCTTCATCTTGTCGAGGAAGTAACGCCCCTTCACGTTGTGCTTGAGCGAGACGTATGCCGCGTAGAGCGCGAAGACCGCCAGGATCAGCAGCAGCCAGTAGTCGGCGAAAAAGCCGGAGACCTTCTGGAGGATCACCGTCGGCAGCGGCAGTTTCTGCTGCTTTTGCGTGACCAGCGCGAGGATCTTCGGCACGACCCACTTCATCAGCACCATGACGACGGCAGTGCCGACCACGACCATGATCAACGGATACGTGAGCGCCGCCTGGACCTTGTTCTTCAGGCGCGCCTGGCGCTGAAGGAAGCTGCCGATGCGCTTCAGCACGATGTCGAGCTGGCCGGAGGCTTCGCCGGCGCGGACCATGTTGACGTAGAGGTCGTTGAAGACGCCCGGGTGGTTCGCCATCGCGTCGGCGAGCGTGTCGCCGCCGGTCACCCGTTCACGCACGTCTCTCAGGACCGCCTCGAAGCGCCGTCCGCCCGCCTGCTCGATCAACACCTGCAGGCTCTCGGACAGGGGTGTCCCGGCGTGCAGCAGCGTCGAGAACTGTCGGGTGAAGTTCGACAGGTCGCTGGTAGAGATGCTCGCGCGAGTCTTCATCCAGGCCGGCAGGCGGATCTCTCGGCTCAGACCCTTGCCGGTCGCGGGCGCCGCGGCGCCGCCGGCGAGCTCGTTTGCCACGCGGATCGAGGTGACGTGGATCCGGTCCTTGCGCAGCTTGTCACGCGCTGCACGTGCCGTGTCGGCGTCGAGGATCCCGGTCTTGGTCTGGCCGGTTTGGCTGAGGGCGGTGTACTCGTAGATCGGCATCGGGCGGCGACGCTCCGGGCGGTTCTGCGGTTCAGTCCTGCTGCGTCACGCGCAGCACCTCATCGATCGTCGTGACGCCCTTCAGCACCTTTTGGATGCCGTCCATGCGCAGCGTGCGCAGGCGGCCGCGCTCGACCGCGGACTTTTTGATGGTGGTGGCGTTCGCGCGATCCATCACCTGTTCCTTCACCGTGTCGTCGATCTCGAGCATCTCGTAGATCGCGATGCGCTCGACGTAGCCCGAACCGAAGCAGAAGTCGCACCCAGCGCCCTGCGTGATCTTGCCGTCCGGGAAGGCACTGGGAACGAGGCCGCACGACTTCAGTTTCTGCTCGGTTGCCTTGTCGGGGACGACGGCCGCCCGGCAGCGGGGGCAGATGCGGCGGAGAAGGCGCTGGGCGATGACCAGCAGCAGCGACGACGACACCAGGTAGGGCTCGATGCCGATATCGAGCAGACGGGTGACGGTCGAAGACGAGTCGTTGGTGTGGACGGTCGAGAAGACGAGGTGGCCGGTGAGTGCCGCACGGATGGCGATGTCGGCGGTGTCGCGGTCGCGCACCTCTCCGACCATCATCACGTCGGGGTCCTGGCGCAGGAACGAGCGCAGTCCGGTCGCGAAGGTGAGCCCCTTCTTCTCATTCACCTGCACCTGCGAGATGCCTTCGATGTTGTACTCGATCGGATCTTCGATGGTCAGGATGTTGAGCTTCTTGCAGTCCATCCGCGACAGCGCACCGTAGAGCGTCGTCGTCTTGCCGGAGCCGGTCGGGCCGGTGAGGAAGATCATCCCGTGCGTGTACTGCAGGTACTTCGAGATGATCGTCAGGTGGTCTGCGTCGAGGCCGATCTCCTCGAGCTTCAGGACGCGCATCGTCTTGTCGAGGAGGCGCATCACGATGCGCTCGCCGTAGCTGGTCGGCACGGTCGAGATGCGGACGTCGACATCGCCTTGCCCGACGCGCAGCGTTGCGCGGCCGTCTTGGGGGAGTCGCCGCTCGGCGATGTCCATCTTCCCCATGACCTTGACGCGGCTGACGATTGCGTCGTGCACCTTCTTTGGTGCCGACTCCATGTCGTAGAGGATGCCGTCGACGCGATACCGGATCTGGACGCGGTCGGCGTAGGGATGGATGTGGATGTCCGAGGCGCGCATCTTCAGCGCCTGGAACAGCACCATGTTGACCAGCTTGATGATCGGCGCCTTGTGCGCGACATCGAGCAGGTCCTCGCCTTCTTCGATCTCCGCCGACAACGAGACGATGTCCTCGTCCTCGAGGCGGTCGAGCGCCTCATCGACGAGGTCGCCTTGGTGCTTGTACGAGCGGTTGATGAGGGTCGTGATCTCGGCGCGCGGCGCCAGGATCGGCTCGACTTCCTCGCCGACCATCGCGGCGAGGTCGTCCATCGGATGGACGTCCATCGGCGCGCAGGTCGCGATGCCGAGCACGCCGTCGGTGCGCCCGACTGCGCAGAGGTTGTAGCTGCGGGCGAATTGCACCGGCACGCGCTTCATGAACTCGGCCGGCACCGCCTCGACGCGCAACTCGGGACGGAACTCGTAGCCGAGGTACTCCGCGAACAGCTTCAGCGTCGCCGCCTCGTCGAGGTAGCCCTTCTGCAACAGGATCTTGTCGAGACTCTGCCCAGTCTCGCGCTGGAGCCGCAGGCAGTCGTCGACGCGCTCCTGGTCGAGGCCGCCGACCTTCTTCAGGAGTTCCGGCAGGGTTGCGGACATCGGCTCAGCGCTCCGCTTCGGGTGCGTCGGTCGAAGGCGCGGGCGAGTTGCGATCGGCGACGCTCGCGTAGGCCGGCATCTCGAAGTAGCGCTCGAGCAGCGCCTCGCTCACCTTCTGCATGTTGGCGTCGTCGGTGGCGAAGAAGCGGTTCAGCTTCTCCACCTTGCCGCCGAGCTTCTGTGCCTCGAGCTTGTGCTTGGCGGTGAGGTCGTCGAGCGCCGCGAAGTCGTCGGCGATGATGTGCGGCGTCAGGAAGAAGTAGAGATTGGTCTTCTTCGAAGTGTCGCTGCTGTTGCGGAACAGGAACCCGATCAGCGGGAGGTCGCCGAGGATCGGCAGCTTGTCCTCCTGCTGGCGCTGATCGTCGGTGATGACGCCGCCGAAGATCATCGTGTGCCCGTCGGGGATCGTCACGCTGGTGGTGATCTGCCTCTTCAGCGACGGCGGCGGCACGCTCGGGTCGGACGACGTTCCGGAGAACGCCGACACCTGCAGGTCGATGTTGAGCCGCAGGTAGCCGCCGGCGCTGATGGTCGGGCTGATCTTCAGCGTGATGCCCGCTTCCTTGTCACCCGCGTAGCCCGATTGGTCGGAGTTTTGGGTCTGGTTGACCTCGGTGTAGGGGATCGAGTCCTGCGCCGTGACCGTCGCCTCCTCGTTGTCGTTGGTGAGGATCGATGGCAGCGACAGGATGTTCGAGTTGCTGCTGGTGGCGACCGCCTGCAGCACGAACGGCAGCGCGAAGTCGGTCGGGTCGAAGATGCCGCCGGTCAGTCCCTTGCTCAGCGGATCGTTCAAGGAGCGTGAGTCCGGGAACCCGTCGCCGTCGGTGTCGACCAGCGACGTGAGGCCGAAGCTGGTGATCCCGAATCCGGACTTGCTCGTCGCGTTCGCGTCGACGCCGGCGAGTTCGACCCCGAGGATCTCATTCAGCGAGTCGGTGATCTCGATCAGCGCCGCCTGGATCAGCACCTGGTGCGGGCGCACGTCGAGCCTTTTCATGATTTCGAGCAACTGCGCGTAGCGCGTCTTGCTCGCCGTGATCACCAGCGAATTGGTGTCGACGTCCGGGACGATGACGACCGGTTGCTCGCCGGTGCCGCCGCTGCTCCCGCCGCTCGGCTGCGCGCCCGCGCTCGGCGGCCCGCCGCCGGCGGCACCACCGCCGCGGCGACTGCTGCTGCCGCTCGTGCGCGAACCGTCGACGACGCTTTGCAGCACGTCAGCGAGGTCCTGCGCCTTGGCGTTGCGGAGGCGATAGACGTGCGTGTCTCCGCGGGGATCGACCTCGATGTCGAGCTGGTCGACCCACGCCAGCACCTTTTCCATGGTCTTCGCGCCGGCCGTGATGAACAGCGTGTTCGAACGTGCATCGGCGATGACGTTGGGCTCGGGCTCGACGCCGACGCTGGCGGCGCTGCGCTGTTGGCGGCCGCCTTGTGCGCCGCCGCCCGCCTTCGGGCCGCTGCCCATGTAGGCGTCGATCATCTCCTTCAGCACCGGCTGGATCTCGTCGGCGACGGCGTGGTCGAGCTTGCGCTTGGCGAAGCGCGGATAGAAGTCGTCCGGCTCGCGGTCGATCTCGCCAAGCAGGCGCACGATGCCCTGGAGGTTGTTGGCGAACCCCGTCATGAGGATCGTGTCGGTGCCTTCGATGTTGCGAATGCTCTCCGTCGCGCTGTCGGCGAAGTAAAGGTTCAGCGTCGTCACGGCTTCGCGCGCAGGCAGGTACTTCGTCGTGATCGACGTCGTGACCAGCAGGCCGGGGTTGTCGGCGAGGTTCTTCAGTTCTGACGGCAGCACGATCTGTGCCTGCGTCTTCAGCGCCTGCTGGCCGCGCGCCTGTTGTCCGAGCTTGCGCAACGCGAGGAATCCAGCGTCTTCCGGCCCGAACTGCACGATCAGGTATTCGAGGTTTCGCAGCACCGCACCGAAGTAGATGTCGAACCGGTTCTTCGGCACTCGCTTGCTGCCGAGCTGGAAGATCTTCGAGTCCTTGATGTCCTTGTCTTCGTAGTGGATCACCTTGCCGGTGATGCGCTGGTAGGTCGCGATGAAGTCGGCGAGGTCGGTGCCGGTCGTCTCATCGAAGGTGATGACGTAGTCGTCGCCTTGGTCCTGCACCGCTTGAGCGGAGGCGGCTGCCGGCAGGACCAGCGCGAGCAGCCCGCCGAGTGCGAGCGCTGCCCACCGTGATGTTGCAGAGCGTGATGTTGCAGACCGTGGCGCTTCGAGACGTGACGATCCAGACCGTCGCGACCCTGTCCGACTGAACGCTGCGGTATGCACTCCGCCCCTCCTTCGAGTTTCAAACCGTCGCGCGGCGAGCTGAGCTGTTTGGTTTCCAAGCTGCGAAAGTCCGCCCCCGACCCCGCGTGGCGAGATTGAGCACGGTCAACACGGCGACCGCGTCCCCCCCGATCGCGCGGCCGTTGACTCCGCAGCCTCGGACTGAGCCGCCGACTCCCAGCGGCTCACGCTGCCCTAAACCTCGGAAACGCAAGGTGTTAGGCCGCGAAGGCGGAGGATTGTATCGGCCTGCCGAAGGGCTTTCCATTCGCGTTCCTCTGCCGATCTTGCGGGCGCTGCGGCGCCGTTGGACCGGGTGACCTGAAGCGTATTCCCCGCATCAACTGCGTCGCGCGTTGCTTGCACGCTCTGCGCGAGAGCCGTAATTTCCCCCGCCCCTTCGTCGCGCAGTGCGCGGCGTGACCTCTCCCACGAATCCCCATCGATCCACCATGCGCTTGTCGGCCGTCCTTCCTGAGACTGCGATCGCCGTCGGACTCGACGGCACCGGCGGAGGCGGAGGGGGAGCTCTACCCGGCGGAACAACAGCGGTCGGTCCCATCGGCGGTCCGACACTCGACAAGTGGGGGGTGATCGAGAAGCTGACGGACCTCCTCGTGACGTCGAAGCAGGCGCAGCCGCAATGGCGTGACCTGATTCTCCGCAGCCTCACCGAGCGGGAACGGCAGTCGAGCACGGGCATGCAGGACGGGTTCGCCATTCCTCATTCACGGATGGACGAGCCGATCCAGTCGACGCTGGTGAGCCTCGCCGTGCTTGCGCATGGCATGGACTTCGATGCCATCGATGGGCAGCCGACCCGAACGGTCGTCTGCTTGGTCACACCGCGCAAGCAGAGTCGCGAACATCTGCGGGTGCTGGCCGGAATCGCGCAGTTGTTCGCTCGGCATGAGTTTCGGGCGGCATTGCTCGATGCGAGGACGCCGGCCGAAGTTTTGCAAGTGATCCGCGCCGAAGAGGAGCAGATTCCGGCGTGAGGCTGCCGCCTCAACCGAACGAACGAACCGACGAACGAACGAATCCACGGTCTTGGCCCCGCCGACGCGACGCGAAGCGCCGCAAAAGAGGCCCTTCCCCGCAGCGTGCCGACTGGCAGTGCCGTTTTCAGAGCTGGAGACCCATGATCCGAGTGCAACCGAAGGAAGGCGAGCCGCTCGAAAAGACGCTCCGCCGCCTGCGCAAAATCTGCAACAACGAGGGCGTCACCAAGGCGGTCAAGCGCCACGCCTACTACGAGAAGCCGAGCGTCCGCGAGCGTCGCCGCGTGCGGGAGCGCCTCAAGACGATCCGTCTTGCCGGCAAGCTCCAGAGCAATACCGGCACCTGACTCCGGTGGGGGTGCGGCCGACATGGCGCGCCCCCGTCCGTGAACCGCACGCTTCGACCGCGACGGTCAACGCTTCCACGCGTTGATCGTCGACCGGTTGCGTCGACGGCGTTCGGGTCGACGGCGTTCGGGTCACTCAGCGCAGTTCGGGGAAGCGTGCCTCGAGCGCGCGTTCGAGCTGATCGAGGCATTGTCGATAGGCGCGCATTCCCGCACCCATCGGGTCGGCCACGTCGCGCCCCTTCGGATCGAGCAGCGCCAATTTCGCCGCCGCATCGGGCGCATTCTGGAGCAGCGTCCGACGGTGGCCTGCCGTCATCGCATAGATCTCGTCAGCCGCGGTGCAGAGCGCCAGAGTCACCGGGCGTGAGCGATGCGGAGCGAGGTCGATGCCGCGCGCCTTCAACAGCTCCATCGCTTCGTCGCTTGCGTGCGCTCCTGGCCGCGCACCGGTTCCGGCGCTCCCGACGCCGACGCCGTGCGCCAACAACTCGTCGCCTCGGACACCGAGTCGCGTCGCCCACCGTTTTCGCATCACGGCCTCAGCCATCGGACTGCGGCAGGTGTTGCCGGAGCAGACGAAGAGCAACTGTCGCGCTGCGGTGCGCAGCACCATGCCGCGATCGATCAACCCCTCACGGTGGATCACCGCGCGCTCGCCAGCGAACGACACGACCGTGCTCGCCTGCCCGAGCGCCGAGCGTCCGCCATCGACGATCCAGGGAATCACGCCGTCGAGCGCGGCGGCTACCTGCGACGCCTCGGTCGTGTCGGCCTCCCCCGATCGATTTGCGCTGGTCATCAGCAGCGGTTCGCCGAGCTCCCGCAGCAGTTCCTGGCAGAACGCGTGTCCGGGCACGCGCACGCCGAGCGTCTCCGGCCCATCGTGCCGCCTTGCGACCAACGTGATCGGTCCTGGCCAGAAGCGTGCCGCCAGCTTGCGCATGCCGCGGGTCGACAGGTCGATCAACCGCTCCGCTGCGGCGCGATCGGCGACGGCCCAGGTGAACGGCTTGCGGTCGTCGCGTCCCTTCGCTGCGCGCAGCGCCGCTTCGTGGGCCGGCAACGAGGCCAGCCCGTAGACCGTCTCGGTCGGCAACGCGACGACTTCGCCGCGCCGCAACGCGGCGACCGCGGCGGCGATGGCGACGCGTGCGGACGCGGCGTCGTGGGCAGGCAAGGTCTGTGTCTTCATCGCGGCCCCCGTGCAGGCACAATGCTCGGCATGGGCAGTAGCGAAAACAAGAGCAGGCAGTCGCGGCTCGCGTTCCTCGGCACGCTTGCCAGCGGACTCGCACACGAAATCAAGAATCCGCTCTCGGCGATGTCGGTGAACCTGCAGATGCTGCGGGAAGACCTCGAAGCGAACGCCACGTCACGCGAGACGCGGATGCTGAAGCGGGTCGGCGTGCTAGAGCGCGAGGTGGTGCGCCTGGAGGAAATCCTCGACGGATTCCTCCGGTTCGCCCGGGGCTACAAACTCGATCCGACCCGCCAGTCCCTGAACGCGCTGCTCCGCGAGGTGGTCGAGTTTTGGGCCGCGAAGGCCGCAGCCGCAGGCGTTGACGTCCAGTTGGTGCTCGAGCCCGACCTTCCCGACGTCGAGATCGACGCAAACTACGTGAAGCAGGCCCTGCTCAACCTGCTGAACAACGCCTTTGATGCGCTCACCCAGCGTCCCGCCGCAGAGAAGAGCGGTCGTGAGCAGATCCTCGTCTGCAGCCGCCGCGGTAAGAGCGGCGTCGAGTTGTTGGTGATCGACAACGGTCCGGGCATTTCGGCCGACGCGCGCACTCACATCTTCGACCCCTACTTCTCCACCAAGGCGGGGGGAAGCGGGCTTGGGCTGCCGACGGCGCGGCGGATCATCGAGGAGCTCGGAGGCACTCTCACCTTCGACACCGAACTCGACCGCGGGACCTCGTTCCGGATCGAGCTCAAGACGGCTGCCGACCCACAGCCGCCGAGCGACGCGCCGCCGTCGCCACCGCCCGCGGGAGAACCGCCTCGCTGATGACAGATTGTCGCTCTCATGCCATCCCAGGGCGAGGGGGCGTCAACCTGTCGGATCGCCCCGGGGCGCGCCCCGGCGGCGATAGGCACGCGATTTGGTTCCGCCGGTGGATTCGTCGAGCCACCGCCTGTACGCGGTGGCCGCGGCGTTTCAGCCACGGAGGATTCTCATGTCGGGCAGCGCGAAGGTCATCGGCATCGACCTCGGCACCACCAATTCCGTCGTCTCGATCATGGAGGGTGGCCAGCCCGTCGTGATCGCCAACGCCGAGGGTGCTCGTCTGACGCCATCGGTCGTCGGCTTCCAGGACAACGGTGAGCGGATCGTCGGCCACGCCGCGCGCCGCCAGGCGGTCACCAACGCCAAGAACACCGTCTTCTCGATCAAGCGCTTCATGGGGCGCCGCCACAACGAGGTCGGCACCGAAGAGAAGATGGTCCCCTACAAGGTCGTCGGCGGAGACGAAGAGCTAGTCAAGGTCGACGTGCGCGGCAAGCAGTACACGCCGCCCGAGATCTCCGCGATGATCCTGACCTCGCTCAAGGAGGCCGCAGAGACTTATCTCGGGCAAAAGGTGACCCGCGCGGTCATCACCGTGCCGGCCTACTTCAACGACTCGCAGCGCCAGGCGACCAAGGACGCCGGCGCCATCGCCGGCCTCACCGTCGAGCGCATCCTGAACGAGCCGACGGCTGCGGCGCTCGCGTATGGCCTCGACAAGAAGAAGCAGGGGCGCGTCGCGGTCTTCGACCTCGGCGGCGGCACGTTCGACGTCAGCATCCTCGACATCGGCGACGGCGTCTTCGAGGTGCTTTCGACCAACGGCGACACCCACCTCGGCGGCGACGATTTCGACCAGGCGCTGATCAACTGGGTCGCCGACGAGTTCAAGAAAGAGAACAAGATCGACCTGCGCCAGGACGTGATGGCACTGCAGCGGCTCCGCGATGCGTGCGAGCGCGCCAAGTGCGACCTGTCGCAATCGATGCAGGCGCAGATCAACCTGCCGTTCATCACCGCCGACGCGACTGGGCCGAAGCACCTGCAGACGAACGTCAGCCGGGCCAAGTTCGAGCAGTTGATCGACTCGCTGCTCGATCGGTGCAAGACGCCCTGCCAGAACGCGTTGCGCGACGCGAAGCTCAAGCCTGCCGACGTCGACGAAGTGATCATGGTCGGCGGCTCGACGCGGGTTCCGGCCGTACAGGCGCTGGTCAAGGAGCTCTTCGCCAAGGAGCCGAACCGGACGGTCAATCCTGACGAAGTCGTCGCGGTCGGCGCCGCGATCCAAGCGGCCGTCCTCACGGGCGAGGCGGCGGACCTCGTGCTGCTCGACGTGACGCCGCTCTCTCTCGGCATCGAGACGAAGGGCGGGATCATGACTCGCCTGATCGAGCGCAACACCACCATCCCGACTGAGAAGAAGGAGATCTTCTCGACGGCTTCGCACAACCAGACCTCGGTCGAGATCCACGTCCTGCAGGGCGAACGCGACTTCGCCGGCGACAATCGACCGCTCGGCAAGTTCAAGCTCGACGGCATCCCGCCGGCGCAGATGGGCACCCCGCAGATCGAGGTCACGTTCAAGATCGATGCGAACGGCATCTTGAGCGTGCTGGCCCGCGACCTCGGCACCAAGCGCGAGCAGTCGATCAAGATCGAGTCGTCGTCCGGGATCTCGAAGGACGAGGTCGAGCGCATGCGGCGCGATGCCGAGAAGTTCTCGGCAGACGACAAGAAGCGCCGCGAGCTCGTCGAGCTGCAGAACAAGGCGGAAGCCGCGATCATCGAGGCCGACCGCGCCTTGAAGGAGCACGGCGAGAAGATCCCCGCCGAGGTCAAGAAAGCGATCCAGGACAAGCGCGACGCGCTCGAGGGCGTGGCGAAAGCGAGTGACCCGGACGCGATCAAGAAGGCGCTCGAGTCGCTGCAGCAGGAGGTCTACAAGATCTCCGAGCAGCTCTATCAGCAGGCCAACGCCGCCGGCGGCGGAGCGGGCGGTTCGAGCGGCGGCGGTGCGGCTGGTGGCCCCGAGGGCGAGCCGACCGGCGGTGCAGCGGGCGGTCCGAAGGCCAGCAAGGGCGGCGGCGGCACTGGCGGTAACAACGACGAGAACGTAGTCGACGCCGAGTTCGAAGTGAAATAGGCGGGCTGCGAGGGCTCATCTGCTTCGTCGAAGCGCCCATCGCAGTGTCTTTTCGGACACAGCTTCGGGACGCTTCTCCTCGCATCTGAGCCCTCTCGCTCTGCCTATTTTGGGTTCTCGTGGATGCGGTGGGCCGGAACGCGATTCGCAAAACGATCGTCCGGCGCGGTGGCTTCAGGGCTGCCGCGCAGGGCTCGTTCCGGGGGCTGCCAGCAAGGGCAAGTCGTTGTGCTGACTTGACTTGCGCTGGCGCTCTCGGATCATGCCGGCCCGTTTCGACCCCTTCCGCGAAGCGCACACGAACCCCGTGATCTCCGTTCGCAATCTCACCAAGCGCTACGGCGAGGTGCTCGCCGTCCAGGACGTCACCTTCGACGTTGCCGAGGGTGAGGTCATGGGCTTCCTCGGCCCCAACGGCGCCGGCAAGTCGACCACGATTCGCATCCTCACCGGCTACTTGCCAGCCACCGCCGGAACGGTGCAGGTCGCCGGCCTCGACGTCCTCTCGGATTCGCTCGCGATCCGCCAAAAACTCGGCTACCTGCCGGAGAACGTCCCGCTCTACCCCGAATTGCGCGTCGAGGAGTACCTGCGCTACCGCGGTCGGCTGAAGGGCCTGACGGCGCGCAACGTCAAGGCGGGCGTCGAGCGGGTGATGGACCAGTGCGGCCTGATGCACGTGCGCCAGCGCATCGTCGGCCAGTTGTCGAAGGGGTATCGGCAGCGCGTCGGGCTGGCCGATTCCATGGTTGCGCAGCCGCGCCTGCTGATCCTCGACGAGCCGACCGGCGGTCTCGACCCGCATCAGCGCAAGGAAGTTCTCGACCTGATCCGCGGCCTCGCCCATGACCACACGGTGCTGCTCTCGTCGCACATCCTCGCCGAGATCGAGAGCATCTCGACGCGCGTGATGATCATCCAGAAGGGGCGGCTGCTGGCGAATGGCCGGATGGACGAGCTCGCCGAGCGGTTGCAGGACGCGCCGGCCGTGGCGGTCGAGGTGAAAGCGCGACGCGACGTGCTGCTGCAGGCGCTCGCGCCGATCCTGCGTCAATGCGGCGAGGCGTGCGACGTCGCAGATCTCGCCGACGGATGGGTGCGGGCGACGCTTCGGCCGCCTGTCGGCAGCGATCAGCGTGAGGCGATCGCCGCGGCGTTGCGCGGGGCCAACTTGCCGATGCGGGAGTTGCACCGCCACCAGCGCACGCTCGAGGAGCTCTTCCTCCACATCACCGCGCAGGCGGCGCAGCGCACCGGCGAGGAGCTCGCGGCGGCGCAGGCGGCGGCACATGCGGCGGCTCCTTCCGCCGGCGCCGCGGAGGGCGCGCGATGAGGATGCTGCGGCAGCTCTCGATCCTGCTCGCCCGCGAGGTCGAGTCGCTCTACCTCACGCCGATCCACTACATCGTGTTGACCGTGGCGCTGGTGTTCAACGGCGTCTCCTTCTACTTCGCGCTGCAGTTGAGCCAAGGCAACGTCGAGGAGACCGTGCGGCTCTTCTTCGGCGAATCGCCGCTGGTGTGGCTGGTGCTGGTCTTGGTGCCGCCGCTGCTGACGATGCGGCAGTTCGCCGAGGAGCGGCGCAGCGGAACGCTCGAGATGCTGCTCACCGCGCCCGTGAGCGAGATCGAGGTCGTGCTGGCGAAGTTCCTGGCCGGCCTCGCCTTCTACCTCTCGATCTGGGTGCCCTCGCTCCTCTACCTCGCGATCGCCAAGTCGTACGGGGCGATCCCCGACATCGGCCCGCTCGCGACGAGTTATCTCGGGATCATGCTGCTTGGCGCGCTGTTCACCGCAGCCGGGCTGTTCGCGTCGAGCCTGACGCAGACGCAGATCCTCGCGGCGCTGCTCGCGACGGTCTTCAACCTGCTGATCCTGCTGGTGCCGTTCCTTTCGGCGTTCACAGGCATCGAGACCATCGAGCGCTTCTTCGTCGAGATGTCGATCGCGCGCCATTTCGGCGACTCGTTCTCCAAGGGGCTGATCGACGTCGGCCATGTCTCCTTCTACGTGGTGCTGTCCGGAGTCTTCCTGTTCTGGACCGTCCGCAGCCTGGAGTCGCAGCGGTGGCGATGAAAGGCAGGGTCACGTTCACGCGCGGGCGCAAGTTCGCCATCGGGATGAACGTCCTGGTGGCGTCGCTGATGGCGCCGCTGGTCGGCGGCCTGCTGATCTACCTCTGCTTCCGGCCGGAGATCCGCCGCCGCATCGACCTCACTTCGCGTCAGGCGTTCACGCTCGCCGAGCGGACGCAGAAAGTGCTCGCCGGCGCCAAGGGGCCGATCGACGTCTACACCTGCTTCCGGCCGTCGCCCTACAACGAGTCCGGCGGCTTCTCGCCCGGCATGGACGGCGTGATCCACGCGATCCAGGTCCACTGCAACGACCTGCTGCGCGAGTTTGAGCTGAAGAGCGGCGGCGCGGTGCGCCTGCACGCCTACGACCCGAACCAGACCGGCCACATGACGCGCATCGGCAAGCTCTCGCGCGACATCGGCGAGCCGGCGGTGAATCTGGCCGTGGTGGTTCGGAGCGATGGCGAACGCGGCGATCGCCGGCGCGTGCTGCGCTTGGCCGACCTCGCCGAGTTCGACGCCGGCACGCGCGCCTCGGAACAACTGCAGCGCGCGACCCTGAACGGCTTCCGTGACGAGGAGGCGCTGATCAAAGCGATCCTCTCCGTCACCGAGGAGCGCGCTGCGACCGTCGGTTTCCTCGAGGGCCACGGCGAACGCAACCCGCAGGTCGCCGGCCGCGACAGTTCCGGCAACTTCGGCATGAGCTTGTTCGCGCGCGCCCTGCTGGCGCAGAACTACCGCCTCGCGCCGGTCGACCTCACCGGCGGCAAGTCGATCGACCGCGAGCAGTACGACGTCGTCGTCGTCGCCGATCCCTTGAGTTCGCTCACCTCCGACGAGGTCGCCGCCATCGTGCGTTACGCCACCAGCGGCGGTCGCCTGCTGGTGATGCTCTCGCCCTTCGCGACCAACGCGCTCGACTTCCCGCTGATCGATCAGATGTTTGGCCTTTCGCGCGACCCGCACGCGGTCTGCCAGGAAGCGCCGGTCGGCGACATCAAGCTCCTGCCCGACGAGTTCTTCACCGGCGACTACTCGCCCGACCATCCGATTGTCCAGCCGCTGCGCTCGAAGCAACTCCGCCTCCATTGGCAGAACGCCTGTGCGGTGAAGCCGCTTGGGCGGCAGGAGCAGAAGGAGATCGAGGTCAAGCCGCTGGTCTGGAGCGGCAAGGACTCGTGGCTCGACCTGCCGGCAGCGGACGGGAAGGGCAACCGCTCGTTCGATCCTGGCAGCGAAACGAAGGCCGGCCCCTACGTCCTCGGCGCAGCCGTCGAGTTGCGCGCCGCCGGCGGCCGCGCGGTCGTGCTCTCTTCGGCGAGCGTGCTCGACGATCCAAACGTCGCCGCCGGCGTCGGCAACCGCGACTTCGGGCTGAACATCGTCGACTGGCTGGCGTCGCGCGAACAGCTGATCTCGATCGCGCCGCGGCCGTTCGACATCCATCGCGTCGACCTCACTGCGACCGAAGAGCGCACCATCCTGCTCTACGTCGTGGTCGCGATCCCGGCGCTCGCGCTGCTTGCCGGTCTCGCGGTGTTCTGGGCGCGACGCAACTGAAATGACCCGCAAACTGACATGACCCTCAAGACGACGATCGCGGTGGTGGTGGTGGGGCTGCTCGCCTGGCTGGCGATCACGCTGCTCGGCGATCCGCCGGCACCGCCCGCCCCGCGCCAACCGCTGATCGAGGCCGAGCTGCTGGCGCAGTGGGAGGAGCTCGAGCTGTCCCTGCTGTCTGGCTCGAGACTGCGGCTTGCCCGGGTGCCCGGAGGCGGCGTCGAAGTGCGCTTCTCCGATAACAGCACGGTCGATCCGTCGGCGCCGGCCGACGACGGGACGGTCGAGCCGTCATTCACCGACCCCGCCGACCTCGAGCAGGTCCGCGCGCTGCTGCAGGCGCTGCACGACAGTTGGCGTGAACCGCTGACCGGCAGCGCCGACGACGAGTTGCGTGCGGGCCTGGTTTCCGCCCGCATGGCGATCACGGTGCGGGGTGGCGGGCGGGCGCTCGCGCTGCGCTACGGAAACGACGATCCGACCGGCAACGGGATCCTCGCTGCCGCCGGAAACATCGGCGCCGACGGGCAGGAGACGATCTTCCGCACCGGCAAGCAGGTGCCGAATCTGCTCGAGCAGAACCTGAAGCAGTGGCGTGATCGGCGCGTCTTCCCGCAGGACCCGCAGATGGTCACGGAGATCGAGATCGCTGTCTACCCGCCCGATCCCGACGCCGACGCCGAGGTGATTCGCGTGGTGCGGGGCGGCGGCCTGCGTGACTGGCACATCGTCGAGCCGCGCTCGCTGCTCGCCGACGGCGAAGCCTGCGCCGCGCTCGCGCGGCAATGCACCGCGCTCAAGATCGACAATTTCATCTCCCAGCGATTCGGGCCGCGCACCGACGAGATCTCGGGACTGCCCGATCGCCCGACTTGCACGATCACCCTCGCAGTAGGTGAATGGAACCATGTCGTCAAGGTCGGGAAGCTGATCGGCGGCGACCGCTACACCGCGATGTGCGAGCAGCGCAACGCGCAGCTCCTGTTCGAGGTGGCGGAGAAGTCGTTGCAGCCGCTGATCGACACCAAGCTCGACAAGCTGCGGCCGACGCGGCTCTTCCCGCCGCTCGAGCACATCGCGGTTTCGCTCCGCTGCGACCGGCCGGACGGCCAGCCGATCTGGATGGTCGAGCGCGCGGGGCAGCATCCGAAGGGCGACTGGTTCGTGCAGCGGCCCTTCGTCGGTCGCGCCAACCCGGCGCGCGGCAGCAACTCCTTCGGCCAGGTCATCGCCGACCTCGATCGGGTCGCGATCAAGGAGTTCATGCCTCCGGGCACGCCGTTCACGCCGGAAGCGCGCATCACGCTGATGTGGCATCAGCCGCCCGTCCTGCCGACCGCCAGCTTCGAGATCGCGCGCGACGGCGAACGCGTCCTGCTGCGCGACTCGAAGCAGCCCGACGAGCTGTTCGTCGTGTCGGGCACGCTCGGTGGGTTGATCGACCTCGATCTCGAGATCTGCCGCGACCTCTTCTTCCTGCGCAAGGACGACTGGGGGCCGCGGATCGTGCGCTGGCGGTTGCACATCCCGGAGAAGACGATCGAGGCGGTGCGGCCTGAGCTGGACCTGAACCGTCCGTTCGAGGCCGGCCCGCAGACGAACCACGCGGACGTCGCCACGCTGACCGCCGAGGCGAACGCAGTGATCGGCGCGGCTTGCCTCCGCTACGCGCGCCGCGCGACCGTGCTCGCGGAGCTCGAGGGCGCCGATCGCGAGGGCGCCGATCGCAGCAGACACGACCCGTTCGCGAAGATCGCGTTCGAGCTGATCGTCAACACGCCGGATCGCGAGGCGCGCCTGATCGTCGGCACCGGTGCTGACACCGCCGATGGCGGACTCTGGTGCAAGCTCACGCCGCTGCTTCCCGACGACGTCTGGATGGCGGTGCCGCGCTCTACTCTCGAACGACTGCTGAAGCTGGCATCGCGGTGAGCGCCGCCGTCGAGGCGGTCGAGGGCGCCGGGGCCACTTGTCCCGCCCGATCGAGATCGAGCGCTACCTGACCGAAGCCGAACTCGCGCGTCACGCGCAGCGGCAGTCGTTGCGCGTCGGCCGAGATCGCAACTTCGTAGAAGCCGACCAACGGGCCGAGCACCGTCGACGTTCCGAGCTCCTCGTACGGCATCACCTCGATCCGCCACAGGAGCGCCTGCGCGAACTCGCCGGCGTCGACGGCGACGTCGGTGCGGCCGAGCCAGCGCACGCGGTAGCAGAACGACCGCAACGTCATCGCGACCTCGTAGTCGCGGGTTTCCGTCTCGGGAGCGAGCGTGCGCAGTTCCTGCAGGAACGAGAGCGGATCGCGCGGCCGAGCGTATTGCGTCAGCTCGGAAAGCCACGCGACTTCACCTGGCGCGCGATACCAAAGCGTCGGGATCTCGTCGTAGGCGAGCGAGCGGGCGCTGCGTTCGCCGTCCTCGTCGAACCACAGCGCGAACGTCTGGGCTTGCAGGTCATCGCGCAGCCGCGAGCTCGCGAAGCCGCGCACTTGACAGAACCAGTCGACTACGGCGTTGGTCGTTCCGGAGAGATCGATCTGCCAGCCGCCCTCGAGCTTCGCGGTCTGCAGCGACGCACGGCCGACCGGGAGCCCGGCGAGCGCGACCGAGAACTCCAGCCGCTCGCCCGGGCGCGGCAGTCCCGCGGCGGCGGTCGGGGCGGTCGCGCCACCCAGTTTTGCACCGGTCGCGGGATCGACGATCCCGCGCGCGCCGGCACAAGCCGCCAGCGGCAGGCAGAGGAGCAGCGACGAACATGGGCGGTGGCCCATCGGGAAGCCTCACGCGAATGCTCGCGCTTCGTCTTCCCTTTCACTCACCCTTGAGAGCGTTGAGCGGTAGCGGACGAACTTGCCTGTCACCGCGTCCCACCACGGCGCTCATTGGCGGCAGCGCAGCGATCGTCGCGATAGCCTGCCCATCATGACGGAGCCCAAATTCGTGCCTGATGAAGTCCCGCCCCCGTGGCCATCCGACTTGCCGACGCCTGCGGTCGTCGATCGCGGCGATCACGCCGAGTGGATCTCGCGCTTTCCCGCCGATTGGCGGCACGGGCCGTGGTCGCTGCGCGAGGTCCTGCGTCGCACCGGAGGTGAACTGCCGCTGCTGGCGAGCGCGCGTGACGCCGTGCCGGTCGCCTGGGAGCAGGCGCTCTTCCTCGATCTGGAGGTCGGGACCCATCCGCGTGGTGGTGCCTGTCTCTTCCTCGCCGGCACGGCCCGCTTCGATGCCGGCGAGTTGATCGTCACGCAGCGACTCGCGCGCGATGCCGAAGGTGAACGCGCGGTCGTCGCGGCGCTGATCGCGGAGCTGGCGGCGGCGCGCGAGCTCTTCACCTTCTCCGGCAAGTCGTTCGACCTGCCGATGACCAAGGCGCGAGCCAAGTCGCACGAACTCACCGTCGCCTGGCCGGCGCGCCACTTCGACCTCTACCGGATGGCGGGAAAGCTGCTGCGCAATCGGTTCAGCGATCAGCGGCTGCAGACGTTTGAGCGCGAGCTGCTCCATTTCGAGCGGCAAGGCGACCTGCCCGGTTCCGCGATGCCGCTCGCGTGGCACGAGCTCGGCGAACCGGGCGGCGCAGCGTTGCGGATCGCAGTGCTGCGACACAACCTGTTCGATGTGCTGGCGTTGCCGTCGCTCGCGGCAGAACTCGCGTTCCGGGTCGAGAGCCCGCAAGAACCCGACGAGCGCGAGCAGCTTGCGGCCGCGCATCTCGCGCGCGGAAACGACCGCACCACGATCGAGGCGGCGCTCGAGGTCGACCCTGATTCGTTCCGCGCGCGGCTCGAGCTGTCGAAGCTCGTGGAACGCGAGGAGGGCGACCTGTCGAGCGCGCTGCAGCACGCCGAGCACGCGCTCGAACTCGCGCCCGACCACCAGAAGGACGCGGCGAAACGGCGCATCGCGCAGCTGCGCCGCCGGATGGCGCGCCTGGGCTGGCAGGAGGAGTGAGCGCCCGCGCCGGTGGGTTATTTCGAAACCGCGGGCAACTCGACCTGCAGCGCCGCTGACCAGATGGCGGTCGGGTCTTCGCGCTCGAGCAGCGTGCTTGCGAGCGCGGCGATCGTGCGCGGGACGATGCCGCCGTGGAGGAGGGCACCCTCGTCCGTCGTGCCGGTGGCTGCGCCGAAGCGCACGATCACCGGCAAGTCGAGATCGAGCAGTTCGTCGTCGAGTCGAAGCGCGAGCGCCTTCGCCCCGCCGGTTTCCTCGATCGTGATCGTGTTGCCGGCGACGGTCGCGACGATGCGCTGGCCGGCGCGCGGCTCCGGATTCGACAGCCAGTAGAAGCGGTCGTGGGTCACGTCGTCCTGCAGCCAGACGATCCGAGACGGATGGCGCTCGCGCGTGAACTTCGCCATCCACGGCACCGCCACGGCGTCCTCGCGGTCCATCCAGTGGCCCTTGCCTTCGTGGATCACGACTTCGTGCGGGTAGCCACCTGGATCGGCGCCGGCGAGATTCGCGAGGAGCTTCTTCCAGTTTCGCGCGATGTTGGCGCGGTCATAGGCGTTGTCATCGCCACCCATGTGCAGCGTGAACGGGAGGTTGCGCAGGCCGTCGGGGCGCGTTTCGTTCGGGTGGCCCGCCATCATCGCGGCCGCCGCCAGCTGGTCCGCCATGCGCGGCCCGAGTTGGTAGACGCCGTCGCCGCCCGCGCTGTAGCCCATCAGGTAGACGCGATCGGGATCGACGCCTTCGAACACGACGAGATCTGCGATGAGCCGGGTCAGCAGCGGATCGAGGTGCCCCTGGTGCCAGAGGTTCCAGCTGTCGGTCGGCCCGCGCGGCGCCAGATAGACGCCCTCGGACGGCTGATAGAGCCGCTTCTGGTTCTCCCACTGCTGGTCGTTGACGGCCGCCGGCGCGCCGCCGCCGCCGTGGAGCGAGATCCAGAGGCTGCGACCGTTCGCCGGCTTCTCGCCGCAGGTCGTGAACCAGTAGCGCATCGTGGTGCCAGCGGCAGTAACGATGCGCGCGTCGAAGTCAGCGCGATCGCGCGCGCGCACCATCGCCGCGTGCTGCTCGACCAGCAGCGCGCGGATCGGCGCGATCTCGGCCTTCGCGAGCGGCCGCTGCGCGAACGGCTGCGAGGCGACCTCGTCGAGCGGGTGGTCGCGCAGGAAGGCGGCGAGTTCGGCCAGCGCGCTGGCAGCGGCTGGCGAGTCGAGCGTCCACTCGATGGTCGGCACGTTGCCCGCAGCGCTGCTCCCGAGATTCAGGGAGGTGAGCGTGCGACCCGCCGCCTCGACCACCAACTCGACGCCGAGCGGCAGCACCAGCGCCAGATGGTCGTTGCTGTCGAACCGTTCGTCCTTGCTGGTCCCGCGCGCCACTTCGCGGCGTTGTGTGTCGAGCACGACGACCTCGCGCGCCACGCGCTTGCCGTCGCGTCCACGGAGTGCGACATGAACGCGCTGGTGCCCATCCGGGACGGGCTCCGCCGCTCCGGCGTACCGGTCGGTCACGTCGATCGCGCGCGCCCGCGGCCGCGCCGGGTCGAACACCATCGGGAACTCAAGCGGCGATTCACGCCACGTCACCGCGTAGATCGCGTGTTCGGGCGGCTCGTGCGACTGCCCTGCTGCGCGACCGCTGAACCACGCGGCATCGAGCGCGTCGCCGGATGGCTCGGCGGCGCCGGTGTAGCGCCAGCGCGCGCCATCCCACACCTCGACCCATGAGTGGTTGCCGCTGCGGTCCGTCCACAACGGCACGCCGACGAATCGCGCCGGCACGCCGACCGATCGACAGGCGTCGACCAGCAGGATCGCGAGCCCGGTGCACGACGCCAACCCGCTCGCCATCGACTCCGACGGCGACTGGTCGGCGCGCTCGCGCTCCGTCGAGTAGCGCACGCCGACCTTGGCGAAGAGCCCTTGGTTCACCAGGACCGCCGCGCGCCCCGGATCGCCCGCGCCCGCCACCAGCGGCAGGCAGAGCTCGCGCAGCTTCGGCAACCACAGTTCACGCGACTCGCTGACGTTCGCGTACGGCAGGATCGCGTCGCGGAAGAGTTCCTCGTTGACCTGCGCCTGCCACGGTGCCGACTGCCACGCGTCGAAGGCCGCCTGTGCGTGCGCGAGCAGGAACGCGCCGTCCACTGCGCCGCGATCGCCCTCCGGCATCGCTGCGATCAACCACGCGAGCGTCGCGCGCAACTCGGGCGGCGCATGCTCCGGTGCCGGTTCGGGCGCCTGCTGCAACGGCGCCTCGCCAACGATGGCCAGGATCGCCGACAGGACGGCGCTGTTCAGCATCGGAAGGGATAGCATCACTGGACTGTACGTTCCGTCCGCCGCGGCCGGCTTCAAGTCATTCGCACCGTGCAGCCGAAGTCCATCGCGGCTCCGCCCATCCCCAGGCGCTGCTTTCGCCGCGTGGCGCGCTGTCATCGCCTCGAACAGGACGCTCATGATCGTCGCTGCTCCCGCATCTGCTGCACAGGGCGTACGCGGCCTCTGGACGGTGGCGCTCGCCTGCGGCCTGCTCGCCGGTCTCGGCGAGGGCGTCGTCTTCCGATGGTGCGAACAGAACGACTACGAATCGTGGCCATCGTTGCTCGCGACTGGCCCCGAGACGCTCTGGTTTTCACCCGTCGTCAGCGCCGTGTTGCTGCTCCTGGTTGGCGCCGGGATCGCCATCCTGCAGCGCGTTCGTCGCTCCCTGAAAGTCGTCGCCTGGATGGCGGGCGCTGGCGTGGCATGGATCACCTTCGACTGGCTGCGCGCGGGCCCCTTCGCCTCGCGCCTCACGGCGTGCACGTCCGCCGTCGCGCTTGGTTCGTTGGCCGTCTGGTGCGCTTTGCGTCGCCAGCCGACGATCGTCCGCCTCGCGCGCGGGGTCGCAGTCGTCGCGCTCATCGCAACGCTCACTGCCGTGGCGGCCACCAACGGCCTCGACGCGTGGCGTGAACGGCGCGCGCTCGTGGGCGTGGCACCGCCGCCACCCGGCGCCCGCAGCGTCCTCGTGCTGGTCTGGGACACGGTGCGCAGCGACCATCTCTCGGCCTACGGATACCGCCGCGCGACAAGTCCCAATCTGGCCAAGCTCGCGGCCGGTGGTGCCCGCTTCGACGCGGCCTTCTCCACTTCGTCATGGACCCTTCCGGCGCACGCGTCGATGCTGACCGGTCGTTCGGCGTATGCGCATGGCGCCGAGTTGTCGCCGCTCGACGCGACCAGCGCGACGCTCGGCGAGGTGCTCGGCGACGCCGGCTATCGCACGGCGGCGTTCTCCGGGAACCTCTGCTACTTCACCCGCCGTTTCGGCTTCGGTCGCGGTTTCCACCGCTTCGAGGACGTGAACTGGTCGTTCAATGGCCATCTGCTGCGCACGTTGCCGGGTCGCGAGATCAATCTCCTCGCGCGCGCCAGCAGCGGTCGCAAGGTCGACCTCGTCTGCAAGATTGCGACCGACGTCGTCGACGGCTTCCTCGGCTGGCTCGACGCCGCGACGCCGACACCGTATTTCGCGTTCCTCAACTTCTTCGATGCCCACGCCCCCTATCGCCCGCCGCCGAACTTCAAGTCGCGATTCGCCGGCGACGGGATGGTCGTGACGACCGCAAAGACGCAACCAGCCGACGCGAATCCGCGGGCCGCGGATCCCGCGGCGCTCGCCACCGACATGCAGGCCTACGACGAGAGCATCGCCTGGTGCGACGCCGAACTCGGCCGACTGCTGGCCGAACTCGACCGCCGCGGTCGCCTCGATGACACGTTGATCGTCGTGACCTCTGATCACGGCGAGGCGTTCGGCGAGCGTGGCGAACTGCTCCATCGCGGCTCGCTGCATCGCGAGCAGGTCGAAGTGCCGCTGGTGATGAGCGCGCCCGGATTGATTGTGCCCGGAACGATCGTCCCCGAGGTCGCGAGCATCGCGGCGTTGCCGGCGACCATCGTCGAGTTGCTCTCGAGGGAGAAGTGCGATCGCTTCACGACCCCTTCGCTCGTGCCGTGGCTGATCCACTCGGCGGCTTTCGACGCGAGGGTCCCGGAAGACGCGGAAGGGACCCCGCCCGCGGCGCTGCTCGAACTCGCCCACCATCCGTGGCCCGAATACCGCCGTCGCCCGTGCTTTCACGGCGCCGAGCAGTCGTTGATCGTGGATCGCTGGCACCTGATCCGGCACGACGCCTTCGGCGACCTGCTGTTCGATCGCGTCGCCGATCCGCGTGAAGAGCACGATCTGCTGGCCGAACGTTTCGACGTGGCCGTGGCGCTGCGCGCCCGCCTCGCCGTGGAATTGGCGCGCGATACGTGCCACCCGAATTCCGGTCAGCTCGCCGAGACGCTCGTCGGAAGCCGGTCGCTCGGCGGAATCGGGTACGTCAGCTCGTCGGAGTGACGTCGAAGCGGGGCGGCGAGCGTCCGCTTCTGCCCGCTCACTCGATGTCGATGCGCGCCAGATTCGAGAGATTGCCGACCCGCGTGCCGTAGGCCAGTTGCTGGACGAAGAACGTAAACGGCACCGGAAACGCGGGGTCGATGTCGATGTCGACGACGCTTGGCAGGTCGAACCACGGTTCGATCAGCGCGGGCTGCGACAGATCGACGAACAGCGTGCCGAAGGGTTTCAGCTTCAGCGCCGACGGCGCGGCGCTGGCAAGCATCAGTCCGTGCAGGCCCGCGGTGCCGGTCGAAGTGATCGTGAGGGTGCCGCCCGGCGTCGCGCTGCCAGTCACGTCGATCCGGACATGGCAGAACTCGTGCGCGCCACGGTCGATCCGCATCGCCTGGTCGAAGTTGGCGTCGAGGACGCGCGGGTAGCCGGAGAGATCGGTCGTGGTGAGGAAGAGTGCGCCATCTCCGGAATCGACGGCGGGCGAAGCGAGTTGCACCGACCAGTCGGAATTCAGCGGATCGACGAAGAGCGGGTCGACGTCCTGCAGGTCGTTGCTGCCACCGGAAAGCGTCGCGCCGGTCGAGTCTCCGATGAGGTTCCAGCCGCCACTCGTGGCGGTGCCGGCGAGGTCGGGCGCACCGCCGACGGCATCCGCCAGATTGTCAGCGACGATCGTGTGGTCGAGCGTCGCGTTCGCGGCGCCCGGTGAGTTCACGCCGCCGCCGATCCCATCGACGGCGGGCGAGCCACCACTGCTGGTCGCGGCGTTGCCCGCCACCGTGCAGCGCCGCAACGCCGCCAGGCCGCCCGGCCAGAGGTCGACTGCGCCGCCAACGCCACCGATGCCTGCCGCGCTCGAGTCGGCGACGTTGCCGGAGAGTTCGCAGTCTTCGAGCGTGACGGGCGCATTGATCACGAACAGCGCGCCACCGCGGCCGCTGTCGGCGGGGCCAGTCGCCGAGTTGCCGTCCAGCGTGCAGCGACGCAGGTCGACCGCGCCCGACGCATGGACGGCGCCGCCACCCGACAGGTTCGCCCCCTCGGCGACGTTGCCGGTAAAGGCGCACTCGGTGAGCGTCGCAGCGCCGACGTAGGAGCCGTAGGCGAGCGCGCCGCCGCTGCCGAAGTTGAAGTCGTCGGCCATCGCGCGGTTGGCGGTGAAGGTGCAGCAGTCGAGCGTCACGAGGCCCTCCGCGCTGATCGCGCCACCGATCCCCGACTCGTTCGCGCTGAATGCGCTGTCGAGCGCGATCAACCGCGCCGGGATCCCGACGTAGGCCGCGCCACCGGAGCCGCTCGTCTGGTTGCCACTGAAGCTGCAGTCGGAGACGTTCGTGATTCCGTCCTCGAGGTAGAGCGCGCCTCCGTTCATGCCGCGGTTGGTCGCGACGGTGAGGTCATGCGCGTCGAGCTGGCAGCGCGTGAGCGTGAGCACGGAGTTCGCCGAGCGCAGGAAAACACCCTCGCCGTTGGCCGCGACGTTCGCCTCGAAGATGCAGTCGCTGGCCGTGACCGCGGCGCCGCTCTCCGCGTGGATCGCGCCGCCGGTCGCGTCGCAGGAGTTGTTGCGCAACGTGCATCCCGCCAGCGTCAGCGACGATGCCGAGACGTAGATCGCGCCGCCGCTTCCCGAGCCGCCATTGGTCGCGAGGTTGTTCTCGAAGACGCAGTCGTTGAAGTCGCGTTCGAGCCGACCACGGTCACGGCGCCGCCGATCACCGAGGCGTTGTTCGCGATGGTGAAGCCGGTGAAGTCGACGATCGTCCCGCTGTTGAGCGTGATCGGCCGGCCGGCGGTCGAGTAGAGCGAGGTGACCGCGGCGCCCTGGTCAGCGACGAAGTGCAACTGCTCGCCGTAGAAGGAGATCGCCGCCACGTAGCTACCGGGCGCGACGTGGATCGTGTCGTCGACGGCGGCGACCGCGACCGCTTCAGCGACGGTGCAGTAGGGCGTGAGCGCGCTGCCATTGCCGGCGCCGCAGTTGGCCGAGGCGTCGACGTACCAGTCGGTCGCGCGCGCGGCGGGGGAGCTGGCGAGCAACAGCCCCGTGCAGGCGGCCGCGCAGAAAGGGGCGGCTCGGGGCGATGCAGGGTTGGGCATGGGCGTTCCTCGTGGCGGAAGCGATCCGTCGCGGGCCCCCGAATAGATCGACCGTACGCGGCGTGCTGCGATCGGAACCGATTGCGTGAAGAGCTGCGTGGCCGCTCAGTGAGGCGGCGGCGTCCCCGCCGGCTTCTTCCAGTGGTCGCCCTGCCGGAACCAGTCGGCTGCCTGCGCCAGCACTCCTGGCGCGACGCGCCGATCGAACGCCTTTTGCTGCTCGTCGGCGGGGAGCTCGAAGTCGGCCGCCATCGTCCAGTCCTTGCCGCTGCCGGTCGGGATGCGACCGAGCACGTCGCGGCGCGCCTGGAACTCGAAGAGAAGCGACGGCAGTTGTGCGTCGTAGTGGCGCATCAGGAAGCGCATCGTGCCCCACGCCAGCGCCGCGTCCTTCACCTCGAAGCTGCCGCGCTCGATCTCGGCGAGGTCTGCCATCTCGACCGGCTGGTCTTCCTGCTTCTTGAACCGGCGGCGCAGATCGTTCTCCCAGCCGCTGTGCTCGGTCGCCCAGACGAAGCTGTTGCGCCACGGGAAGCAGTAGATGCTCTTCAGGATGTCGAACTCGACGTTCCAACCGACGCCGAGCCCGACCCACACCGGCTGGCGTCCGAAGCGACGGATCATCGCCAGCTGACCGGCGCGATGGACCAGCTCGTTGTCGGGATTCCACTCCTCCATGCCCGGCACGTTGTCGACGCAGGCGCCGAACAGCGGCCGTTCGAGGATGCAGCCGGGCAGCCCCTTCGCATTCGTTGTCCACGCCGCCATGTAGGGGAACGCCTTGCCCAGCGCCGTCAGCGCCGCCGCGAACTCCGCCGGCTTGCGAAAGAGCCCCAGCACCATCGTGTCGGTGTCGAGCACGCGATCCGCGGAACCCCACGGGATCGGGTTGTCCTCGGCCAGAACGGGGGCCGCGGCGGAAGTGACGCTCACCGGCGCCGGCAGCACCGCATCAACCCGCGCGAGGGCCTTCTGCACCAGCTCCTGCGAGCGCTCCAGCTTCGAGCGCTCCTGCGGGATCAGCAGCAGCAGTCGCCCGTCGGCGGTGGGCGCGAGCTTGTACTTGTGCTTCGCCGCCCAAGGCGTCCAGAACTCGGCGGCGGTCATGGTGGGTGCGTCGAGCGCGGCGGGCGCCGCGGCGGGGACCGCCTGAGGCTGCGGCTCGAACGCGCTTGCGTCGAACGCGATCGCTTCGTTTCCTGCACTTGGATCCGCGGCAACGGCCCACGCGAGCGTGAGCGAAAACAGCATCGACATTCAAGTTCCCCTTCGCGCGCGCTGGCAGATGGCGAATCGTCGCGCCGCGAGCGCAACAGAACGATGCCGGCACCCATTTCTTTCGGACTGAAATCCGCAACGAGTTGGGAATGACGCGGGAATGACGGAGTGCGAGGCCGGGTCGTGCCGGCGCGCGTCGAGGCCGCACGCCGCCGAGGTCCGTCGCGGATCCGAGCCGACCGCTACGAGTGGGTCGTCCCGCGACTGTCGGTGGAGGCACCGGAGCTGCCAAGGTGAGCGCCGCCGAAGTCATCAGGCGCGACGACGATCGTCCCGCCGCCGTGCTCACCGATTCCGATATCGAACTCCATCGCCGGCGTGACGAGCAGCAACTCCCTCGTTTCGACGAGGCGGCGCTGACGGTAGAGCGGCGGATCAGCGTTTCGGCCGCGAGGCCGACGGGGAACCGTTCGATCGGCTCGTCACTGACGTGGCGCGCGGCCTCGCGAGCGCTCATCGCCAAGGACGGGTCGGTCTGAATTGCCCCAGGCCAAGTCTTCGCGAATCCGTCGGGATTGGCGACCGCCCGCCGAGCGTCACGACGGACAATCCGTGAGCCTGTGCAGGCGGCAAGAGGAGACGCGGGTGCGACCCAGGTTGCGCGCTCCGATCGGTCCAATCCGGTAGTTACCGGCTTCGTTGGACCTATCGCCGCACCGACCT
>SIAN01000018.1 GCA_009691715.1 Planctomycetota bacterium
CCGCGCGCGTGCCCGCTGCCGCCAGCTCGAAGGCCAGCGAACGCCCATCGAGTTCGGCGCGGAAGGCCGCCGCGAGCCAGGTGCCCGGCTTGTGCAGCACGACGATTGGAACACCGCCGAGCACGTCGTTCAGCACCCCTCCGGCCGCACTGAGCGCCTTCATCGGATAGGCGCGCGCATCACCGCCCACGACGACCCCCAGCACGATCTCGTTCTCCGGCAGACGATCGTCGGGATGGCGAATCGACTGGCGCATCTCGTGGCCCAGTCCAGCCGACCCGGGCGCTTCCTCGCTGCCATGGCCGGCGCGCAGCGCCTCGTCAGCGACGATCACCTGCGACTCAGGATGGATCTCGAGCCAATCGGCCCACATCGCCTGGTCGAGCCGCAGTCGCGTCAGCTGCAGGCCCGCGAGTGGTCCGCTCATGCCCATGCCGAGGAACGGCGTGAACCAGCTGCCGGTGGTGTCGTCGAAGCAGATGTGGGTGCCGTCGTAGATGCCGCGCACGCGCAAATGGAGCAACCGCCCGTCGACTCGCGGGTCCCACGCCGCCGCGCTGCTGCAGCGTTCGCACAGCGTGATGCAGACGGGTGTTCCGGAGAGTTCGAGGTTGGCGACATGGTGGTTCTTCATCACCCACCACGGGAGCGCGAACGCGAGCGTCCCGTCGGCGCCGCCGAGATACCCGAGGATCGGATCGTCGGGCCGCAGGTGCTTCGCATCGCGTCCCGCCACCCACGTCGCCTGATCGAGCGGCGCGAGGATGCCGTGCGAGTGCGCGTGAGCGTGCTCCTCGTCGCCTCCGAAGATCTTCACCTGCGCCAGGAACGAGTCCTCGCTTTGCGTCTCGCCGCCACAACCTGCAAGGAATGCGCAGGCGACGGTTGCCTCGACGGTCTTAAGACGCTTCATCGACGATCGATTCATCGAGGCCTTGAATGTCATGACTCAGAAGTGGGTGACGCACGCGGGCGATGATCCGAGCACCGCTAACCTCTGCCGCCTCGCGGCACGACATGATCGCGCGTGACGCTGCCACAGCAAGGAGTTTGGGATGGGGCCACGCATTCTTCTCCTGTCGGCGTCCGCCGGCGCGGGCCGTGGAACACCCTCGTGAGCAACCAGTTCCTGCCGGCGGAGATGATCGCGGCGCTGAAGCCAAGGCGGCGGAGCCGCTCGGAGGCCGTTCCTTCCCCCACGGCCACCTGGAAGACCTCATGAAAGTCGCCGCTTGCCAGATCGACGTCGCGTTCGGCGCGGTCGTGAAGAACGTGGCTGTCGTGCGCGAGCAAACGCTCGCGGCGGCCAAGCAGGGCGCGCAGTTGGTCGTCTTTCCCGAGTGCGCGCTCACCGGCTATGCGTTCGAGGATGCTGCGGCGGCGCGGCGCGCGGCGATCACGATCGACGGGGCGGAGATCGAGTCGCTGCGGCAGCGGGCGCGCGAGTGCGGCGCGTGGCTGGTCGTCGGGTTCCTGGAGAAGAGCGCGACGAGCGGCGGCGGAGCGGACGGTGGCCTCTGGAACAGCGCCGCGCTGATCGGCCCTGACGGCGTCGCGCTCCACTACCGCAAGCTGCACCTGCCGCTGCTTGGCTGCGATCGTTTCGCGGCGCCGGGCGATCGGCCGCTCGCCGTCGCCGACACTCCGCTCGGTCGCATCGGCCTCTCGATCTGCTACGACGGCAGCTTCCCCGAATCGGCGCGCGTGCTGAAGCTGCGCGGCGCGCAACTGATCGTGCTGCCGACCAACTGGCCCGAGGCAGCGACCATCTCGCGCAGCTACCAGTCGATCGTGCGCGCCTTCGAGAACCACGTGAACTACGTCGCCTGCAACCGCGTCGGCAGCGAAGGCGGTTTCCGTTTCCCTGGCGACAGCAAGATCGTCGACTTCACCGGCCGCGTGGTGGCGCAGGCGGGCGACGGCGAGACGACGCTTTTCGCCGAGCTCGACCTGCCGGCGGCCGACAACAACCGGATCGTGAACATCCCCGGCAAGTACGAGCTCGACCGCATCGCCCACCGGCGCCCGGAGTGCTACGGCGCGATCGTCGAGCCGCGCGCAGGCTCGTGACGAACTGGTGTTCGGCACCGCGACTCCGCCTGAAGCTCAAATCAACGCTGACGACAGTGACACGTGCGCGGCGCGGCGCAGAAGCGTTCCGCGGGCGTCGTCAACGACTGCCAGGCGTGCCCTTGCCCCCCGGCGGCGCGGCGGTCGCTGCGTCGCCGAGCGTCTGCTCGACCATCCCCTTCACCTTGAACCCGGCCGGTGCGAGGCGACCGTTCAACGCAATTCCGCCCGGCAGCGGCGTGTAGAGCTCGATCGAGACCTGCGAGATCGGCGCCGGGAAGCCGGTCACCATCGGCTTCTGCGACGGCGTGATCGTCGCGAGGCACATCACCGGCACATCGTCGGGCACGCCCGCCATCGGCTCGTGATCCGGGTCGTAGTCGGCGGCGCCGTTCGCGGTCGCCTCACCGCCACCTGCCTCGGCCTTCGCCGCCGCGCCTTCCGCCATCCCCATCATGAATGTCTGGTGCACGTCGCTCTCGTAACAGCGCATGGTCGCGGCCTTGTCCTCGAACCACGCGAAGATCACCGACTTGCGCGTCGCGGTGAACGCCGTCTCGACGCCGAGGCACCCCTTGCTGGCCTTCAGCCCCTCGATCAGTTCATTGCCCATCGCCGCGCCACCGGGCGGCACGCCCTGCGACACCCCACCCTGTGGAACGCCCTGCGCCGCGAGGTAGCCCGCCGTCGCTACCAGCGGCGCGGCGATCACCGCGACGCCGAAGAGAAGCGACCGAAACGGCGTCCCCGAGATCCGGCCAATCGAAATGCGCGTCATCGAAGGCTCTCCATCACGCCGCCCGCATCCGGCCCTTCCGAGCGGCGGCACTGCTGGTTCCGGCGCGACTGCGTTTTCGCGGCGGAAAAACCGGGGGGTGCCGCTCGTGACGATTCAGCGAACCACTGCGATCAGGACGAACAGCAGCATCGACACGATGGCCACGACTCCCGGGAGCAGCGCGATCGCGCCGCGTCGATCGGTTTGGACTGCTCTCCATCGTGGGTCGGAGACCATCGTGATTCCTCCGCGCGGACCGCACATCGACGAACGGCTGACGCGCACTCGGACCCGACCAACCTACCCACGCGTCAAGCGCAACAGTGTCCGCAACTCCGCTCCGAGTCTCGCGAGCCGCTCCTGTTGCGGCGCCGTCAGCGCCGCGCGAAGCGCCGCATCGCGCAGCAGCCGCAATTCGGGTTGCAGCAGGAGGATGTGGACGCGGGAGCGTGCTGATCGCGCCGGGTCACGACCTTGCGTCGCGAGCGCCTCCTCGGCCTCGTTCAAGACCCAGTCGTGGCAGCGCGCGACGGCGCGCTCGCGCAGGTCGGCGCCCGTCGCGGGATCAAGGGCGAGCGTGGCGGCGGCGCCGGCGGCGCTGACGAAGAGCGACGGTTCGAGGGCGAGGATCGCGGCTCGCGAGGCGCCATTTCCCCAGACGTCGTCCCACAGGTCGAACGCCGCGGCGTTCGCGCCGGCACGGGCGAGCAGCAGCGCCACCCGCGCCGCAGCGAGCGGATCTTCCGGCTCGAGCGCGCCGTTCTCGTAATCGGGGAGCGCTTCGGCGAGCGACTGCAGCTGCTCGATCTGCCTCAACGCTGCGAGCGCACCGTCGAGTTCGCCCTGCTGCTCGAGCGCATGGGCGCGCGCTCCGTGCAGGTTGATGACGAGTTCGAGCCCCACGAACGGGTTCACGCGCCGCTGCGCCACGCGCACCGCGTCGGCGGCACCGGCCGGGTCGCCGGCGAGGCAAAGCGACATCGCCGCCGACGGCACAGTCGAGAGCGCCCCGGCATTCGCCAGCAGCGACTTCAGCGTCGCCTGCGCGTCGGCAAGTCGTCCCGCCGCCATCTCGACCACGGCGCGGGCATGAAGCGTCTTGTCGTCGGGGGTTCCGCCCGAAATGGCGGCATCGATCGAGGCGCGCGCCTCCGCGTACCTGCCGCCGTAGATCAGCGACCAGATGCGCCCGGCTACGGCCTGCCGCGAACGGGGGTCGAGACGCAGCACCGTGTCCGCAGCGGCGACGGCACCGTCGAAATCGCCGGTGCCGTCGCGGATCACTGCCAACATCATCTGCGCCGAGAGCATGTCGGGCGCCAGCGTGATCGCAGCGCTGGCGTGGTCGAGCGCGAGCTCCCACCGGCGCGGCGTCGAGTTCTTCACCAGCACCGCGAGGAAGTAGCGGAAGACGTATTCGTCGGGATGCAGTCGCGCCGCGCGCTCGAGCAGCGGGAACGCCTTCTCCCCCATGCCGAAGCTGATCAGCATCGAGCCGAGGTGCGAGATGGTGCGCACCTCTTGGTCGAAGATCGCGGGATCGTCAGCGGCCTGCTCCAGGATCTCCAAGTAGTCGGGCACGGCGCCGCGCAGCTTGACGCGCCACGGATCGGGATCGGCGGTCTGCACGATCCGCTGCAATCGCTCGAATTCGCGCGGCTCGTCGTCTGGGACGCGTTCGATCTGCGCCAGTTCGTACCGCACCTTGATCCACGCCAGCAGGTGGTCGCAGAACTCGACCGGTTCGCTGCTGCCACGCACCTTGGCGATGACCTGTTCATCGCTGATGGTCGCGAGGTCGAGCCCCCAGTCACGAAACACCTGAGTGACCGCGCGATCGATCTCGTCCCATGGCGCGACGTACCAGCGACCGATCTGCTCCGTGAGTTGCGCGAGCGCCGACTGGTCGCGCAGACGATCGGCGGCGGCGGCTCGGCTCGCTGCGGTCGCCGCCGCAACCTCGCGCTGCAGCGTTTCGGCTTGCGATCGAAGATCAGACCCGGGGTCGGCGGCCAGCGCCGTCGCCAACGCCGCGTCGGCCGCCGTCAACGCGAGTTCGCGGGGCGCGACCAGGTGGCGTGGCTCCGCCTCGGCGACCCGCGCCAGCTCGCGCGCTCGCGCCAGACCATCGCGCACTTGTCCCGCAGCCGTCTCGATCCGCGTCCGCTCGCCCCGTTCGCTTGCGAGCCACGCGCCGCCGCCGCCAAGCAGCGCGACAATCACCGTCGCGGCCAGCGCCAGCGTGAGCCGCCGGCGGCGGCGCTCCGCTTCGACGCGCGCTCCTCCTGCGCCGCATGCCACTGCTTCAGCGCCTGCGCCACCGCACCCGCGTCCGCCGGCCGCGCTTCGGGCTCGATCGCAAGGCAATGCTTCGCCAACGCGACCAGCACCGAATCACCCGCCGCCGCGTCCAGTCGCGCCAGCGCAGGACCGAGCGCCGCGTTGCGCGCCGCCTCGAATTGCTCGCCGGTGTCGCCGGTGTAGACCGCCTTGCCGGTCAGCAACTCGACCAGGATCGCGCCGAGCTAGAAGACGTCGGCCCGCGCGTCGACGCGGCCGGACTCGCCGCGCGCTTGTTCCGGCGCCATGTAGGAAAGCGTCCCGAGCACGGCGCCGGCTTGCGACAACAACTCTGTCGTGCTGGTGCGAACGGTCGAGATCGGACGCGCCGCGAACGACGACGAGCCGCTGCCGCTCGCTGTCACGCCGCTCGCCGCACCGCCAAGTGGCGGAGTCGTGCTGCGAGCATTCACGTTCGGCGCTCGCTCCAGGCCGGGATCAGCCGCCGGCTCCGCGCGCCCGAGGACCTTCGCCAGTCCCCAGTCGGCGACCTGCACCTCGCCGAACGCGCCGACCATGATGTTCGAGGGCTTGAGATCGCGATGGATCACGCCGCGCGCGTGGACGTAGGCGATGGTCAGCGCGACCTGCTCGAAGATCGCGAGAAAGCGCGAGCGGTCGTCGGCGAGGTCGCGGCGAGCGCCGAACAATTCGCCGAGCGTCCGGCCCTGGATCAGTTTCATCACGAAGAACGGGCGGTCGTCGGGCGCCGTGCCCATCTCATGCACTGGCACGATGCCGGGATGCTCGAACTGCCCGCCGATCTGCGCCTCTTCAGAGGAAGCGGCGCTTCAGGCCTTCGTGGCCGACGTGTTCCTTGCGCAGCACCTTGAGCGCCACATCGCGACCGAGTTCGAGGTCGCGACCGCGCAGCACGATGCCGACACCGCCGCGGCCGATGACGCCCTCGATCCGGTAGCGATCGGAGAGGTGCGCCGGCACGTCGTCGGCCGGGACCGGCGCGGCCGGTGGCGCCGCCTGAAACGCGCCCGCAAGCAGGCGATCGACCAAGCTCTCGTCCAGCTCGCCATCCGCAACGAAGCGCTCCCTCGCGCCGCTTTCGGCGATCCCGCGACCGGCTACCCGGCGATCAGCCGACCGAGTTCCTGGCAACGGCGCATCACCTCGCCCGGCGTCGCACCCGGCTCATGGAACGCCACGACTTCCTTCAGCGCCAGCAGGAATTCGGCCCGCGCCGTCGCGTACTCGTGATGGACCTCGGCCGGTTCCACGCCGAAGCTCTTCGCGACCTCGCGGATCACCAGGTCATCACCGAACCGGCGGCGCAAGAGCTCGATCCGGCGCAGCGCCCGCTCGCCACTGGCACGCGCGCGCCGCTCCTGCAGTTGCACCGCCTCGCGCAGCAGCGACTGCGCGAACGCCCGGTCGAACGCGCGCGACAGCGTCGGCTCGTCGAGCGGCAGCGCGTCGAGTTCGACCGACTCGCCAGCCAACCGGTTGCGCTGCGCCGCCGCCTTCTCCTCGAACCGGCGCGCGACGTTTCGCGCGACGGCATAGAGGAACGCCTGGAACGGCCCGCGCGCAGGGTCGGCCTTCTCGAGCGCCCCACCTTCGCGCAGGCACTCGACGAAGACCTCCTGCACCCGCGTCGTCGCTCTCCTGCGCCCGCGGTCCGCCGCGCCAACGCGCCGCGAAGTAGGCCGCGAGCGGCGCGCCGTAGCGCAGCGCGAATGCCTCGCGCTCGCTCGACGCGCCGGCGGCCGCCGCGCGGATCACCGTCCAGCAGGTCGGCAGCGAGTCGGCGGTCACGACCGTTCCGTGATCACTTCGGGATCACTTCGGGATCACAGCGAAAACGCTCTCGCGGCCCTTCGCGAACACCTGCTTCGCCAGTGCGTTGATCTCCGCCAGCGTGACCTTGGCGAAGGTCTCCTTGTAGGCGCGCATCTGGTCGATCACGGCCGGCTCGCGCTGCGCCTTCTTCAGCGCCTCGAACCAGAGGTCGTAGTCCTTCAGTTGCGTCTCGGCGTCGCCCAAGTGAGCCGTGCGCAGCCGGTCGAGCTCCGCCTGCGTCGCGCCCTTGCTGCCAAGCGCCTCCATCACCGTGGTGCACGCCTTCGCCATCTCCTCGACCTTGCCCGGGTCGACCGTGAGTTGGAGCGTGACCCAGCCGAGCCCGCGCCACTCGTTGCTGCCCCACACGCCAGCGTTCGGCGAATAGGTGCCACCGCGCTTCTCCCGGATCTCGACCCGCAGCCGGTCGCTGACGATGTCCTCGAGCAGCGCGAGCTTGCGCGCCATCGCGGCGTCGATCGCGTCGGGGCACGGATAGAGCAGGTGCAGGTGGGCGCTCTTCTCGCCGCTGTCGACGGTGTGACGCGCGTTGATGCCGCTCTTCAGCGGCGTGATGGTGCGACGCTGTTCGTTGATGGTCCCGGCGCGGCGCGGCGGGAGGCTCGAGAAGGTCGAGAAGATCGCCTTCTCGAACTTGCCGGCATCGACACCGGCTGCGGAGATGCGCACCGGCCCGTCGAGCTGCCCCTTCAAGAACGCGCGCACCTCGTCGATCGTGACTGCCGCGACCTCGTCCTTGGTCGGCCGCCGCAGTCGCGGCTCGGTCGACTGGACCTCTTCAGTGAACTTGCCGAGCAGGCTGCCGGCGCTCGGCTTGCCTGCGTCCTCGTCGACCTTGAATTCCTCGTCGAGCTTCGCCTTCCACTCATCCCACGGCTCCTGCGCGAAGCCGGGCTCGGTCAGGAACGCGCAGATCGTCTCGAACTCGCGCTTCAGTTCGCCGCCTACGAACACGTTGCCGCGGAAGAGCAGGCCGTCGGCGTCGACGCTGAAGCCGACGCTGCCGCCCGCCGCCGCGACCGTGTCCCAGTCGTTCTTCGCCAGCCCGCCGCGCAAGAACCAGCGCTCGGCCGCATAGGCGACCGCATGCTTGCTGACGTCGAGCACGGACTCGCCCTCGCCGACACGAACTTCCCAATGGCCGAGGCTGCGGACATCGCCATCCGCCTTGCGGTAGAGCACCTTGACGCCGTTCTTCAGCGCCAGCTCGTTGACCTTCAGGTCTTCGTGGCGTTTGACGGTGGCGGTCGCGTCTTTCACGACGTCGGGCTTCGCGTAGGCGAACTTGCTCGGGTCGACCTTCTTCTTCTCTGGTTCGGGCTTCGCCTCACCTTCCTTCGGCGTGCCACCGGCCTCACCGCCCGCCTCGCCCTCCTTCGGCTTCTCCGGCTCCGCGCTCGCCGTGATCGCCATCGGCTGCCCGAGATCGGTCGCCTTCGCGGCGTTCCAGATCTCCATCAGCTCGGCGTGCGGATCGGCGCCCAAGTCGATGCCGCCTTCCGTCCAGATCACCAACTCCCCCAGCGCCAACTCCTCGCGCAGCAGCTTCGTCAGCGCGTCCGGCGACAGCCCCTTGGCGCCCGGCCGCAGCGCCTCCTTGCGTGCCTTGTCGTCCATCGGAACGTAGCGGAGGTTGCACGCGACCATGAGGTCCCGCACGTACTCGAGCGAGTGCGGGACAGGTGATGCCGGCCGCGGCACCAGCGTCTTCTGGTAGTCGGTCCAGGCCTCCTTCACCTCTTCGTCCGTGCAACCTTGTTCGAGCAACCGGCGCAATTCGCGCTCGGCGGCCGTGAGCGCGTCGCGCCACTTCGCTGCGTCGCAGAAGATGCGAATCAATGGCCCGGACAGCTGATTCTCGAAGTTGTAGAGGTCGGCCTCGGCGCCGTTGAAGGGGAGCTTCTCCTTGTCCTGCTTCGCGTTCAGGCGGTTGCCGACCAGGTTCATCGCGATCTGGATCGGAACGCCCGCGGCGGCGTTGGCGGCGTCGTCCTTCTTCTGCTTGTGCTTGCGCAGCTTGGCGATCGAGATGCTGCCGCCGCTGCCGCCGGTCTCGACCGCGAAGCCCTTGTGCCGGAAGCTCGGATCGCCGATCTCCGGCCGCTCGGCCGGTTCGCCCTTCGCCGCCGGGATCGTGCCGAGGTGCTCCTCGATGAGCTTGGTCGGATCGAGCGCGCCGAGGTCGCCGGCGACGATGAAGGTCATGTTCTCCGGCCGGTACCAGCGCTTGTAGAACGCCATGCAGCTCTTGCCGTTGAACTTCGTGCGGACGTCCTTCACGCCGATCGGCAGGCGCTTGGCGTAGAGCGTGCCATCGGCGATCTTGCCGATCTGGTCGACGAAGGCGCGGAAGCCCGGGACGTCGCGCGAGATCTGCTCGGAGTCGATGACGCCCTTCTCTTTCTGGACCTCTTTCTCCTCCATCTTCAGGCCCGACGCCACGTCGCGCATCCACTGCATCCCGAGCTTCAGGCGCTCCGGCTCGCTGTCGGGCAGGTCGAGCTCGTAGACCGTCTCCTCGAAGCTGGTGTGCGCGTTGACGTCGGAGCCGAACTTGATGCCCATCTTGTTGAAGGTCGCGACCAGAGAGTCGGCCTTGAACCGGGTCGTGCCATTGAACGCCATGTGCTCGACGAAGTGGGCCATGCCCTGTTCGGCGTCGCTTTCGACCAGGCTGCCGATGTCGACGTGCAGGCGCAGGAAGATCTGCTTCGGCGGGTTGCGGTTGTTGATCCAGGCGTAGCGCATGCCGTTCTTGAGCGCGCCGAAGTTGAAGTTCGGGTCGGGCGGCAGGTCGGAGCGGTCGTGCTCCCAGTCGCGCGGTTCGACCTCCACCACCTCGGCGGCCTTGCTCTTCGATTGCGCCGGGATGGGCGCGGCGGCGGCAGCGAGTCCGAGGAACACCACCAGGCTCTGCAGAAGACGCATGACTTTTCCTCGAATCGAGCAGGGGCGAGCAGGCGGTCAGGGTAACGCGTCGCTCGATCAGCCCCGTCGGGCACGCCCTAGGGGAGGTCGGTAGGAACGACGTCGCGCGTGGGTCGCTCCGGCATCGGCTCCACGAATTGCGGTCATCGACGATTCGAGCGGCTTGCTCTCCGGGGAAGGGGAATCTCTCCTCCCGCGCTCCCATAATCCGCCGCTCGTCGTACGGAGCACTTCGCACCGTTTCGACTGTGCCAGCCGTTCCCTTCGTGCACGAACCAGAGCGACCGCGGGACCCGGCCCGCGCTCCGCGAACACGGCCTGCCGGAAGAAGAGAGAGAAGGAGCCCACATGCTGAAGTTCGCGTTCACCGCAGCCCTTTTGTGCGCCGCCGCGCTCGCGCCGACCAGCACCGCGACGGCACAGGCCGGCGGCCAGGTTGCGCCGGCTGCCGGCGATAAGGGTGGCGACAAGAAGGTCGAGTCGACCGGCAAGGTCGGCGAGATGCTGCCGAACGTCGCCGCGAGCGTCATGCGTGGCGACAAGGCCGGCACGATCGAGACCGCGAAGAACGGCAAGCCGACCGTCATCTTCCTCGTCGGCGTGACCTGCCCGGCGACCAAGCCGTACGCCGAGCGCCTCGTCGCCCTCGAACAGGCCTACATGGCCAAGGGCGTCGACTTCGTCTACTGCTACACCAACGTGCCGGAGAGTGCCGCCACCAAGACGCAGTTCCACAAGGACTGCAAGTTCACTGGCGCTTTTTGGAACGACGAGAAGGCCGCATTCGCGAAGGCGATCAAGGCTGGCAAGACCGGCGAGGCGATCATCACCGACAAGGACGGCAAGGTCGTCTATCGCGGAGGCATCGACGACGACATGCAGAATCCGGCCAAGGTGAAGTCGAAGTTCGTCGCCAGCGCGCTCGAAGAGCTGCTGGCCGGCAAGGCGGTCACGAAGACCACCGGCAACATCTTTGGCTGAGGCATCAAGATGTGAGAGCCGCCGGTCGGCGGCCGATGGTTCACGGGTCCTCGGATCCTGAGCCTGTTCTGACCCTGTCCTGACCATGACCTGATCTTGTCCTGCTGCAATCCGGTGCCGACGAAGCACGGATCGAAGTTGGCAACCACTCGGGGAGGCGAGCGATCGCCTCCCCGAGCTCTTTTCCGGCAGATCGCGCCCGCCTCCGCGCCTGCTGCGATTGCGGGAGCGGCGCGATCGCGCCATCCTCCCGGCATGAACGCCGCGCCCCCTCGCGCCACCAAAAGCCCTCGCCGATCGCGCGCGCTCCCGCGTGCCGCGCTGGTGCTCTTCAGCGTGCTGGCGACCGTCGCTGCTGCCGAGGTCGCGCTCCGACTGCTCTTCCGCGGCGACATTGAACGGGTCCTGGCGACGCGTCGGCGCGAAGTTGCACCCGACGCGCAGGGCATCCTCTGCGTCGGCGACTCCTACACCTTCGGCCTCTACTACCGCCCCGAGGAGTCCTACCCCGGCAGGCTCGAGCAGATCCTGAACGCCGGCACGCCGGCCGGCGCCGACGGTCGCGCACGCTGGTTCGTGGAGAACAGCGGCATCCCGGCGCAGAACTCGGCGCAGATGGCGGCGCGCTTGCCCGAGCAGCTCGCGCGGCTGCAGCCGAAGGCGGTGGTGGTGATCGCCGGCTTCAATGACCGCTGGAACTTCGCCGAGCCGAACGCCGAGAGTTCCGACCGCAGCGCGATCAGTCGCTGGCTCGACGAGTTGGTGGTCGTGAAGTTCACCCGCCTGCTGCTGTCGAGCACGGCAAGCGACGCGAAGAAGCTCGACGGCAAGACCCGCCTCGAACAGTTCAACGTGGGGCGCATCGAGGTCGCCGGTGAAGACGGTGGCGTCGGGATCGATATCAAGAAAGTCGGACGGCGGCTGGTCGACGATGCGCACTACATCGCCGTGGCGCAGCGGCTGCATGAAATGGTCGCGGTCATCCGCGCGGCCGGCGCGCTCCCGATCCTCTGCTCCTACCCGTCGCCCGAGCCGCACTACGAGCCGCCATCGCGCGCGGCCGCCGACGTCGCGAAGGAGACCCGCGTCCCGTTCGTTGATCTGCGTGCCGTCTTCGCACGCGAACTCGAGACGCATGCCTACGCCGAGCTGCTGATCCCGGGCGACCGCCATCCGACCGATCGTGGCCACTGGCGGATGGCCGCGGAGATTGCGCGTGCTCTCGCAGCCGCGGGCGTGTGGCAACCCGAGTCGACGTTGCGTGACGAGCTGCCAGCGGTCGCAGCTCGCGGCTACAAGCTCACGGGCCTGCAAGAGCAGCTCTATCCCGTCACGCTCGCGCCCGCGACGCCAACGATTCCGGCGGCTCCGATCGGCGCCGCTTCGACGTTCGCGCTGACCGGCCCACCCGACGCGCATTGGAAGATCCTGGTCGCCGCCAGCGATTCGCCGCCGCAGCAATTCGGCTCGATCGAGTTGCGGCTCGCCGCCGATCCGCTGTTCGCGAAGAGCGCCCGCGACGACCGCTGCGAAGGAACGTTTGACGCGAACGGACGCGCCGCCTGGAGCGTGCCGCCCGATCTTTCCGCCGCGAACTTCGTGGCGTTGGCCGTCATGCACGACCTGCTGGTCGATGCCACGGATCTGCAAGTGCGCGGACTGGCGGGCCCGCTGCCGCTGCACTGAGGCCGACTCAGCGGCTCGGCAGCAACGGTCCCGTGCTGTCGGAGAAATCGCGTGCTGCGCCGCCCATCCGCTGCAGCAGCGAAAGGTGGAGGTTGCACAACGGCGTGCCCTCCTTCGCGCGCAGGTGCGCCCCGGTCGCGAGCGGCACGCAGCCGTTGCCCGCGCCGCGCCCCGCCAACAGCAACGGCAGGTCGTGCGACTCGTGGCGATTGCCGTCCTTCAACGCCGACCCGAACAGCACCAGGCTCCGATCGAGCAGGCGCGCGCCGCCGTCGTCGATCGCGGCGAGGCGCTGGATGAACGCGACGAACTGCTCGACGTGCCAGCGGTTGATGGCCTGGTACTGCGCCGTCTTCTCCGGCCGGTCCTCGTGGTGTGACAGCTCGTGATGGCCGCCGTGGACGCCCGGCAGAAAGCTCATGTCGATGCCGGAGACCGCGTTGCCGAACATGAAGCTGACCACGCGGGTGGCGTCGGTGCGCAGCGCCAGCGCGATCAGGTCGAGCATCAGCGCGACGTGGGTCGGGTGGTCGGCGGGCATGCCGGGCGGCGGTGCCAGAATGCCGGCGGCAGGGAGCGCGGCGCGGTCGGCGCCGACATCCGCCGAGCTGCAGCGCTCGATCCGCCGCTCAAGATCGCGCACTGCATCGAAATACTCGGCGAGCTTCGCGCGATCGCCCGTCGCCACCCGCGCGTCGAGCCGCCGCGCGTCTTCGCGCACCGCGTCGAGCACGCTCTTCTCGCGCGCGCCGCGCCGCCATGCCGCCGATCGGAACAGCCGGTCGAAGACGCGGGCCGGGACGATCTCCTTGGTGCACGGCGTCGCGGGGTCGCTCCAACTGATGTGGCCGCCATACACCGTCGAGTAGCCCATGTCCTCGACCGGCCGCACCGGTTCGCAGCCGAGCTCGAGCGAGGCGAGCGGCGTCGCGCCGCCCTGCGCCTGCGCCGCGAGCTGGTCGATCGAGATGCCGTTTTGCAGATCGCGCCCGCCGGTGCGGCGGATCGGCTTGCCGGTGAGGAACGGCGCGGTCTTGGCGTAGTGGCCGTCGCCGTCGACGCTGTTGCGGTTGGCGAGTCCGGTCAGCACCAGCACGTCGTCACGAACCGGCGCGAGCGGCGTGAGCGTCGGGCTCAGCGTGAAGCTCGGTCCGTCGTCGACCGGGTTCCACGCCGGCGGCCACGCCCCGTTGGCCATGTAGAGCACAACCAGGCGATTCGGCGGCAGGCCCTGGCTCGCGGCGATTGCGCCATCGTCCTGCGCGCCTAGAAGTCGCATCCGCGTCGCCGCGTGCGCCAACGACTCGAGCCACGGCAGCGTGACCATCGCGCCGGCGCCGCGCAGGAACGCGCGGCGACTGTTCGATCGCGGTGGCGGCTTTGGAAGTCCATCGTTCATCGCGGGGCGCGAACGTAGCGGAACGGACGGCTCGTGACGATCCCTTCGACGAAACGACTGAAACGCGCCTCGTCGGTGCGGGCCGCGGCGACGATCGCGTCGATCTCGGGATCGTCGAGCAGTTCGACCGGACGGCCGACCGCGAACGTGAACAGGCGCCGAGCGAAGGCGCGCAGGAAATCGACGTCATGAGCGCGCAGCCAATCGCGCAGCCCGAGCGGCCCATCGATCGAAGTGCCATCGGGCAATGGCGAGCAGGCGTCGATCGGCGGCAGTTCGGCCGGCGGCGTCCCCTCGGCCGGCGGTTCGTGCCGTTCACGCCACGCGCCGATCCCGTCGAAGTTCTCGAGCGCGAAGCCGAGCGGATCCATCGTCGCGTGGCAGCCGGCACATCCCGGATCGGCGCGATGGAGCTCCAGCCGCTGGCGCTGGGTCAGCGCGTCGGCTTGGCGATCATCCTTCGGCAACGCGGGGACGTTGGCCGGCGGCGGCGACGGCGCCTGATCGAGCAGCACCTCGAGGATCCACTTGCCGCGCAGCACCGGGCTGGTTCGCAACGGGAACGACGTGACGGTGAGGATCGCGCCGAGCCCGAGCACGCCGCCGCGCCGCCGATCGGTCAGCGCGACTTTCTCGAGGTTGCTGCCTGCCGGGCGCGTGATGCCCATGAAGTCGGCCAGACGCGCATCGGCGATGGTCCAGTCGCTGTCGAGGAGATCGAGGACGCTCCGGTCCTCGGCGACGATCGTCGCGAAGAAGCGCGCCGCCTGCTCGTAATAGGCCTCCCGCAGCCCGAGCCCGAAGAACCGGCCGTAGCGGCGGATGTCGACCGTGACGTCGCGGATGCCGCCGAAGCCGAGCCACTGCGCCGCGAAGTGGTCGGAAAGAGTTCGTGCGCGCGGGTCGGCGAGCAGCCGTCGCGCTTGCACCACCAGCGCTGCCGGTTCGCGCAGCGCGCCCGCGCGCGCCCACTCGAACAGCTCGGCGTCCGGCGGCTCCGACCAGATGAAATAGGCAAGCCGCGTCGCCAGCTCGAAGTCGGTGAGCGGCCGGACACCCGCCTCCTCGCGTGCCGGATCGCCCGATTCGGGGCGGAACAGGAAGTCGGGCGAGACCAGCAGCGAACGCAGCGTCGTCGCCAACGCCTCGACCGCCGGCGCGCCAGCCGCGAGCTGCGCGCGGAACAGGTCGACTCGGCGCTCGAGTTCGTCGGCCGGCACCGGCCGGCGGAACGCGCGCTCCATCCAGGGCGCGACGATCGCGCGCGCCGCGGCGGCGTCGAGCACGCCGCCGCGCGCCAACGCCGGAGCGAGCAGCGCCGCGCGCCACGCTGCGTTGGCGAACCGCTCGGCGACGATCGCGCGGCTCGCCTCGTCGTACTTCTCGAACAGCATCGGTGGCAACGCCATGACATCGCCGAGGTCGTCGATGCCGTGCGCGATCGGATCGGCCGGAAACAAGTCGCCCGATTCCCACGCGCCGCCGAACAGCGCGCGCACGCTGCCGTCGTATTCGAAACGACCGAGGCGACGAAGCGTCACGACGCCCGGATCGAGCAACTCGTCGGGTTCGCGGGCGGCGAGGGTCGCGCGCAACGCCTCCGCCAGAGCCGCGCGCGCGGCATCGGTCAGAGGCGGGCGACTGCGCGGCGGCATCGCGCCGGCCTCGACCTTCGCGATCGCGCGCTGCCAGAGCCGCCCGTCGCGCCGCGCCTCACGCCCGATCGCCGCGCCATCAAGCCGCGCATGGCCGACCTTGGCCGTTTCCCCATGGCAGCCGAAGCAGTGCGCCTCGATCAGCGGCCGCGCGACATCGCGGAACGGCTCCTGCGCAACAGCGAGCGGCACGGCGCCCGCCAGTGCGCCCCAGCACAGCAGGCCGCGGCAAGTCGCACCACCGCCACCGATGAAGAACTCCGCCACGCCAGGCTCCCGCGCTCGCCGCTCGCTCGAAACGAGTGCGGGAGTTTCGCGTAATCGCAGGCTCGACGCGACCAGCGCTCGCGCCGTTCTTCCCTCACTCTGCTGCAGAGGAGCCCCGATAAACCGTTTCATGTTCGCCACGGTCGCGGTCGCGATCGCCACGCTCGCCGGCTGCGCCACGCCGGAGGCCGCGCAGTCGCCCGCGCCCGAAGCCGCCGCCATGCCGAGTCCTCTGGTCGAGGAGCACAAGCTCTTCGCGCGCTACGTCGGCACGTGGGACGCGGACGTCGAAATGGCGAGCCAGGAGCCGGGCGGCGCCGCCGAGAAGAGCAAGGCGAGGGCGGTCTGCCGCGTCACGTGCGGCGGCCTCTTCATGGTCACCGATTTCGAGGGGACGATGATGGGCTCGCCCTTCATCGGTCACGAAGTGATGGGCTTCGATCCGAGGCAGCAGAAGTACACCCTCTCCTGGGTCGACTCGTTCACGCCGACCGCAGCCACCGGCACCGGCACTTTCGATGCGGCGACCAAAACGCTGCACAGCAACGTGACCGGTGAAGACATGTCCGGCCAGGTGAGCTCGCACCATGGTGTGAGCGTTTGGTCGGATGACGATCACCACACCTGGACGATGCTGATGAAGGCGCCCGACGGCAGCGAGTTCCCGGCGGTCACGATCCGCTACTCCCGCCGGAAGTGACTCGAGGCGACCGCTGCTGCCGGATTCTGCGGTTCCGTGACGGCGCGCCGTTTTGCACGCTATGGGCGATGCCCATGGCGCCGCGATCCGGGCGCGCCGTCAGGGACTGTCTTCGATGAACGAAACCGCAACTCAGAGCCCTTCGGTCACTCCACCCGCCGTCCCCGAGCGAGCATCGCGCTGGTACGTCCGCGCCGTGTGGGCGCTCGCGACCGCGCTCGCCGGTGCCGCGCTGACGACGCTGCTGGTGCTGCTGCTGCGTGAGTCGGAGGCGAACCGCTTCACGGCGCGCTTCTATCGCCGTGCAGCGCTTCTGATCGACGAACTGCGGCACGACTTCGAGATGGAGGTCGATCTCACCCACACGATCGCTTCGGTTTGGGACGTGAGCGAGGCGTTTCGCGAGCCGATCTTCGCCCACTTCGTCGACGTGGGCCTCAGTGTCAACTCGTCGGTGATCGAACTTGGGTATCTGACGCGGGTGCCGGCGCTCGGTCGCGCGGCGTTCGAGAATCCGCCGGCCTCGAGCGGTGGCGCGGGTCACCCGATCGTCGAGCCGGGCGCTGAAGGGACGCTCGTTCCGGCGTTGCGCCGACCCGACCACTTCCCGGTCGCCGATGCCGCAGCCACGCCCTGGAGCCGGACGCCGACGCTCGTCCACGGACTCGACTTCGCGGCCTTCCCCGACTGCCTCGCCGCGATCGAGCGTGCCAAGCGCACCGGCACGATCCAGTCGGCCGGCCACTCACTGCTGTTCGTCTTCGTGCCGCTCTACGGCGGAGAGCCGTTGCCGACGAGCGAGGAGGATCGCGACATCCGCTTCGAAGGGATCACCGTCGCGGTGGTGCGGATGCTCGATCGCATCACCGACGCGGTGCACAGCTTCGACCACGGCGAGATCAGGCTCCACCTCTGGTTGCAAGCCGAGGGCGCGGCCGACTCCCTCATCTACAGCAGCGATCGGCAGGCCGGCGACGCGCCGCGCCTGCCCGTCGAGCTGCTCCAAAACCGGCACGCCTACCTCAAGGAGTGGGAACTCGCCGGGCAACACTGGCGCGTGGTCGCGCTGCCGACACCCGGTGCGACCGAACGCGACGGCGCGCGCTGGTCATGGCTGGCATTGGCCGCGGGATTGGCGCTGACCGTCTTCGGCACGCTCACCGTCGCCAGATCGACGCGCGAACGGCGCCGCCTCACCCGCGAAGTGAGCCAATTCTGGGAGCTCTCGGCCGAACTGCTCTGCGTGACCGATCGCGGCGGCGTGCTGCGCCGGGTCAATCCGGCGTGGGAGACGTTGCTTGGCAGCAGCGACGAACTGCTGCTCGGCCACACGCTGCCCGAGTTGCTGCACGACGACGATCGTGCCGCAGCGGTCGAAACGCTCGCCAAGCTGCGCCGCGGCAGGGTGGCACTGCAGTTCGATGGCCGATTGCGCGCCAGCAACGGCCACTGGCGTTGGTTCCAGTGGAGCGTCGCACCCGACGAAGATGGCGAGGCGTTCCACGGCGTCGCCCGCGACGTGACCGAGCAGCGACAGACGCTCGCCGAGATGGAGAAGCGGGCGACCATCGACCCGCTCACCAACGTGCTGACGCGCCGCGCGCTGTTCGAGCGGCTCGGCTTGGAGATCCGCCGCGCCAAGCGCTACGGCATCGCGCTCTCACTGGCAGTCCTCGATCTCGACCACTTCAAGAAGGTGAACGACCGCCACGGCCACGCGACCGGCGACGAACTGCTGAGACGGCTCGGCCAGCTCCTGCGCAAGGCGTTGCGCGACACCGACATCGCCGGCCGCTTCGGCGGCGACGAGTTCGTCGTGGTGATGCCACAGACCGGACTCGACGACGCGCGCAAGGCGGCGGCGCGCATCCTGCGCTCGTTCCACGACCGCGGCGCGATCACCGCCGAGAACGGCGCCGTGATCCCGCTGCGCTGCAGCATCGGTGTCGCATCGCTCGGTCCGGCGATCAAGGACGCGATGGCCCTCGTGGAACAGGCCGATGCCGCGCTCTACCTCGCGAAGAGGAAAGGTCGCGGCGGGATCGAGTGACGCGCCGCGCCCGCCCGGGCGCGGCGCCGTCCGAAACCCGATCGGCCTTCGGCGCGCTCTCATCCGCGTGCGACCGATGGAACGTCCTCCGACAACCTCGCCCGACCTCGAACGGCTGCTGCGCGAGCGGCGTTGGCTGCGCCGCCTCGCCGGCACGCTGGTGGTCGACGCGGCGCAGGCCGACGACCTTTCGCCGGAGGCTCTGCGGATCGCGCTCTCGAGGCGATCGCCCGAACTGCTGCGCCACCCGCGCGCGTGGCTGGCGACGGTGGCGTGCCGGCTGCTCGGCCGTGACGCGGCCGCAGCTCAGAGTCGGAACGAGCGCGAGCGGGCGGTCGAGCAGGCGGCCGCGAACGTGGCGGCGGGCGGTGGAGCGAGGTTGAGCGCGGCAGCGCTCGCGTTGTCAGGAGCACTCTGGATGTCGGCCAAGCTGAAGCTCGCGGCGGCGGCGCTGGCAGTCGCCGGCGGATCGTGGGCGATCGTCGAGCTAACGCGAGCACCGGGGCTTTCCGCGCCGCCGCGAGTCGCCGCACACGAGGCGGGCGCGCGGGAAGTGGCGGAACCGGTCGCGCCCCCGCTCGCGGCGCCGATCGAGGCGGAGCGGGCCGATGCAACTTCATTCGCGGCATCGGCCGAGCGCGCGGTCGAGCCGGCAGTCGCCACGCCGGCGCCGATCGCGCTCGACGGGATCGTGCTCCACGGCGACGTGCGCGACCTGCGCGGCGAGCCGATCGTCGACGCGAGCGTGATCGTGATGGCGTGGAGCGGCGACGGACCGCAGCGCAGCGGCCGCTCGCTCTGCGGTCTCGCCGTCGATGCGGCCGGCCGCTACCGCTGCCGTTCCGCGACCTCGGCATCTCCTGCCATCCGAGGGGCTTCCGCGGCGACGACCAGCGCCACCAGCTCGTGATCCACGCCGACGAACGGGAGCCCCGCGAGGACTTCGCCCTCGCGCCGACGACACTGCTCGCTGAGGCAATCGTCGTCGAGGACGGAGCGCCGGCGAACCTGCGGACGATCACCCGCGACCTGCTCTTCGTCGCGTCGCAGATCGAACCAGTCGAGGGCGGCACCAATCCGAGGATGCTGGGCGGCGGCGAACTCGATCGCGAGCAGGCGCGGTACTCGTACGAAGGGGCTCACGTCGCCTGGATCTCGCTCTGGTGCGATGGCGTCCTGCTCGGCAAGGCGAGGGTCGTCGAGCCGGGGGGCGGTCCCGACCTGGTCGTCGACCTGGCTCGCATCCCGCCGCCGGCGCCGCGCGCCACGCTCGCGGTCGAGGTCGTCGATGGAGAAAGCGGCGAACCGGTCGTCGAGTACGAGCTTCGCGTCATCCGGCACGCACTGGAATCGGTCGGGGACGGCGAGGCGACGCGGGAGTTCAAGCGCACCGGTGGGACGGACGCTGGCGCTTCCGCGGAGTTCCACGGCCTGTCGCTCGGCCGCTACGAGATCGAGGTTCGCGCCGCGGGCTACGCGCCGCGACTCGTGGCGCTGCACCACGATGCGACCGCCGGCGCCGCACCGCGCCGCATCGCACTCTGCCGGCCGATCTCCTCGATCGCCGGCCACGTCGTCGATGCGCAGGGAATCTCGGTCTCCGGCGCGATGGTCGATCTGCTGCAGCCCAACGGCGAGGTGGCGCTCCCGTTCCCCGACTACCAGACGCTCACCAACGTCGAGGGCGCGTTCGAGTTCCCGTTCGTCGCGACCGGCGACTACCTCGTGAACGCCCACGTCGAGACACGTGCTGCGCCAGATGCGCCGGCTCTCGCTCCGGCGATCGTCGCCGCGAGCGCGGGAAAGAGCGACGTGCACCTCGTACTGCCGCCGTCGCTGCACGTGACCGTCGACGTCCACTTCCCTTCCGGAATTGTCTCCTTCTTCCTGCCACTCGTGCGCGACGAGAGCGATCGCCCGCTCCTCGACTTCCGTCCCGGAAGCGCCTCGGGATGGTGCATCGGCACCCGGACGGAGCTGCGTCTCGCGGCGGGCGCCTACACGATCGAGCTGCTCGCGCCGAACCACCGCTGCGACCCGATCCGATTCGTCGCAGTCGACGACGGGACCGTGACCGTCGAGATGGTGAACAAGGAGGGGCGGCGCTGAAGAGCCTGCATGGCGCCGGTGCGCTCGTGCCGCAACTCGGTCACGCCGTGATCAGCGAATACGCCCTTCGCGCCGGAACCTGGACGATGCGGTCGTCTTCGGCGATCCACGCCGTGAGCTGCTTGCCGTAGACGCAGCCGGAGTCGAGCGCGCGCAGCTTCGGACCGACGACGAGGCCGCGCCGCGCCCAATGGCCGCAGACGACGACGCGCTCGCCGCTCCAGAAGGCATCCCATGGGCGGAACGGCGGCGGCGGCGGATCGTCTTCGTCGGGCTCGCGCCCCTGTTCGTCACAGAAGCGGACCGACGTCACGAAGGCGATCTCGGGGAGCTTCCACGGCGAGAGATCGCGAGCGATGGCGTCGTCGAGCGCCGCGCGCAGTTCCGCCGCTTTCGCCGCGAGCGCATCGTCACGCCAGGCCGGGTGGAGTCCGGCGTGCACCATCACGACGTCCGCTTCGGCGTGCAGCAACGGCCGCGTCCGCACCCACTCGAGCAGATCGTCGCGATCGGCCGCCGCCTCGAGCGCGGCGAGCGTGTCGCGCTTCCCCGGATGGCGCCGCTTTGCTGCCACGTCAATCCAATGCAGCTCGTGGTTGCCCAGCACCATGACCGCGCCGAGCTGCTTCAGCAGCCGCAGGCACCCGGCCGAGTCGGGACCGCGGTTGACCGCGTCCCCCACCGAGTGCAGCCGATCGCGCGCCGGATCGAACTTCACCGCTTCGAGCAGCAGTTCGAGCTCCTCGCGGCAGCCCTGGATGTCCCCGATGTAGATGCGGCGCATGGCGACTTCATAGCAGGGGGAGACGAACGCCTCACCGTCCGAGCGTTCAACGCTGAAACTTCAGCGGCATGGGTCAAGTCGATCGTCACTGGCCTTGCGACGCGTCGTCTTCGCGGCCGCCATGACCCACCACCCCCACGACCATCTCGTCCGATCGGTCTTCGTGCTTCCCGAGCACGCGGCGGCCGAATTGCGCGCGGTCCTGCCCGCGGCCGTGCTGGCGCGCCTCGATCTGGCGACTCTCCGCGTGCTGCCCAGTGCGTTCATCGATGACGCGCTGCGCGGTCGGGAGGCCGATCTGCTCTTCACCGCGAATGGTCGCGGCTGCGACCACAACGGAGACGGCGACGGTGCAGGTGACAGCGGCCCGTCCGAGCGCGAGTGGATCGTCCACCTGCTGCTCGAACATCAGAGCCGCGTCGACCACGGGCTGCCGCTACGGCTGCTCGAGTACCAGCTGCGAATCTGGGAGCGGTGGCGGAGGGAGCATCCTGAGGCAGATCGACTGCCGCCGATCGTGGTCGTCGTGCTCTGCCACGGGAGCGGCCGTGGCCGCATCCCACGAACTTTGGCCACCTGCTCAATCGAGCCGGCAACCGGGGAGGCGCGTCGATCGACGGCTCCGTCGACTTCCAGTTTTTCCTCGATGGCCTGACCCGCAGCAGCGACGAAGGGTTGAGTTCGCGTGCCGTCGACGCGGCGACCTTGCTGACGCTGCTGGCGTTGAAGCACGCACGGACCGCGACCGATCTGCGCGAGCGACTGCTCGACTGGGTCTCCCTGATGGGGGCCGTGGCGCGTGCGCCGGGCGGACGCGCGGTGCTACTTCTGGTGCTGCGCAATCTTGTGCTCGTCAACCAGAGGATCGGCCGCGAGTTCGTCCTCAACCAGCTCGGACCGCGATTCGAGGACTCGGTCGCCAAGGAGGCCGTGATGACTTGGCTCGAAGAGCTGATCGCCGAAGGTCGCGATCTGGGGCAACGCGACCTGCTGCTGAAGCAACTCCGTCGCCGGTTCGGTGAACTGCCCGCCGAGCCGATCGATCGGGTGCGACAGGCACCGCTGGATCGTGTCGAGGAGTGGGGGTTGCGAATCTTCGAGGCGCGGACGCTCGCCGAGGCACTGGCGGATTGAGCGGAGCGCGCGGCGGCGGCCCGCGTCGCGGCGTCACCTGCCGGTGCGCTTGCCGCCGGCGCGATGTTCCTCCATCCACGCGATCCCCTTCTTCAGACGCACCATCGGCTCGTCGCTCCAACCGTGGCCCCCTTTGTAGGTGACCAGCTCGACGGCGGCGCCTTCCGCGGTCAGCTTCGACTTCGCGCGCTCCGCGTCGGCGAACTTGCAGGTGGTGTCTTCGGGCGAGTGGTCGAGGAAGAAGACGCGCCCCTTCGCGCGCGAAAGTTGCATCTCGCCATCGTGGAAGACCGACATCGCGATGTAGGAGGCCGCAAACGGCGGTTTCTCGTCGAGCGCCATGCGGTAGGCCGGCGGCCCGCTCGACGACCAGACGAGCTGGTAGGTGCGCTTCGGATCGAGCTTCACCTTCTGCACCTTCGCCACGTCGACGAGCGTCGCGTCGAACTGCTCGCGCGTCGTGAACTTCATCCCTGGCTGGTCGCCCGGATCCATCGGCCAGATCACGCTCGGCTCGGCCACCCACTTTGGCGCCACGAGTTGCACCACCACGAAGTCGTCAGGACAGCAGTTGTTCCAGATGTTCTTCACGAAGCCGTGGAACTCGGGCCCGCCCGGTCCGCCCGGCATCACGACGAGGCAGCCGAACCCCTCCTTCGGCGCCTTCTTCTTCTCCTGCGGCCCGATCATGAAGTAGCGCTTCATCCCGTCGCCGGCCACGAGCAGATCGCGAGCAGGGACGCCGTCGTCCTCCTCGGCCGCGGCCACCGGTTCGCTCGCCGGCTTGCTGCCGGGTTTCCGCGGCTTCGCGCGCTCGCCGCCTCCGTCCTGCGCGGCGAGCGCGGCGGCAAGCGATGCGACCGCGACCCACCTGAGCATGGAGCTTCGCTTGCGCATCCTCGATCTCCTCCGCGACGCCGTCTGCCGGCCACGTTCGCGCGCATGCCGCGGGTTCGATGGCGAGTCGGACTGAGGATCGCCCGCCGCCGGACGATCGTCAACCCACGGCGAAGCGGCGCCGACCTCGCGATCGGCGGCGTCGCTACACTTCGCCGCTCCAACATTCGTGCGCCGGAGTCCATCGATGCTGCGCGCTGCCGTCACAGCGTTCGCCGTGCTCGCGCTTGGGGCAGCCTGCGGCCAGGTCGTCTGCGAGCTGCCGACGCCAGAGTCGGTGCTCGGGTCCGCGCGCCTCGCGGCACTCCATGCCACGCCGCTGCCGGCGCACGCGACGATTGCCGAACTCTCGCCTGCGCAACGCACCGCCGCCGCGACGGTCGATCGCGAAGCCGCGACGCTCACGGCCATCAGTCGCGAAGTCTTCGGCCTCGCCGAGCTCGCGCTCTCCGAGACGCGCTCCTCCGAACTGCTCGCGACGTTCGCGGAGCAGCACGGCTTCGCGGTCGAGCGCGGCGTCGCGCAGATGCCGACGGCGTGGGTTGCCACCTGGTCGAGCGGCACGGGACCGACGATCGGCGTTCTCGCCGAATTCGACGCGCTGCCGGGGCTGTCGCAGGTCGGTGGATCGCCGCAGCGCGAGGCGGCGATCGAGGGCGGCTGCGGCCACGGTTGCGGCCACAACCTGTTCGGCGTCGCCGCGACCGCTGCGGCCATCGCGCTCAAGGAAGCGATGAGCACGCACGGCATCGGCGGCACGGTGAAGCTCTACGGAACGCCGGCGGAGGAGCAGGGGCTCGGGAAGATCTACATGGTGCGCGACGGCCTGTTCGAGGGCGTCGACGTCTGCCTGTCGTGGCATCCGGCCGACAAGAACGAGGTCGACCTGCAGCCGAGCAAGGCGTGCATCAGCTTCGAGACGACGTTCCATGGCCGCAGCGCGCACGCGTCGGCGGCGCCGTGGGACGGCGTCTCGGCGCTCGACGCGGTCGAGGCGTTCCTCGACGGAGCGAACCTGCTGCGCGAGCACATGCCGGAGACGGCGCGCATCCACTACGTCATCACCGACGGCGGCAAGGCGCCCAACGTCATCCCCGCGCGCGCACGCGTTTGGATGTACGTGCGCGGCAAGGACTGGCGCGAGGCGGAGAAGGTCTACGCCCACGTCGAGCAGTGCATCGACGGCGCCGACCGGATGGCGTGGGGCGAGGAGCACGGCGACGCCGCGGCCGGCTGGCGCGCGCCTGAAGTCGTCCGCCTGTCGGGCCTCTACGAATACAACATCAACTTCGCCGGCAGCGAACTGCTGCAGAAGAACCTCGAGCGGATCGGCGTGCCGGGTTTCACCGCCGAGGAGCAGGAATTCGCCCGCGCGCTGCAACGGTCGTTCGGCGCGAAGCAGGACGGCTACTCGACCACGATCACCCCCTTCTCGCGCGACCGCGCGCCCGAGCCGGGCGGCTCGACCGATGTCGCGAACGTGAGCTGGACCACGCCGACGGTCGAACTGCGCGTCGCCACCTGGCCGAAGAAGATCCCTGCCCACAGCTGGGCATCGACGGCCGCGTCGGGTGCGAGCGGCGGCTATCGCGCGATGCTGGTCGCCGCCAAGACGCTCGCCGCGACCGGCCTCGACTGCATGACCGACGCCGCCGCGCTCGCCGCCATGCGCGCCGAGTTCGTGAAGAGCCGCGAGGGCTTCGACTACTCGCCCGCCGTCCGTCCGACCGACGTGCCGAGCGTCCCGTCGCACATGAAGACGACGCCGCGCGGCACGCCATCCGCTGCGGGGAAGCAGTGATGGACGCGCTGAAGGCGAAGCTGCGCGCGCTGCTGTTCCTGATCGCGATCGGCCTGCTGCTGGTCGGCTTGATCCGTGTCTATGGCAAGGTCTCCAGCTGGGACATGACCTTCCTCGTCGGTGGTGGTCTCTCGCTCGGCCTCGCGCTGCGCATGGGCGGCGGCGCGAAGCGACCCTTGCCGCCGACGAAACCGACGCCGAAGTCGGGCGCATGACACGCCTCTCCGCCATCGCCTTCGCGCTCCTCGCACCTGCGCTGATCGCGGGCTGCGCCGCGCAGCCGCCGCCGGCCCTCGCGTCACTGGCTCCGGCCGTGATTCAGCTGGGCTCGATCCAGGAACAGATGGCCGCCGGCCGCTGCGACGCCGGCATCGCGGTGCGCGATCTCCTGCAGACGCCGCACGCCTATGCGATCGGCCCGCTCGCCGGACTGCGCGGCGAACTGCTGATCTGGGACGGCACCGTCTTCTGCAGCAGCTTCGTCGATGGCGCGGCGCGCGTCCGCATCGACCCGTCGGTACGCGCCGCCTTCCTGGTCGCCAGCCATGTGAAACGATGGCGCGACGTCGCGGTGCCCGATGCCGTCGTCACTCTCGCCGAACTCGAAACGTGGCTCTGGAAGACCGCCAGCGAGCTTGGCCTCGCGACCGATCGCCCCCACACCATTCGCGTGTTCGCCGGCGTGACGTCAGCGAAGCTGCACGTGGTCGACCTGCCGGAAGGCACCGCGCTGGCACCGACCGTGCTCGACCACGCCGCGCACGAGCAAGCGCGACGCCCGATCGATCTCGGCGGCGCACCGGCGCAACTGCTCGGCTTCCTGACGCCAGCGGGTCAGAGCAGCTGCCCGATCGGATCCCCGACGCTGCACCTGCACCTGCGCACGCTGCTCGGCGACAAGGTCGGGCACGTCGATGATCTGCGGCTATCTCCCGGTGCTAAGGTCGAGTTCGCGATCCGCTGACCCGATTCCACGAGGCCCCCGGCCATGCAACAGGCACTGCAGCTCACCGAGTCCTTGAGGCTCCCGAACCAGACGAAGCTCGCGCCGCTCGCACTGTTCACGGCGCTCGCCATCACCTGCGCACAGACGCCGCTCGATCGGCAAGTTGAAGAGGCGCGCAAGGAAGACGGCGAGCGCGCAGAGGAGGCCGCCGAGCGGGGTCCGAAGGCGGGGCCCACTGCCGCGGTCGTCGCGCTGCTGGCGCAAGGTCGGCCATCGTCCGGCGGCGCCAGCTCACCCACGCCGCCCACCGGCAGTGCCGGGACCTTCGACTCGGAGACACCTTGGAGCCCCTTCTCCGATTGGGAGCCGACGGTCGCCTGCAGTCGCGATGGCCGCTACGTCTATCAGATGACCACGCGCTACGGCGATCCGTCGTCGTTCTCGCAACCGCACGTCGCGCTGCGCGTCTCGATCGACGGCGGCGACAACTGGCTGCCCGACCAATTCGTCGAGAACACCCGTCGCTGGGAGGCTGATCCGCAGGTCGCCGTCTCCGACGATGGCAGCGTCTTCCTGCTCTGGTTGAGCCTGTTCAACCCTGGCGTGAGCTTCAAGAAGTCCACCGACCACGGTCGCACGTGGACGGCACCGATCGCGCTTGCGCCGCCACTCACCGGATCGCCGCCCGCATGGTCGGACAAGCCGTGGCTCGCCGTGCATCCGAATGGACAGGATCTCTTCGTCGGCTTCAACTCCTCCGACCCCTACGTGGTCGTTTCGCACGACGGCGGCACCACCTGGACCAAGCCGCGTCGAACCTCCAACAACGGGCGTTACTGGTACCACACCGGCAGTTGCGTCACGCCCAGCGGCGACGTCTATTTCGCCACGGCGGACTACAGCCAGAACTCGCTCGGCGCGACCTACCTCGACGTGACCTACTCGAAGGACAATGGCGCAAGCTGGCAGAACACCCGCGTCGACGCGTCCGCCGAGATGCCCGACTGCGCGAGCGTGCCGGGCTGCTACTTCGGATTCCTCGGCCCACAGTCGGCGATCGCCTGCGATTCGACCGGGCTGCTGATGTACGTGTACAACGCGGGCTCGAAGAAGCGCAAGCCACAGCAACTGTGGATCACGACCTCCACCGACGGCGTGACGTGGGCCGTGGCTCAGCAAGTCTCGGAACTGAACAAAAGTGTCAACAACGGCTTCCCGCAGATCACCGCGGGGCCGGCGCCGGGCGACTTCCGGATCACCTGGCAGGACGACCGGATCGGCGGCCAGTGGAACACTTGGTTCAAGGAGACCAAGGACGGCGGCGCGACTTGGAGTCCCGACCTGCGTCTGTCGAACAGGCTGCCGGCCGGCGCGTACAAGACTTCGGCCGGCTACGACTTCGTGTTCGGCGACTACAACGGCCTCGCGGTCGATCGCTACGGGACGAACCACGCGATCTGGGGCGAGGCCTACTCCTACAACGGCCCCGGCAACACCTGGTACACCAAGGGCTGGTGACCGAGCGGCGGTTCAGTTCGGGAGCGAACCGCCGCTCGTCGACCGCTCACGTGCAGGTCGACCGCGGTGCGTCGCGTCCTACCAGTCGATCTCAAGCTCGTCGCGCCACGCCGCGAGGGCGGCGGGGTCGAGCGCCAAGCACGCGACGCGCGGCGCCTCGGCTGGCGGCGGCGCAATGGCGGCCAGCCGCTCGAAGACGCGCTCGCGCGCGGCCGGCTCCGGGACCGCGAGCAGATGCCACAGCGGCAGCGATTGGCGGAGCGTCGGCGCAGGCGCTGGCGAAGAACGGCAGCGCGAGCAGATCCGCCAGCGCCGCCTCGGCAGCCGCCGGGTCGTGCGCCGCGCGCGCCGCATCGTGGCGCTCCACCGCGGCGCGGATCTCCTCCGGCGAGTCGCTCCAGGTCGGCGTGCCCGGCCCGAATCCGGGCCACGCGCGGCAACCGGCACCCGATGGGACGTGCACCTTTCGTCCATCGCTCTCAAACGAGACCTTGCCGGAGACCACCGACAGGAACGTCCGGCCGTCTTCGTCGACCGTCGTGTCGTAGATGCAGCCGAGATCGACCGCGATCCCGCAAGGCGTGCCGAGCGCGAAGACACGCGGTGCCGCGAAGATCGTCGCCGACACGGTGCCGCGCTCGAGTTCCAAATGGAACGCCCCCTCGCGCGTGGCGTCGCCGTGGCCGGCCGCGACCCGCAATCGGGTCGCCTCCGCGAGCCGCAGCGAACCCACGTCGCCCACTCGCACGCGCGCGCTCCCGCCCGGGTCGCAGACGATTCGATCGCCGACGTGCAACGGCGCGGCGGTCGGGTTGCGCAGGAGCTGCGGCGTCGGCGCGACGAGAGCGATCGCGAACTGCTTGCGCCAGACGCCATCCGCGGCGACCCGCTCCGTGGAGCGCTCCATCCGTGCCGACTGGAAGTTCGCCATCGCCGCGCCGAAGTGGATCGCAGGGTGGTGCGGCGCGAGGGCGACGGCGCGCTCGAAGCAGCGCCGGCCACGCGCGCGGCAGAGCCCCATCGTCGCGCCGACATCGCGCGCGTAGCCGAGGTCGAACCAGGCGCGGGCGAGGCGGGCGGCGCGCTCAGGCTCGGTCGCCGGCGCGAGCTCCGCCTCGATCACGGCCGAGTCGAGGCCCGAAAGCAGCTGCTGCCACGGCGTAGTGTCGCTGGTCGCGTCGCTCGCGGCTGCGTTTGCGCCTGCGTCGGCGTCCGGCCCGTCACGGTGCCGATCCCCGCCGCACGCCAGGGCCGCGCGGCGCAGCGCCTCCATGTGGAGCTCCACTTCGGCGTTCGTCGCGAACAGCAGAGCGAGCGCGCGCGGTAACTCGGAAAGCGCCACGGTCGGCAGCAGTGCGGAATCATCGAGCGCGATCGGGAAGCAGATCAGCGGGGCGCCGAGCGTCGGCGCAGCGGCCGCGAGTCGCCGCCGATCGCCAGCACGCTGACGGCGCACGCGACCGCCACGCCGCTCGCAAGGCGGCCAGCCCGATGGCCCGCCCCCGCGCTCGTCCTTGGCGCATGCCTCATCGGACGCCCTCCAACTCGACCCGATCGAGTTCGAGCGCCAACGGCGCGAGACGCTCGCGCACACGGGTCGCGAGATTTTCGCAACGCTCCTTGGTGAAAACCGCGAAGCCGAGTCCGTCGGCGCGAGGCAGCACGGCGAGGACGTTTGGCAGCGCCGCAATCGCCGCCGGCACCGCGACCGTCTCCTTCGCTCGCTGCACGGGATTGTTGGCGAGCTTCACGATCACCAGCGCCCGTTCCGCAGTCGTCGGCCAGCGCTCCACGGTCACCTTTGCCAGCTCGACCTCCTGCGTCGCGCGCTCCGCTGCGAGCTCGTGCCGAACCGCCTTTTCGACCACCGCGATCTCGAGTGCAACCTCCGCCGCGAAGCGCACGATCACCCGTCCGTCGGCGCCGAGCTCGGCCACCATCGATCGATCGAGTGCCCGCCGGAACGCCGCTTCCACCGACGCCGCGCCACCCGCAGCGACTCCTCGAACTTCCGCGATCAGCGCCGCGCTCCCGGCCATCCGAATCGTCGCGAGCTTGCAATCGAACTTGACCTCGCCGACTCCTGCCAACGCACCCAAGGCCGCACGGACCTTGTCGTTGGCGCCTCAGCCAGCGCCTGGCACCGCGACGGTGTAGGTCGCACCCCAACCCGCGAGCGGGGTCGCTGCCGAGCCGCCTTCCGCCGCAACCGCGCCGGCCTTCGTGCAACCAGCACCGGTGATCGCGATCGCGAGCACGACACCCACCAACGACACGCACCGCGCCAACCACCGCACCACGCACGACGCCACGCACCGTTCGGCCATCACCGGCTCCAAAACGGCAGCCGCCCACCGCGACCGCCGCACGCCATGAGCCACCCAACCGGTCGAGTGTTAACCGTCGGCCGGTCCGTGGGCGGCGGATCGGTGTCCCATGGCGTTGCTCACGGCACCAGCACGCCGAACCAGCGCTGACTGCCCGCGTCGCCGCCGACGACCGTGAGCTCTGCGGTGGCGCCCGCCGCGAGTCGGGCCGCTGGGAGCGTCAGCGTCATGATCCCGGTTGCGTCTTCGCTGTGGGCGGCGCGGCACTCGAAGTCGAGCTCGATGTCGCCGTCGGCGGAGCGCCAGCGCGTGTCGTTCACGACGACGTCGAAGCGGAGCAGTTCCTTGCCGTCGAGCGCGAGCGTGAAGCCGGCGCTCGGTTGCGAGAGGAATCCGACGGCGGCGGCGAACCGGAGTCGCACGCGCGCAGGATCGCCTGGCAGCGGCAGGGCGGCACCGCTCTTCCAGCGGACCACGCCGGTGCCATCGAGCTGCCGGCAGTAGTGCATCGGCACGACGCCGAGCCAACTCGGCTGCATGAAGTCGTCGAACCGTTCAAGCAGTTGCGTGAAGCCGTTCAGCGGTGGGCGACCGGCGAGCTCGGCGCGCCCGGCCGCGATCTGCTCCGCCGAAAGCTGGCCGATCCGCAACGGGCCGCTCTGCGTCCAAGCGATCAGATCGGCGAAGTCCTGCGCGACGAGTCCCTCCTCGTGCCCTTCCGGCATGAGCGAGAGCTTCGACGCCTTCACCTCCTTCACGTCACGCCGCAGCAGCGCGCGGCGCATGTCGTTCGCCTGCACCAGCGTGAAGCCGGTGCTCGACTCGCCGCGGATCAGGCCGCCTAAGTCGCTGCCGTCATGCAGCACGACCTGGTAGCTCACGAACTCGCCGTTCACCGCGGCGTTGGGATCGAGGATCGCTTCGAGCAGTCGCGGCGCGCTGCGATCGCCGAGCGCGGCGAGGTCGGGACCGACGTCGAAGCCGGTGCCGCGGAAGGCGTGGCAGCTCGCGCAGATCCGGGCGAAGAGCTCGCGGCCGTGGGCGAGGTCGCCTTGCAACGCGAGCGCCGGCTGGAACTGCGCGAGCACCTGTGCGCGCTTCTTGGTACCGGTCGGCGCGAGCAGCTTGGCGGCGCGCGCACGCAGAGCGAGATCGTCGGTCGCGAGCAGCCGCTCCCGCGCCGCCGCATCGAGCAGCGCGCGCGGCACCGTGCCCGATTCCAGCGCCGCCACCAGCTCCGCGCGCCACTCCGGCCGCGACAGCAGCAGGTCGAGCGCGGCAGTGCGCAGCTCGGGCAGCATCGAGGCGAGGCGGGCGAGCACGCGGGCCGCAACCGCCGGCGGCGCAACGCGTCCATACGCCGCGAGCGTCGCGCGACCAAGCTCGGTGGAGCGCGCCGGGGCGAGGAACTCCGCCACCGCTTCGAGCAGCGTGTCGCTGACCAGCGACAGCGGCGCTCCCGTCGTCGAGCGCCGGTCTTGGAAGAGGAGTTCGAGCGCCGCAAGGCATCGCTCATCGCCCGTCCACGGAACGAGGAGCGCGAAGGTCGCGGCGGCGATGCAGCGCCCGAACTGCTCCGCGAGCGGCCCGTCCCGATCGAGCTCCCGCTCGAACGTCGCGCCGACGACGAGCGGCGCGAGCGCCCGCCAGCGCCACGGCTCCTGCGCGGCGACATTGCGTTGCGCGACGAGTGTTTGCAGATCCAGCTCGGTACCCGGCCCCTTGCGCCGACCCAACAGCGCCTCGAGCGCAGCCTGCTTCACTTCGCGGCGCTCGTCCGGAAGCGCGGCCACGGTGGCAACGATCGCTTCGATCGCCTGTTGCCGCGCCGGTTCGGACGCTCGCCCTTGACGCTCAAGTTCCTCCACTTCCTCCTTCGACGGCTCCTCCGTCCGCACCTCCATCAGCCCGCTGCTCTTGCCCCGCAACAGCGCGTCGAGCAGCGCTCCCGCATGCACCGGCGCCGCGCTGAGCACCGCCGCGCGGATCCACGGATCATCGGCGTCGTCACAGAGCGTTCGACCGAGGAGTCGACCAGCGATCGGGCGCGACGAGGCGCCGAGCGCGGCGGCCGTCGCGAGGCGTTCCGCCGCACTGCCAGCCTCTTCGATCGGCGGCCAGTCGCCATAGCCGATGGCCTGGATCGTTCTGAAGGCGTCGTCCTCCTCCGACATCGACCGCTGCCACACCGAGCCCTCGTTCACCTGCTCGTGCTTCTCCTTGCTCGACAGCTCCGGCGCGTCCGGATCGTCCACCAGCGCCGCGAGGTAGCGCTCGGCCAACGGCATGCAGGCGAAGCGGACCATGTCCGGCACGTCGTCGCGGTAGACGAGCAGTTCGTTCAGCGCGGCCGCACCCGGGATCCCGAGCTGCTCAAAGCACCAGCTCTCCTGCACGACCGCGGCCGGCGCAACGGCGCGACGCGAGGAGCCGATCCGCTCGCGCGCGCGACGCTGCTCGTCGAGATCGGCGATCGCCGCCGCGGCGCCGCGCGCGACCCACTCGCGGTGCGCCAGGTCGCGCACCACGCCGTTGTCGCTCACCAGCCCCGTGTGCAGCCCCGCTTCGTCGCCGCCCGCCACGTCGAGCACGCGGCGCCGCTCCGCTCCCTTCTTCACCACTCGCCACAACCGTCCTTTGTCGGACCCCGCGCGCACATCGAGATCGGCCAGCTTCGCCGCCGGGATCCAACGCGGGTGCTCGATCACGAAGCGGTACATGTCGACGATCCAGAGCGCGCCGTCGGGGCCGGTGGTCGCCTGCACCGGCCGGAACCAAGGGTCGCGGCTCGCCAGGAATTCGCGCTCCTGCTCTTCTGGTGCGCGCCGTCCCTGTGCGACCGCGCCGCCGGTGTCGAGCACGGTGCGCCGCACCACGTTCGCGACCGGCTCACAAGTGAAAGCGTTGCCGTGAAACTCCGCGCCGAGCCATGTGTCGCGATAGATCCCGATCCCGCACGCCGACGTGACGCGACTCGCGTCGCCTGCGTCGTTGAACCGTTCGAGCACGTGGCTGATCTGGAAAAGCTGGCGCGGATCGGGGTCCGTCAGCACGTTCCAGCGCGGGTCGATCGTCGGCACGTAGGGATTGCGGCGCAGCACGCGATCGGCCAGCGGGACCTGGAAGATCAACCACCCCGAGTCGCAGCCGAACCAGCGTCCCCAGTCATCTCGCACCCGCCCTTGCTGGCTCGTTCCCTCGATCGCCTCGATCACGCCGCGGTCGGGATCGATCCGGAAATCTCGCCCGCGGCAGTCGACCGGCGCGCCCGCGATCGGCGCCGCGTCGGCCGCGTCGCTGGCGTAGTTGAAGGGGGTGATCACGCCGCCGAACAGCCCGCAGCTCGCGTAGACCCAGCCGTCGAGCCCCCACGTCAGCGAGTTGACGCGCGCCTGGTAGTTCTCGGTCGAGAAGCCGGTGTAGAGCACGCGCTTCACGTCGGCGCGGCCGTCGCCGTCTCGGTCTTCGGCGTAGAGGATGTCGGGCGCGGCGCAGATCAGCGCGCCGCGCTTCCACGCCATCACGCCGGTCGGGAACGGCAGCCCCTCGACGAACACGCCGCCCGCCTCGAAGCGCCCGTCGCCGTCACGATCGCGCAGCCACGTCACGCGCCCGCCGGGCTGGTAGTTGCCGTCCATCCCGCTCGGGTAGTCGCTCATCTCGCAGACGTAGACGGTGCCGTCGGCGGCGAAGTCGATCGCGACGGGGCTCTCAACCTGCGGCTCGCACGCGGCGAGCTCGATCGTGAGGTCGTCGCGCGACAGCTCGAAGCAACCCTTCGATTCCTCCGCGCTCTTCGGCGCCGGGAAGCGCGGATCGTCGGCCGGCGGCGCGAACCCTTCCGGCACGAGCCGATGGACCGCCGCGACAATCGCCGCCTCGACCCCGCTCGCGAGCGGGCCGGGCCGACCGTAGTAGGTCATCGCGCCGCTCGCTTCGTAGCCGCCTTCGCGCAGGATCCGTTCCGACGGGATGTAGCACGGCACGTCGTTGCTGTAGGCGCTGACCCACAGTCGCGCGCGATCGAACTCGCGCTTCAGCCGAAGCGAATAGTCGACGACCACCTCGCCCGGCAGGAAAAGCTGCACCAGATCGTCGCCCCACTGCCACGCCTGCACCGAGTAGGGCAACGCTGCGGGCAGCGCCTCGCCGCGATCGAGCCGCTTCAACCAGCTTTCGGCGTGGAAGCCGACGGCCCCGCCCGCCTTCGCCCGTGCCTCGAACTCGGCGCGCGTCGGCAGCAGCGCATAGGGCAATTCAAGGCGTTCCACGGCGATCTTCGGCGCGCCACCCTCGCGCAACAGCGGCGTCATCGGTGCCTGCAACAGCCGTTCCACTTCATCCGCGATCGACTTGCCGTGGCGTTGCGCCACGCGCAGGTCGGCGGTCGATCCGTCGGCCGGGTTCGCGTCGGCGCCGCAACCGATGACGGTGAGCGACACGGCACCCGCGTGCACCGCCTCGATCGCCTCCGACGCATAGCCGGCCCAGTCGCCGCAATGCTGATTCACCGCGCCGTTGCAGGTGGTGCAGTGGCAGGCGTAGTTCTGCACCGTGGCGAGCAAGCTCCCGTCCGCCGCGAATGCGGCCATCACCGGCAACGCGTGATCGACCGGCCCACCGGCCGTCCGCCGATTGCGCGCGAACGCGGCGCTGCCCTCACTCCACGCCAGGAACGCCGGCACGCGCGCGGCGATCGCGTCCGCGCCGGCCTGCTCCATCCGATCCACCAGCCAACGGCTGTAGCGCTCGATGCGCTGCCACTGGTCGGCAGGGATCGGCCGCCCGAACATGCAGTCGATGCCGCCATCGAGCACCGGCGCCGTGTGCGTATGCGTCACGCAGAGCGTGAAGCGCTCACGCGCGAGGCCGAAACGCCGCGCCAGTCGCGCCGCGACCTCGTCCGTCATCCGCTGCGGCACCGCCGTGTTGTCGAGCGCAACCATCACCGCCAGCGACTCGCGTTCCCCGACCGCCAGCGCGCGCGCGAACAACGGCTGCACGGCGCTGGTCGCCTCGCTGTCACGCGACGCGTAGCCACACAGCCGGATCGGGTGATCGGGCGTGACGTCGATCTTCGCGGCTCCGACCGGCACGCGCGGCCGAAAGAGATCGGCGAGCCCGCCCGGAAGCGCATGCAACGCCGTGATCTCCGCATCGCCAAGCGCGCGGTCGAACCACGCGATCTCGTCGATCCAGCCAACGTAATTGAGGCCGAGGATGATCCGTTGATCACCTGGCGCCCATGTCCACGTCTGCATGCGCGGCGCGAGCGTCGCCGCGAGTTTTCCATCGAGGTACATCCGCGCAACCCCGTCGGCCGCGCCGCTGTTGAAGCGCTCGAAGGCGAACGCGACGTGGGTAAAGCGGCCGCCGAAAGGGTCGTCCGCCTCGACCTGCGCCAGCGACTTCTCTTCGAACGAAAGCTGCTCCCACGGCTTGCCCGTCGCGTTCCAGACCGCGTGGTCCGCGTAGGCGCCCATGCGGAAGTGGCGGAAGTCGGGCCGCTTCTCGAACTCGCAGAAGAGGCCGGCGTCGTTCCAGTCCTTGGCCGTGACCGTGATCGGGTCGCAGAAGCCGTCCAGAAGCTCGCTCTGCGGTTCGGCGCGAAGCCAGAAGGAGAGCGTCCCGTTCCAATCCTGCGCCTGCCACGGCGTGTTGTGCTCGCCATGGAAGAAGAGGATTTCGTCGGTGCGGCGATGGAAGCGCAACGCGCTGCCTCGCAAAGCACCGCCGCGCAGTGCGTCGCGCCGCTCGCGCGTGACGGCGCCACTCGGGACGATGCCCGGCTCGCCATTTCGCGGCGGTCCCCACGAAGGGCCGTGGTGGAGACGGGCGTCGCCGCGCGCAACTTCGGCATCGAGCCCCACGTCGAAGGTGGCGGCAAAGGTCAGGGCTTGGCGCAGAGAGTCCAATGGCGGTTCGTTCGCGGCCACAAACAGGAGCCCGATCGCGAACACGTGACCGACCATTGCGAGGCTCCTATGACTTGGCGTTGCCGACTCGACGTTCGCGTTTGGACGCCCGCTTCCGCGCGGCGTACACTCCCGCAGCCATCGCTCAGCGTCAACCGCACGCGCAGCGTCAACCGCAGGACCCCGCCGCCCCGCCCATGAGTCTGGAACCCGAAGACCTCGCCCGCGCGTTCCTCGAGTTCGCCAAGGGCGATGACGCGGGTCGCAAGTTTCCGCTCGCCGCCGCGACGACGACGTTCGGCCGCGTTTCCGGCAACAGCCACGTCGTCGCCGACACGACCATCTCCCGCCAGCACGCCAAGATCTTCGTGCGCGACGGGCGGCACTGGATCGCCGACCAGAACTCGACCCACGGCACCTTCGTCAACGGCCAGAAGATCACGCTGCAAACGCTCGCCGACGGCGACGAGGTGCGCTTCGGCACGACGCTGCTGCACTACCGATCGCCGGCCGCGCCGCGAACCGCGCCACCGGCCGCCGCTGCCCCGCGCACCCCGCCGCCCGTACTCGCGGAGCCGCCGACCGGCTCGTTCGACCTCGAACTTCCGGCCGCCGGTGCGCCGCCGAAGCGCCCGACCATGCCTGCCCCGCCGCCCGCACCGCGCCGCGGCCTCACCGAAACCGGCGAAGACCCCTTCGCGCTCGAAGCGCCACCGGATCCAGCGGCGCCGACGATCGAACTTCGCGGCGCCACCGCTCGCGCCGCCGGTATCCGCTCGAGCAACGCGCCCGTCTCCGCCGCCTCGCCGCGCTCGATCACGACCCATCTGCCGCCGCCGATCGCCAACGCGCCGCGCCGCAGCGGAGCGTTCGCGTTCCTTCGTGACGACCTCGACCAGCGCGGCGGCATCGCCCGCTTCGCCGCGATCGTCTTCGCGCTCGCGATCGCCGGCGCGCTCGGCTGGCTCGCGCTGCGTGCGTTCGACCTGCTGCCCAACTCGGCCGAGTCGGCCGATGATCCCGACGCCGCGCCGACCGGACCGCAGCGGCCGACGCTGCCGGAACGGCGCTGAGGGGCCCAACGCCGGGGTTTTTCACGAGTAATACGCGCACTGTATTACTTGTGACATGACGCTTCTTGCTGAAGTCGTTCCCCTGATCGAGGACCTGAATCCTTGGTAGAGCGGAGGGCGGATCGCTCCTGTTCCACCTCGCTTCAGGCGACGCCCGGTTCCGCAGTTGATCGCCGATGTCATCGGTCGCCCCGTCGCGCTGATCCAGGTCATCCGCGGGCCGCGCCAAGTGGGCAAGACGACGTCGCTCTACCAGTTGGTGGAGGCATGGATCGAGGCCGGCAACAACCCGCTCCGTTGCCTGCTCATCCGATTTGATCTCCAGCCGCTCCGCGAAGCGGGTTTGCTGGAACTCGTCCGTTGGCATGAGCAACGCTGCGCCGACGCGAAAGTTCGCGGCAAGAGCCTGTTGCTTCTCGACGAGGTGCACAAGCTCCCGCACTGGGACGAGCAGGTGAAACACGTCTTCGACACGGCGGGACCGAAGTTGGTCCTGACCGGTTCGTCGAGCGTGCTTGTCGTCCGTGGCCAACGCGAGAGCCTCGCAGGACGAACCTCGACCCTCGACTTTCCGCCCTTCCTGTTCCGCGAGGTTCTCGAAGCGTGGAAGCCGGCGGGACTCGACCAACTGCCGGAACCGATCTCGATTCGCGACCTCGTCGCCGGCGACCTCGAGTCGCGCGGCCGATTCGAGGAGATCCACTGCCAGCCCGCGCAACGCCTGCTGATGTGGCGCCGGGCGCTCGACCGCTACTACAACCGCGGCGGCTATCCGCGACTTCACTCCGGCGAAGTCGACGACGATCATTGGGCCGACTATCTGGTCGAGACGGTGTTCGATCGCGTCCTCGGCGTCGACATCCCCGACCTGTTCCCGGTCGATCAACCGCAACTGCTCCGCCACATCTACCTCGAACTGGCGCGGCGCACCGGGCAGGAGGTCTCCCAGGGCGGATTGGCGCAGGACTGCACCGTCGCGGGCTTCCGCGCCACGCAACCACTGATCGGGCGCTACATCCACTATCTGGCGGGCGCGCTGCTGATCCGGGAGTACCGGCGCTACCCGCTTGCGCACCGAAGCACGGCGCGGGTGCCGGTGAAGATCACGCTCAGCGACCTCGGTGTCCGCAACGCGATCTTCCGCGGCGCGCCAAGCCTGTGGAAATCGCCGCCGGAGATCGTCGGTCCGCTGGTCGAGACGTTGGTCCAGACCGTGCTCCGCGGGATCGGCCTGCAGATCCACTTCTTCCGCGACTTCTCCAACCCGGACGACCGGCGCAGCGCGATCGACGAGGTTGACTTCGTCGCCGAGGCGCTCGACGGCACCGTACTCCCGATCGAGGTGAAGTTCCGCAAGAAGATCGAGCGCGGAGACGTCGCGGGGCTGCTGCGTTTCATGGAGCGCTTCCGCGCGCCCTACGGGATCGTCGTCACCCGCGACCAGCACGAGTGGAAGGCGAAGGAGAGGCTGCTGTTCGTGCCTTTGCTCGAGTTCTTGATGGCGTTTTGATCACGCCTTCGGTCGCACGACCTCGCCTTCGAGCGCGCATCCGCCGTCGGCCGCCAACGCGGCGAGCGACTCGCGGAACGCTTCGCGCGTCTTCTGGTGCACAGCCCTGAATCCGAGCAGGCGCGCGGCGGCCGCGGCGACATCGTCAGCGGCTCCACCGCCGGCGCTCGCGAGCACGCGACGCAGCGCGTTCTTCCGTTCTTCCGTCGGGATCCGGTCGGCGGCGCGCGGGCCGGCCGCGGGATCGGCGAGGCGCACAACGTCCCACAGCGCAGGGTCGAGACCCTTCGGCCAGATGAAGTTGCCGCGAACCTGCACGGTCCCGGCGGCGACGAGCGGGTCGAGACGCGCGCGCAACATCGCTTCCGGAGCCGCGGTCAGGCGCAGGATTCCACAGCAGCGCGCGGCTCGCTGCAGCAGCGCATCGACGTGGAGCGGCCCCTCGAACTCGACGATTCGCGCCAGGAGCTCGCTCACGTGCTCGCCGACTGATGCGTCGGGATCAACTCGAATCCCGGTCGACTCGATCGGGAACTCGCGATAGGTCGGCAGCGCGACGGTCGGCGGCGCAACGATCGGGGGGCCTTTGGTCGACGCCGCTTCCGAGTCGATGCGCGGTGGCTCGGCCGTCGCCACGTCGGCGCCGCGCTCCTCCTCGCGCTGCCACGCTGCTCGCGCCGCAGCGATCGCCACCTCAACGCGCGCGATCTCGTCGGCTCTGCGCTCCGCCCAATCGGACGACCAGATCCGGTGGATCCGCCAGCCGAGCCCTTCGAGCACGCTCTGCCGCAGCCGATCGCGATCGCGCGCGGTCGCGCCCGAGTGGTAGGCCGCGCCGTCGCACTCGATGCCGAGCAGGTGGCGGCCCGGCTCCGCGGCGTCGCGCACCGCCAGGTCGATCCGGTAGCCCGAGCAGCCGACCTGCCGATCGACCAGGTGGCCGCGCGCCTCGAGCTCGCACGCGATGTCGGCTTCGAGTTCCGATTCGCACTCGGCCTCCGGGTCGACGATCGGCGCACCGGCGAACGCCGCCGCGCCGCGCCGCGCGTAGTCGAGGTACTCGCGCAGGTGGCGCACGCCCTCGGCCGCCGTCCGCGACGGATCGATCTCCTCCGCCCGCAGCGAGGCGAACACGACCAGCTTCTCCCGCGCGCGCGTGATCGCGACGTTCAGCCGCCGCTCGCCGCCCTTCTTGTTGAGCGGCCCGAAGTTGAGCGACAGGCGACCATCCGCCCCTTTGCCGAACGTGACCGAAAAGAGCATCACGTCGCGCTCGTCGCCTTGGACGTTCTCGATGTTCTTGACGAACAGCGGCTCGCCGCGCGCGCCGCCGTCCGCCAACTCCTGCAGCTCCGGCCGCTGGAGCAACGCCTGATCGAGCAGATCCTCGATGAGCTGCTGCTGCGGCTGGTTGAACGTGACGACGCCGATCGACTTGTCGCGGCGCGCCGGATCGGAGAGCGCCGCGACGATCCAGTCGACGACCGCGCGCGCTTCCGCCTCGTTGACGCGGCGTCCGGCGAATTCGTAGGTGCCGCCCACGTCGACCAACGACACGCCGAGCCCGAGCGCGCGCCCCGACGCCGCCGGAAAGGTGTGCAGCCGGCCGCCGTAGTAGCGGCGATTGCTGAACGCGATCAGGCTTTCGTCGCGGCTGCGGTAGTGCCAGCGCAGCGGCAGCGACGGCACGCCGGCTGCCGCCGCCTCTTCGAGGATGCTCTCGAGATCGCGCACGAGCCCGCCGTCCTGCGCCTCGTCCTCTTCCTCGTCGTCCGCCAGCGCCCGCTCGAAGAAGGTGGTCGGCGGCAGTTGCCGGGTGTCGCCGACGATCACCACCTTGCGGCCGCGCGCCAACGCGCCGATCGCGTCATGGGTCGGGATCTGCGACGCCTCGTCGAACACGACGACATCGAACAGCTCCTGCGAGACCGGCAGGAACTGGGCGATCGACTGCGGGCTCATCAGCAGGCACGGCTTCAACTGCGCCAGCAGCGTCGGGATCTCGCTGAAGAGGCGGCGCAACGACTTCTGCCGCCGCTTCTTCTTCGCCTCGCGCTGCAGCGTCTCGCACTCCGAGCCGGAGAAGGCGGCGTCGTGGCGCACCGTCCGCTGCGCCATCCAATCGGCGACGACCCGCGCCCCGCCGTTGGCGATCAGCGCCGCATCGTCGCGGCGGAAGCGGGCGACCAGCTCATGGTGGCGCGCGCCATCGAAGTCGCGCAGCACTGGATCGCCGCTGATGGCGTGCTCGACGACGAGCGTGAAGAAGGCGCGCTCGAAGGCGGCGGGAAGGTCGGCGGGTGCGAGCTCGCCGCGGCGCAGCGCCGCAACCAGCGGCGCGAGATCGAGCGACTCGGCCGCAGCGACCGCTCGCACCGTGGCGCACCAGGCCTTGAGCGCGGGGAGCTGCTGCCTCCAACGCAGCGCGTCGCGGCAAACCGACAGGATGCCGGCGGCGGCGGTGGCGGTGGCAGCAGTGGCAGCGGCGGTCGCAGTTGCGTGCTCACGCCATTCGGACGTAGTCGTCAGCGATGCAGCGACGGCAGCGACGGCGCGTTCCCAAGCGACGGCCGCCTGCGCCGGCGTGATCGCCGCAGGGTTCGCGACGGCCGGCGGCGGCGCGATCGCCGACAGACCGGGTCCAATCGCGCGCCAGGTCTCGAGGAAGTCGGCGAATCGCCGCACGGCCACAGGATCGTTCGTGCCGCTGCTCGCGCCCGCTCCCAACGTTGCGTCGAGGAACGGCTTCTCCGCGGCGAACGCGCGACCGCGCGTGACGACGTTGTCCGCCAACGCGAGGTCGGCCATCGCCACGGCCGTCGTCGGCGCTTTGCCTCGCAGCGCCGGTCCGAGCGCCTTCCAGGTACTTCGAAGCTTCCACCATCGCAGCGGGGCAAAGGCGTCGGCATGCCGCGCAAACTGCTCGCGCAGCGCCGCCACGTCGAGCGCGAACAACTGCTCGTCCCAGCGCGCGGCGAGCTGCCCTCGGTCGGCCCGATCGCGCTCGAACTGCTCGGCGAGTGCGCGCAGCCGCGCGACCGCTTCTGCTCCGCCGTTGCGTGTTGCGCATTCTGCGGCGCACTCCGCGGCGCAGACGGCGGCGGCCAGCAGCTCGCCGAGTTCTTGATCGAGCCGCCGCGCGAACAGCGGCGAATGCTCGGTCGGGCTGCAGCCGGTGAACGGGTGGCCGGCCAGCGGCCCGCTCGCCGCGACCGCCTCACCGAGTTCGCGCACGGCGTCGGCTCGACGCTCGAAGTCGCGCCGCTCGAGCGCGAGCGGCGCTGCGATCGGCAACGGCGCCACCTCCGTCGCCTCCCGTCGCGCGACGCGCCGTGAGACGCATTCGAAGTGGCTCCAGCCGTGCGCCCCGCGCCGGTGGAGCGCCGTGGCGTGGCGGTTCAGCGCGGCTGTCGCCTGCTCGGTCCGTTCGGGCAGCAGCGGGTCGTCGTCGCGCCGCGCCGCGAGCGTCTCCTCGAGCGTCCGGTCGAGCTCCGCGATCACGCCGCTCTTCGCCGCGCGGTTCGAGTGCAGTTCGAGGCACGCGCCGGCCAGCCCGACTTTGCGCAACCGGGCGGCGACGACCTCGAGCGCGGCACGCTTCTCCGCCACGAACAGCACACGCTTCTTGGCCGCGATGCAGCCGGCGATCACGTTGGCGATCGTCTGCGACTTGCCGGTGCCCGGCGGTCCTTGCAGCACGAAGGTGGCGCCGCGCACCGCCGCCTCGATCGCGGCGAGCTGGCTCGAGTCGGCGTCGAGGACCAGGCGCGCACGCGTCGCCGGCATCACCTCGTCGAGACGGCGCGGCTCGACGAAGGCTGGATCGGGCAGACGCTGGTCGGACTTGCGATCGACCAGATGGCGCACCAGCTCGCTCGTCAGCAGCGCGTCCCGGTGCGCTTCGAGGTCGTGCCACAGCTGATGCTTCGCGAACGAGAAGAAGCCGAGCCGCGCCTCATCGACCACCTCGTAGCGCGGCACGGTCGCGACCAACCGGCGGAACTGCGCCAGCCACGCGTTGACATCGACTCCGACACCATCGCCCACCCCGGCATCGAGCGGCAACTCGCGCAACGCCTCCGGATCGAGCCGCAGCTCGATCTTCAGCTTCGAAAGCAGCGTCTCGTTCGCGCGCGCCTCCTCGTCGCGCATCCGCAGCACGAACCGACGCTTCAGGCCGCGCCGCTCGAGCTGCACCGGCACCAGCAGCAGTGGCGCCAGCCGCGCGATCTTGCTGGTCGGCGACTCGTGCCAGCGCAGGAAGCCGAGTGCGAGGAAGAGCGTGGACGCGCCGGTCTCTTCGATGTGAGTGCGATCCTCGCGGAAAATCGCGAGGAGGCGTTCGTCGAGCTCGTCGGGTGCATGGCTGGTGAGCAAGGCGCCACGCTCGAACAGGCGCGCGCGCTCCTCCGCGACCCACGCGTCGGCGCCGCGCACCGCGACCAACTCGGCCGCGCGCGGATCCCCCGACGGCAGCACGGCACGCGGCACGAACTCGAGCGTCTTGCCTTCGGCGAGACGATCCTCGATCGCGGAGAGAACCCCGCCGTCGAGCACCACCGCGCGCTTCGAATCGCGCCAACTGATCAGCCGGTTGCGCAGCGTCAGATCGAGCAACTGCTGCTTCCACTGCTGCAGCCGATCGGCGAGCGGACGCGGCAACGCGACCGGTGGTTCGCTCGACGCGGCGAGCGGGCCGCTCGCGCCGAAACCCTGCCCACCGCCGAGTGGCGCAGCCGACGAGTCGCCGCCCGCTGCCGCCCGATCGCGAGCGGCGTCGACCGGCATTGCGATCGGCACGATCCCCGCCGCGCGCGCCGCCTTGACGTCGACCACGCGCTGGAACCGGCCGGGCTGTTCGAGCAGCGCGTTCGCCGCCGCAACCGCTGCCTCGAAGGTCCCGCCGCCGACCAGCACCGTCGGATCGAACAGCAGCAGATCGCCAAGCGCGAGCAGTTTGCGCACGACGTCGAGCTGGTCGATGGTCACGGTTTCGAAGCGCGTCGCGACGCACCAGACTCCGGCGACCGCGTGGTCCTCGACCAGCAGCAGCAGCGGATGGAGCGCCGCCTGTTCCAGCAGCGCCGCAACCAGCAGCGACAGCTCGATGCAGTTGCCCATGCGATGGGCGACCACTTGCGCAGGGAGGCGCAGCTTCTGGCCGTCCTTCTCGAAGCTCGCCGGCAGCGCCGCATAGGAGATCTGGCGGCGGACGAGGAGTTCACCCAGCGCGCGTGCGATCGCCGTGATCCGATCGCGCTCGCTCGCCTGGTAGCCGGCCAGCGCGGGATCTCCGGTCGCCTCGCGCAGGAGGTCGCGCAGCTCCGACAGCAGTTCCGCGATCACCGGTTCGTTCGGCAGCACGAACGCCGGCAGGAACTCGTCCGGCAGTGAGCGCGCCCACTCGTTCCACGCCAGCAGCTCGACCGGTCGGCGCTGGCGCGCCAGGATCCGCGGGCCGGCGCGCAGTTCAACGTGCAAAGCGCCGCTGGTGCGCTCGGTCAAACTCGACAATCGAGCGCGATCGAGCGCAACGTCGGGCGCGGCGATCACGCAGGTGCCGCCCGCCTCGATCCGCGGCACCGCGATGCGCGTCGGCGGCCCAAAGTCGGGGCCGACTTGCAGTCGCAGCTCGAGCCCTTCGAGCGCCGCGTCGCCGCGATTCGTGAGCACGACCTGCGCCACCAGCGGCACGCCATTGCGCTCGGCCGCGAAGTGGACGCGCGTCGCGTGCTGCACCTCGACTTCGACCGCAGTCGCCGAAGAACCAGCCGCGCCGCCGCCGCCCTCGGCTGCGACGACCGCAGCGCTCGCGACCGGCACTCCGACGCAGCGCTCCCATTCGGCCAGCAGCGCCGGATCGGGCGTCGCGCCGCACAACTGATCGAGCACGCTGCGCTGCAATGCCGCGAACGCGCCCTCGTCGCGCCGTTCGGGCGCAAGCTCGATCGAGGAGAGCTCCGCCAGCAGATCCGCCAACCGCCCGGCAGCCTCGAATCGCTCGAGATCGGCCTTCACCGCTTCGTCGCCGGTCTCGAGATGGGCACGCGTCGCCAGCGGCACCGGCGGCGTCGACAGCTCGACCCTGCGCGCCACCAGCAACCGCAACGCCGCGCGCAACGCGGCCGGCGGCGCCAGCAGCGAATGGAGCTGACGAACCAGCGTTTCCGCGGAATCGAGCATCGGGCGACGGCCCCAACGAAAAGGGGGCGCAAGTCTAGGAAGCGCGGCCGCGCGGGGCTGCGTGAGGCTGGCTACTTCTTCAACCTCAGCACCGTCGCGACGTCGGGCGGCAGTTCGACTCTTGCCGTGCCGACGGCAGAGAAGCCAAGGTTCTGCTTCACCAGGTTTGCGCTTCGAGAGCCCTCGATCGGAATCGTGAACTCCGCTCCGATCGATCGGATCGCACCCTCGACGACGGTGAAGGTCAGCGTGGCCGTCGGTTTCGCGGCTGCGCCACCACCTGCTGCGCCAGCACCCGCCCTTTCGCGTTCCGGTCGGGTGCGTTCGACCACGACGGAAAACCGGGCGCAGCACTTCTTCGCGGTTTCCTCGCTCAGCGTGGCGGTGAAGGTGCGGCCGCCTTCGAGGGCGGCGGACTGGACCTCGGCAAGGCCGGCCAAGAAATCGTCCTGCCATTCATGAGGCAGCGCGATGGCGTTGGCCTGGTCGAACATCCTGGCGACGTCGCCGTGACCGCGCGGCGCCTTTGAGAGATCGCCCTTGACGCGATCGACCGCGAACCACTTCCCGGAATGCGGATGCGGGACGGCGAACTGGGTGTCGGAGCGAAAGAACTCGCGCGTGAGACTGACGAAGTGGAGCGGCTTGCCCGCTTCGTAGTCGATGGTCCATGCGCCGTCCTCGCGGCCTTCGGCTGCGAAGGGACCCTTCGCGGCGTCGGTGCTCGCGCTGACGCGCGACGTCCGGGCGGAGGTCTCAACGCGATAGCTCGACGCGGAACTCAGCCCCTTCGCCAGGCCAAGGAGTTTCGTCTCTGGCGGACGGCAAGGGTGCCGGCCGCGCACCGCCGCTCGACGTCGTCCCTTCCGGGAAATAGTCGAGGAAACGGGCCTTGCGCATCGGGTAGGCGCTGCGCCGAGGCCGGCCGGGTGCCGCCGCGCTCGATGAGCTCGATCGGGCGCCCGTCGCCATCGCGGCGCAGTTCGAGCGACAACGCGGTTCCGTCGAGGTTCGTTCCGTAGGCGTGCAGAATCCGATGCTTCAACGAGTAGATCACGACGATCGACTCGTCGCCGACGCGCACCTCGACGAGCGTGCGTTGGTCGAGTTCCTTCAGCGCCAGCAGGCGAGCGGCCGCGCCGAAGCGCACGACGACTCCAAGGCCGTCGAGTCCGCGCGCGTCGTAGAGGAAGAGGCGCTCGCGCTCGGCAGGACCGCGCTCCGCGTCGTCGACGATCGTCCCTTGCGGGTGGTCGTCCCGCCAGCCGGCCCAGTCGCGCACGACTGAAGCCGCGACTTCGAGGAAGCTTCCAGCGAGCGGTCCCGACTGCGCTTCACCGGTCGATAGCAACCAGTGGCTGCTGGTCTCGACGTCGTAGAGCACCGCGGAGGCACGCCACAGCGTGCGCAAGTTGCCGAACGTGAAGTCCCGGTCGCCCACTTTGCGCAGGAAAACGATGGTCGCCTGGCAGACCATGCACCAGGTGACAGCCAGCGTAAGCCCGCCGACGGTGTCGTTCACCACTTCATGCGCCGCGATCAGTGTCAGCGGCTAGGCGCGCGCGACTCCGCCGATCTCGACACCGATCACCCAATCGCCATCCGCGACGCTCTTGGGCGGCCCTTGCGACGCCGGTTCGTGCACGGTCGCCGGCACGACGTGGAAGGGCGGCCAACGGTTCGCATCGTCTCGCTGGTCCGGTGATGGGGGCTTGGGATGGCCCGCTCCCGAGGCGGGATCCTGCGCATGCGCTCTCGATGAGACGGCCAGGCCGATGACGACCGCGAATGCAGCGCGAACCAGTGCCGCGTGGGCGGTCATGATGGGCCTCATCGGCGAGCAGGGATGTGCGCTCACCGGTTCACTCCTCGACGACGACGATTCGACGCCACATCGGCCCCGCCCGGAACGCCGATTCGGGCAGCAACCACACCACGATCTTCTTCTTCTTCCAATCGGCGGCCGACTTCCTCGCCAGCGCCTCGCGGCAGGCGTCCTCGACTCCGCCCTTCGGGTTGATCTTGTCGATCGACCAGCCGCTGAAGCGATAGAGCTGCGCCGTGAAGTCGCATTCCGAGGAGTTGTGGAAGTCGGCGAAGCTGCCGGAGAGCAATGCGATCGGGCTCGACGGCCGGACGGAGTCAAGACGCAGGCCCTTCGGCTTCGTGACCTGCGTGCAGTGGAGCCGCTCCGGCTTGGCGCCTTCCGGAGTTCCTCCCCACTGGACTCTGACTTCGACGTCCTTGGCGGTGGCGATCCAGTCGACGCCCTCCACCGCCGGGCCTTGCGTGAACCACGGATACTGACGGAGCCGCCCCGCGATCAGACCCGCGGCGAGTTCTGCTCCGCGTGGTGTCCAGTGCTGGTTGTAACGCAGGAACAGCTGGTCAAGCCGGTCCGCGCCGCCGCCATAGCGTTGCGCGACGAACTCCGGCGTGATGTCGAGGACTTCGACCCCTTCGTCGACCAGCGCTTTCACGAAATGAGGCGTCGCCGGGCAGAAGCCGGCGAAACCCTCGACCGTCGCCATCTCCATCGCCAGCTCGGGGTAGAGCGACGGGCGCGTCGGGAACGTCACCAACAGGAAGTCGACGCCGTGGGCGCGGAGCTGCCGGTTCAGGTCGACGATCGCGGCGAACGGATGGGTCGGGTTCTCGCGATCGAGAATCGGCAGGACCGGCCCACCCGGCCGGTTCACGTGCCAGTCCAGCCAGTTCTTGAGCGCAATGTCGGTGAAAACGCCGTCGCCGACGTAAGCGAATCACTCCGTCACCGTGCTGAGCAACCGCCGGATCGTGGCGCTGTAGCCATCGACCTGGCCGAAGCGGGCTATGGCCTCGACCTGCGCTTCGGCTCGAGCGCAGTCGACCGCAAGACGCTGCGCGCGGCTCGCGTCGGCGTCGCTGACGGCGGGCAGTGCAATTGCCGGTGGCGAGGGCGCGACGGGAACGTCCTGGCTCATGCCCCGAGCGTCCGCGGAGACGAAAGCGAGCGGCAGGCAGGCCGTGATCGAGAGGCGCCGGCTCACTGGATCAGCCCTGCGCACAGCATCTGCCTCGGAACGCATCGCGCCGCATTCTTGGATGGCTCCTTCGTGCAGCCTTTGGGCGGACAACGTAGCGGCGCGCCGACGCTTCGACAATCCGTGCGCTCGCTCGGTGAGTCGATGCGGGACCTCGGCTTCTGCGCTTCCGACTAGCCCGTTCAATTCATGATCCCCGTTGCGCGGCGACGGGATGTCGGTTCAGGACAAGAAGGGAATGCGCGGTTCCGACGACGCGGGTGGAACGGCCCTTCGGGCATGCAAACCCGCTGAGGAAGAAGCGCGCGTTTTCGACGAAGTCCTGGATCGACAGACCGAGCCGCAGCAGGGGTTTCATGAATAGAACGGGCTAGCGGAGCGACGCACTCCAGACTGCCGCGAGCGCGCGCGCCGCGTCCCGCCAGTTCCATGGCGCTTCGACCCGGAACGGGCGGCGCTCGCTCGCGGGCAGCGACTGCTCGATCAGCGGCGCGAGCGCAGCTGTCCAGCCCGCGGCTGTCACCTCGCAACGGACGATCGCCGCGTGGCCGGCGCGCGACGCCTCGCCCGGCGCAACCGACGGCAGATCGGCGAACGGCGTGAGCGGACGCGCCACCACCGGACAGCCGAGCGCCTGCGCCTCCCAGAACGGCAGGCCGAACCCTTCGTGACGGCTCGGGAAGAGCAGCGCGACGGCGTACTGCAGAAGCGTCGCGACCTCGCGATCGTCGAGTCGTCCGGCGAACACGACGCGATCGCGCAACCCGAGCGACTCCACCTGTGCCGCGATCGCCGCCTGCGCGCGGCCGCCACCGACCAGCACCAGCCGCGCCTCCGCCGCAGCGCCGCTCGCCTGCGCCAGAGCGGCGAGCGCGAGGTCGAGTCCCTTGCGCGGTTCGAGATGGCCGACGCTGACGAAGCAGGGATGCCGCGCGACGCCGAGCCGCGCCAACAGCGCGCGTGCCTCCGCCGGCGGTAGTGGCAGCGCACCGCCGACGTTGGCGTTGGCGACGCAGTGCACGCGCGCGGGCTCGACGCCGAGCTGGTACTCGATCGCGCGCGCGCTGGCGGTCGAGACCGTGACGATGCCGGCGAGCCGACGCGCGATCGGCGGCAACCAGCGGCGCGCGGCAAAGTGCCGAGGCGCATGGCGCCGCCACGATTCGCCGGTGGCGGCGCGCGGCTCGTTCCAGCGCAGGTCGTGCAGCGTGAGGAACGCAGGCACACTGCGCGGCGCGAAGCTCGGGATCGTCTCCGAATGCCACAGCCGCGCGACTCGGCGGAGCGCGTCGAGGCCAACGCCGGCCGGTGGTGCGCCGCGCACATGGCGCCACGCGCGCGCCAACGGTCCGCCCGGCGACTTTGCCTGCACGATCTCGACGCGTCCGAGCGCGAGCCCGTCGAGCAGGGTGCTGCCGCGCGCGACGATGACCGCGAGCGGCGGCAGATCGACCTGCTCGACCCATGCGCCGAGCCAACCGCGCAATCGCGTGCGCGCGCCACTCGCTCCATCGGGGATCGCGGAGGCGTCGACGACGATCATCGGCGCCGCTCCACGACGTCGCGCCAGAGCGCGTGGAGCTGCAGCGCCGCGGTCCGCCATCTCATCGTGGCGACCCGCGCCCGCCCGCGCGCGCGCAACGTCGCCCGCAGCTCCGCGTCGCCAAGCAAGCGTTCGAGCGCCTGCGCCAGCGCGGCCACGTCGCCAGCCGGCACCAGCAGCGCGGCGCCTTCACCGGTTCCATGCGTCGCGACCACCGGCGTCCCGCACGCCATCGCCTCGAACGCGGGCAGGCCGAAGCCCTCGAACCACGACGGCTGCACCAGCAGTTCGGCATGCGCGTAGAGATCGGGCAGCAGTGCGTCCTCGATCCAGCCCGGGAACTGGACGATCTCCGCGATCCCGAGCGCAGCCGCTCGCGCGCGCAACTCTTCCGCCGGCGCGCCCTCGACGCCCGCGAGCAGCAGTTGCGTCCCGCCGCGCGCGGCCGCCGGCAGCCGGGCGAAGGCGTCGAGCAGCCCGCCGACGTTCTTGCGCGCGCGCGCCGCTCCGACGAACAGCAGGTAGGGACGATCGGGCAGTCGCAGCGCCTGCAACAGCTCGGCACGCGAACGCGAGGAGACGTGGTCGAGGAAGCGCGCATCGACTCCGTGCGGCACGACCACGCACTTCGCCGCCGCGCGCGGCGAGGCCTCGGCGATCCGACCGCGCGTGCGCGACGAGACCGCGACGATGCGCGCGGCCCGCCGCGCCGCAAGGTGAAGCCACGCGCGACGCGCCCACTGGCGGCCACCCGCCTCATCGCCGCGCAACCCCTCGCGCCACGGCACCTCGTGCCACGTGACCACCACCGGACAACGGGCCCGCAGCGGGAACGCCGCGACCGGCGAATGGAGCAGGTCGACTCGTTCGCGAGCGAGCCACGGCGCCAGCAGCCGCTCGCGCCAAAGCCGCGGCACCCGTCCCGCCGGCAGCTCGACGCGACGGAAGTGGAGCGGCAGGTCGAAGCCGAGGTCGACGCCGAGGTCGACGCCGAAGCCGGAGCCAGAAGCGACCCGACGCGGTGCCACCAGCAGGAACTCGTCGTCGGGCGCGAACGCCGCGAGCTCGCGCAGCAGCGAACGCTGCACGCGCGCGACGCCGGTCGGCCGCGCGGTTGCCTGCACGCTGACGTCGAACGCGACGCGCACGTCAGCCTCCCCCGACCGAATCGATCACGCGCAGGAGTGTGCGCGCCGCGCTGTCCCAACGGAACTGCGCCACACGCGCCCTTCCGCGCGCCGCGAGGTCGGCTCGCAATGCCACATCTCCACCCACGCGCTGCAATGCCTCCGTGATCGACTCCTCCGACTCGGGATCCACCAGCAGCGCGGCATCGCCCGCGACCTCCTGCGTCGACGAGCGCGCCGAAGTCAGCACTGGCACCCCGAGCGCAAACGCCTCGACGATCGGCAGCCCGAAGCCTTCCCACAGCGACGGGTAGCAGAGCAGCGAGGCGTCGCGCAGCCAGGCGAACAACTCGCCCTCGTCGACTGCGCCGCGCACGCAAACTGGCGCCGCCGCGCCGTCTCGCGCCATCTCGGCGCGCGCAATCTCGGCGCGCAACGCTTCCGTCTTCCATCCCCACGGCCCGACCAGCACGAGGTCGAGCTCGAGCCCGCGCGAGCGTGCCGCCCGCCATGCCCGGACCAGCCGCACGACGTTCTTGCGCGGCTCGAGCGTGCCGACGTGGAGCGCGTACGGTCGTGTTGGATCGGCGCGCGGATCGCGACGAGCGCCGGGCGCGACGCGTGTCGCATGGTCGCCGCCGAGCGGGATCACCGTGATGCGCTCCGGCGCAATCTGCCACCGCTCGATCAGGTCAGCGCGCGTCGCGTGACTCGGGACGATGATCGCCGCGGCGTGCGCCACCGCGCGACGCAGCCGCGTCGCCGCCGCCTCATGGAAGCCTTCGTCGTGGAAGTCGCGCGACACCTCGAAGGCGAGATCGTGCACCATCACGATCTGCGGGCAACGCAAACCCGCCACGAACACGAGATCGGTGTGGACGAACGCATCGAGCCTGCCGGTCAGCCATTCCGTGCGAACTCCTGGCAGCCGCGCCGCCCACTGCAACGCTTTCGCCGGCAGGCGCGGCGCGAAGAGGCGCACGTTCGGCCGGGCGAGGAGTTCGGCGGGGAGCGGTCGCGCCCAAGCTCGGCCATGGCGTGACGCGGCGTAGAGCAGGATCTCGCGCTCGGGCGCGGCGTCGGCGAGCGCGCGCGCCAGCTCCACTCCGACGCGGCCAATGCCACAGGGCGCGCGCAGTGCCGCACGCACATCGAGGCCGATGCGCCGCACTCGCGCCTTCGCGCTCATTCGTCGGCACCGAGGCGCAAGGGCAGCGCGCGAGCGGCCACGATCGCGACCGCGAATAGCGCCACCGCAGCCGGGACGACGTGGCGCGGAGCGAGATCCCGCAACGGCAGCGCGATCGCCGCGACGCCGGCGGCGGCCAGCACCGGACGCAGCAGCGCACGCGAGAGCGACCACGAACCGCTCGCGCGGCGCAGTTCGACGCTCACCCAAATCGTGACCAGCCACTCGGTGGCGGCCGTGCCGAAGGCGGCGCCGACGACACCGAACTTCCAGATCAAGCTGCCGCCCACCAGCAGCTTCGCGAACAGCGCGACGCACGTGACGCGCAACAGCACCTTCTGGCGGCCGAGCGCGGTGAGCGCCTGCATCTGCGGGATCGCGGCGAAGATCGCGACGGCGGCGAGCGCGAGCAGCGGCAGGCAGCGGAGCAGGTCACGATTCGTCGCGAGGAACTGCTCGAGCGGCACAACCTCGCCGCGGCGCCCCCAGAACAGCCACAACGCCTGCCCGCCCCACGCGAACGCGAGCGCCAGCGCCGGCAGGGAGAAGCCGGCCAGCACCACGACGGCGCGACGCACCAGCGCGACCAGCCGTCCTGGAGTCGACGCGAAGCGCGACAGCGCCGGGAACAGCGAGCCGGCGAGGTAGCTCGGCAGCGCGATCGAGAACGACAGCAAGGGGAAGGTCTTGGCCCAACGGCCGTTCGCGATATCGCCGTGGAACTCGTTCAGCAGCAGTGCGTCCATGCGGAAGTAGAGGGTCGAGATCGCCGCCGAAAGCCCGAGCGGGGCCATCGCCGCGAACAGCGCCTTCACGGTCGCGTCGTCGACCGGGCCGAGCAGTTGCACCTGGCGCGACGCGGCGATCCACGGCACCAACGACTGCAGCAACAGCGCGGCGGCAAACGCGACCACGAACCAGCCGGGTTCATGCACATCGGCGCCACACAGCGCGGTCGAGAGCCCGAGATAGACCCCGAATCCGATCAGCGGAGCCAAGCCGATCGCGGCGTAGCGCACGCGCACCTGCAACCACGCCGCGGCCGCGTTCGGTGGCACCGCGACGAGGTGGAGCGCGCCGAGGATCGGGAGCGCCGCGTTCGCGAGGCTTCCTTCTTTCCACCACGACACCGCCACGCAGACCGCGAAGCCGGACAGCGCCATCGCGACGCGCACGCGGAACGCCGCGCGGATCACCGCCTCTTCGCGTTCTGGCTGGCGCGCCGCTTCGCGGACCGCGATCGCCATCGATCCGAAGTCGACCAGCGCACCCACGACCAGGAACAGGTTGAAGTAGTAGTTGAAGCGCCCGAGTCCGGCGTCGCCGAGATGGCGCCCGATCAGCAGCAGCGCCGACGCCGAGCACGAGGCGGTTCCGAGGCGGCTGAAGAGCTGCAGGCCGGTGCCGGTCAGCACGCGCCGTTCGAGCGTCGTCTTGCGCAGTTCCACGGCGGGCAGACAGTAGCGCGCTACGCTCCCGCGCCATGGATCGAGGCAACCGGACACCACGCGGACGGCTGATCGTTCTCGAAGGGATCGACGGGACCGGCAAGACCACGCTCTGCGCGCGACTGGCATCTGCGCTGCGCGCCGCCGGCCGCGTCGTGGTCGAGACACGCGAGCCGTGGACTTCGCCCGCCGGCCAGGAACTGCGCCGCGTGCTGGCCGCAAGAGAGCGGACGACCAGCGGCGCCGAAGAGCTCGAACTGTTCCATGCGGACCGCGCGGCGCACGTGACCGCGGTCGTCGAACCGGCGTTGGCGCGCGGCGACTGGGTGGTGCAGGACCGGACCTACTGGTCGACCGCCGCCTACCAGGGCGCGCGCGGATTGCCGATCGCCGAGATCCTCGCGCGCAGCTGCGCCATCGCGCCGACGCCCGATCTGACCGTGCTGCTCGAACTCTCGCCGGAGCAGGCGCTGGCGCGGATCAACGCGAGTCGCGCGGCGACCAGCAGCTTCGAGAAGCTCGAAGATCTGCGTGCCGTGGCGCGCGTCTACGACGAACTCGCCCGCGCGGAACCGTCCATCGCGCGACTCGCCGCCGATCGCCCGCTCGAACAGGTTGCACGCGAACTGCTCGCGCTCTGCCGCAAGCGGCTCGGCGCGCCGTAGCAGACGGCGTCAGCTCGGCGGCAGTGCCAGTGGGCCGCCTCGTCAGCTCGGCGGCAGTGGCAGTGGGCCGCCTCGTCAGCTCGGCGGCAGTGGCGCCGAGGCGATCTGCCGCAGCCAGACGCCGACGCGGGCCAGTTTGGTCTCGATCTGGTTCAGCATCTCGGGCGTCCCGGCGAACTCGCCGCGCTTGGCGCGTGCCTCGATCGCCTTGGCCGGCTCCGCGATGGTGTTGAAGCCGAGGTTGAGCGCGGCGCCCTTCAGCCGATGCGACGCCTCGGCCAGCACATGCGCGTCGCCCGACGAGAACGCGTCCTTCATCTGCGCCACCATCGAGTCGGCGTCGGTGAGGAAGATCTCGCTCGTCTCCGCGAGCAGCGTCGCATCGTCGAGCAGGCCGATCTCGCGCAGCCGCGAAAGCACTTCGGCGAACTGCTCGTCCCCTGGCGTCGCACTCATCGTCTCACTCCTTGCGGGCGCGACCTGCTTCGCGCCCCCCTCCGGCCGCCGGCACCACTGCTTCACCACTCGCGCCAACTCGGCTGGGCGGATCGGCTTGGTGAGGTAATCGTCCATTTCCGCCGCGAAGTAGCGCTCGCGATCGCCAGTCATCGCGTGCGCCGTCACTGCGACGATCGGCGTGCGCGGTCCCGGCAGCTCGCGCCCGCGGATCACGCGGGTCGCCGCCTCGCCATCCATCTCCGGCATCTGCACGTCCATGAGGACGAGGTCGATGCCTCCTTGCGCCCAGATGTTCGACGGCGATGCGGCCGTTGTCGGCGACCAAAACCTCGGCGCCGGTCCGCGACAGCAAGAATTTCGCGAGCTTCTGGTTGACCGGGTTGTCTTCGGCGAGCAGCAAGCGCGCGCCACCCGCGATGCCTTCGAGTGCCGCCAACGGCGAAGCCGGCAGCAGCGACGGCAGCGACGAAGCTGCAGCCGATTCGTCCGGTGCGCCTGGTTCGAGCGAGGCGGCCTTCGCCTGGTCGGCCGCGACCGGCAGGGTGAGGCGCAGCGTGAAACAGGAGCCCTTCCCCATCGTGCTCGAGAGCGTGAGCGTGCCGCCCATCAGCTCGGCGAGGCGGCGCGAGATCACCAGCCCGAGGCCGGTGCCGCCAAACTTGCGCGTAGTCGAGCCATCGGCCTGGGTGAACGACTGGAACAGCTTGGCCCGCACCTCGGGCGTCATGCCGATGCCGGTGTCGCGCACCCCAATCTCGAGCGTGAAGCGACCGTCCTTCGCGGGCGCTCCGGCGAGCTCGACCGTGACGCTGCCCGCCGCGGTGAACTTGATCGCGTTGCCGACCAGGTTGGTCACGACCTGGCGCAGGCGCGTCGGATCGCCGATCAGGCGCGCCGGCACCAGCGCGGCCGCAGCGACGCTGCAGACGAGGCCGCGTTGCTGCGCCTTCTGCCCGAGCAGGCGCACGACGCCCTTGGCGAGATCGCGCGGCGCGAAGACGACCGTCTCGAGCGTGACCCGGCCGGCTTCGAGCTTGCTGAAGTCGAGGATGTCGTTCAGCGGTGCCAGCAGCGTCTCGCCGCTTTCGCGCACGGTGGTGAGCCAGTCGTGCTGATCGGCGTCGAGCTTCGTCTGGCCGAGGAGTTCGACGAAACCGGGGATGCCGTTCATCGGCGTCCAGATCTCGTGGCTCATGTTGGTGAGGAACTCGCTCTTCAGGCGCGTGGCCTCCAGGGCCTCGTCGCGCGCGAGGCGAAGCTCCGACGTGCGGTCGAGAACGCGCTGCTCGAGCTCTTGCGAGTGGCGCCGCAGTTCCTCGTGTTGCTGCTCGATCTGCGCGCTCATCGAGTCGAAAGCTCGCGCCAGCGCACCGAGTTCGTCGGTGCGCGAGATCCCGCTGCGCACGCCGCGCTTGCCGCCGGCCAGCTCCGCGGCCGACGCCGCCAGCCGAGCAACCGGAGTGGCGATCGATGCGGCGAGGCGGCGCGACGCAAACGCACCGAGCAGGAGCAGCGCGACGCCGATTCCGACCGCGCGCGTGATCGCGCGGCGCGCCGCCGTGGCGACCAGCTCAAGCGAACTCTCCGCCCGGAAGGACCCGAACGGCACGCCCGAGACGAGCACCGGCATGCTCACCACCAGCCGCTCGATGTTTGCCGCGTCGGCGATGAACTCGACCCGATCGGAAGGGGGCGGCGGCTCGAGCGCATCGATCCGGCCGCCTTCGGCGTCGGGAAGCGAGTCCGCGATGATGGTGCCCTCGAGATCGGTGAAGCTGACGCGCAGCACCTCGGCGCTCTCGTGCGCGTAGGTCGCAACGAGCGAACGCAGCGGATCGATGTCCTCGCCCGCAAACGCCTGCGAACTCGACAACGCCACCAGTCGGGCGCTGGCACGCGCGGCGCCGACCACTTGTTCCCGCAGTTGCGCGCACTCACCCGCCACCTCGATCGCCGACGGCAGCCCGATCGCCGCTGCTACCAGCGCGAGGACGAGCACGCTGACGCGCGTGACCAGCCGGTTGCGGCGAGCCTGCGCCATCTGCGTTACTCGGCGGCCGCCAACAACGGATAGCCCGCCTCGCCCGGCTTCATGCCGTCGACGGCCAGCACCACCGTGATCGCACCGGCCGACGCCTGGACCAGCTTCGCGGCCGCGCTCGCGCTTTTCACCACGGTCGGCAGCGCGGCGATCTGGCCGGCGTAGAGGCGACCGACCATGAACTTGCGCAGTGCCTTGTCGTCCTGTTGATAGATGCTCTTCAGCAGCACGATCTGCTCGGGCGCCGTCGCGGGCCGCGCGATCAACACGACGCGCAGCTTCTCGTTCCAGAACTGGCGATCGAGCTTGAGCAGCTGGCGCAGCTCGTCCTGCGTCACGTTCTCGATCGGGTTGTCCTTGTGGACGAGGATCGCCACCGGGCGCGGGGCCGGCTTCGGCGCAGGCGGCGGCGCAGGCGGCGGCGGCGGCGCAGGCGATGGCAACATCGGGACCGGCGTCGCTTGGATCGAGTTGGAGGGCGCTGCCGGCGCGGCGATGGCGAACAGGGCAAGCAGCGCAACCGTGATTCGTTTCATGGGTGCTGCTCCGCTCACAAGTGCCAGGCGACCTGGAACGCCGCCGTCGTCACCGGCTGCCGTTCGGTCGCTCCGCTCGCGAATCGCTCCTGGAACACGCCACGCCGAAGCTCGAGCTTGATCGCCGCGTTCGAGCCGAGTTCGAAGCGCGTGCCGATCGTCAGCTCGATCACGTCGAGGTCGAGGTCGCTCCCGACGAGGAACGGATCGCCGTGCTCCATCGAGAGCAAGTCGAGCCGCGCGTAGGAGGTCACGGCGGCGAAGCGCCATCCGGCCTGCAGGTAGGCCGCGCGGTGGTGGAAGACGCCACCCGCGCGATCGTGATGGACGATCGTTGTCGCCTCGGTGATGGCGGTGAGCGCTCCGCGCTCGATCTGCGCATAGGCGGCCGCGCTCTCCTCAACCTCGCCAAGCCGCCGCCCGACCGCCGAATCGCCTGGGAAAACATCGCGACGCGCCGACCCGCCGAAGCTGAACCCGGGAATCGGCGCTGGCGCGAATCCAAGCGCGACGTCGAGAGCCTTGGCCTCGTTGTCATCAGCGCCACGCTGGCGGTCGAGCGGATCGCGGCCGCGGCCGTTGAACACGATCGCCGTCCACTCGAGCACACCGCTCGCTCCGAGTCGTCGGCCACCGAGCTCGAGCCCGGAGTAATGCTGCGCGAGCGGCCCGCCGTCGTCCTCGAAGCGCGCGAGAAATGGCCGCTCGATCGTCAGTTCGAGGTACTTGCCGTGGTGCCAGAGCCGATTCCAGCGCGAAGTCGTGAGGTGCTCGAGGCCGATCTTGGCGTACAGCGCGTCGCTCCATTGCCACTGCGCCCAGAGTCGCTCGGCATCGATGCCGACATCGTCCTCCGACCCCTCGAGCAACACCTCGCCGAGCGCGCTCGCGTGCTCGCCGAGACGCGCAGTTCCGAAGAAATCGAGCGTGCCGAACTGGAAGGCGGACGCCCCTTTGCCGTCGCGGGGCGGATTGCTCCAACCGAAGCCGTAGTTGCCGAACAGTTGGCCGAAGAACGCCGCCTCGTTCGCGTCGGAGCCTTCTTCGGAGGCGGCTTCGTCGTGCAGCGCGCCGCTTGCGCCTTCGAGCGCCGCGAGCCGCGCCTCGAGTTCCCGATTGCGCTGTTCGAGCCCGTCGAGTCGCGCGCGATCGTCCTGCGGGAGCACGAGCCCGCAGGCGAACAGCGACGCGGCCGCCGCGACCGCCGAAAACGGCGTGGCCTCTCCTCCCACGGATACCAGAGGCGATCCGCCCGTCTCCCCTTCGGATCAGGAAAAACCTTCGCTAGAGGCAAACCCCTCGCCCGCGGCGCCGGCGGAGCGTCAGCTGCCCCGGGCCGCCCGCAGGCCCCAGGCTGCCGCTAGCAGCCCGCACAGAAGCGCGACCGACAGCTGGGCCTGGTTGAAGTCGCAGGCGTTTCCGATCACCGCCGCCGCCATCGACGTGATCACCGCGATCAGCGGCGCCGCGAAGAACATCGGCAGCGACGCCCGGCAGAGGTTCTTGGCGACGAGCGCGGGCAGCACGAGGCAGCCGAACGAATAGAGCATCCCCGAGGTGCGCATCGCCACCCCGAGCACGAGGCCGAGCCATGCGGCGGCGAGCGCGTCGGTGCTCCGGCGCACACCGAGAACGCACGCGGTCGTCGAGTCGATCGCGAAAAGGAGCAGCGCTCTCCGCCGCGCAAACACGAACAGCAGGGTCGCGGCGCACAGCACGGTCAGCACCGCGACGTCTCCCGATGTCGCCCCAATGCCGCTCGATGCCAGCAGGCGCTGCACGTCGTCGAGGCCGTGCGGGCTGTGGGCGATGATCAGCAACGAACCGCTGCCGCCGAGCAGGAAGACGAAGCCGGTGATCGCCTCGCGGCTGTCGGCCGGCCGGCCGGTGCTCCCGCCGCCGCTGCCGCGCGCCGTGACCAGCGCCGCGATCACCGCGAACCCGACTGCCACCATGGAGAGGAACGCGTCGGAGCGGAAGAAGCTGCCCTCGGCGCTCCACTCCGAACCGAGGCAGAGCCCGAGCGAGATCCCGAGCGTCGACGCCTGCGCGATGGCGGCGCCGACGAAAATCTGGTCGCGGACGACGACGAACACGCCGACCAGCGACAACAGGAGCGCGACCAACCACGCTGCGAGCCAGATCTCGCGAAAGAGCGGCCAGGAGTCGATGAACGCGTCGATCATGGGGTGCGCCCCGACGCGGCGAGGGGCGGCACACCGTACGCACGCTCGAGCCGCGCGGCATCGAGAAGCCGATCGGCCGGTCCCGCCTCGACCTGTCCGTGGTGCAGCAACGCGACATGGGTCGCGAGCGCAGCGGCGACTGCAACGTCGTGGCTGACGTAGACGATGGCGAGACCGTCCTCGCGATTGCGGCGCGCGAAGAGTTCGAGCAGCGCCCGCTCAGTCACGAGATCAAGATGGTTCATCGGCTCGTCGACACACAGCAGAAGCGGACGACGCGCCAGCGCCCGCGCGACGATGACGCGCTGCCGCTGGCCGCCCGAGAGCGATCCGTAGCTCTGGTGGAGCTGTCCGTGCAGACCCACCTGTTCGAGCGCCGCCTCGACGCGTTCCTCGCGTTGTGCGCGCGTGAGTCGCTGGCCGACCAGGCCGAGCGCGACCAGCTCGTGCGGCGTGGTCGGGAGGTGTAAGACCAGCTCGCAGCACTGCGGCACGTAGCCGAGGACGTCGGCGCTCACACCGGGCCCGTACTGCGCGACGCCGCCCAACGGATCCAGCACGCCGAGCAGGGTCAAGAGCAACGTCGACTTGCCCGTCGCGTTGGTGCCGAGCAGAAACCAGAACTCGCCGGCGCGCACCTGCAGCGAAACGTCACGCAGGACGGCGTTGCGACCATGTCCCGCCACGAGGTCGCGACAGGAGAGGATCGTCGCCGCGTCGTGCATCGGCGTCATGAGCCGCCTCGCGATCGCGACAACGCGGCGACGATCGAGCCGACATCGCTGTCGACCATCGCCAGGTAGTCGGTCGCCGCAGGGGTCGCTCCCACCTCATGGGCCAGCGTCAGGAGCGGCACGTCGAGCTTGCCGGCGACGAACTGGGCCGACTTCGGATCGAAGCCCGGAGCGGTGAAGACCAGCTTCGCGCCCGCCGCCCTAGCGCTCCGGATCAACTCGCCGAGGTGGCCGGTCGATGGCGCGACGCCCGGCTTCGGTTCGAGGAAGCCCGCGAACTCGAGACCGAAACGCCGACCGAAGTAGGCCCACTGGTTGTGGTCGGCGAGCACCCTGGTGCCGGCGAACGGCGCGAGCGCGCCGAACCAGCCGCCGAGCTCCTCGCCGCGCTTCTGCTGGGCGAGGAACGACGCGAGCCTTCCGTTCGCGTTGAGCTCGGCGAACTTCACGATCGTGTCGCTTTGGAATTCCTCGGCGAGCGCGGCGCCGACCATCGCGACGCAGAGCCGCTTCTCGAACGCGGCGCAGCGTTCCATGAAGCCGTCCCTGGCCGTCGGCAGGAGCTCGGAGAGTCGATCGCGCAGCAACCGCGCGACCAGGAGCCCATTCACCGGATCGGTCATGTAGTGGGGATTGCCGAACGGATGGACGTCTCCGTGCGAACGGTCGACCGGCACGCTCGGCACCTCGAGCGGCGTCGCCACCACCGACGCATCGATGAAGCCGGGCTGCCCCGGCTGCACGCGGCCGTTGCGACATTGCTGCAGGAGGACCGGCGCCCAGCCGATCTCGAGCTCCATTCCCTGCTGCACGAACGCATCGGCCGCCGCGAGCGCCTTCACGTGGCTCGGCCGTGCGTCGAGGAAGTGGGGATTCTCGGTCCCCTTGGCGAAGACGGTGACGGAGACGGCGTCGCCGCCGACCTCCTGCGCGATGCTGCCGATCGACGGCACCGTGCAGCAGACGTTCAGCTTCTGTTCCCGTGCCGAAGACAGCGCGACCAAGACGAGGGTGATGAGTTTCATGGTCGGCGCTCAGTACGCATGAGCCGGGTGGTTGCCCACCTGGAACTCGACGCCGAGCCAGACACTGTGCGCGTGGCCGTCCGCGAGGTGATCGGCGAAGTCGAGGTTGTATTGCAGCCGTACGCGCGAGAAGTGCGACGGATGCCACGCGATCATCGGTGAGAGGCGCTGGCGATCATCGCGCAGCGCGTCGTCCTCGCGCGGATCGACGCCGGCGCCGCTCGCGCGCGCAACCTCCCACCGCAGGCCGGCGACCCAGTCGCGCCGGAATCCCCACAGGACGTAGGAATAGAAACCGCTGTCGTGCAGCGTGTCGCCGGGCAACGCGAACTCGTCGCCGCTTGCCGTGACGCCGTCGGGGTCGAACTGCTGCAACGTCGTGCCGTAGATGCGGCGAATCGCTTCGCCCTGGAAGATCAGGAACGGCCAGCCCGCCTCGTTCGTCTTCGGCTGCCACTTCACCTTCACGTCGGCGCCATAGAGCGCGCTGCTCGTCGAAGTGCTCGCCCCGTTGGGACCCCATGCGCCAGAGAGCCCGAACAGGCTCACGGTCTCGTCCGACAGATCGAACGACTGCAGCAGGCGCGTGCTGTACGCGAAGTCAGCGAGGCTGCGCGTCTCGCGGCCGGCCACGACGCGGCCACCGGGCGCCGCCTCTTCATCGGTGCCGCGAAAGCTCGCCATCGTCTCGCCGCGCGAGTTCTGCACGCCGAGGTAGAGCTCGGCGAACCACGGCACCGGCGCGAGCCACGACAGTCGCGCACCCGGCGCGCGCATGCCGTCGGGACCGAAGACCCGGCTGTGGATGACCGGCTGATCGATGAAGTCCCACGCGTGCGGATGCTGCGAATTGATGCGGCCGAACTCGGTGAAGTACTGCCCGACCTTCAACTGCAGGCCGTGCGGCAGCGAACTCGTGCGCCCGTAGACCTCCTCGATCTCGAATTCCGACTCGCCCTCGGGGCTCTGGAAGTAGATGAGGTGCGACTCGAACTGGAAATAGGGGTCGACCGCGCCGATCCCCGACAGCTCGAGCTGCGACAGGGTGAAGCCGCGCTGTTTCGGGTCGTGCCCGCCGCCCTGCAGCTCGCCGATCGAGTCGTCCTGCTCGGTCGAGCTGCCGGCGTTGATCAGCGCGTCGAGAGACAGGTCGAGCAGCCGGAACTGCCCGCCGAGAAGATTCGGCGCCGCTGTCGTTGCCGCCTTTTGCTGGTCGGCGAGCGCTTGATCGAGGGCTTGATCGAACGAACGAACGTGCGACGGATCGACGGGTGGACTCTGGTCCTGCGCTGCGGCGATGCCGCAAAGCGGGCCGCACAAGACGGCCGTGAGGATGGGTTGAAGACGCATCGTCTCTGGATTCCCGATTCCGGCCCCGAAGTGGCGTGACCTGCCACGCGCTCGGCCGAACGGGCGGGCGGGGCCGGAATGGACCCGCGAAGTGCCGTCAGACCACGTGGAGCGCGCAGCGACTTTGCGTCGCAGGCAGGTCAGGCGGGCCGCGCGCGAGCGCGAACCGCGACGGTTCGCTCGCGGGACATGACGGCGCGGTCACGACGACGAAACGCACCGTGATCGGGATCGCGAGCGTGAAGGGCGCGATCGGAATGGCGTGCCGCTCGAACAGCGAGGAACAAACCGAGCAGTGGGTCGCAGCGCCAATCGGCGGCGCATGCGAGTGGTGATGGTGGAACGGATCGCGGCAACCGTCGCCGTCGGGGCACTCCCCCGAAAGGGTCGTCGTCTCCGCCCGCTCCCGCACCTGTCCCGAACACGCCGGCCCTTCGCTGCAGTCCTCCGCGTGGTCCGGGTCCGAGTGCGCGTGGTCTTCGTGCCGATGGAAGAGCGTGCCAGCAATGCCAAGCAGCCAAGCCAACACGAGCGTCGCAGCGGCCGCACGGAGCGGCAACCAGCGAGGCAGCAGTTCGAGTCGGCGCGAGGACATCGGGCGGGGAACAGTAGCGCGGCGGTGATGCGACCACCACGGGGCGCCCTCGCGACGAGACTCTCGCTCGGAACGGCGCCTCCTCCGGCCATACTCCCGCGCTTCCGCTTGGGAGCCTGCCGTAGCGATGGCCGCGTTGCTGCTCGATGTCCTTGTCCTGTGCGTTGCCCTTCAAGCTGAAGCTCCAGCCGACGACGTGGCGCCTGAAGTGCTGGCGCGCGCGCAGGCGATCGCCGCGATCGGTCCGACCGACCACGCGCCCTCCCCGCGAACGGTCGACGTGCTCCACTACGTGATCCACCTGGCGCTCGACCCGGTGAGCGGTCGCATCGAGGGGTTCACCGAGCTCGAACTGCGGCCGTGCGCGATGGCGCGGCGCGAACTCTCGATCGACGCCGACGAACTTGAAGTTGCGTCCGTAACGCTCGACGACGCGCCGATTTTATTCCGGCGCGAAGGAGCGCGGCTCGAGATCGATCTCGGGCGCGAGGCCGCGCCTGAGGAGACGCTGCGGCTCAAGATCACGTACTCGGCGACGCCGCGGCGCGGCCTGTTCTTCGTGCGTTCCGTCGACGATCGCTGCCGGATGGTCTGGTCGCAGAACCAATGCCAGATGGCGAGCGCGTGGTTCCCGTGCCGCGACTACCCCGACGATCGCGCGAGCAGCGAGCTGTTCTTGAACGTCCCCGAAGCGTGGCGCACGATCGGCAACGGCGTGCTCATCGAGGCGACGCCCGCGGACGGCGGGCGGCGAATCGACCACTGGCGGATGGACTTCCCGCACCCGACCTACCTGACGAGCCTGGTCGCAGGCGAGTTCATGGAGTTCGATCTCGGCCGAGTCCGCGACCTGCCGCTGTTCGGGTACGCATCGGTCGAACGCGCGGGCGAGGTCGCCGCGGCGCTGCAGCCGACCGGCCGCATGATCGAGCTGCTCGAGCAGTTCGTCGCCGTCCCCTATCCGTTCCCGACCTACCGGCAGGTCGCCGTCGAGAGCTTCCCGTGGGGCGGGATGGAGAACATCGCCGCGAGCACGCTCGATCAAGAGGACTTGCGCGCCGCCGCCGGCCCGCGCGAGGGCACCATCGACTCCGACGCGCTGGTGATGCACGAGCTTGCGCACCAGTGGTTCGGCGACCTGGTCACGCCGGCCTGCTGGGCCGATCTCTGGCTGGCCGAGGGCTTCGCCACCTTCGCCGAGCTTCTCTGGCGCACCGAGGAACAGGGCGCGGACGCTGCGACGGTCGCCGCGCTCGAGCTGCAGGAACGGCTGGCAAAGGCGCGCGACAACGACCCGCGTGCGATCGTTTCCGCGCTCTGCGTCGAACTCGACGACCTGTTCACGGAGCATGTCTACGAAGGCGGCGGCGCCGTGCTGCTGCTGTTGCGCGAGACGCTCGGCGCGCCGGCCTTCGCCACGCTGGTGCAGACCTTTGTGGCACGTTCGCAGAACAAGTCGGTCGGCACCGCCGACTTCGAGCAGATCACGGCGGAGATCGCCGGACGCGATCTTGCGGGCTTCTTCGCCGAGTGGCTCCACGCTCCCGGTCAGCCAGAGATCGACTGCGAATGGCGCTACGACGAGGCGGGCCGACGACTCGAGCTGGTCGCCCATCAGAAGCAGCAGGGCGAAGGCGTGCCCGAGGTCTACCACGCGCCGCTCACCGTGGCGTGGGCGACTGGCGCGGGGCGGAAGACGACGACGCTGCAGTTGGACGCGCGCCGCGTGCAGGTCGCGATCGACTGCGAAGAGCGGCCGCGCTACGTGCACTGGAACCTCGGCGCGACGCTGCCCGGACACGTGATCGCGCGCCAGCAGCCGGCGGAGTGGCGGGCGCAGTTGCGACAGGAGCGCGATCCGGTCGGGCGAATCGCGGCAGCGCGTGGGTTGGCGCAGGCGTGGCCATCGCTGCCTCCTGACCCTGCGACAGAGACAGTCGCGACACTCGCGGCGCTGGTGCAGGCGATGGTCGAGGAGGCCATGCCAGAAGTGCGCGTCGAAGTCGCTGCGGCGCTCGGCAAGTTGAAGCATGCGGTCGCGCGTTCGGCGCTGGCGAGCGCGGCGTGGGATGTCGACACACGCGTGCGGACGGCGGCGCTCGAAGCGCTCGGCACGCTCGATGGCGACGAGATCGCGGCAGGGGTGATCGTCCGCCGACTGCAGACGGAAGAGATCGAGAGTGTGCGCGTCGCCGGGATGGAGGCGCTCGGCGCGCTACTTGGAGGGCGCGCGGCGGGACCGTTGCATCAGGTGGCGGGACGCGAGGATGGCTCGGCCGAATTGCGCGGCGGCGCATTGAAAGCGGCGGCGAACTGCGCAGGACTTCCGGCGGAAGCGGTCACGGCGATCGGCAAGACCGCCATCGCGGAGGCGGGTCGCGATCGCCCGCTCGCCCTGCGGCTCGGCGCGATCGCGGCGCTCGGGACACTTTGCGATCGGAACCCCGCTGCGCTCGCGGCGCTGCTAGCCTGCCTCGACGATCCGTGGCCCAACGTGCGCGCCGCCGCGCTCGACGCCCTGACCGATCAGGAAGCGCTGCCGCGCGCCGCGCTGCCGGCGCTGGTCAAGTTCCACGACTGCGCCGCGCTGGCCGACCAGAAGAGCCTCGCTCGCGAGCGGATCGCGGCGCTGCTCGCCCCAGCGGCGAAGTGATCGCTGATCGTTCGCGTCGCAATCGACGGCAGCCCGGCGCGGCGTGACGAATTCTTCACACACGAACCCGGGGGCGACGGCGTACGAAGGGGCTCGTGAACGGCGCCGCGCGTGCCCTGCTGCTACCTCGGCGTCAACACGCGAATAGAGCGGGCCGAGTTCCGTCATAGACAGCCCCGCTGCGCCGGCAGCGCCAGGGAATGGGGGACCGACCGCCGATGAGACGACCGCGTTTGCCCGCGCTGCGGGCGCTGGCTGGCGGCGCCGTCGTCGGCGCGCTCGGCTGCATCAGCAGTTGCACCGCCGGCTCGTACCACGACGACGCCGATCGTGACGTCGACTCGATCCTGCGCGAGTTCGATCAAAAGGCGCTCGCCGATCGCGCGGGGCGGATCGTGATGCCAGTGGCGCCGCCGCCCGAGCCGGAACCCGCGCTGGCGCCGGACGCGGAAGCGGATCCCGCATTAGCGCCGGTCGCGCCGCCGCTTGCCGCGCCGCCGCTCGTGCTCGACCTGAAGAAGACGCTCGAGATCGCGATCACCAGCAGCCGCGACTACATCTCGCGCAAGGAGAGCCTCTACCTCTCCGGGCTCGGCTTCACCTTGTCGCGTTTCAACTACGGGCCGCAGTACAGCGCTGCGGTCAACCACGTCTGGGGCGATGCCGATGGCAGCCCGGCCGGCAGCTCGGTCGGCGGCTCGTTCGGGGTGAGCCAACTCCTCCCCACCAATGGCACGCTCGGACTGTCGACGGGATTCGGCAAGACGATGAACCGCGACGACCGCGGCGACATCGACGACTGGTCGACCTCGACCGGCATCAACTTCAGCCAGCCGCTGCTGCGCGGCGCTGGCTACGACCTCTACCGCGAGTCGCTGACGCAGGCCGAGCGCAGCATGGTCTACACGGTGCGCGCGTTCGAGCTGTTCCGGCAGGACTTCACCATCGACACGGCCAGCCAGTTCTTCCAGCTGGTGAGCCAGAAGCGGCAGCTCGCCAACCTCGAACTCGACCTCGCGATCGCCGCCAACGACCAGGATCGGACGACCGCACTCCATTCGGTTGATCGCGCGACGCAAGACGAAGTCGTCCAGACGCGCCGGCGGCGCCTCACGGCAGAGAGCCAGGTGACGAATGAGCGCGTCGCGTTCCAACGCGCGGTCGAGCGCTTCCTGATCGAACTCGGACTCGATCCGCGTACGCCGGTCGAGCTGGTCGAGAGCGATCCGGAGTTCGAGTCGATCGCGTTCACCAAGGAGTCCGCGATCGCGGCGGCGATGGCCAACCGGCTCGACGTGCAGACGGAACGCGACTCGATCGAGGATGCGGAACGCGGCTTCCGTCTGGCACGCAACAACCTCCTGCCCGACCTGAACGTGAGCGCGAGCTACGGCTCGGGGGGTGCCGGCAGAGGCGGTGTCGGCAACGCGCTGCCCGACAGTTGGTCGCGCTCGGCGAGCGTCAGCCTCGACATCCCGCTGCAGACGATCGACCGGCGCAACGCGTGGCGGCAGGCCGAGATCTCGATCGACCAGACCCGACGTGGCTGGCTCGAATTCATCGACAATCTCGAGACCGACATCGAGGCGCAGTTGCGCGAGCTCACCACGACCGAGCGCCAGCTCGAGATCGCGCAAGAGAGCCTCGCGGACGAAGAGGAGGCGACCTACCGCCTCGAGTTGAAGATGGAGAGCGGAGACGCCAGCACGCGCGATTTGATCGAGGCGCGCCAACAGAAGCTCAGCTCCGAGAACAGCTTGATCGAGCAGCGCGTGAATCACTTCATCCAGCGGCTGCGCCTCTATCGCAGTCTCGGGATCCTGTTCATCGACCAGCACGGCGGCTGGAGCATCGGGGCGCCGGCAGCAGGCGCGGCGGGAGAAGCACGATGAAGGCCTTGTGGACGATCCTCGTGCTGGCGCTCGCCGGCGGCGGTTTCTGGTGGTGGAAGCGCGACGCCGCGGACGCCGGCAAATCGGCGGTCTCGCCGGACGGGCTCTTCACCGTCGCGAAGGGCGATCTGCCGATCACGCTGACCGAGAACGGGACCCTGGTTGCGAAGGACTCGAAGAAGGTGGCCCCGACCTTTCGCAGCCGCGGGAAGATCGTCTCGATCGTCGAGGAGGGCAAGGTCGTCGTTGAGGGCGACGAGCTCTGCAAGTTCGACCCCAGTGAACTGCAACAGCAGGTCGACCAGGCGCAGCTCGAGATCACCAAGGCCGAGGCCGACGTCCAGACCGCCAAGACTGAGCTCGAGATCCAGGAGAAGCAGAGCGAGTCGGACATCAAGAAGGCGAAGATCGCGCTCGAGAAGGCGGAGAAGGACAAGCAGAAGTACGAGGAGGGCGATCATCCGCAGGAGGTGCGGCGCATCGACATCTCGATCAAGGAGGCGAACCTTGCCTGGGAGAAGATGAAGAAGAAGGTCGAGGACAGTCGCTTGCTGCGCTTGAAGGACTACATCACGCAATCCGCCCTCGACGAGGACGAACAGGACTTCGAGCGGGCGACGATCGCCAAGGAGCGCGCCGAGAAGGACAAGGAGATCTTCGAGAAGTTCGTCCTGCCGATGGCGCTGCGCGACAAGGTCACCGACCTCGAGGACGCCGATCTCGCGCTGTCGACGGTGCAGAAGCGCACCGAGTCGACGCTGCGGCAGAAGCAGGTCGCGGTCGAGCAGGCCCAAAAGAGACTCGACAAGCTGAACGAGCAGCTGAAGGAGCGCAACGAAGAGCTGACCAAGATGATCCTGAAGGCGCCCTGCCCCGGGATCGTGATCTACGGCGATCCGCGCTTCACGTGGGACGACTTCTCCCAGAACCTGAAGGTCGGCAGCGAGATCTGGGGCGGCAACACGCTGTTCACCATCCCCGACCTGCGCGTGATGCAGGTGAGGCTGCAGGTGCACGAGGCCGACATCAACAAAATCAAGCTCGAGATGACGACCCGGGTCACGATGGAGACGTACCCCGGGATCCTGATCTACGGGAAGATCACCAAGATCGCGGCGATCGCGACCGAGGGCAATCAGGAGGTGAAGAAGTTCGACGTCGAGGTCACGCTCGACGCCATCACCGAGGTCGAGCTGAAGCCGGGGATCAGCGCGAAGGCCGAGGTGATGATCGACGTGCGCAAGGACGCGACCTACGTGCCGTTGCAGTGCGTCTTCCTCGAGAGCGGCAAGCATTGGTGCTACACGGTCGACGCCGCGCGGCAACCGCAGCGGGTCGAGGTGAAGCCGGGCATGAGCAACGACAGTTACCTCGAGATCGTCGAGGGCATCACGGCCGGCCAGCAGGTGCTGCTCTACAACCCGAGCGTCCCGACCGGTGCACCGTCGCCCGAGGACAAGGAAAAGACGCCTGAAGTGCCGCCGCCGGCCACGGCGCCTGCGGCTGCGCCGAGCGCCGCGCCGCCGGCCGGACCGTGACCGGACGCGCCGCGTGAGCGAAACGACCGCGATCCTCGACCTGCGCGCGATCGAGAAGCGCTACGGCACCGACAAGAATCCGGTGCCGGTGCTGCGCGGCATCGACCTGCGCGTTGACGCTGGCGAGTACGTCGCCATCGTCGGGCCGTCGGGGTCGGGCAAGTCGACGCTGCTCAACATCCTCGGCTGCCTCGATCGGCCAACGAAGGGCAGCTACTTCCTCGCTGGCGACGACGTCGCGCAGATGGACGACAAGTCGCTCTCGCGCGTCCGCAACACGCGGATCGGGTTTGTGTTCCAGAGCTTCCACTTGATCCCCCACCTGACGGTGGCGGAGAACGTCGAGATGCCGCTCTTCTATGCGCGCGTGCCGAAGGCGGCGCGGCGGAAGAAGGCGCTCGAACTGCTCGAGCGGGTCGGGCTCGGCCACCGGCTGAAACATGTGCCGAGCGAACTCTCGGGCGGAGAGAGCCAGCGCACCGCGATCGCGCGCGCGCTCACCACCGAGCCGGCGATGCTGCTGGCCGACGAGCCGACCGGCAACCTCGACTCGACCAACAGCAAGGCGATCCTGCAGGTGCTGCGCGACTTGCACGCGGCCGGGCGCACGATCGTGATGATCACCCACGACCGCGACATCGCCGCGAACGCGCCGCGGCGCATCGCGCTGCGCGACGGGCTAGTCGAGTCGGATTCCGGAAAGCCGGTCGGGAGCGCCGCGTGATCGCGCCGGAACTCATCACCGAATCGCTGAAGAACCTTCTGCGCCACAAACTGCGCAGCTTCCTCACCGCGCTCGGGATCATCTTCGGCATCGCGTCGGTGGTGCTGATGGTGTCGGTCGGCGAGGGCGGGCGGCGGACGATCCTGGAGCAGATCAGCGAGCTCGGGATCCGGAACATCATCGTCAACGCCAAGAAGCCGCCCGAGGAATCGGACGGGATGCAGCAGCAGCAGGGCTGGCAGCTGCGCTACGGGCTCACGTTCAAGGACCAGAAGCAGATCGAGACGACCGTCCCGATGGTCGAGCAGGTGCTGCCGGTCCACGACGTCAAGCGCTCGATCTGGTTCAAGAGCCGCAAGATCGAGGCGAAGGTGCGCGGCGTCACGCCGGAGTACTTCGACGCGCTGCGGTTGAAACCGATCATGGGGCGCGCACTCGCGGCGCGCGACGGACTCGAGCGCAAGCGCGTCGCGGTGATCCGCTCGCGGCTGCTTCGCGAGGCGAAGTACGTCGGCGATCCGCTCGAGCTCGATCTGAAGGTCGGCCGCGAGTGGTTCCAGGTGGTCGGCGTGCTGCCCGACTTCGAATTCCAGAGCCCCAACAAAGCCGTGCTTGGGATCGACGACCGCGCGCTCGAGGTCTACGTGCCGTTCCAGACCGTGTGCGACCGCTTCGGGCTCAGCAACAACTCGTTCCGCGCCGGCTCCTTCGAGAACGAACGCGTCGAGCTGTCGCAGATGGTCTGCCGCGTCGTCAGCGAGGAGAAGGTGCTCGAAGCGGCGCGCTGCATCCACGCGGTGCTCGGCAAGTTCCACGACAAGCGCGACTACGAGGTGAGCGTGCCGCTCGAGCAGCTCGCCTCGCTGCAGACGACGCAGGAGACGTTCAACACGATGATCCTGATCACCGCGACGATCTCGCTGGTGGTCGGCGGAATCGGCATCTTGAACATCATGCTGGCGAGCATCACCGAGCGGACGCGCGAGATCGGCATCCGCCGCGCGCTCGGTGCGAGCCGCGGCGACATCGTGCTGCAGTTCCTGGTCGAGACGGTCGTCATCGCGACCATCGGCGGATTGCTCGGCGTCGGCCTCGGCGTCGGTGGCGCGCCGATCGTCAGCAAGTTCACCGGCTGGCAGACCGCGCTCACGCCGTGGGCGATCGTGCTGTCGCTGGGCGTCTCGATGCTGACGGGGATCGTATTCGGGCTGTATCCGGCGAGACGGGCGGCGTTCATGGACCCGATCGAGGCGCTCAGGCACGAGTAAGCGTTGCAGCAGACGGACCTGCGGCCCGCAGCTGAACGCCGCGCCGGCGAGACGGCGCAGCGCGCCGCTCGCCTCTCGGGGCTTGCAACCGACGAAGCGGCGCTGCGCGCGCTTCGCGGATGAAGCCCAGCATCGTGCGCGCGAGGGGTGGACGAGAGGAAGGCGCCGCCGAGGAGAGCGGGCGGGCGCAGGCGATGCGGGACGCGGCGGCGCGGGAGGCGGCGAGCAACCTGATCCGGGTCCGAAACGTCGGTCGGATCCGCACTCTTGGCGAGACGGTTTGCAGCAGACGAAGCGGCGCTGCGCGTGCTTCGCAGCTGAAACCGGGAAGGAGCGGTGACGAAACTGACGTTCGGTGTCTGGATCAGAATGTCGGTTTGGTCACCGGGCGGGACGCTACTTGGCGGGCGCGGCGGGGACGAACTTGCCGAACTTCGCGACCCAGTACTTCGGCTCGACGCCGATGCCGAGGGCGCGGTGCTCGGAGTCGAGGATGTGGCGGTGGGCGGTGGCCATCTTGCACCACGCCTGCAGCGCCTGCCGCGCCGAGAACTTGCCGCGCAAGAACGCGATGCCGCCTTCCTTGTCGGTGCGCGGCGCAGGCAACGGCTGCGGGTCGGATTCCTTGTAGGTCTTGGCCGACTTGGCGAGGTCGGTCGCGGCGAGTTGCGCCGACGTCGCCAGCTTCGCATCCCATGGCAACTGCGGGCGACCCAGCATTTCGCGATAGGCGTTCATGATCACCAGCAGTTCGAGCGCGTCGCCGTCGACGTCGCGCAGGCGCTGGTTCGCCGTGCGTAGATCACGATCGCGATCGATGCGCTCGCGCTCGCCGAGGTCGAGCGCGTAGTTGCGTACATGCACCTTGCTGCTAGAGCTCGGCAGCAGGCGCGTCGACAGCAGCTCGAACTGGTCGGGCAATGGCGCCTTCTGCGCCTGCAGCAGCGCGTCGATCGTCTGCACCTCGCGCACCAGTCGCGCGTAGCCATCGGAGAAGTTGACGATCGGCGCCGGCGCGCTGCCGAGCTCGCTCCCCCACTCCTTGCGCACGGCATCGACCAGACGATCGGCCTCCTTCTGCGCCTTCGCCATCTCATCGCCGCGCGAGACATCGGCCGACGCCTTCGGATCGAGCATGAAGTAGAGCTGCCGATCGAACAGATAGGCGAGCGCCACCTCGCGCGCTGCGCGCAACGATTCGCACTTGGCGCGCACAGCGGCGAGTGCCGACTTCTCCGGCGCCGCGCCGAGTTGCGCGCCGATCGCGGCGACCCGCACGGTCAGCGGCGCGACCGCGGCGGCGCCGGCATCTCCGGCGGCGGCGACCATGTCGGCGAGGCGCGCGGCGAACGCGGCCGGCTTCGCAGCGTCGAGCGCGGCGAACGCGGCCACCAGCGCGGCAGGCGCCGCGGCGGTCTCGGCCGACTCCGTGGTCGCGGGCTTCGCAGGATCGGCTGGGCGATCGCCGGGAGGTTGCGGCTTCAAAGGCTTGGCGCCCTCGGCGTTCGGCGACCCGGCAGCGCGTTTCGGCGCGACGGCCAGCTCCTCGGCGAACGTCTCGTCGACTGGCGGCGGCAGCATGGTCGCCAGGTTCGCCGGTCGCGGATGGGCGTGCTTGCGCCGCGCCGCGATCCGGAACTCGTCGGGCACGCGCTCGGCGATGATCGCCTCGATCTCGTCGGCTTTTTCGAGCAGCGCGTACCAGGTCTCGGTGCCGCGAAAGCGGCCGATCGACTCCTCGACGCAATTACTGAGCGCGGCGGCGATGTTGCCCTTCGTCGCCAGCTTCTCGACGAACGCGAGGTGCGCCACGCCCGCCTTCTGCGTCAGGTCGTCGACCTCGGCGCGCTTCGCGTCGACCCGCGCGCGATCGGCATTGCCCGTCGGACGCAAAGTCGACAACAGCCAGCGCGAGCGGGCGAACTCGTCGTTCTTCAGCAGCAGCGCGACGTTCGCGAAAACGACGTCGATCGCGGCGGACTCCTCGGCATTGTTCGGAGTGCTGCCTGAACCGCTGCCTGAACCGCTCCCCGAACCGCTCCCCGAACCGGCGCCGACGCCCGCCGCACGATCGCCCGCCCCGTTCGCGCGCTCTTCATCCGCCGTTTCGTCGCCCGATTCGGTGCCCGGCTCGCCGACGCCATCGCCGGTCAGCGGCTTGTCCGTGGTCTCCTTCGACGGCTTGTCGCCGCGATCGGCGATCTCAGCGCGGACGCGCTCGATCACCGGATCGAGCAGGCCCGCGTACCAACTCCACGCCAGCCCACCGCCCGCCGCCACCACCAGGAGCAGGACCAACCAACCCCACTTCCCCTCCTTCGGTTCCCCGCGGCGCGCCGCAACGCTCGCGATTCGCGACGCCTCGATGGCCCGCCGTGATTCCGCTCGCGGTGCCGTCGCGGCCGGCGCCGGCGCTGCCGCTGCCGAGCCGCGCGCGATGGCGGCTGGGCGCGGCGGCGAAGCGTCTGCCGATGGCGCGACGACAAGTTGGAATGCGCCGAGGTTTACGACATCGCCAGGATGAAGGAGCGCCGCCTTCGCCTTCTGCCCGTTCAGGAGAAAGCTCGAATCGTCGACCGTCTCGACGGCAACGCCGTCAGCGCCCCAGACGACCTTTAGCGCGTACGCACCGACTTCCGCGTCGGGCAACACGACGTCGCAGTCGACAGCGCTGCCGATGCGCAGCGGTTCGCTGCCGAGCGCGAACGACTTGCGCCGCCCGCTGCGTGGATCGACCAGGATCAACTGCATGGCAGATGGACCTCGCTCGCCGCCGCGCGCGCGCACGGCGCCCCCGCTTCGTACCTCATCGTCACCCCGTCCGGCCCGACTTCGACCGCCGTCACGCTGACGCTCGCGACCTCCGGGCGGTGCAGGCAGAACGACGCGAGCGCGCCGTCTTTCGCCGCCCCCACGTGCGAGCGATGCAGCTCCAGCTGCGATTCAAGCGACCGCTCGACGTCGCTGGCTGCTCGCCCCACTGCCAACCACGCCTCGAACTGCCGACGACGCTCCCGTGCAACACCCGCAGGATCGAACCCGTTCGACGTGCCGATCCACGGCGTCGTCCCGCGCTCCACCCGCAGTTTCGCACCGTCGAATCGCCAGTGGGTGATCGGCGTGCCGCGCGCGGCACGATCGGCGGCGCGCTCAGTGGCGCGCTCAACCAGTACCAGCTGGAACGGCCGGAACGGCAGCGCACGGTTCCGCGCGCGCTCGGCGAGCCGTGCGTCGACCGCGACCGCAACCGCATCGCCGCCGCCGTCGGCAGACTCGGACAGCAGTTCGAAAATCAGCGCGCCGCGGCTGCGAACGTCGGCCGGCTCGTTCCAACCTTCAGCGATCGCGTCGCCGTTCAGGATGCACCAGGTCCGACCCTCCGCGTCCGCCACGATCCAGCTTCCACCCGCATCGCCATCGCGCGGCGCGACCACCGGCCCGGCAGGCGTTGCGGCGACCGCCGGCCCTCGACCCGGCAACCGCGTGCGCCGCTCGTCGCGGGTCATGACCAGCCGGTAGCCGGCGTTCGGACGGTCGACGATGGTCAGGGTGCACATGCGGTCGGCGGGCACTCGGAATGAGATTCGGAGCGGGAGCGGCACCGCGCTTGCCGAGTCAGGTCGGCTCGCCGTCGGGAATCCACGGGGCGGGCCGTTCTAACCCAACCACCCAGTTCGAGATGTCCCGCGTGTCCCAGGACGATGCAGAACGCCCCGACTCGGAGCCTGATGCGGCCGCCTGCGGCGCGCCGTTCCAGGCGAGTCCTCCACTCGGGACTGAATCTCGACAAGTCGATTTGCCGACCGCCATTCCCACACCGACCTTTGGTCGGCATTCCTCCCAGCCACACTAATGGGTCGCGTAATGCGTCCGAATTGCTGGTCCTTTGCCATCGCCGCGGTGCTGTTCGTCACAGCCACGCGCGAAGCGCTCGGCCAAGGCTGATGCGTCGTACGTCAAAGCGCGCCTGTGATTGGCGCGCAAGGAAGCCCGTACCTCCAGCCTGATAGTGGCTATTCGGCTTCGGCTGGCGCTACCAGTATTCGGATCGCCACTTCACCGGCACGTCCGAGGAAGAGGACCGTGACCACGACAACTCGCAGGTGAAGAACACGATCCACCAGCTGAACCTATCGATGACGTACGGCTGGGACGAGCAGACTGACCTGACGTTCAACCTGCCGTACTTCATGAACGAGCGGTCGTCGAGCGCCGGCAGCGCCGACCCCGGCGCTCGGCGCTACCAGGCCGCGCACGGGATCGGTGACGTGTCGATCATCGCGCGACGCTGGCTGTTCGACACGAAAGAGAGCCTGACGGAGAACATCGGCATCGGCCTCGGGATCGAACTCCCGACCGGTGACGACAACGTCCAGGAGTCGCGGAAGTTCTCTGAAGACATCGACAACGACGGCGACCTCGACAACTACATCAAGGCGTCGACCGCCGACCAATCGATCCAGCCGGGCGACGGCGGCTTCGGCTTGATCGTCGATGCCCAGTGGTTCAAGTCGTTCGGCAACTGGACGCCCTACGTGTACGGCGGTTGGACCTTCACGCCGCAGGGAGAGAGCGGCGTGCTGACCGGCCGCAGCAAGGAGAGCGAGGACGTGATGTCCATCGCCGACAACTACATGGCGCGCATCGGCACGATGTACGCCATCGAGAGCATGCAGGGCCTGTCGGTCGGCATCGGCGGACGCATGGAAGGCGTGCCGAACCATGACCCGTGGGGCAAGGACCACGGTTTCCGCCGTCCCGGTTACGCGGTCTCGATCGAGCCCAGCGTGGTGCTGGCGCGCAACAAGGACGTCTTCTCGCTGTCGGTCCCGATCGCGCAGATCCGCAACCGCCTGCGCAGCGATGCCGACCAGCGCTTCGGCGGCCACGGTGATGCGGCGTTCGCCGACTACGTGTTGATCTTCAACTGGTCGCGGCGGCTCTGAACGAGTGACCTGCGTGCGCAGCTGAGTAGCATCGGCCGCCGATGAAACCGTCGGCTGCCGTTCGAAAGAGACTCGTGGGCCCGGATCGCTCGCAAGGGGTGATCCGGGCCATTTTCTTCGCTTCGGGTGCCGCCGCGCTCGCACAGGAAGTGCTGTGGATGCGGCGCTTCACCGGGTTGCTCGGCGCGACCGCGCCGGCGGCGGCGGCGACGCTGGCGGGGGTATTCCTCGGACTCGCGCTTGGCGGATTCCTGGCGGCCCGTTTCGCCGCGCGCGTGCAGCATCCGCTGCGCGCCTATGGGCGACTCGAACTGGTGGCGGCGCTCGGCGCGCTACTGGTGCTGCCGCTGCTCGAAGGCGGCGCGGCGCTGCTGCCGTCGATCCGCGGCGCGCTCGACGGCTCACCCTTCATCGCGCGTCTGCTCGAGACCCTGCTCGCGGCCCTGATCGTGCTGCTGCCGGCGACCTGCATGGGCGCGACACTGCCGGTCGTCGCGCCAGCGCTTGGCGCAGGCGGCGGGCGGACGCTCTACGCGTGGAACCTGTTCGGTTCGGTGGCGGGATCGCTGGCAGTGCCGTTCCTGCTGCTGCCGCATCTCGGAGTGACCGGCAGCTACTTCGTGGCGGTGGCGATCAGCGCGCTGGCGGGCGGCGTGGCATTGCGAGTGGCGCGTCGCGTCGTGACGACGGCGACACCAGCGCCGACGGCGACACCAGCGGCGCGTTCCAACGATCGTCGTGACACCGGCGATTCGCTTCCAGCCGGCGCGCTCGGCTTCGCGTCGGGTGCGCTGCTGCTCGGGCTCGAGTCGGCCTATGTCCGCCTGTTCGCACAGGTGCACGAGAGCTCGCTGCACGCGTTCTCCGCCGTGCTCGCCGCGTTCCTGCTGGCGTTGGCGCTCGGTTCCTTGCTGGCGCAGTTCCTCGCGCGGCGCCGAATCGACCGCGGCGTCGCGCTCGCGCTGTGCTGGCTCGCATCCGCAGCTCTGCTGGCAGTCGTGCCGCAACTGTTCCATGAGCTCACCGAAGGCTTGGCGCCGCTTCGTGGCAACAGCAACAAACGCCTCACCTCGCTGTTGTGGCTCGCGGCGCTGCTGCTGGTACCGCCGGTCGCGCTGGCGGGAGCGGGCCTGCCGCTGCTGCTCGGTCCGCTGCAAGTCGCGCCGGATCGCGCGCGTCTCGGCACGCTCCTCGGCTGGAACACGATCGGCTCGATGGTCGGGCCGCTGATCGTCACCTTCGGCCTGTTTCCAACCGTCGGGCTGTTCACGAGCTTCGCCGGCGCCGCCATCGTGCTGGTCGTCGTCGCCGGCACCGTGCTGCGCCGTCGCGTCGAGTCCGCGTGGCAGAGCCGCGCGAGCTTGCTGACGATCCTGCTGCTCGCCGCAACCATCGGACTCGCATTCCGGCCGCCGCCGCGCGTCCACCTTGACGCCAAGGCCGGCGAGTCGCTGGTCGAGCTGGTCGAAGGGCCGCTCTGCATCGCCGCGACGATCGCCCATCCGGTTTCCGGCGCAGCAGAAGGCGGCGGCGCAGCAGGGGCCGGTGGCGACCGCGCGTCCTCCTTCAGCCTCAAGATCGACAACCACTACACGCTCGGCGGCACCTTGGCGACCGGAGATCTGCGCCAGCTCGGCCACCTCCCACTCTTGCTCCATCCGCGTCCGCGGCGAGTCGCGTTCCTCGGTCTCGGCACTGCGATCACTGCGGGCGCCGCAACCCTGCACCCGGTCGACACCATCGATCTGGTCGAGCTCCTGCCGGAGACCATCGGTCTCGCGCGCCGCCACTTCGCCGACGCAAACCTCCACGTGTTCGACGATCCACGCGCGCGACTGCACGTCGACGATGCGCGCACTTTCCTGCGCGGACAGCGCGGAGCGTTCGACGTTCTGGTGGGCGACCTGGTGGTGCCGTGGCGCGCCGGCGAGTCGGCGCTCTACACCCGCGAGCACTTCGAGCAGGCGCGCGCCGCGTTGGCCGAGGGCGGGCTCTACTGCCAGTGGATCCCCGCCGATCAACTGCGTCGCGAGCAGCTCGATTCGATCATTGCCACGTTCCTGGATGTCTTCCCGCGCGCGACGCTCTGGCGCGGCGACTTCTTTTCCGCGTTGCCCACACTCGGCCTGATCGGCCACACGGTCGATATCGATCCGATCGCGGTCGCGTCACGCGCAGCGAGGCTGGCGCCCGGCCTCGACGCCGCGAGCCCCTACCTCATGCACCATGCCGGCGTCTGGCTCAACTGCATCGGAGCGCTCGATCCGAAGGCGCCGCGCTGGCTCGAGTCGCGCCGCCACACCAGCGACTCGCCGTGGCTCGAGCTCGCCGGCCCCGAACGCGGCAGCGGCAAGGACGCGACGACGCTGATCGGGCACGCGCTCGATCCGTTGCTGGCGCGAGCCGCCGCGACGCCCTTGGTCGGCACTCCGCTGGCCACCTTGGGGCCCGAGGAACTCGAATGGCGGCGCGCTGGAGCGGACCTCTGGCGCACCTCGCTGCTGATGCACGACGGGAAGGGCGCCGAAGCGCGCACGCTGTGGATCGCGACGCTCGAGCAGCTCCCGCAACCGCTGCGCGACGCGGTCTTGGGTCCGCGCTGAGCCGCCGCGCTACTCCGCGTCGAACAGCGCAACCGACGCAGTGAAGCCGTGCAGGAAGTTGCGCCCGCCGACGGGGCCGATCTCTCCGGCACAGAAGAAGCCGGCGGCAGGCAGCGGGCCGGCGTGCTGCTGAAGTGCGCCGGCGTCGTGGTCGGGCGAGTGGAAGAAGCGCGCGCCGCGGCCGTTGCAGGTGAACAGCAACGCGCCACCCGGCGCGCCGCCCGCCTTCGCACCGTCGAGCAGGTGGCGCAAGTCTTCGTCGGCCGAGGCCGCGTCGCGCACGTGGAAGCGCACCGTGCGCCCGCGCCGCGCGAGGTCGCCAAGGTGCAAGAACCCGCTCTTCGAGTCGATGCCGGTCATGTTGCGAATCAGGAAATCGCCGCGCTGCGGCTGGCTGATCCGCTCGTCGATGACTTGGCCCAGATGCAGACCACCGCTCTTCAGGGCCTTGCTCAGCAGCACCTTTTCTTCGGCGACCGCCTCCTCGAACATCGACTTCAACTGCTCGAGCGGCGGCTTGCCCGCAAGCTCCTCGACCACGTTTTCATTCGCCCGAGTGATCACCATCGAGCGCCCGATCGGACGGCACCCCTGCGACACGACGTGCCGCACCGTGATGCCGCGCAACACCGCCCCGACCGCACCTTCATGCCGGCAGTCGTCGTCGAGGAAGAGCGCGTTCGTGCCCGGCCCCTGCCCGCCGCTCGCCATCCCGCCCATCACCTTCATGCCCGGCATGCCGTCGTTCAGCGTCTGCAGGAAGTGATCGGCCGGGAACGAATAGGGCTCACCGAGCAGCAGCAGCGAAACCGGCCCGCCACGCTCGGGCGCGCTGCCGGCGCCAGGAAAACCGCGGATGTGGAGCGTGCTTCCGTCCTGCTCGACATCGAGCCCGAACGCCTCGACTTCGCCCTCCTCGAAGCTCGCCAGCCACACCGCCAGGCACGGGCCATCCTCGACCTCGCGCCCATTGCCGACGATCGTGTCGCCCGAGCAGCCGAGCAACCGGTCGGCGGCGACCCGCGCCCGCACCATCCGCGCGACGCGGTCGAATCCGTCCTTGTGCTCATGCGAGACGAACAGCACGCAGAGGCTCGGGCGCGCGCCGCCCAGAGGGACGAGCGCCGCGGCGCACGCCTGCTCCACGGCGGCATCGAGATCGGAATTGGTCGAGAAGGCAGCGCCGAATCTGTTCATGGGCGGAGCAGGCTACAGCGAAACGGCGGCGGCCGGCCCATGTTGAAACGCTCGGTGTCGCGAGGATCAGAAGATCGTGAACTCCACGCCCGCGCTCGAAGCGAAGCCGCCGGTCGCGGCGGGATCGGTCACGAACCACTGCCCGTAGAAGCCGAGCCCGAGCAGCGTCGGGTCGTCGGGTAGCTCGCCGCCGAAGGTCGCGTAGCCGGCGCCCGGTCCGGCGCCGAACGTCGAGAGCGCCAGCGCGTAGGCCATCTGGTCGAGGTCGATATTGAGAGGGATGCCCTTCCAGGTCGTCCCAGGCGGCTCGGAGGAATAGGAGAGGATTGCGAACGCCAGCGCGCTTCCGCGGGCCTGGAACACGCCGAACTTGAAGTCGAGGTTGCCGACGTTCGGCGGCGTCACGGCGATCACAAGAGGCTCGAACCCGCCACTGCCGCGCGAACCGCGACCGTAGATGCGCGGATTGAGCGGGTTGGTCTCGGTCCGCAGGCGCGGCCGGTCGAACGGCGCGGTCTCGTTGCGCACGCGCGAATCGATCAGACCGTTGACGACGAAGTCGGCCAGCTCGTCGCGTTCCCGCTGCGACAGCCGCAACGGCACGATCAGCGGGTCACGGTTGTCGGCGAAATCGCCGCCGCGGTCGTAGAACCCGACCACCTGGTTCAGGTCGACGAACTGCCCGGTGTGCATGACGCGCAGACGCAGGCCGACGTTGCGCAGGCTCGGCACCTTCATCTTGCCGCGGTCGCCGTGGTCGCCGGTCACGGCCTCCCGCCCCGGATCGGTCGCTGGATCGCGCAGCCCGATGTTGCGGAAGCTGTCGTTGGTGAAGAGCCCGGTCGTGTGGCACTGCGCGCAGCCCGCCTTGCCGGTGAAGAGGGTGAGGCCGTTCTTCTGCCGCTGCGTCAGCGCGCCATTGTCGCCGGCATTGAAGTCATCCCACGGCGTCTGGTCGGGCACCAACGTGCGCTGGTAGGTCGCGAGCGCGAAGGCGATCCGCTCGGAAGTGATCGCGCTGTCGCCGAAGGCCGTGTTGAACAAATCAGGATAGGTCGGGTCGCCGATCAGCGCGGCCGCGACATCTGCCGGCAGCTGATCGGCCAGCGCCAGCGGATGGGAGAACTCGAGCTTGTTGGTCACGGCGTCCCAGTCGCGCGCGGCGTGCGCCATCTCGATCGAGGAGACGATCGGGCCGACCGACTGGGTCTCGAGTGCGCCGCCGCTGGCGATCGCGACGTTGCCGCTCTGCGGGTCGACGAACGTGGTGGAAGCGCGGCCATCCCAGAACAGCTCGGCGTGGTAGCCCCCCATCAGGTTGGTCGGCGAGTTGCGCGCCGTCGACTGCGGCAGGAAGCCGTGCAGCGGATCGGGCTCGTACTGATTGCAATCGTCGGAGCGGATCACGCCGGGCGAGCCGAACAAATCGTCCGGCGATGGCCGGAACCCATCGGGACCCGGATTGGCGATGAAGCGCAGATCACCGCCGCCGAATTCGGGCCGATGGCAGGTGCCGCACGCGATGGTGTTGTCGCTCGAGAGTTGTTCGTCCCAGAACAGGATCTTTCCGAGCACCGCCTTCTCGGGAGTGATCGGGTTCTCGGGCGGGGAGACCGGCGGTGGGAGCTGCGCACGAGCGGCGGGAACGGATAGCGCGAAGGCGGTGGCGGCGGCGAGCAGGACGGTGGTGCGACGCGAGGCGAGCAGCGCGTGGAGCATCGTGGTTTTCCCAGTGAGACCTGTGCGCGCGGGAAGCGCGAGCCGCCCGACACGAACCCGCCAGCAGAGGACGAGTTTCGTGAGCTGTCGCGGGGGGCGCTCCGGCGGATTGACGGAGTTCTTGCGCGGCCGGATTCCGTACAGACCGCCCGACTGTGGGCGGTGGCGCACGGGGACGACTACGGTGGGTGAGCGAGCCGTGGCCGGTTGCAGCCAGGCCGCCTATCGTCCCGCGCCTGCAACCAATCCCTGGAGACGCCCATGCTGACTGCCCGCGGCACTGTCTCGGCCTTGTTCCTCGCCGCGTTTT
>SIAN01000042.1 GCA_009691715.1 Planctomycetota bacterium
TGCGCATCGTGCGCCCGCTGGCGGTGCTCGTGATCTTCTTCCTGCTCTCGAGCTTGCCGGCGGGGCAGTGGGGCGCCCGACTCGCGCTCGGCGGCATCCTCGGCGGCGCGATCGGCAACATCTGGGACTCGTTCTGTTTTCTCGGCGTTCGTGACTTCATCGAAGTCCGATTCGACGTCATCCCGCTCTGCCATCCGTTCCCCGCCTTCAACGTGGCCGACGCGGCCATCTGCGTCGGCGTCGCGGTACTCGCGATTGGCATGATGCGCGCCGAAAAGCCGGCTGCGGCGGCGCCCGCACCGCCGGCGATCTGATCTCGCGCGCCGCGCGGACGGGGAGCGATCGAGTGGGCACGATCGGGACCGAGGTCGGAGGGCTGCGGCTCGCCAATCCGCTCCTGTCGGCGTCCGGGACGTTCGGCCACGAAGACGAGATGGCGGCGTGGATCGACCTGCGCGAACCGGGCGCAGTGGTGCTGAAGACGGTCACGTTCCATCCGCGCCGCGGCAACCCTCCGCCGCGCATCGTCGAGGTTGCGGGCGGAATCCTGAACTCGATCGGGCTGCCGAATGAGGGGATCGACCACCTGATCTCCACGACACTGCCGCGGTTGCGCGGGCGCACGTCGGCACTGGTGGTGAACGTTGCCGGCGAACGCGCCGACGAGTTTGGTCGGATCGGCGAAAAGCTCGCCGCGGGACTTCGCGACCACCCGCAGGACTTCCAGGCCGTCGAGCTCAACCTGAGTTGCCCCAACGTCGAGTCGGGTTTCCCGTTTGCAAAGAGTCCGGAACTCGCCAGTCGCTGCGTGCGAATGGTCCGTGAGCACCTCGCGCTGCCGCTCTTGGTCAAGCTGTCGCCGAACGTCGCCGACATCGCCGAGATCGCGTTGGCCTGCAAGGAGGGTGGAGCCGACGCGCTCACTCTTTCGAACACCGCGCTCGGTCTCGCGCTCGACTGGCGCACGGGCAAGCCGCGGCTCGGCGGTGGTCACGGCGGGTTTTCCGGCCCGGCGATGAAGCCGCAGGCGATGTATCTGGTCTTCACCGCGTTCAAGAAGACCGGACTGCCGATCGTGGCGTCGGGCGGCGCGGAAACGGCCGAGGACGTGATGGAGTTCCTCGCCGCCGGAGCGCGCGCGGTGCAGATCGGCACCGCGACCTTTCGCAACCCGTTCGTCATGCGCGAGATCGTCCGCCGGCTTCCGGAACTGCTGCAGGAAGCGGGACTCGCCTCGCTCGCAGAACAGATCGGCCGGGCCCACCGGCCGGCGAGCGGGGCGAAGGCGTGAAGCTCTCGGAGTTCCCCGCCGAGGCGGTGAAGCGCGCAATCGAGATCTACCTCGAGATCGCTTGGGGCAAGGACGCGGTTGCATCGCGGATGCCGAAGCTCCCCGACCTTGAAGGGCGCGCGGTCGACGTGCTGCTGGATTGCAAGCCGCCTCTGTTCAAGCATGAGCCGCCGCAGCACCGCGCGCCGCTCGACCCGTCGAAGGGGCGAAGCCTGGCGCAGCGACTGCCGCTCGAGCGGCGCGTCGACCAGTACCTGCTCGAGCTCGGCAATCCGCGTTTCCTGATGATGAAGCTGGTGCTGGGCGAGCACCTGATCATCGGCGAATACTTCTTGCAGGTCGACACGCACGAATGGATGTTCACACCGGACGCAGGCGACCCGAACGAAGTCGCCGAGTTCGCCGCGCTCAAGGCTTGGAACGCCGACCTCAAGCGTCGCATCGAGGCGCGCTGGAACGCGGAAGGGCTGCCGACGCTGCTCGACCTGTTCACCCACCTGACGGAAGGGCAGCAATGCGCGGTCAAGCGCCGCGGACAGCGCGTGCTGGTCGTCGACGACGATCTCTTCGCCGTCAAGGCGCTCGCCGCATTCCTCGGCTCGCGCGGCTACGACGTCGATGTCGCGAACGATGGCGAAGCGGGCCTCGCGGTTGCCGACGCCGCTCGCCACCAGCTGATCATCCTCGACTGCGACATGCCGAAGCTGACGGGACCGGAAGTTTGCGCGCGTCTGCAGGCCGATCCTGCGCGTGCCTCGATCCCGGTCCTATTGTCCAGCCTTGCGGCGTTGGGCGACAAACCGCCGCCCGGGGCGACGGCGTTCCTCATCAAGCCGTTCCAGGCCGACGTGCTGCTCTACTTCGTCGAGGCGTTGGCGCGTTGATTGCAGCCGCGGCGCGCGCGGATGCGCCCGGGCGTGTTGACGCTCTCTTCGGGGGGCGATAACACTTCTCGTTCGATTTCGCCGCCCCGCGCGCCTGCGAGACGGTTCATGGGTGACGCGTTCGATGGGTGACTCCGACAAGATCGGCAAGGATGTCGAGTTCATCGAGCGCTTCGGCCGCTGGATCGGCGAGCGGCTCGAAGTCCTCGGCGAGCGCTCCGGCGGCGTGCTCCGCAAGGTGTTCCGCTCGCGCAACTCGCGCCTGCTGGATGGCTATCGCGCCATCGCCGACAAGATCAACGCGCTCGAGCCGAAGGTCCAGGCGATGTCGCAGGCGGAGCTGCAGGCGCAGACCGCGGCTTGGAAGGAGCGCCTGAAGGGCAGGCCGCGCGAGGAGCAGGCGAAGATCCTGCGCGAGATCCTGCCGCTCGTGTTCGCGTCGGTGCGAGAGGCGGGGAAACGGACGATCGGTCTTCGGCAGTTCGACGTCCAGCTGATCGGCGGCGTCGTCCTGCACGAAGGCAGGATCGCCGAGATGTCGACTGGCGAGGGCAAGACGCTGGTCTCGACCGGGCCGGCATTCCTGAACGCGCTCGCCGGCCGTGGCTGCTACATCGTCACGGTGAACGACTACCTCGCCCGCCGCGATGCCGAGTGGATGGGGCCGGTGCACGGCTACCTCGGACTGAAGGTCGGTTGCATCCAAAGCAACATGGACCCGGCGTCGCGTCTCGCCGAATACGCCGCCGACATCACCTACGGCACCAACAGCGAGTTCGGCTTCGACTACCTGCGCGACCACATGAAATCGCGCGCTGACCTGCAGGTGCAGAAGCAGCTGAACTACGCGATCATCGACGAGGTCGACTCGATCCTGATCGACGAGGCGCGAACGCCGCTGATCATCTCCGGCATGCCGGAGCAGTCGACGCGCAAGTACTACGTCGCGGACGGCGTCGCCCGCCGCCTCAAGACCGGCGTTCACTTCGAGGTGAAGGAGAAGGAGCACGCCGTCGTGCTCACCGACGAGGGGATCGAGGAGGCGCAGAAGCTGGTCGGCGTACCGACCTTCTACGACGGTCCGTACATGGACTGGCCGCACCACATCGAGTGCGCGCTCAAGGCTCACAACCTCTACAAGATCGACCACCAGTACGTGAAGCGGGTCGGCCAGGACGGCTCGCCCGAGATCGTCATCGTCGACGAGTTCACCGGTCGCATGCAGGAAGGGAGGCGTTGGTCGGACGGCCTGCACCAGGCGGTCGAGGCCAAGGAAGGCATCCGCATCCGCGAGGAGAACCAGACCCTCGCGACGATCACTTACCAGAACTACTTCAAGCTCTACGCGAAGCTCGCCGGCATGACCGGCACCGCCATCACCGAGGCCGCCGAGTTCAACAAGATCTACAGCCTCGATGTCGTCCAGATCCCGACCAACCGCAAGAACGTCCGGGTCGACTACGACGACGTGATCTATCGCTCGGTGAAGGAGAAGTTCCCGGTCGTTGTGCAGGAGATCGTCGATCTCAACCGGCAGGGCCGGCCGGTGCTGGTCGGCACGGTCAGCATCGAGAAGTCCGAGCTCCTGTCGCGCTACCTCTCCGATCCGCAGTGGATGGCCGAGGTCGTGCTGCGTCGCGCGAAGCACGCGGAAGGTGCGCTCAAGAAGGCGAAGTTGCCCGAGGACGTGAAGACCGAGATCGCCGACGCGCTGGCGCAGCCGGCCCGTCTCGATGGCAAGAAGGCGCGCGCCCTGGCGGACAAGGTCGTCGAGCTGGCGCCGAAGGCCGACCTCGCCTTCTGGATCGACGGCGTGGCGAAGGCGGCCGACGCGCGCGACGCGGTCAAGGCCGGCATCGCCCACAACGTGCTGAACGCCAAGTTCCATGAGCGCGAGGCGGAGTTCATCGCGCAAGCCGGTCGCTACGCCGGCGTCACGATCGCCACCAACATGGCCGGTCGCGGCACCGACATCCTGCTGGGCGGCAATCCCGAGTTCCTCGCGCGCACGGAGTCGCGCAAGCTCGGCCAGCCGGAGCGCTACGAAGAGCTGCTGGTGAGATTCAAGGCGGAGTGCGAGGCGGAGAAGCAGCGCGTCATCACCGCCGGCGGGCTCCACGTCATCGGCACCGAACGCCACGAAGCGCGGCGCATCGACAACCAGTTGCGCGGCCGCTGCGCGCGCCAGGGCGATCCGGGCGGCTCGCGCTTCTATCTGTCGCTCGAAGACGACCTGATGCGGATCTTCGCGAACGACCGCGTGCAACGGATCCTCGAACTGGTCGGCATGACCGAGGACGTCGACATCCAGAGCGGCATGGTGTCACGCTCGATCCGTCGGGCGCAGAAGCGCATCGAGGGCCGCAACTTCGACATCCGCAAGAACCTCCTCGAGTACGACGAGGTGATGGACAAGCAGCGCCGCACCATCTACGGCCTGCGCCAGGAGGTGCTCGAGGGCGCCGACTGCCGCCCGCGCATCGGCGAGATGATCGACGACGTGGTGGAGCGGACGGTCGCGACGTACGTGGTGGCGAGGCCGGAGCGCGAGCAGTTCGTCGAGGCCGCGACGGCCGTCAACCAGAAGCTGCTGACGAAGGTCGACGGTGCGCCCTTCTTCGGCCAGGAGCGCGAAGAGCTCTGCACCGCGCTCGTCAAGGCCGCGAACGACCTCTACGGCGAACGCGAGCGCGAGCTGACGCCCGACATGATGCGGCGGCTCGAGCGCTACTTCCTGTTGACCGTGATTGACAAGAAGTGGAAGGACCACCTCATCAACCTCGACGCCCTTCGCTCGGGCATCGGGCTGCGCAGCTACGGCCAGATCGATCCGAAGAACGAGTACAAGAAAGAGACGTTCCGGATGTTCGAGGAACTGCTCGACTCGATCGGCGAAGAGGTGCTGACGCTCATCTACCGCGTGCGACCGGCCGAGCCGCAGGCGGGCCCGACGGCCAAAACGGCTCCAACGGCTGCCGGCAGCGCTGCGTTGCCGAGCCCCGCGCCGTTCGTTCCGCTGCCGGGCATGAGCCCGGCGACGCCCGCGCTGAGTGGAGCTCTGCCAGCGCTGCCTGCCGCCGCGCCGCGATCCGCTGCGCCGTTTGTGGTCCCGCCAAACTTGGGGCGCCCGGCCATCGTTCCGGCGCGCCCGCTCGCGATGCCTTCCGCCAATCCGCAGCCGGCTCGCGCGGCACCGCCGCGTTCGCCGGTGGCACGCCCTGCCCAGTTCGCCGGTGTGGGCCGGAACGACCCGTGCCCGTGCGGTGGCGGCCAGAAGTTCAAGAAGTGCCACGGCAAAGGTGCCGCCTGATCGGAGCACGGCAGGCGTGACTCGAGCTCGTCGCTCACCGGTGGTGCTGTTCCTGCTGCACGCGCTCTACGACGGCTTGTTCGTCGGCTTCCTGCTGCTGTCGGCTCCCTACTTCGCGTTGCGCGCGGTGCGCGACCGCGGGCTGCGTCAGTCGCTCGGCGGCCGATTCGGCTTTGGCCCGAGCCGCATGGGCGAGCGCCCCTGCCTTTGGGTCCATGGAGTGTCGGTTGGCGAACTGAAGGCAGCCCGCCTGCTGGTCGAGCAGTTGGCCGCGGCACGCCCCGACCACGACATCGTCGTCAGCTCGACGACATCCGCCGGCTTCGCGCTGGCGAAGCGCCTGTTCCCGCGCCAGTTGGTGATCCAGTTCCCGCTCGATCTGCGCTGGATCGTCCGCCGTGTGCTCGATCGAGTGCGTCCCGACCTGATCGTGCTGATCGAACTCGAGATCTGGCCGAACCTCATGCAGGAGGCGAGTCGTCGCGCCATCCCGGTGGCGATCGTCAATGGGCGGGTGTCGGCGCGCTCGTTCAGCGGCTACCGGCTGCTCGCCCGGCTGTTGCCGCAGTTCGAGCTGATCGCCCTCTACGCGGTGCAGAACGCCGAGTACGCCGGGCGTTTGCGCGCGCTCGGCGTGCCGGATGGCCAGGTCTTCGTGACCGGCAACACCAAGTTCGACACGTTGCGGACCGAGCTTCCGCACGAGTTGCTCGCTGACGCGCGGCGCGAGCTCGGGTTTGCGGTCTCGACGCCGTTGGTTGTCGCCGGCAGCACCCATGCCGGTGAAGAGGAGGCGCTGCTAGGCGAGCTCGCGGCTTGGCGGCGCGAGGTGCCGGGAACGCGGCTGTTGCTGGTGCCGCGTCACGTCGAGCGAGTCAGCGAGATCGTGCGCGTGGTTGAACGATCCGGCTTCCGAGCGGCGCGCCTCACCGAACTGCGCCGCACCGGCCAGGTCGCGTCCGATGACGCGGTCGTCGTCGTCGACACGATCGGCGAGCTTGAGACGTTCTACGCCCTCGCCTCGATCGCTTTCGTCGGCGGGAGCCTTGGTGCGCGCGGTGGCCACAACATGCTCGAACCCGCGGCGTTGGGAGTGGCGACGATCTACGGTCCGAGCACCGAGAACTTCGTCGACGAGGTTCGGCTGCTGACGGAGCACAGGGGTGGAGAAGCTGTTGCCGATTGGTCAGAGCTCTCTGCGGCGGTGGTCCGGTTGCTGCGCGACCCCATTGCGGCGAAGGCGCTTGGCGCACGTGGGCGACACGCCGTAGCGTTCATCCGCGGCGGGACCGCCCGGAGTTGCGACCTGCTCCTGCGCCTGCTCGCCACGGGCCGACCGGCGCGAAACGGTGCAAGACCTAGCTGAGAGAGGCTTGGCTTCGCCACGGATTCCGCCTCGAGCCTTCCTCCCGGCCGGCGGGACGGCAGAATCGGGCGCCTTCGTTTCGACCCGATCCGCATCGGCGCGCCGATGCGGTCCGCCTGCGAGAACCTCCACCGCACATGGCCAAGCGCACGCTCTTCACGTCGGAATCGGTGTCGATGGGGCACCCCGACAAGCTCGCCGACCAGATCTCCGACTCGATCCTCGACGCCTGCATCGCGCAGGATCCGTACTCGCGCGTGGCATGCGAGACGCTGCTCACGACCGGGCAGGTCGTCGTCGCGGGCGAGCTCACGACGTCGGCCAAGGTCGACTACATGGAAGTGGCGCGCGAAGCGCTGCGAAAGGTTGGCTACGTCGATGACCTTCACGGCATCTCCGCCGACACCTGCGGGGTCCTGATCGCGATCCACAACCAGTCGCCCGACATCGCCCAAGGCGTTTCGGGCAACGACCGCAAGGTGAGCCTCGACCAGGGCGCCGGCGATCAGGGTCTCATGTTCGGCTTCGCCTGCGACGAGACGCCGGAGCTGATGCCGGCGCCGATCATGCTCGCCCATCGGCTGATGATCCGGCTCGCGCAGCTGCGCTTCGATCGCAAACTGAAGTATCTGCGCCCGGACGCGAAGAGTCAGGTCACGATCGAGTACGACGGCAACACGCCGGTGCGGGTCGAGGCGGTCGTGGTCTCCACGCAGCACGACCCCGACGTCGACGCCGACCGGATCCGCGCCGACATGATCAAGCACGTGATCAAGGCCGAGATCCCGAAGAAGCTGCTCGACGCGAACACCAAGATCCACGTCAACCCGACCGGCCGGTTCGTGATCGGCGGGCCGCAGGGCGACACCGGCGTGACCGGCCGCAAGATCATCGTCGACAGCTACGGCGGGATGGGGCGACACGGTGGTGGCGCCTTCTCCGGCAAGGACCCGAGCAAAGTCGACCGCTCGGCGGCGTACGCCGCGCGCTGGGTCGCGAAGAACGTGGTCGCCGCCGGTCTCGCCAGCCGTTGCGAGGTGCAGGTCGCCTACGCGATCGGGGTGGCCAAGCCGGTCTCGGTTCGCGTCGACACATTCGGCACCGCCAAGGTCGACGAGGAGCGGATCGAAAAGGCGGTCGCGAAGCACTTCGATCTGCGCCCCGGAGCGATCATTCGCGATCTCGATCTGCTGAAGCCGATCTACTTCGAGACTGCGCGCCACGGCCATTTCGGGCGCGATCAGTTCTCCTGGGAGAAGACCAACAAGGCGGCCGTCCTGCGGAAGGACTGCGGGAGCTGAAATGTGCGGCGTGCCGACGGGCGGCCCGCCAGTGGGGTGCGACGTGAAGCAGGGGATCGGTTACTCGGGATGCTGGCGAGCGGTATCGGAGCGTGCCGGGGTTCGCTCGGGTGGCTAGCCTGCCCGCGTTTGTTCCACCGTTCTCCGCCGACGGTGGCGACACCCGTGCTGTACGAGGAGTGACGATGACTACGAACCGCGCACCATGTGCCACCCGCCGCGCCACCCGCCGCGCCGGACTCCGGGGTGGCTTCACGCTCGTCGAGCTCTTGGCGGCGATGGCGATCCTGAGCCTGCTCGCTGGACTTGCGATCACGATGATCCCGAAGGCGCTGGCCATGGGGCACGAGACCGCGTGCAAGGAGCAACTGCGCAGCACGGCGACCACGATGAAGATCTGGGTCGACACCCGGAGAGATGGGAAGTGGCCGCGGGAGCGCGGAATCAAGTTTCTGCTGGGGATGGTCAAGGACGGATTCATCGAAGGTCGGGCGTTGAACAGCTTCGTCTGCCCCGGAACGGACGACGAGACCATCGATCCGAACGATCCGGCAAAGACGCCCGGGTCGGGGCTCACCGATTGGGACAACCTGAACCCCGACTGCATCTCCTACGCAGGCCGCGACAACGTCGCCCACGCGCTGAACAAAGCCAAGCTCGACAACGAGGTGATTGCGTCGGACGACAACTGGTTCGGGCAGGAGGGGCGGCCAAACCACGGCGATGTGGTGCTGGTCGTCTACGCCGACAGCAGCATCGGGCAGAAGAAGCTCTCCGATTACAAGGACCAGATCCCAGAGGGGCAGGATTGGCTCCCGGTCGGCCCCGAATCGCCCGACGAGGACCTGAAGAAGCTCGCGTTCGACTGAATGGCTCGACCACGTCTCGACCCGATGAACTGACGGAGCGGGGCGCCGCGGTGCGGCCCGCCTTGACACCGCGAGCGCGGGTCGGCTGAATCTGGCCCCCTCGATCCCGGAGACAACATGCGCTTCGTACTGATCGCCCTCGCTGTCGCCTGCCTCGCGACGCCGCTTCGTGCCGAGGTCCGTTGGCAGCTCGACTGCAAGGCCGACAAGATCAGCAGCGTCACGTTGCGCGGCGTCGAAGGCGCCGGCAATTACGGCTACATGACTTTCAGCGTCTCGAATCGGACCGGTCGGGAAGTGCCGCTGAGCTTCGGGGTCTGGGCCGCGACCGACGTGCCGGGCCGCACCTATCGCGGCACGATCGATTCGGTGGTGAAGGCGGCGGTCGAGAAGTCGACCGGCAAGACCTACAAGACGCTGACCGAGGTCCGTGGCGAAAAGCTCGCCGACGGCGCCTCGGTTGAGCTGATCGTGAGCTTCGGCAAGCTCGACCCGAACGTCGACCTGCTCGACGTACACGTTCAAGGGCTGGTCGACCGCGTCTACCGCGACAAGGGCAAGACCTACGTCGAGGACAAGGTGCTGGTCCTCGAGGCCGCCCGCCCGGGCGATGAGTTCGCCCGCCAGTACGACCTGATCAAGGTGAAGCATGTGAAGTGGATTGCGCTCGAGCCAGCCAAAGAACTTCAGCGCAGCTGAAGTTCCACCCGCACCGAACTTCAGCGCGATTGAAGTTCCACCCGCACCGAACTTCAGCGCGATTGAAGTTCCACCCGCACCGAACTTCAGCGCAGCTGACGTAGCCACAAGCAAGAACGACGGATCGGAGCCGACGCCTCGTGAGGGGTGTCGGCTCCGTCGCTTTTCGGCCCCGAGGTGCGATCCGCTGCCGTTGCGGGTCGAAACTGCCGGCCCTAGCCCCAATGCCATTCACTTAAGCCCACCAACGCCCCATGGCCGGAGTGACGAGAGCCTGCACGCAAGCTTGCACCGGGGGAGCGACGGCCACGAGCTCCGCTACAGCATCACCCGCTGACGGCGGACGATCCTTAAGTGAATGGCATTGGCCCTAGTCCGGTTGATTCATGAGCCCCGTAGCGAGGCGACGGGATGTCGGTGCAGGACGAGGAGGGAAATTGCGGCTCCGACGATGCGGGTCCAAAGACCCGCTGAGGAAGGAACGCGGTTTTCCGACGAAGTCATGCGCCGGCAGACTGAGCCGGAGTAGGGGCTCAAGAATCAACCGGGCTAGCATCCTGCGACCTTTTTTCGGGCAATCGGCGCGCGAAGTGGTGGGCACGTGGCGTGCACACGTCGCGGCGCGGCCCCCCGAGTTTCCGGGAGCAGCAGGCGCATGGGCCACAACGTGACCCTCATCCGTGGCGACGGCATCGGTCCCGAGGTCGCCGAAGCGACCCGCCGCGTCGTCAACGCGACGGGCGTGAAGATCGACTGGGACATCCAGGACGCAGGAGTCGACGTCCACGCGCGTGAGGGCACGCCGTTGCCTGAACGCGTCAAGGAGTCGATGAAGCGGAACAAGGTCTGCCTCAAGGCGCCGATCACGACGCCGGTCGGCACCGGCTTCCGTTCGGTGAACGTCGAGCTGCGCAAGCTGTTTGATCTCTATGCCTGCCTGCGCCCGTGCCGGACCTATCAGGGCGTGCGCTCGCGCTACGACAAGATCGACCTGGTCATCGTTCGCGAAAACACGGAAGACCTCTACGCCGGCATCGAATTCAAGCGCGACACGCCGGAGGCGGCGCGCATCATCGAGGTGATCAAGGAGCTTTCGCCGGGCGCGAAGATCCGCGAGCACGCCGGCATCTCGATCAAGCCGATCTCGGTCGAGGGCGCGCGGCGGATCGTCGAGTTCGCCTTCGACTTCGCTGAGAAGAACGGCCGCAAGAAGGTCACGGCCGTCCACAAGGCGAACATCATGAAGTTCACCGACGGCCTCTTCCTCGAGGTCGCGCGCGAGGTGGCGACCAAGCACCCCAAGATCGAGTTCGAGGATCGCATCGTCGACAACATGTGCATGCAGTTGGTGCAGTACCCGGAACGGTACGACGTGCTCGTGCTGCCGAACCTCTACGGCGACATCATCTCCGACCTGTGCGCGGGACTGATCGGTGGGCTCGGTGTCGCGCCGGGCGCCAATATCGGGCTGAACGGCGCGATGTTCGAGGCGGTCCACGGCAGCGCGCCGAAGTACGCCAACCAGAACAAGGTCAACCCGACCGCGCTGATCCTGTCGGGAGCACTGATGCTCGAGTACCTCGGAGAGAAGTTGGCGGCGGATCGCGTGCAGAAGGCTTGCGCCGCGGTGATCGCCGACGGCAAGGATGTGACCTACGACATGCGCACCGCGGGTGACTCGCGCAAGCCGGTGGGCACGAAGGAAATGGCTGACGCGATCATCGCGCGCCTCTGAGACGCGGGATTTGCGACCTCTGAACCGCGGAATCGCGGCGACGAACGGACACGGCAACGCACGGGCAAGGAGCGGTTCATGGCAAAAGTGACGGTCGTCGGCTCGGGCTTCGTGGGGATGACCACGGCTCAGCGGATCGTGGAAGACAATCTCGCGGACGTCTGCCTCATCGACATCGTCGAGGGCAAGCCGCAGGGGATCGCGCTCGACCTGATGCAGTCGGGGCCGGTGCGTGGCTACTCGAGCCGCATCGTCGGCACCAACGATCCGAAGGCGACCTACGGGTCGGACCTCGTGATCGTGACTGCGGGCCTGCCGCGCAAGCCGGGCATGGACCGCAGCGACCTGCTCGGCGTCAACGGCAAGATCGTGCAGGCGGTGGCCGACTACGTGAAGGTCGGCTCGCCGAACGCGACCGTGCTGGTCGTGACCAACCCGCTCGACACGATGGTCTACCTGATGCGCGCGATGCTCGGCTTCCCGGCCGAGCGCGTGATCGGAATGGCGGGAGTGCTCGACTCGGCGCGCTTCCGGGCGTTCATCGCGATGGAGCTCGGCGTCAGCTTCGAGTGCGTCCACGCGATGGTGCTCGGCGGCCACGGCGACTCGATGGTGCCGGTGCCGAAGTACGCGACGGTCTCCGGCATCTCGATCGAGGAGCTGATGACCCAGGAGCAGATCCAGCGTTTGAGCGACCGCACGCGCAATGGCGGCGCCGAGATCGTCAACCTGCTGAAGACCGGCTCGGCCTACTACGCGCCGGCCGCGAGCGTGGTCGAGATGGCGCATTCGGTGCTGCGCGACCAGAAGCGCCTGCTGCCGTGCGCGGCCTACCTCACCGGCCAGTACGGCCTGAACGACATCTACATGGGGGTGCCGTGCGTCCTCGGCAGCAAGGGCGTCGAACGGATCATCGAGCTCAAGTTGAACGAGGCCGATCGCGCGTCGCTGCAGAAGTCGGCTGACGCCATCCGCAAGGACCTCGACGTGTTGCGCAAGCAGGGTCTCCTCAAGTGAAGATCCACGAGTACCAGGCGAAGGAGCTGTTGGCGAAGTTCGGCGTGCCGACCTTGCGCGGCCAGTTGGCGCACGACGCGGATGGAGCGGCGAAGGCTTTCACCGCGCTCGGCGCGAAGGTGAGCGTCGTCAAGGCGCAGGTGCACGCCGGCGGTCGCGGCAAGGCCGGCGGCGTCAAGCTGGTCAAGTCTGCGGACGAGGCGAAGAAGGCGGCGGCCGGGATGTTCGCCAAGCCGCTCGTCACGCATCAGACCGGGCCCGAGGGCGCCAAGGTGCGCAAGGTCTGGATCGAGGAGGGCTGCGAGATCGCGCGCGAGCTCTATCTCGGCGTGGTGCTCGATCGCGCCGCGCGCTCACCGGTCGTGATGGCCAGTAGCGAAGGCGGCGTCGAGATCGAGGAAGTCGCCGAGAAGCACCCCGAAAGGATCCTGCGCGAGTGGTTCGATCCACTTCAGGGGCTGGCCGGCTACCAGGCGCGCCGGCTCGCGCTCAAGCTCGGGCTGTCGGGAGACGCGTTCAAGGCGGCGGTGCCGCTGCTCCAGGCGCTGGCGAAGTGCTTCCTGGACAAGGACTGCTCGATGGTCGAGGTCAACCCGCTGGTCGTGACCAAGGCGGGCGGATTGATCGCGCTCGACGCGAAGGTCGCGTTCGACAGCAACGGCCTGTTCCGACACAAGGACGTGCTGGCGTTCCGCGACAAGGACGAAGAGGACGCGCGCGAACTCGCCGCCTCCGAACACGGCCTCAACTGGGTCTCGCTCGACGGCGACGTCGGTTGCATGGTGAACGGCGCCGGTCTCGCGATGGCGACCATGGACGCCATCAAGCTCGCCGGCGGCTTCCCGGCCAACTTCCTCGATGTCGGCGGCGGCGCGACGAAGGACCAGGTCTGCGCGGCGTTCAAGCTGATCCTGAAGGACCCGAAGGTGAAGGCCGTGTTGGTCAACATCTTCGGCGGCATCGCCAAGTGCGATGTCATCGCCGGCGGCATCCTCGCCGCAGCGAAGGAGGTGCACCTGACCGTGCCGCTGGTCGTGCGCCTTGAAGGGACCAACGTCGAGATCGGTCGCAAGATGCTCGAAGAGAGCGGCATGAAGATCCACACGGCGAAGACGATCGACGCGGCCGCGAAGGCTGTGGTCAAGGCCGCCCACGGAGGCAAGGCATGAGCATCCTGGTCGGCAAGTCGACGCGCGTCCTCTGCCAAGGCATCACCGGCGAGGCTGGCAAGTTCCATACGCAGAAGGCGATCGAGTACGGGACCTGCATGGTCGGCGGCGTGACGCCGGGCAAGGGCGGTACGACGGTTGACGTCGGCGGTGCGCAGTTGCCGGTGTTCGACTCGGTTGCCGACGCCGTCGCCAAGACCGGCGCGAACGCGAGCGTGATCTACGTTCCGGCCGCGTTCGCCGCCGACGCCATCCTCGAGGCGATCGACGCGAAGCTCGAACTGGTGATCTGCATCACCGAAGGCATCCCCGTCAACGACATGGCGAAGGTGCATCGCAAGCTCGCGGACAGCGGCACGCGCCTCGTCGGCCCGAATTGCCCAGGCGTCATCACGCCAGGCGCGTTCGAGGAAGGGCAGCACAAGACCGGCTGCAAGATCGGGATCATGCCGGGCTACATCCATCGTCCCGGAACGATCGGCGTGGTCTCGCGCAGCGGCACGCTGACCTACGAGGCGGTGTGGCAGCTCACCCAGCTAGGTCTCGGCCAGTCGACCTGCGTCGGCATCGGCGGCGATCCGCTCCCGGGCACCAACTTCGTCGATGTGCTGCGCCTGTTCGAGGACGATCCCGCGACCGAGGGGATCGTGATGATCGGCGAGATCGGCGGCTCGGCGGAGGAGGACGCGGCGCGCTTCATCGCGGAGAGCGTGACCAAGCCGGTCGTCGGCTTCATCGCCGGACAGTCGGCGCCACCGGGCAAGCGGATGGGCCACGCCGGCGCGATCATCGCGGGTGGCAAGGGAACGGCGGCGGAGAAGGTGAAGGCGCTGAAGAAGGCGGGCGTCACGATGGTGAACAACCCCGCCAAGCTCGGTGCCGCGATGGCAGAACTCCTCGCGACGCGGAAGTAAAACGAGCGGCCGGCGGCTCCCGTGGTGGCGCAGGCGGCATGGCCGCTCATCTCCCGCTCGACGCGACCGGCGTTCCCCGCCGGGACCCTTCGGGCAGTATCATCCTGCGGTGTTCCGACTCGAGAGTGAACCGCAGCGCAGCGCCTTGACCGTGTTCCAGAACGAAGTTCGTGAGGTGCCCGCGCGGCACCGCGTGAGGTGATCGTGAGCCTGCTCTTCCTCGGCAACATCGGCCCGCTCGGCCTCGTCGCCATCGCGATCATCGCGCTGCTGATGTTCGGCAATCGGTTGCCGAACGTCATGCGCAACCTCGGCAAGGGCATGAACAGCTTCAAGCAGGGGCTGAAGGAAAGTGCGGACGACGAGGACGACGACGACTCGAAGCCCGCCAAGGCGAAGAAGGACTGAGCGTGACCCGGTTTGGAGAAGTCGTGCAGCCGGGAGATGTGCAGCCGGGTGAATCGCAGCTTGGCGATGTCGTGCTTGTGCTCGCCGGCGGGCGCTCGTCCCGCTTCGGCCGCGACAAGGCGTGCGAGCCGTTCAGCGTGCGTCGCGCGCCGACGGAATCGGTGGAGCCTCTGGCGCTCCGTGCGCTGCGCCGATTGGCTCCGCTTGCGACGCGTCGGGCGCTGATCCGCGCGGCGCCCATCGAGGGCGTGCCGGGCGATGTGGTCGTCGTCGCCGATCCCCGGCCGGGCGACGGTCCGCTGCAGGCGCTGGCGACGGCGTTCCAAGCAATGCCGGCCGCGCGGTGGTTCGTCGCTCCGTGCGACCTGCCGTGGCTCGACGTGCAGCACTACCGCAGGCTCGCGGCGGCGATCGGATCGGCGCCGGTTGCGTTCGCGCGAACTCCGCGTGGTGATGAGCCGCTGGTCTCGCTCTGGACTCCGATTGCCGCCGAAGCGCTGATCCACCGACAGCGCGCGGCCCCGCGTGAGTCGGCGCGCGTCGCGCTCGCCGCCCTTGGCGCCGTCGCGGTCGACACCGACGATGGCCGGGCGTTCTTGAACGTGAACACGCTGTCCGACCTCGAAATGGCGTGCAGCATGGGCGAGGAGGAGCGATGAGCAGCCCGGCCCGCGGCACGGCGCCGCGCCTCGATCAAAAGGCGCTCTTCGCTCCGCTCCAGGAGGATCTGAAACGGGTCGACGCGGCCTACCACCGCGCGCTCGCCTCCGACTCTCCTCACGTGCGCAAGTTGGTCGAGCACGCCGCATTGTTTCGCGGCAAGCAACTGCGTCCGGCGCTGGTGCTGCTGGCGGGGCGCGCTGCGGGACGCGAGACCGACGATCACGTCATCGTCGGCGCGATCGTCGAGATGATTCACACGGCGACGTTGCTGCACGACGACGTCCTCGACCATGCGACGACGCGCCGGAACACGCCGAGCGTCAACGCGCTGCACGGAAACGAGGTGCCGATCCTGCTCGGCGACTTCATCTACGCCCAGGCGTTCGCGCTGGCGAATACCCTCGACGATCGGACCGCCGCGATCCACTTGGCGCAGACCACCCGGAGGCTCTGTACCGGCGAGATCGACCAGAACTGCAACCGCGGTCGGTTCGACCTGTCGTTTCCCGAGTACCTGCGGATCATCGAGGACAAGACCGCGTCGCTCTACGCGGCCAGTGCGCGACTCGGCGCGTGGTACGCCGGTGCGACGGCGGAGCACGTGACCGCGCTCGAGGAGTACGGTCGCCTGCTCGGCATCGCATTCCAGATCATCGACGACTGTCTCGACCTTGCCGGCGACGAGCGCAGCGTCGGCAAGTCGCTTGGCACCGACCTGTCGGAACGCAAGATGACGCTGCCGTTGCTGCGCTTGCTCGATCGCGTGCCGGCGGCGACGGCCGCGCGGGTGCGGCAAATGCTGGCCGACGGCGCGGTCGGTGATCCGCGGGCGGCCTTGGGCGCGATCGTCGACTTCGCGCCTGATGTGCTGAGCGCGCAGGCGACCGCCGAGCAGTTCGTCCGCGAGGCCCGCGCCCGTGCGCAGGGCCTGCCGCAGAGTCCGTCGCGGCAGACCTTGCTCGACATCGCCGACTTCGTGCTCGAACGCGATCGCTGACTGCGCACGTTGCGCCCGTTCAGGCCAGCGATGTTCAGCCCAGCGACGTTCAAGCCAGTGCCGACTCGATCGGAAGCCCCTGCTGCAGGCGCGCCGCGACGACGCAGTTGTGGATCAGCATCGCGACCGTGACCGGACCCACGCCGCCTGGAACCGGGGTGATCCAACCGGCCACTGCGCTCACCGAGTCGAAATCGGCGTCGCCTGACAAGCGCAGCAGCGGTTGACCGTCGTCGCCGAGGAGCGGGCGGCCATCGGGACCGACTTGGGGGACCTGCTTGATCCCGATGTCGATGACGATCGCGCCGGGCTTGACCATTGATCCGTTCAGGAGACCGGGCTTGCCGACAGCGGTGAAGATCACGTCGGCGTGACGTGTCTTCGTGGCGAGATCCTGGGTCGCGACATGGCAGACGGTGCAGGTCGCGAACTCGTTCAGCATCAGGAACGCGACCGGCTTGCCGACGACTTCGCTGTGGCCGACCATCACGATGTCGGCGCCGCGCAGCGGAACGCCGGTCGACTTGAGGCAGCGCAGGGCGGCCAGGGCCGTGCACGGCACGAGCTTCGGCATGCCGTAGACGATCGAGCCGATGTTGGCCGGGTTCAGCCCCTCGACGTCCTTGTCGGGGTGGATCTTCGCCTGCAGGCGGAACTGCCGCAGTTCCGGCGGCAGGGGTCGCTGGAGGATGATCCCGGTCACGCTGTCGTCGTGGTTGAGCACGTGGAGGCGGTCGACGAGGTCGTTCTCGGTGGCGGTCGCCGGCAAGTGCTCGAGGTCGAAACGGATCTCCATCCGCTCGCAGGCCCGCTTCTGGTTGCGGATGTAGACGGCCGAGGAGATGTCGTCGCCGACGTAGATCGAGACCAGACGCAGAGGCTTGTTGCCGAGCGCGATTCGCTGCAACCTCACCCGCTCGAGGATTCCGGCGGCAAGCGCCTTCCCATCGATCAGACGTGCCGCCATCGCCCCTCCTGCCGATCGGTCCGCCGCGCGCCGGTCCGCCACCAGTCCGCCATGGCGGCGCGGCGTACATCTTGAAGCGGCCTAACATACCGGCGCCTTGCGTGCCGACAGGCAGGAGCGGTGGGGCGCGCGTCGAGCACAGCACGCTGGCGGAGGGCTCGATGGGCTGGCGAAACGAATGGAACGACGGCGACGCGGGGCCGCGCGGACCCGGTTGGCGCGCCACGCTCGCGGCCACGCCGATCACCAGCGCGGTCTTCTTGGGCGCGATCTTCGTGTGGCTGCTCGGCACGCTGCATGCGGCCGGCGCGGTGCCGTTCTCGGTCAACCGCTGGCTCTGGCTTTCGCTCGACAATGCGCCGTTCGTCTACCCGTTTTTCACGCACGTCTTGCCGCACGATCCGACTTCGCTCTTCCACCTCGTCTTCAACATGCTCGGACTTTGGTTCTTCGGTCGCGAACTCGAGATGCGCCTGGGCCGCGGCAGCTTCGCCACGCTGTTCTTCGGCGCCGCACTCTGCGGCGCAATTGCGCACCTCGTCGTGATGGCGGTCCGGCGCGAGCCGACCGGGCTGGTCGGAGCGTCCGGCGGATTGATGGGGCTGCTCTTCTTCATGGCGCGCGAGACGCCGGACCGCCCATTCCTGTTTTATTTCTTCCGCGTGCCGTTCAAGGTCCTCGCGATCCTGCTGGTAGCGTTTGACCTTCACCCGCTGCTGCTTGGGCGTAAGGACGGTGTCGCGCACCTCTGCCACCTCGGCGGCGCGGCGTTCGGTTTCACCTGGTTCCGTTGGCGCTTCGACGCGCTTTCGTGGTGGGCTGCGTTGCGCGATCAATCGCGCGCGGCGAAGGCTGAGCGCCTCTCCGACCGCGAGCGCGACGACGATGCCGAGATGGATCGGCTGCTGGCGAAGATCCACGCCGAGGGGATGCCGAGCCTCACGCAACGCGAGCGAAGCTTCCTCCAGCAGCGCAGCGAATCGGCGAAGCGCGGCCGCCGCTGAATGGCTGGCGCTGAGCGGCCGCCGCGTGCCTGATTTGACCGACTCTGCAAGCGCGCCTAACGTTCGACGCGGTTCGGATCCCGTCAGGAGATCGCGCCCATGCGACCCGCGTCCCGCGCGCTCGTGTTCGTTGTCTTCGCGGCACTCGGGCTCGCGCTCGGCACCTCGATCCCTGCCGCACCGCTCCAAGATGCTGCTGCTGCCGACCGTCAGGCCGAGTTTCTCGCGACCTATCGCAGCCTCGCCGACGTGCAGGACGTGCGCGGCATCAGCCGCCTCGCGTCGAAGGACATGCGCACGACCGAGGACGTGCTCCTCGAGTACAGCTTCAAGATCGTGCAGGGGGGGCCGTCCGCTGCAGACGAGGCCGAACTGCTGATCACCGCGGCCGACGAAGCCGAGGATGGCACCCGCTTCCGCAAGCGCTTCGATCGCCTCAAGCCGCTGGATGAGGCCGGTCTCACTGCGTGGAGCGACGCCTACAGCGCGTGGTCGAAGGCGGCGAATATCTTCGCGGCGGCGAATCAGAAGCGCGAGCAGTCCGACTTCAGACGGGCGCTGATCGAGATGGATGCTGCTCTGGCGGCGGCGCAGACGGCGAAGGATCCGGAGCTGGCGGCGATCGCCCGCTACCACTGCGGATTCGCCCACGAGCAGCTCGGCGCGTACGGCGATGCGATCCTCGCGTTCGAGACTGCGATGGACGAGTGGCTCGTCGGCGGGCGCCCGAAGGAAGCGATGTACCGGTACATGGTCGACAAGCGGCGCGAGTTGATCGAGAAAGGGCACGACCCGCGCGAGGCCGGCAAGGCGGCGGACGGCGGCGGCGGATCAGGCGCGAAGCGGAACTCGACGACCTCCTACAAGGAGGGATCGGTCTGGCTCGACTTCACGACCGCCTACAAGGAGATGAAGGATCCGTCGCAGATCGCCTCGACCTCGCCGTGGGGTCTCGACCAGGTGCTGCTGTGGCGCGAGTTCACCTGGAACGACAAGAGCAAGAACGACTTCGGCATCCTCGTGAAGGCGTCGCCGTTCGGGAAGCCGCTCACGGTCGTTCGCGAGGCAGCCAAGGGCTTCTTCGATCTCGACGGTGACGGCAAGGAGAGCAAAGGCGACTCGCCGGTGAAGGTCATCGATGGCAGGCCGACATTGAACAGCCTCAAGTCGGGAGATGGCAAGGACGCCGACCGCTACGCGTTCTTCATGCTCTCGGGCGGCCAGGGTCAGACCTGGTTCCAGACGATCGTGAACTACCAGAACTCGGGCCGCTACCGGATCGGCTGCTACCGCGAAGCGAAGCTCCTGAACGAGACCGTCCTGTTCATCGACGACAACTGCAGCGGCGCGATCGGCGACCCGAGCGATCAGGGTGACAACCTGTGGCGCGGCAATCCGCGCTTCTGGGACAACGATGCGCTGGTCATCGGCAAGGCGAAGCCGCAGCCGTGGTCCGACATCGTGTTCCTCGCGGGGAAGTGGTGCTGCATCAGGATCAACGACCCGCTCGCGAAGCAGGTGCGCGTGCGCGAACTCGAGCTCACGACCGGGCAGGTGCTCCTCAAATGGATTGGCCCGGTCCCGCCGAAGATGCTGGTAGTCGCCGAGGTCGGCGACATGAAGGGCTCCTTCTTCGACATTGCCGGCGGGGCGCCGGTGAATCTGCCCGCCGGGCAGTACGAGATCGCGTACGGTCGGGTCGAGTCGGGCAAGCCCGGCCAGATGAAGCAGGCGTGGATCTTCAAGGGCGACTGCCCGTCATTCGAGGTGAAGGCCGGCGAGACGACCACGCTCGAGCACGGCGGTCCCTACACCCTCGACTTCAGGTCGAAGGTGGTCGGCAAGGCGATTGTGGTGCAAGGCAAGGATCTCATCATCAAGGACAAGGCCGGCGCGATCCTGGGCCGGATCTACGACGAGGTTCCGTACTGCGACGTCGCCTATCGGAAGAAGGGCGGCGCGCCGGTCGGCAGGCCGAAAACGATGAGCAAGATTTCGTCCGAGCTCTCCAATACCGACAACGTCGCGGCCTGGTTCCCGGCCGACTTCGCGTTCGACAACGTCAAGGCCGACGAGGTCGAGATCCAGCTGACCCTGAAGAAGCACTCCTTGCTCGGCGGCCCGTTCGCTTCCGAGTGGAAGTGAGACCCGAGGCAACGTCGGCGGATCCGATCAGTCCTCACGCTCCGATCTCCCGGTTGTGATGTCCCGGTAGACTCCCCGCCCCTCCGGACGGGAACGCACCACGATCGGGATCGTGGGCCGCCTGCCCGGAGTAGCGTGAGGCAGGCGATGCTCGACATCAAGTTCGTGCGCGAGAACAAGGAGGCGGTCAAAGCCGCCGCGGCGAAGAAGCGGATGACGGTCGACGTCGACCGCGTTCTGGCTCTCGACCAGCAGCGCCGCGAGCTGATGGTCCGCCTCGACAACGATCGCGCCGAGCAGAACCGCCTGTCGAAGTCGATCGGGGCGTTGCCAGCCGACCAGCGCGCGAAGGCCGCCGAGGACGTGAGGGACTTGAAGGCGCGGCTGAAGGTGATGGAGGAAGAGGAGCGCGCGCTCGATGGTCCACTGCGCGCGGCGCTGCTGACGCTGCCGAACGTGCCGTCGCCTGAGGTGCCCGACGGCCTCTCCGACGCCGACAACGTGGAGATCAAGCGGGTTGGCACGCCGCGCAAGTTCGACTTCCCGATCCTCGACCACGGAGAGATCGGCACGCGCCTCGGGATCCTCGACCAGGAGCGCGCGGCGCGGATCTCCGGCGCGCGCCAGTACATGCTCTTCGGCGACGGCTGCCTGCTCGAGCACGGCATCCTGCGCATGGCGATCGATCACATGATCGAGGCGGGCTTCACGCCGGTGCAGCCGCCGTTGATGGTGCGCTACGAGCCGATGGAGGGGACGGCCTACTTCCCGGGCGGGGAGGACCAGGCCTACAAGATGGCGAAGGACGACCTCTACCTGATCGGCACCGCCGAAGTGCCGGTCACGTCGATCCACGCCGGCGAGATCCTCGACGAGGCGGAGCTGCCGAAGCGCTACGTCGCCATGTCACCCTGCTTCCGTCGCGAGGCGGGGGCGTACGGCAAGGACACCAAGGGCCTCTACCGCATCCATCAGTTCTGGAAGGTCGAGCAGGTCGTCGTCGACCGCAACGACGAGGAGCTGTCGAAGCAGCACCATCAGACGATCCTCGGCAACGCCGAGCGCCTGCTGCAGAAGCTCGAACTGCCCTATCGCGTCGTCAATGTCTGTGGCGGCGACCTCGGCCAGCCGCAGGTCCAGAAGTTCGACATCGAGACTTGGATGCCGTCCCGCGGTAACTACGGCGAAACCCACAGCGCCTCGCGTTTCCACGACTTCCAGGCGCGCCGACTCGAGCTGCGCTACCGCGGCAAGGATGGCAAGGTCCGCTACTGCCACACGCTCAACAACACCGTGGTGGCGTCGCCGCGCATCCTCATTCCACTGCTGGAGAATCACCAGCAGGCCGATGGCACCGTGATCCTGCCGGAGGCGTTGCGCCCCTACGTCGCCGGCCGCGAGCGGCTGGTCGCGCGGCGCTGATCGCGGGCGTCGCGCACAGTTCGCAAGCGCGGCGCAAGGGTGCCGCGCTCAACGACCCAAGCGCGGCGCTCAGTTCTTCGGGTCCCGCCCGCTGCCGCCAGAGCCGCCACCGATTCCGCCGCCCGCTCCGCCGCCCGCTCCGCCGCCCGCTCCGCCGGAGCCGCCGTTCGGCTTGTAGCGATTGCGGAAGTCGGAGAGGTACTCATCGAGCTTCGCCTCGTCCGAAGGCGACAGCTCGCCGTTGCCGCCAGAATCGATCTGCAGCCCGTCGCGGGAATTGAAGTCCATGTCGAAGTTCGGCTGCCCGCCGGGTAGTCCGCCGTCCTGCATCATGTCGACCATCGACTTGCCGCCTTCGCGCTTCGAACCCTGGTCGCCGGTGTCGCCGCTGCCGTCCCCAGATCCGCCCTTCGATCCGTCCTTGCCGCCCGCGCCGCCGTTCGCGCCGGCGTTGTCATTGCGACCGGTGATTGTGATCGGGAGGTAGGGGCGAACGGAGAGCGCGAGCGTCTGCTCCTCGGCGAAAGCGACGACGCGCGTGTAGCGGTAGAGCTTCTGCCCGTCCGCGAGGACTTCCGTGTAGCTGCCGACGAGTTCCGGTGTCGCCTGCAGTTCGAGGTCGATCCGGATGCCGCCCGGGAGCTTCTTCTTCTCCTCCATGTCCCAGTCGGTCTCCTCGTCCGCCTTGTCTCCGAGGTGGGCGAGGTAGGTGATCTCGAACCGCGTGATGCGCTCGTGGATCTTCTCGAACGAGCCGCCGTCGAAGGGGTCGTCGTCGACGAAGAGGTCCTCGCGCCGCCACAGTTCGAGGAAGTCACCCGACAACGTGCTCGCGCGAAGGACGTAGCCGACCTCGTTCAGGTCGCTCGAGACGTCGGCGTCTTCATCGACCTCGTCGGGACCGTCGCCAAGGCGGCGCGCCGAGTCGTTGGTGCAGACGAAGTCGATCCGGTCGCCTCTTAGGCCCCCAGGCGACTGCCGCTCGCCGTGCAGGACCGCGCCTTTCTCGAGGTTGTAGACATGCAGCGCGCGCAGGTCGCGTTCCACCATGTCGAGGATTCGCGGCCCATCGCGAACGCTGGCGATCTCGATCTCGGCTTCGTCGCGCGCCGCGATCGTGCTCTGCACAGTGCCAAGCAGCGCCGTCATGACCAGCGCCATGATCGCGACGGCGACCATCAGCTCGACCAGCGTGAAACCGTTCTGGAGTCGGCGATTCATGGAATCCTCATTCTAGGAAGCCCTGTGGATTCAGCGTTTCGCTCAGCTCTTGGTGCCGCCGTTCGGAGGGACGACGTCGCGCCCGTTCTCTTTCTTCAGTTCTTCATCCGTCGGCAGTGGCGGAGCGTAGGTCTCGACGATCAGCTCCCGCTCCTCGCCGTCCTCGAGCTTGTAGGTGCAGACCACCTTGAAATAGCGCACGCGGAAGCGGGCGTCGATCGCCGCGTCCGCCTCCTCCTCCTCGTCCTTTTGACGCTTCTTCTCATCGCGGCTCTGGCGCTCCTTCTTCTCCGCGTCGGATTCGTCCGCCTTCGGGGCGACATCGACCGAGAGGTCCATCGACTGGCACTGCCATTCGTAGCGGATGTCGGCGAAGGCGAATCGCTCGTCGAATCCCTCCTCCTCGGTCATCGAGCTGAAGTCGCCGGCGCCGCTGGATCCAGGCTTGGCCGTGCGCTGGAGTTCCGCGAGGAGGCTGCGCATCCGGCCCGAGCAGAGCGTCGCGAACTTGGCGTCGAACGAGTCCTTCTCCGCACGCTCGACCAAGAGCAGCATCGGGAACACCGCGAGCGCGACGATGGCGAGGGCGCAGAGCACCTCGACCAGCGTGAAGCCGCGGGAGGCGCCCTGGCGACGGTCGCGGTGCTGAAGCGAGCGCGAACCGAGGAGCGATCTCATTGGAAGGCGTCCTCGCGCAAGAACTCCGGCTCGACGAAGCGGTTCAGCACGCGCGGCTGGCCGAGCAAGCCGGCGACCTGCACGGCCGACCAACCGGCCTGGCGCTGCAGGTTTGGATCGAGCTCGGGCGCCCACAGCCGGACCAGGAAGCTCGGCATGGTGCCGTCGGGGCGGATCGGGACCGACACCAGCTCGCCGGAGTAGGGCTCTTGCTCGCCGATCATCACGGCGTCGATCCGGACTTCGCGCGGCAGTTCCTGCCAATCCTTGACCGTCAGCAGGTACTGGTCTTCTTCGACCTCATCCTCGCGCCCTGGCAGAGCTTCGCGGATCGTGCGGAAGAACTGGCGTGCGTCGCGCGTCGTCCCCAGCGACAGCTCGAACCAGACCACCCGACCGCTCACGATCGCGTCGCTGCGAGCGTCGGAGATCGTCGCGGCGAGTTCGCTCGTCACCGACGCGAGCGCGCTCTCCGG